>JAVVEH010000049.1:0-31360 GCA_032251435.1 Lentisphaeria bacterium | reverse complement strand
TCTGTTCATCTGTTCATCTGTTCATCTGTTCATCTGTTCATCTGTTCATCTGTTCCTCTGTTCCCCTGTTCCCCTGTTCCCCTGTTCCTCTGTTCCCCTGTTCCCCTGTTCCTCTGTTCCCATCCTCCTTCCACCTTCCGGCATCGGTGGTATCGGTGGTGTCGCCGTTTTCTTCTTTGGCGGCGGAAAGCGCCAATAGCCGCCGTTGCCAAACTGGGTCCAGCCCCACTTCAGCCAACGCAGGAGCGCCGCGGCCAGCCACAGAGCCCAAGCCAGCATCAGGAACCGATACACCCAGACCGAGCACGAAATGACCACCGGTCGCGCCAGCGTCGTCCCGGCGCGCGGTTGAAACCACTGTAGCCGCGTCGGTGTCGAGCCATTGCCGCGGATAAACATCTCCGGATTGCCGAGCAGCCCTTCACCCACCGCCGCGATCAGGACCCCGGCCGCGGCGGCCGTCAACACAATCAGTCCCACCTGCGCCAAGTTAAACCGCCAGGCCGGTGTCGCCGCATTGTCGCGCGTTCCCCGGTACGCCAGCAGAAAAAACCAGCCGACAACAATCACCGCCAGTCCCAAAGGCACCTGTGTCAGCCCCAGTCCCAACAGCAACCACTGCAGGCGCCCAACGGGCGACAGCTTCAGGCCGCCCAGCACCCAGGCGGTCAGTAAGGCGCAGCACAGCAACGTCCAGAAGCGGACCGCCGGGCCGCGCAGAGGCCCGTGCGTCCACAATACCCAACGGCTTTCCGGCACCGTCACCAGCGTGGTTATATTGGCGCTGTCAACCGGCAGCGTGATCGGTTCCGTGCGGACCGATGTCCGGATCGCCTCGTCCCGCCGCCAGTCAATCACCACCGTCTGCTTGCCGGGGCGCACCGGCACCACCAAGTTGCCGTCAACCCGCCGCACGGGTATGGCGCGCTCGCCGACCATCAGCGACGACACCTCCGCCGCCTCCGCCAGGCCAATCACACAGTCATCTCCCATGCTGCTCTCAATATCCAGGCGCAAGCTGCCGACACGCTGCCGGTTTCCCAGTGACATAGTCTGGTGGACACGCCGCACTGTCATTGTCTGCCCCGGCACGGCCGCGGGCCTGCTGAAGCTCAGGTCAACATGCTCACCCGGCCACGGATGCCAGACCGGCATCAGGTTTTGCTCTCCCGACTCGAAAATCGGCGCCAGTCCCGCCAGTTCCACATTCCACACCGGCGAAATCTGCAGGTGCCAGCGTTCGACCCAGCGATCGCTTTCACGGGCGTTCAAGGCCAGTGTTTCAGTCATCGGCAGCTCGCTCTGCCACTCATACGTCGTGTCGCCGGCCCCGAGGCGCACCTCAACCGCGGTGTCTTTGACCATGACATTGGAACTGAGCACCTGTTCGCCAGGCAGGAGGGGCACCGTCAGCGACACCGCCTTGCCCGTCGGCGACAGTCGGGTCACGACGTTACGCACGCGCCACACCAGTCCCACCTCGATGCGCCGGTCGATGGCGGCGACCGCGTTAAAGGTTTTCTGATCATACACCGCCTCATCGGGCGCCTGCTCGCGCTGTCTGGCAAAGAACACTTGATCCTCGGGAACACCGTCCCGGTCCACGCCTGTCACTTTCCAGCCATCCGCTGAAACCGTCACACGCTTGGGTTTGAGGAGAAATGTCCATTCCCATTCGGTCACATTCGGCATGGCGCCCGTGACCGTCACCGTGTGGATCCCCGCGTTCAGAAGGACCCACAGATAACCATCGCGTCGGCACAACGCGACATTCTCCCGCCCATCAATAGTCACCGATATTGGTGACCATGACGGCAACCGTCCCGGCAGAGGCACGGCGACATCCAAGGCGCAATGGGCGATGGCGGTCATCGTGATTTTTCCATCGGCTACCGTGAGGCTGACCTCCGGAATCGTCGCGCCATGCGGATACGCCTCGGCGGGTTTCAGCAGCCGTTCCCGCAGCGTGTTGAGCATCTGCTCCGAAGGGATGTCCGCCGCCCGGGCTTGCCCGCCCCCGGCCAGGGCCGCGACCAGTACGCCCGCAGTCACCGCGGCCGCCGCTGTCCGCTTCGAAAACAGGCCGCGTGGAAACTTGGTGTTCAAAAGCACCCCGAATAACACCGCCAGCAGCGCCAGGCGCAGCAGCGTCAACAGCCGATGGAGGGTCAGGGAGATCAGGATGGGACGCGCCCGCTGCCCGCTCGACACCGGCCCGTCCCAGCCGCAACGCACGGTGTTCCACGTCCACTCCGGCTGCGCCGGGCCCGTCTGGATTTTGACATCCGAGGCCAACTGCAAATTCGAGTTTAAGCGCCATGCCTGCTTCGGCGACTTTACGTTTATTGAGGATTCGTATCGTCCCACGTCTGATGAAATGGAATCCATCGTCTGCATGGCCATCTTCGTCGCGGCCAGCATGCGGCTCCGCCCCCGGACTGGATAGCTCACCCCCTGGACTTCAAGCTGCGGGTAGAGAATACTCTGGATCTGTAAAAACACGAATGGAATCAGCCAGGCCAGCAGAATAACCACCGCCACAATCTTCCATATCTTCACACAGATTCGGCCGACACTGGCCGTCGGCACCACCCGCAGCAGGGCCAGCGGCATGAGCAGGAACAGCCATGTGAACCGCGGGGCGCCGCCTTCATGATAGGCCAGGCCAAAGGCCGCGAAGGCCACCAACCCCGCCCGCCAGCCCCATAATTTTCCCACCGCCAAGGTGAAAATAAGCAGCAGAAACAAATCCAGCAACGACCAGGCTGTCAGCCAGTCTCCATGCACCCAGTCAGCGCCGAACAGCGCGAACAGCCGCCAGCCCGGCGGCAGGTTCAGCGTCATCGCCAGCCCGTCGGCATCCGTTTGCCAGCCGGTCGCCGCCAGATCCGTCACGTTTTCAATACGCCCGATCGCCTCAATATCCAGATCCCGCGACCGAATTTCAACGCCATGAGCGCCGGTGTCGGGGTTGGCCGTGATCAGTTGGGCATCGCCATTGATGCGCGCCGCGCCGAGATCATGTCCCGGGGCGATGTCGAGACGCCACAGTTGTTGGGCCGACCCGGTGATATGATCCCGATAGGTGAGGCCGCCGCCGTTCTCATCCAGCCAGAACTGGCGGTCGACACGCAAGCCGGCCGGACGTTGCAGCCCCATGCCGCGCATTTTTTCAACGATCGTGAAAGGTGTCTTGGTGTTCCATTCGTAGGCGGCGAATCCGCGCCACGCCTGTGGAAACGTCGTCTGGGTGACATCCACGGCCGCCAAACCTTCAATCTCCGCCATCCGCAGGGCCGGTTGGGATTTAAAGGCCACCAGTTCCACATCCACCAGCGGCTCCGCCGCGGCGGCGAAACCGACACGCCGCGCGTCCGTGGTCTTGAACGCGTCCATGCGGATCCGCCATTTGCCAGCCCGTATTTGCGCCTTGACCTGGCCTTTTTCATCGACAGCCACCGGAATCGGGCTGTCGACCATCGCCAGCCGCCAGCCTTCCGGCAAGATCCATCCCAGTGATTCCTCACGGCTTTTGCCGGACACACTCAGCTCGATCTCCGTGCGCAGCCACATGGGGATGCCGTCTTCGATGACGCGGTACACCTTGACCGCCAGTTGATCCTTGTCCGTCGGCTGGGATCGCAGGCGTTTCAGCCACAGCCGCCCGTTGGCGTCGCGGTTGGGCACCGTCACCGACGTGTTGTCAAGAGTGAGCGCCAGCACGCCGATCTGAGCGGGAATATCCACCCACTGCGGCATCTCAACCCATGTGAAACCGCCCTCGACACGATGCGTTCCTTTGGCCAGTTTCACATGCGGCCCCCCGTCCCGATCAATGACCGCGGCCGCCGTCGTGTTGACTCTGACGTTGACGGGCCAGGTTTTGGCACTGCCTGGCAGCGGCACCCAGCCGTCTTCAAACGCGGTGACCGTGAGGGCGAAGGCGCCGCTGTTGGCATCTGCCTGAAAGGTCAATGCGGTCGGCCAGAAGCACATATGCCGCGTGGCGTCGTTATACGGCGTGGGGCAGTCCAGATGCTTCACATCCCAGGTGACCCACGCTTCCCATCCCCGCAAGGGTTCCGGGACCTCCGGCTGAGCGCCCATCGTCATTGTGACACTGATTATCAGCACCGCCGCGATTCGTGATGTCATGCGCATTTTCGGCCCTTTCTATGTGCAATGGAAAGCTTCACCGCGCCGCCCGACCCGTCAGGCCGAGACCGCCAGGGAGTCATGAACATGGTTCACATTCACCTTCCGCCTAATCTACGCGCGAGGCGCGAAATTGCAAACCCGGCAGCGAAAGCGCCGGGCATAAACACTGACTAGGAGCCACCGTTCGGGTCGCGGCAGATTCTTCATGGGCCGGGCAACAGGTTTATCGCCAAATATCTTGAAACAGAAAGCACTGCATAGGGTATTGCTGACAGTAGTCGGTGAGGATGTCGGCGTAATTTTGCACCCAGTCGGCGAGATTGGCGCGGCGGTCTTTACGGCCTGTGAAGAGGGGGGTCATGGAGTGAGATAAATCAACGTGGTAGTTTTTGAGACCGGTTTTACTGGCGAACAGAAAAAGAACCGGGCATCCCGCGGTGGCGGCGATTTGGAAGGCACCATAAGGAAAAGACGCTTGATCGCCCAAAAAGCGCGCGGGCATAGACTCGAACCCCTCCGAACGGTCGCCCATGATGGAGACCATGTCGCCTTGCCGCAGGGCGTTCATGATGTCGACGACTCCCCCCACATGTCCATCGGAAGAAATAAATTTAATTCTATCGCGCTCTTCGCGCATTTTCAAGGTCCGTTTAACCGCCTCATTCTGTTCGGGCAGCATGACGAGATAAACGGTTTTTTCCAATTTCCCCAGCGCGCTCATGGCCAGTTGCCAGTTGCCGACATGTGAGGTGAGGAGAATGATACCCTTATCGGCGGCCTTTATTTGGGCGAGGGCTTTTTCCGCGCCGGTGATCTCATAGGTGAACGCGACTTTGCCGCTCAGGGCCGCGTAACGGTCGATCAGTTGCCGGCCCTGGCTGATAAACAGCCGCCAGACCCGGAAGCGTTGTTTCAGAAAACCCTCTCCCGGGAACCGCCGCCGGATGTAGGCCAAGGCGCTGTGGACAGCCTGCCGGTCGAAAAGAAGATAATGCAGACAGACAGGATGCAGGAACAGGTACGCTCCCCGTAGACCAAAGAGCGTGATCATCCATTGGAAGAACCCCATTGAAAGGGCGGTTCCCCGTTGTTTCGCGGTTTTCTTTTTCACGCCTTGCGCCTTTGGATGACGGTGGCCAGCCAGTAAACCGCGGCGGCCGCGACGATGGCGTAGAAAGGGGCCAGAAGGATGGAGCCGATGAGCCACTCCAATAACCGGTGATGGAGTTCGGTGGTCAGGGATTTCCGGGTGAAATCGGTCCACCAATGTCCATGGCGGATAAAATAACCCACTTGGATACAGATGAAAGGCACCCCCGGCGGCGAGTAAAAAATCTGAATGGCGGTGGCCATGACTTTATTTAAGTGCAACCGGGCCGCCGCGTAAATGATCGCCGGCGTATGGCACCCGATCAGCGGCAAGACCGCCAGCACTGTGCCGACCGCGGCGGCCGCGGCTAGTTCCGCCGGGGATGTGTTCTCTTTCAATAGCGAGCGGATAAACGCCTTGGGCGATTTGAGCAAGCGCCAGGCGTCGCTGGGGCCCTGTTTCTCGATCAGCCGTCGATGGGGCCAGGGCAGTAACCGCCGGCCGACCAGCCGGGTGTGCATGAGGGAAATGATCAGGTTGGATTTAAACGGGCGGAAACTGGACACCCGGTCAGGGGCGTAGCGCACGCTGACATCCACTTCTTTGACCGGCAGGCCTCCCCAGGCCGCCCGGGCGAGAACCTCCACCTCAAAATCATAGCGCTGGCCGTGAAGACTTAGCCGCATGGTCAGATCCACCGGATACGAGCGGAATCCGCTTTGCGTGTCCCGCAGTGACAAGCCGGTTTCAATCTTAGTCCACAGGTTTGAAAACACGCGGCCGAACCGGCTGCCGCGGGGAACATTTTCCGTCTGAAAATTCCGGCAACCGATAATCAGCGCGGCCGGATCTTCGGCGATGATGTCGAAAAAAACCGGGATGTCGGCGGGATCGTGCTGACCGTCACCGTCGATGGTGATCATGTGGCTTCCCCCCCGCTTTTTCACCTCCCGCAACGCGCTCACGATCGCGGCGCCTTTGCCGCGGTTAGTGTCATGGGTGAGGATTTCACACGGAAGATCCGCGAGCGTGTTCTTGAGCGCCGCGTCCGTGCTGCCATCATCGACAATCAGGACGTTGTCACAGCATGCCAGACATCCCGCCGTCACGTGACGGATGGTGCCGGCATTGTTGTAAACCGGAATCACGCACCAGATTTTTTGTGTGTCAAAGGAGACAGATGGCTTCATGCTTCGCGCCGCCCGGGCTTCGTTCTGTGGTTTACGTGATCAGCATATCCCACAGCAGACCCGTGTAACCGAGTTTATGGAGAAGTTGGACATGCTCAGCCATGGCGTCGGGAGGGAAGACACAATTGCGGACATGGGCGAACGCGTCCGTGAGTTCTTTTTCCATCCAGTCGGCGTCGACATCCGGTGACAGGTAGTAACCGCCTTCCAACAAGTTTGTCTCAGGGGTGATGATGCCTTGTTTCAAGGCCAGTTTTTCCAGGGGGGTTCCCGGCAGAATCCGAATGCCCATGAACATGAACGAGACACAGTGTTTCAGCGAGAGAATATTTTTCACGCCTTCTCTGACCGTGTCCGCGGTTTCACCCGGTCCGCCGAACATATAATAATGGGCGACCGCGACACCGGCGGCGGCGAATTGGTCATTGGTCCGGCGGATGTCGGCGAAGGTGAACGCCTTATTCAGCCCTTTCAGCGTGGTGTCACAGGCCGCGTCCGAGCCCAGTTCAATCGCCTTCAAGCCTGTTGTTTTAAACAGCTCCATCGCCTCTTCAGAGAACGCCGCGGGTTTGAAAAAAGCTGTCCACGGCACGCGGACTCCGCGCCGGGCCATGGCGCGGAGCACGTCCAGGTAAGCGTCATCATCGTCATTAAAGATGGAATCCGTGAAAAAAAGAAGTTCCGCCTTGTGGGCGGCAATGAGGTGTTGAATGTCATCCACCACCTGTTCCGGGTCCCGTGACCGGGTTTCGTCTCCCTCCAGCATGGGATAGCTGCAATAGACACATTTATGAGCGCATCCGCGTTTGGTCTGGACAGCGATCACATTGCTGTGTTTCATGTAGTAGTCCACCAGCTCGGGATCATACAGCGCCGAGTTCATGCTGATTTTGGTCAACCGGGGGACATCGGCGTGAATAATGGCATGGGGAATTTTTTCGCCGGCCGCCAGAGCGGTCAGAAGGCGTGGCAAGCTTTCCTCGCCTTCGCCAACCAGTCCGAAATCGGCGCCGGTGGCGCGCAGAATACTGTCCGGGAAAATGGTGAACCCCGAGCCGCCGAGGATGACACGCCCGCATCCGGCCGCCCGGACGGTGTCAACCAAGTCTTTCACGACATCGATGTACCGTTGCTCATTGAGGAGATTGACATTATCCACATTGCGTATGGAAATGCCGACGACATCCGGGTTTTCGCGGACCACGCGCGCGTGGATCGCGTCCAGAGATTGGCCGGCGACCAAAAAGTCGCATTGACTGACGCGGTGGCCGGCTCGTTGGACCGCTCCCGCCACGACGCTCATCCCCAGGGGATAAACGGGATAGGGAACTGTCGCGGTGTTGGCGGCGATCAGGAGAACGTTCATGAGCCGCCGCCCCATTTTTTACCGTCCCGGGGGGGACGGATTCGCAGGCCCGCCCGTTTTCCCTGATCCACCGCCTTCAAGTACAATTTGGCCATTTGCAGCTCTTTGCCGCAATTGGAATAGAACGTTTCCCATGCGTAATCATACATCTCCTCCAGCTCATCCGGTGTCATTTTGGCGGGTTTGAAGACGCAACGGTCACAGGTGTAGTCATTCCAATCCGAATGCAGGATACGGCCCTCTTTTTCCAAGTCGCGGCGGATGGGTGTATGGGGAAACGGGGTCATGATGGTGAATTCGGCTAAATCCAAGTCCACGTCCATGAGGAAATCCACCAAGCGTTTAATGGCGTCCACATCGTGATCATCCGTGCCCAGGATGATGGTCCCTTCGACCCCGATGCCGAAATCCTTGTAGCGTTTGATCCGATTCCGGATGTGATCCGAGGTGTCAATAACGGCTTGGTACACATACCAGGCGCCGGCTTCCGCCGCCAGTTTTAAAATCTCATCGTCATGTTTAATCGGATGCGACACCCATTTTTTCTTTAGAGGCGCCATTTCCCGGAACAGGTCTTTTTCCCATTGGTCGTTCTGGGCCAGTGAGTTGTCAACGATAAACAGCCGATCGTTGTCAATTCCCGCCATTTCCTCAATCACTTGATCAATGGGCCGGGGGCGAAACTGGCGGCCGCCCAGAAAAGGGGTGCAGCAGGGAAAGCAGTTAAACCGGCACCCGCGGGAGGCGTGGACAAGGTCGACCATCTGAACCCCGCGGAAATTATAGCAGTCCCGGTTGAGAATGTCCCGCCGGGCGGGGCCGATCAACGCGGTGTCCGGGAAATTCTGGAAATAATCGTACACGGGTTTGAGCCGCCCCTGTTTAACGTCATCAATCACAGCTTGCATCCGGCCCTCCGCCTCGCCGAGGAACACACTGTCGGCATGGGCCTTTGTCTCTTCAGCGTGCAATTGGGTGGCGATGCCCCCGAAAATCACGGGTTTGCCCATGGCCCGATAGGTGTCGGCGATCTCCCACGCCCGCTTAATCTGACAGGTCAGCATCACGGACATGAAGACCACATCACACGATTCGGTGAAATCAATGGGCTCGACATTCTCATCCGTGAAGGAGACATCAACGTCCGCCGGCAGCGCCGCGGCGAAGACGACGGGACCGTGGGGCGGCAGAAAAAACTCCGGCTGATGGTTCAGTTTGCGCCAGACTGGATAGATAAGTTTAGCTTTCATAGTCGACAAAAATCTCGTTTACGGGTTGGCGTGCCAGTCACCATCCCCCGGTATGGTTGTCTTGTGTCAATGAATCAGAGCCGCCTGTGACCAGACAGGTGGTTTCAGCGGGGGCGCTGATAACCGCTAACATAAGGGGCGCGTCGCCTTGGTCAATGAGAGAACAGGCTTCGGTTAAAATAAGTTCCCGGTTATTCACCTCTGATCCGGTGATGTGGTATAAAGGTCCGTTCAGGTTGAAATGAATCGCGGCTTCGCCCAGGGGACTGGTGGGCAGGGTGTAAATAAACAGATTCGCCCGCGCCAGTTTCCGTCCTCCGCGCAGATAATCGTTAAAATACGCCAGATTGTCAGCCAGAGCGCCGTCGGCGCTGGTGTGAATGATGCCGGTTCCGGGGGGGAGGTTCCCGGCCAGGTCCGCGTCGTTCAAGGCCAACGCTGTCGCCAGAAAAACCCGCCGGGTTTCGAGGCTGAAGCGGCCGAACTGTTTCACGGGTGTCACCGTGCCATCTCTCACCAGTTGATCATAGACCGCCCGCACGTCCGCGGCGGTCCGGGCCGAAACGACACCCCGCCCTAAAATATTCGCGCCGTCGGATGTCATCTGATCACCTCCAGCAACGTGGCCGCGTTGACACCGCCGAACCCGGCGTTCACGATCAGCGCGCGGTCGCCCTCCACGGCCCGCGGAGCGGGCCCAGCCCAGCCATCGGCCTCTTCGCAGACTTGGTGCAGCCCGACCGTGGGCGGCGCGGATCGGGCGAAGAGAGCTTCCACCGCCGCGATGGTTTGAACGAGTCCCGCCCCGCCCATGGTGTGTCCGGTGCCGCCTTTCACGGAAAAGGCGGGCCGTGGACAAGTGAAGACGCGTTTCAAGGCTTTCATTTCCATCGCGTCATTGTATAGAGTGCCTGTGCCGTGGGCGGCGATAAGCCCCACGGAATCCGCGTCCACATGGTGTATGGCGGCGGTGACCGCCCGGGCCAGGCCGACACCGTCCCGGGATGGCCCGGTCATGTGATTCGCGTCGCAGCTCATGCCGCCGCCCAGTATCCGGGCCAGGGGTTGCCGCCCTTCTTTTTCCGCCCGCTCCTCACTCATCAGCAAAACGCCGACAGCGGCTTCGCCGGCGCTCAGGCCGGATCGGTTGTGATCAAAAGGCCGCGCGCGGTCCAGATCCAAGGCCATTAACGACGCGAACCCCGCGAGAATAAATTCACTCACCGCGTCGGCGCCGACAATCAACACGGCGGATTCGCGGCCCGCGCGGATCAGCGCGTCAGCCCGGTTTAAGGCGACGGTGGATGAGGCGCAGGCCGAGGAGACCAGTATGCCGGGGCGGGTCATGTGGAAGCGGGCCGCGATTTTATCCGGTAAATCCGCCAATCGGCTTTGCTCCGGCCGTCCCGTTCCGGTCATTAACGCGGTTTCCAGATAATCGATTTCTCCCACCGTCGAGGCGACCATCACCGCCGCGTCTTCGGGTGGGATTATTTGCCGCCGCGCCGCCAGAGTCATGATCAACCGCATCAGTCGGGATGGCGCCTCACCCAGGTATTCGCCGGGGACCAATCCCACGGCGCCAGTGGTCAGATGGCTGAATTCGGCTGGTGGCGGGGACAATGCCGTCACTCCCCGCGTTAACCCGTCCCACAACGGGCGGACACCCGCGCCATAGGCGGTCACGCAGTCAAAATTGGTGATGACGGTTCTCACTGCAGATCCTTGAAGTCACCCCGCCGCCACTTTTCCTGACAGGCGGCGAGCAATGCCGGTGTGACCAGAAACGGTTCTCCGGTCTGGCCGTCGGTGAACATTTGCACGGTATATCCCGCCGCGGCCAGCTCGCCGTTTTCCTTGATCACCGCGTATTCCGCGTTCAGCCGGGCGGCGTCCGTCCAAAACAGTGTGATCGTGATGGTGACGGCCTCGTCGAGGAAGACGGATTGATAGTAGTCAGTATGCAGTTGGACGATGGGGGCCATGACACCGGCGGCGAAGAAATCTTTGTAAGACAAACCGATCCGGCGGCAGAGGCATTCATGGGCCATTTCAAAAAAACGGGGATAGCGGCCATGCCAGGCGACGGCCATCGCGTCCACCTCGCTGAAGCTGGCCCGGTGGTTGACGGACACCGTCAAGGGCGGAGGATCCGTCGGACCGGGTTTAAAATAGCCGCCCGTTTTGCGCCTCATTTCTCCGTCTCCGCGGTGACCAGAAGTTTTAGTGTGGCGACCTGTTCACCCTGGCGCTGGATGACGCCGGTTAAGCGGTGTTCTCCGGGCGCTTTTCCGGCGCGTTCAGCCAGTGTGAACACACAAGCTTGATCAACACCGATCACGCCGGTGAATTTGGCCGCCAAAACCGTGTTCAAGCGGAAGTCCCGGCCCCTGTGGGCGGCGTGCATGACTAGGAAGGCCTGAATCATGCATATTCCGGGGAGCACGGGCGCGTCGGGGAAGTGTCCTTGAAAGCCGATAAACTCAGCCGGAAAAGAAAAGCTGGCGCTCAGGTGGCCGTCTTTCATTTTCAGGTTGGTCATACAGTCACTTATTGCTTGTCGAAACCGATTCATCGTCGTCAAAAATATCCTTCAAGCGTACCGTCAAACGGTAGCCGTGTTCATCATTTTTTAAGACAATTCCCCCCGGGAAAAGACGCGTTCCCCGTCGCTGGTATTCATAGTAAGACACCGCCCATCGCTTCCGCCCGTTTCGGCGGGCGGTTTTGCGTAACAGCGCCCTCTCCTCTCCCCCGAAAACATAGCGCGTGACATCTGTTTTAACAGAAGTCGTGAACTCACAGGTGTGTTTTTTCTTGACAACGTCTGATTCAAAGGGAGGAACGCGGTCAAAATAGACACGGCGGATATCGGCCGCCACCGCCGTCACCACATCCCCGAGTCGGGCTAAATGTTCGATGACGTATTGATGATGTATGACACCTCCCCGCTCCTGAAACTCAAATAACTTCACCCCGGCCGGGCTGAGGGCGAGAACGGACACAGTGTCCGCGTCCATATCCACATCGGTGTAGCCCAAGGCCATGACCGCCCGCCCGAATTTTTCAAAAACAATGGTGTTTAACACACTGAATTTCCGGGGCGTGTCGGCCACCGCTTGTTGCCGGATGGCGGCGGCGGTGGTGTCGCCGAGGGGCGTGTCAAGCGGTTTGTCAAAGGGGACATGGGCGCACCCGGCGGTGAGGAGGATGGCGGCCACGATTCCCAGGGCATGCCCAGCCGCTGACCGCGGTCTCCGCGGGGGAACACTGGTGAGGGGGTCAATCATGGCCGCTCCGTTTAAACAACTGGCTGTCGATCAAGGCGGGGATGACCAGAACGGCGGCGAAATAACCGACCGCCACGCCGCTGGAGAGAGCCACGGCGATGGCGCGCATCACCGGATGGGCCGCGAATAACAAGGCGCCGGATCCGGTCACCGTGGTGAGAGCCGATAAGGTGACAGCGGTGAACAGAGCTCCGTCGTCTTCGCTCCGGCGCTCGTAGACCATAAAAACCCCGTAGTCGATGGATAACCCGACCACGACCATTCCCGCGATAATCGAAGCGGCGTTCAGACTCACGCCGCATAACCGCAACATCCCGAACATGCAGATCAGAGCGGTGACAACCGGAATTGAGGCCAAAACAACGTGGGATGGCCGACGCAAAAGGGCGACCAGCAAGGCGATAATTAACACCATGGCGATGATCGATAATTTCACGATCTCGGATTGAATCGCCCGCGACATGGACAGGGCCAGCATGTTTCTGGAAACGAGAAAACAGGTATCATCTGTTTTGCCACATACTGACGCCAGGCGGTCCACGTTTTCCGCGGTGTCGGGGAAATAGGCGAGAAACATAACTTTTTCATCCGTTTGGACAACAAAGCGTTCCAGCAGGGTCTTGAACGGCGCCAAGGCCGGGGGAAATCCTGCGCTGTCCGGGTTTTCCACGGTCGGCGGGGAGTCCAGCCATGTGAGAAAGGGGGCGAACGCGTCATCGGCGAAGCCGAATGTCTGGCTGGCGGCGGCCAAATGATCCCGCAAGGAGTCCCGTCTCTCAGGTGTCCAGAACCGCCGCCAGTTTTTTAAATTGGCGATCCGTTCCGCGCGGGGCCGCCACACACTGGCCAGCGTGTTTAGTTCTCCCGCCGCCAGGAGGTCCTCCGCCTCCCGGCTTATCCGGGCGTATTCGGTGAAGGCTTGGTCAAACTCCTTTCCTTCGACAACGAGAAAGGCGGGCGGCGCCGCGTCGCTCCAGATGGCTTGGAAAGCGGCTTCGTCATCAAAAACCGCCTGATCGCTGCCGTCAAAACTGCGGATGTCCGTATCGAGTTTCAGTCCGGGAATCAGCGCCAGCCCGGTCAGCAGACATATGGCCCAAACCGTGAGAACGCGGCGGCGGCTTTTCTGTCCGAATGGTCCCCGGCTTTTCAGTGTGTTTCGAAAAGGCAAGCCACCCGGTGTCACCACCTGCGGAATGATAAGCAAGGAAAACAGCAGGCTCAATAAAATGCTTAAAATTGAAAACCAGGCCAGCTCCGCATAGCCGGCGACAGATGAGAAAAAGAAAGAGGCGAAAACACTGACTGTGGTCAAGGCCCCGACAGTGACCGGCTTGAAAATTCGAGTGACGGCGGCGGATCCCCCCTGTTTTTGGGCCACATACACGTGAATCCCGTAATCAATGGAAATTCCCGTCACAACCCCCGCCATGCCGAGGATAAAATACGAGAGGGTCCCCAGCAGCGACGCTGTCGCGTTGATCGCCAGTAAAACCGCCAGGAACGGAATCAGGAAGATGATTCCCGCGCGGGGATCGCGCCAGCCGATAACAAAGAGCAGGAAAAATCCGGCGCCGGCGATCAGGCAGGCCCGTTTGACATCTCTGCGGATAATGTCCTCATTGCTGACCGCGTGCCGATGTCCGGACACGACCCGGGTGGAAAACGCGGAGCCGTGAGTTTTCAGGACCTTGTCCAAGCTGTCTAACAACGCTTTGGCCTGGGTCCCGGCCGTGATGGGAACGGGTGATGTCAGAATCATCAAGGCGTGATCGCCGTCTTCACTGAGGAGATAGCCCTGATCCATATGGATGTTATAACCTCCCGCGTCGGCCAAATTCCGCAGGGCCCGGAGCCGAGCAGTGGAAAATCCCAGAGGATCATTTTGAAAAAACGGCAACGCGAATCCTCCTCCGGGTGAGAGGAGTTGGTTAAACATGCTGTTCACGGCTTGATTAACCGCTTCGGCGGTGACCCGTTTACTCACATCGGACGCGTCCGTTATGGCCGTCAACTGCGGCGAGTAGCGGCAAAATTCAGTGATATCCCGCAAGATGTTTTCGACCGGGGGGCGGACGGTGACAGAATCCACCAAAGGCAGTTCAGCCAGTTCATCGGCGAGGCGATCCAAGTCACTAAACAAAGAGGATAATTCGGTGTCCGGCCGGGCGGGCGTTAATGAGAGAGCGATCTTGTCAGACAGTCCCGCTTCCCGTAAAAACTGGATCCCGCGGATGACATCCCGGTCCGCGGGCAGCATGGCTTCGATATTGTTTTCCAGGCGAATCCGGGTCAAGCCCAGAAAACCGAGGGGAATGAGGATGGCGATGCCGATGAGCAATCCGCGGCGATGCCGGGTCGCCATGATCAAGCAGCGGGAAAACAGCCTGTTGACACCTTTTTCGGAGGACTTGGCTTGCGCGCCGTGTTCATTCATATATCGTCAGGGCCTAACCTGCCAGGCTTCATCATCAATTTCGCCGTTAATGACAGTGTTCTCAAACCGCATGAACGTGCTGTCGCCGCCCGCTTCATCGATCCGGATAGAGTCAATGTACCGTTCGTCCGGACGGAATGTCAGGGTGATTTTTTTTAAATACGCCGCGACGGGCTTGCCGTCAATGGGGGAGAACGTGAGAATGACCGGGTCGGACTGGATGAGGGTCAGGGTGAAATCCGGCTGAAAGGCGGCGTAATCACCCTCAAACCATCGGCGCATCTGTGACAAGGCGGTGGCGAAGGCGGGATTTTTGTCTAAGTTCACAGCTTGAATTTTTCCGGACTCCCCGTCCCACTGGCGCATCTTTTTGCCTTCGATCACCATGCGGTAACTGACGGGAGCGGTCACAATCCAGGAGAACTTGTCTCCCGCCATGTGAACATGGCCGCGGATGGTCAATGTTCGCTTTAAAACCGCCATCTCTTTTTCTTGAACAAACTCCGTGGAGACCGCGGTGACCGCGGCCATATTTTTTTCCAACCGCTTGAGCACGCTGGTCAATGTGTCATCGGCTTGGCTCAACAACGGCGCGCCGATAAAGAAAAGAGACAAAAAAACGTGTTTCATGACATGCCTTTGGTGACGCGGATCAAGCCGCGCCGGTTTTTCCGCCGCGGGGGGACGGAAACAATGATTCCCTCGCGGTGTCCCGCTCCCACGCCTTTAATTCTCCTTGGGCGATGAGTTGACCATTCCGCTCAATGGCGCCCTCAATAATGCCGACACCGTCAAATTTCGCCACTTTGAAAATGCTGATGTCCAGTGTGTCGCCGACGTGTATCGGCTTGGCTATGGTCATCTTTCTAGCTCCGGTGAGAAAACCCTCCGGAGGGATTCCGCCATGTTTAAACCCCCTCATCGCGGCGGCCGTCTGGGCGATGAGCTCCAAACAGGCGCACTCATCCAGCCGCCCGTCTGTATCCAGCAGCGGATTATCCGGCGTGATGGTCGCCCGGGCGGTCGCCCGGCGTTCACCCACCGTTTCCAGGGTGTCAATGAGCCGCATGGTGTCTTTTTGAGGAATAAGCCCGGCGGCGGCATGGGGCAGCACCGCGATGTCATCATGTTTGCCGGCGTTTTTCCAGCACATGGGGTCGGAGGCCAGGTAATCCCCGGTCAAATTGTACGCGGCCCCGCGGCACCCGTAGCATGTGTCAGATTTTTCACAGGTGGCGCAGGGGCCTTTAATTGTCGTGCGGAAGTTCCGCAAGTCGGCGATCACTTCACTGTCGGCGAGGATGTCAGCCAAGGATGCCGAGCGGATATTGCCCACCGGGATGGGTATTCCCACACATGGCATGACATCGCCAGTTGAGGTCACCAGGCACGAAAAGCCATGCCGGAGACAGGCGTTGCCCACCAGGGGCGGTTGCGGTTCCCATTCCTGCCCGAACTCCTCCCGGTCCATACGGGATATCTCATCAAAGAGTTCTTTTAATTCTTCCGAGCTCACCGCCAACCAGTCATTTTGCGCCGCCCGGCCTTGCGGCGTGATCATTTCCACGTAAGGCAACACGCCTTTCTCCCGTAGCCATCGCCATAATGCGGGAATTTCCGCTTTGTTGGCCTGGCTGATGATGGTGGACACCGCGAACACGTGTGAGTCATCGGGATAGCCGGCGTCTTGCAGATTTTTCAGTGCCTGGGCGATGACCTTATGAGCGTTTTTGACACCGGCCAACTGATCCTGCAAGTCGGGATCAAAGGTATTCATTTTCAACACGACATTGACCCCAAGATCATAGAGTCGCCGGGCGTTTTCAGGCGTGATGTTGCAGCCATTGGTGAACATTTCCGCAGCCATCCCGAGTCCGCGGATAACCATCAAGCGCTCGAAAATTTCCGGATAGACCATGGGCTCGCCACCCAGGACGATGATTTTCCGCGCGCCAAGCTCTTTGGCCTGAATTAAGGCGCGTTCTATTTCCTCCGCGGTGAGCTCGTTGTCGGGCGGCTGGGTGCCCGGCACATAGCAATAGGGGCAGCGGAAATTGCATTTGCGGCTGAACTCAATTTCCATCGACAGCAGGCGTTTTTCCCGCAAGGCCTGGTCAATTTGCTCTTGCTCAAACTCAAAATTAGGTATTCTGACATGGCAACTGGACATGTCTCAGTGATTCCTTTTGTCTAAAAACCGCCGCGGCTTACGGTATTGCGGGAGAAAAACCAACGACCGGAGCTGGTCTCGTCCGGTGATGTCCACATGCGGTGTGACCCGTAAACGGGCCTGTAATTTTTCCCGTAGCCATTGGGCGGTGATCTGGTCATCCTTCAGTGAGACGCGGACGGTGAGCAGATCGGATAAATCCGTGTCACTGGTCACCTCAAGCATGTATTCGTCAACGCCGTCGATTGAACTGAGCAGATCAAACGCGGCTTGTGGATAAACAGTGGTTCCCTTAATTTTCAACATGTGTTTGCGGCGGCCAAGAATGGGTCCCAGCCGGGGGGACCGTCGTCCGCATGGGCAAGGAGCGTCCAAGAGAAAACTGATATCACCTGTTTTGAAACGGATCAACGGCATGCCCTCAACGCCCAGGGGGGTGACAACGACCTCACCGACTTGGCCCGGGGGCAACCGCCCGCCGCTTTCACCGATAATTTCCACAATTCCCAAATCGGGGTGAAGATGCCCTCCAGCTTGCGCTTCGCATTCACAAAACGTGGTGACCGTCTCGGATGAGGCGTACGTGGAATACGTCCTCGCCTGCCAGAGTTTTTCCACATCCGCCCCGACCCGCGTCAGGGCCATATCCCGATTCCGGGTGGGTTCGCCGATACAAACCATCCTGGTCACGGCAGTGCCGGCTGGCGACACGCCTTCATCCAGCATATACTGGCCAAGTTTGCGGATAAATGTGGGGACCCCGACAATGGCTGTTGGTTCCAGGCGTTGGATAATGTCCACGTGGCCGGCCATATTGGCGTGGCCGTTGCGAATAGTGGCCGCGCCCATTTCCCGGGCGCCCAGATAATAGGCGAGTCCGGCGATGAAGCAACGGTCGATGGTGCACGTCAGCAGCACCCGGTCGCCGGCGCTGAGCCCGCAGCCGATAAACGACTTTTCCTCGTTATAAGCCAGGCGGCGCAAGTCATGATCGGTATAGAACACTTTTGTGGGCGCCCCGGTGGTGCCGGAAGAAACGACAATGTCCGCGACGCGCGGCATCGGGACAGCGAGAAAATCATCATTCCGCGCGGCGATATCATCCTTTTCCGTGAACGGGAGTTGATCCAGTATATCGGTCAAGGTGGCGGCGGACGTGATTGAGACGGCGGCAAGCTGGTCTTTGTAAAACGGCGAGGCGGTTTGGCAATGCCGCAGATGACTGATCAGCCCGCGTTTTTGGATGGCCTCCATGTCTTCCACCGGTCTGAAAGCCGCCGACATATCCTTTGTCACTATCATGCCGCTCCCTCGCTTTGCTCAAGATGCTGGATGATCTGACCGCGGATCAACCGCTTCAGTTGAAAGGGAGACAGATCCTGGTACATGTCCCGCGTGACCGGAGGCAGGCATTCCACCCGCACCAGACCCGGCTGAAGCAGAATAGATCCCCGTTTCGGCTTGTCTTCGTTGCCCATGATGCAGACGGGAATGATCGGGGCGCCGGTTTCCTGACACACCCGCAGGATGGCGCCGTGAAAAGAACCCACGCTACGCCCGTCACGACTGCGTGTCCCTTCCGGAAACGCGGCGATGGAAACGCCCTCGGCAAGCAACGCGGCCGCTTTCTCCCGGAAGGATTCAAAAGGCATTTGCCGCACACTCAGATAACCGCTGATTCGGGCGACAGGACCGAGAATGGGTAATTTGAAAGGCCAAATGTTGACGATCTGAATAATCTCTTTGGCAAACAAACTCATTAGAAAGGGGTCGGACGATGACCGGTGATTGCATATAAACACCTCAGCCCCCGGGCGGCGGGTGTAACCTGAAAATCGTAACCGGATAAACGGCCAGGTAAGAAAAATGCAGATTTTCCCGTAGGCCACAATGGCCAGGCGGGCGGCTTTCAGCGCCGCCCGCTGTCCCTTGGCCAGCCGGACGCAACAAATAACAGGAGTGGACGCGGCGACGGTGAGAAGGGTCGCCACACAGAACAGGAAATAGTACCAGATGTTAAACAGCAGCACCCGCATATCACCGCCCGCCCCGGCTCATAATGAACGACAGCGCCTTGACCAGGAACAAAGCGAACGCCCGCCCGCGGGCGCGGCCCTTGGCAGTTGATGTGTGGCAGGTTGTCATACCCCTACTCCCCGGCGGGAGCGGAGCCATCCGCGCCGTCCCGCGCGATCTGGCTGATAAATTCGCACACATCGCCAACGGTACGAATCGACCGGATTTTTTCATTGTCGCGCAGCTTCACACCGAAAGCCTGTTGTAACGCCACCACCAGATCCACGATATCCAGGCTGTCCAGCCCTAAATCGGTGAAAATGCGCGCGTCACGCGTTAACAAGTCTCGGTCAATTTCAAACGCATCCTCAAACACGTCAAAAACTTTACCTTGAATCTCTTCGGTTGTCATCATCGTCGAACAGTCACTCATGAAGCGTCCACTTTCTGGCAAACCACAGCCGCGTTAATGCCACCAAAAGCGAAGCAATTTTTTAAAATCGTGTTGACGGGGCGTTTTTCCGTTTGCTTAATATACTTCAAGCCGCGGGCTTTGTCATCCTCGTTTTGCAAGTTGAGTGTCGGGTAAATCACGCCGTCTCTCATCATTCGCAAGGTGGCCGCCAGTTCGATGGCGCCTGAGGCGCCCAACGTGTGCCCGATATGGCCTTTCAAGCTGCTGACCGGCACCCGGTCGCCGAAGATTTCACGGATTGCCAGCGCCTCCTCCAAATCTCCCTGGACGGTTCCAGTCGCATGGGCGGAAATATAGTCCACTGCTTCCGGTGCCACGCCGGCCTCAGCGAGGGCTCCGCGGACGCACCGGCTGATAGCCTCTTGGTTGGATTGGCTCACGTGCTCGCCACTGCCGCCGGTTTGATAGCCGGTCACTTCCGCGAGGATGGTGGCGCCCCGTTGGCGGGCGTGATCGAAATCCTCTAAAACGAGCACCCCGGCACCCTCGCCGCAGACCAGTCCGTCCCGATCCCGATCGAAGGGGCGGGGAGTTAATTCAGGGTGATCATTGTAGCCCGCCGATGTGGCGAAGAGGATGTCAAATGAGGCGGTCACAGTGGGGTGGGCTTCTTCACTTCCCCCGCATAAAACCGCTTTTTGCCGTCCCAGACGAATTAAATCATAGCCGGTGCCGACCGCTTGCAAGCTTGAGGCGCAAGCGGCGGACGTGGCCATGACGATGCCGGTGAGACCAAAATATTGCGCGACATTCATCGCCGCGGTGTGGGACACGCATTTGAAAAAATTCATTGACTTAAGTAGGGATAAGTCAGGATTCACTGACATGGTTTCAAAGGTCTCGGTGAGGGCTTCCGCCCCGCCCATCGTCGAGCCCATCACGCACCCCACCTGATCATTGCCTACCGTCTGGATGTCCAGGCCGGACGCGCGTAAAGCCTCCTCAGCGGCGAGCACAGCGAACAGGCTCAACCGTCCCATGGACCGCCGCTGTTTGCGCGGGATTCGGCTCACGTCACCCAGACGCGCCGGCGCCGCGACCAGGCTGCGCATGCCTTCGTAGCGATCCCAACCCTCCATAAAGCGTACGGCGTTATGGCCGCTCGCCAGACCGTTCATTAAGGCATCCACGCCATGGCCGAAGGGCGTGATGACACCCATGCCAGTGATGACAACTCGTTTCATGATAAAAAAACTTTCAGAATAATGCGGGAAAGTAAACTCAAAACCCGAATTGCCGCCGCGATCACATCCCTGCCGGGGCACTATGTCGGATCCGTGTGTTTCAGTCGGCGGCTGATGAACGCTTTGAAGGCGTCCTTCCCCAGCAGGCCGCGGCCAATCACGAAAGAAGCCAGCATGGTGCCCACAAGCCCGGGGAGCGCCGCGTTCTGCCCGGCGGCGAAGACATTTTTTAGCGGCAACCGGCCAAACACGTTAAACTGGCCCATTTTCTGTTTGATGCCATAGGCGCAGCCGTAGGGACTGTGTAAATAATCACGAAAGGTTAACATACTCGCGGAGTCAAGAAGATGAAAATGATTCCGGTACTCAGGATACCAGGTTAAAATCCGCGTTGTCATGTGCTCGACACGCCGCCGTTTATAGGCCTGGTAGTCAGCCGGCCGGTCGCCCAGGCGGGTCTTCGTCCACGCCGCGACATCGTCAACATGCGACAGTTCAAACGCGTTGAGGACATTTCTCGGCCGGCCCGTCTGATCGAGCTCGCGGCTTTTCATGATCACCAACGGGCGCTGATCCGGATGTTTGGTGAACAGATTGTCCGCCTCGCCGATTGGAAACAGGGAGATAATGGCCGGCTGGAAAGGAGGAATTTCGGGGGTGTCGTCCACTTCGGCGTAGAGCGTGAAAAATCCGTTTGACGGCTCAAAGTTCTCCACGCGGGCGGCGAACGCTTTTGAGACATTGGCGCGGGAAACCGTTTCCAGCACCGCCCGGGGGTGGATGGTAAACACGCAATGATCCGTTGTGACCGTTTCCCCGGTATTCAGAACAAATCGGCCGACGCGCCGGTTCTCCACGTCCCGGCATTCGGTGATGTGTGTCCGCGGGCGGACAGTCACGTTAACCGTTTTGAGTTGACGGATAAAGGCGTCTAAGAACGCGTCGCCTCCCCGTTGGACCCGGGCGACCCGCTCGTACATGTTAAAAACAACCCGGGCGTGATTGGCGAAAGACATCTCGTGATTGGGCACGCCGTAGCACATGGAATAGCCGCATAGAACGCATTTGAGATCCCTGTCATCAGTCAGAGAGTCAAGAACGTCTTTCAGTGATGTTGAATCAAAGGGATCCGCCGCGGTTAGCTCGGTGATGGTGTTGAGGTCAAGGGAGGCCGTGTTGCCATTCACTTCCCGGATGAGGCGGAAATACGTGTCAATGGCCACCTGCTCACGGGGGAATTGCCGCTTTAAGCTGTTGACCATCGGCTCAAAGCCGACGGGCAGGCTGAGTACCCGCCCGGCCGCTTCCAGAATGAAGCGGTTATCCTCTTCCCGGGTGATTGGATCGGCAATAATATCCCCGTCCATGCCCAGGACGCGTAGCATTTGGGTCAAAATGCCTGATTGAGTCAGGCCGCCGGTGAAGTGGAAACCGGTGTCCAAGGAAATTCCGTTCCGCTTGAAACGGCGCAGGGAGCCGCCCAGAGCGGGACTTTTTTCCAGCAAAAGAACCCGATGTCCGTTCAGCCCGGCTAACAGGGCCAAAGTCAACCCGCCGACACCGCCACCGACAATGACAAAATCATAATGGTTGGAATCCCGCAAGGCGTTTCCTTTTCTCACATGGCTAAGCCGCCGTTGACACCGATGACTTGACCATGAATATAAGCGCCCCCCGGCCCCGCGAGAAAAGCGGCCAATGGGGCGACCTCGTCCACGGTGCCAAAGCGCTTCAACGGAATCATCGGCAATATTTTTTCTTTGGGCAAGTCAGCGGTCATGTCTGTTTCAATCACTCCCGGCGCGATCACGTTGACTAAAATTCCCCGGGGTCCGACTTCCCGGGCCAAGGCTTTCGCCGCCCCGATCAGCCCGGCTTTGGAGGCTGAATAGTTGACTTGTCCCGCTTGGCCAATTTGGCCGGAAACGGAGGATATGACAATCACGCGCCCGGCGCGGGCGGCCATCATGTTAAACAAGACGGGCTGGATCGTGTTAAAAAAACCGTCTAAATTTGTCCGGGTCACATCACGCCATTCGTCCTGACTCATCCACATCATCAGGTTGTCACGGGCGATGCCCGCGCAATACACCACGCAAAATGGCGGCATGGTCTCGAACCGTTTATCAAGCGCGTCCTTACTCGCGCGGGAGTCGGCCATGTCAAACAGCAGCGTGTCGCAACGAACCCCTTCAGCTTCCACCTGTCGCCGTGTCTCATCGGCCGCCGCTTGATTGGCGCGGCAGGTGACGCAGATATCAAAGCCATGCCGCGCCAGCTCCACGGCGATGCCTCGACCGATGCCGCGGCTGCCGCCAATCACCAACGCGGTCTGGCGTGTTGTGTCAGTCATGTCACGTCCTCGATGCTAGTCATACAAACCTCAACAGATCCATGATAAACGAAAGATTCGGAATATAAACCCCGCCCGTGTCCATGCAAACCCGGTTATTCGGGGCGCGTGGCCATCAGCGCTTCGCTTGCGTCGCATCGGACGCATGGTCTGATTTGGCCGTCTGAGAAAACCGGTTATACTAAGCGTTATGGAACAGTCATCTTTCAATCCGGTCCCTTCCGGGTGCCGAGTCGTCAAGATTGTTTCCGGTGGGCAGACCGGGGCCGACCGCGGTGGACTGGATGCCGCGCGTCAAACCCGGGAATCGCCGGCCGCGTCCGGGGCATCATGAGTCGCGTCCTCCAAGCCGTCAACCAATGATGAACGCATGAGCTATTCCCTGAGATTCTATGAGGAACTCAACGATTTTCTGCCTCCGGAACGACGGAAGCGGTCGTTCGAGATCCCCTATGGTGAACCCCGCTCGGTCAAAGATCTGATCGAAGCCCTCGGGGTCCCTCACACCGAGGTGGATCTGATTCTGGTCAATGGCGAATCGGTCGATTTCAGCTGCAAGCTATGCGACGGGGATCGGATCAGCGTCTACCCGGTTTTTGAGGGCATGGACATTTCTCCGGTCTGCCGTTTGCGTGAAAAACCTTTGCGGCATCCGCGCTTTGTCGCTGATGTCCATCTCGGCAAACTGGTCAGATATCTGCGTCTGCTGGGCTTCGACTGCCTGTATGATTCCGCCTGGAACGATCCCGAGCTGGCCGATATCAGCGTCCGGGACCGCCGGGTGCTGCTCACCCGTGACCGGCTGCTGCTGATGCGGTCGGTGATTACCCACGGCGTTTATATCCACTCCGACCGCCCCCTCGACCAGCTGATTCAGGTAATCCGGCGACTGGATCTAAAATCCATGATCCGTCCGCTCGCCCGGTGCATGACCTGCAACGGCTGTCTGATCCGGGTTGAAAAAGCCTCAGTGGAAAATGACGTCCCCACACGAACGTTCCGTTATGTCGACGACTATCGGCGCTGCGTCAACTGTCAAAAGGTGTATTGGAAAGGGACACACTGGGAGCGCCTGCAAAACATTATCGAAATGGCCATGACCGACACCTGACGCCGAACCGTATTAAGATCAGGATTAAGTTGATTATTTTCTAAAAGCCCGGACTTTTTAGACCGGACCCAGTAAATCATTAATCAGTGGTCAGCCTGTCGCGCCGAAGCGACCCCTCGGGGACTCAAAATCCCCGATCCGAACAGGAAGAGACAAGGTCACTTATTTTGCAACCATGTTCGACTGCTCAACACGGACCCGTCTGCACCTGTCCGCATTGTTTGCGTGAAGTCGTGCAAACTGCAAGCGCTACAGGCGGGTCGCTTGCAGCTGGAGCGCAAGCTCAAGCAATGCGGGCAGGTGTCTTCGTGGGAGTCAGTCTTCCGTCTTCTCCCTTTCATCATTCGTCATTCCGTGTTCAACATTCATTATTCCCATCCCCTCCGCCTCCTGTTGGTGTACCGGCTTCAGCCGGAATTTTCAGTGCGGCCGACATGAACCCGTCCCGCCAATAGCTCACCGACTTTTCATAACATTATTTCCCGTCCGCGTCGGCATTGCCCGTATGCCATTTTTCTCCTTGCCAGTGAAGCCAGATCAACGGAAGCTACCTCGGGCGTGCGAAAGATTCAAGAAAAGCGGTGATTTGCTTTTGCCGTCCCAAAACTCTCGAATCAAGAGGAAGGTGTGCGTACAGGCTCTCGATGAAGTTGCTGTCCGCAAGAAACCCGACAAATTTTCCGCGCAGATAACCAACCACGGATTCAGGGCCATGCCCCAGGGCGGCCAGATCACGCTGCCCGTCGAGGACGATGACAATGTCCTCGATGTCGTGACTCATTCGGAAATCTCCGCCGCGTGAGAGGAACGCTTCAATCTTGGTGGCGACAAAGTAAGGAAGTGTCAAACACCTTATGAGAAGGCCACTGGGAAGTGTGACCTCTTGTGCGTGAGCAATGCCCTCTTTGTACCAGGCATTTGAGAACCCAAGAATTGCACGGTCGTCCGGCATCACGTCAACCAGAACTCCCCTGTATATCCAGCGGCACATAGGTGCATCTTCAGCCATGGCATGTGAGAACCCCAGAGAGCGCAATTGCGCCTCGAGTTTGGAGTATTCCGCCCTGCTTCCCACCTCGACGATACAATCAACATCATCGGTGGGCCGGACTCCCGAGGCAATTGTGTCGTCGATCAAAAGGCAGCTGCTGGCTCCGCCGATAAAGACGACACTGTCAAGCAGCGGAACCAGCCCCGCGGCAACCTCCTCGATCATTTCCAGACTCCTGCCGGGTATCATGGCCGCGCCGCCTCCAGTTCCGCCAGTCTTTTCTCGAGAAGTTTCTCCGCAAGCTTTTTCTCGCGGATGCGGCCGATGCACAGAGCGTCCGCAAGAGCCAGAAGTTCGTACATGCTCCCGCTCTTTTGCGCGGCCTCCGGCACAGTGCGATACAGAGGGGTAACCGACATTCCCCGTGAGGAACCATGCGCACAGGGCCAGACATACGTGTCCTCGACACCCCCTCCGTCAGCAATCCGCTCTGATATCCGCGGTGCGGAATGCGCGGTGGGCATCCCGCGCGTAATCTTGCCGCCGACCTCGACCGGAAAGACATATTTGAGGCCGTGAAGAAGAAACTCTCTGACCGGTGCCATGATGGGCCGCCGGCTTGCCGGACTCAACAGCCCGCAATCCTCAAGCCGCCCGATAGATGCATGTGTCTCGGAAATGCTCAGGGACGCACCGTTGGCAATCTCAGCAATCACCCAGTCTGCCTTTTCGCAAAGCAAAAGGCTGAAAAGAACCACCACATCCTGCGGTTTCATCATCGGACGCTTCATGGTTGAAAGCCCTTTTTTCGTGATTCGCAAATCGCGAATAAAATAAGATAAAATGCTTCTATAGAATGTATTAAAGAGACTATAAAATATTTCAGAAAATGATTTTGTCAAATTGATCGAACTCATTTTATGGCGCGTCGGTTCTATCGATTCCGTATGTGGACAATCTGCAGAGGAATGGAACCGGGCAAGCGCGAAGGAAGGCGGGGAAATCGTGAGTCGTAAATCGTGAGTCGTGGGTGGTGGCAAAGGGCTCGGGGCCTGGCGCTCGGAGCTGGGATCCTGCCGGTGTACCGGCTTCTTTCGTGTGTTTCGCGTGTTTCGTGGTTCAGAATTTCAAAGAAAACCTTGCACTTTTCTTCTCTCCTGCTACCCATAGGTAGTCGCACTATCAGTAGCATCCGGCTATTCTGTGACGTTGTCACGTTCCCTTTCTGCGAAGTCCGCGAAAAAGGATTGTCAGGAAGGCCGAGGCAACTAAAGAGGATCAGTCGCTGACTGCTTCAAAAAGAAGGGAAACTCCCCCATGCATGACATCAATGAAACCGTGCGGACCAATATCCGCAAATTCCGCGCCGAGCGCGGGCTGACCCAGGAAAAACTGGCGTTTAAGTCCGGTCTGCACCGCGCTTATATCGGGCAGATTGAACGCGGAGAGAAAAGCATCGGCCTGACCAATCTGCAGAAACTGGCGGTTTCCCTTGATGTGGATGTGAGAGATTTGTTTGATTGAGAAGGATTGGTCTCCGCCAATGTCTGAAAATAAAGCGATACCTGTTTTAGATTTGTTTGCTGGTCCTGGAGGTCTTGGAGAAGGATTTTCATCATTACTGTCCAAAAGGGAGAAACCTGTTTTTAAGATAGCACTTTCCATTGAAAAAGATCCTAGTGCTCACCTCACTCTTGAACTCAGGAGTTTCTTTAGGCAATTCAGCAAAGAGAATGTACCGGATGACTACTATGCTTTTCTACGTCAGAAAATCACCCGAGAAGAACTTTTTCAACGGCACCCCAAAGCTGCCGAAGCTGCCAAAAAAGAAGCCTGTCAGGCAACCTTAGGGGAAGTGGACGAGGATGAGCTTGACGGATGGATTTATAAGGCTCTCCAAGGCAAGGAGAAAGAATGGGTACTTATTGGGGGCCCACCATGCCAGGCTTATTCTTTGGCTGGACGCTCAAGAAACAAAGGGATCGAAGATTATTCGGCTGAAGCTGACGACCGGCATTTCCTTTACAAAGAATATCTCAGAATTATCGCCAAACACTGGCCATCTGTATTTGTTATGGAGAATGTGAAGGGAATCCTATCTTCGAAGGTAAAGGGAGAACGGATTTTTGATCGGATACGGGAAGATCTTCGAAATCCAGGCAAAGCAATTGGTACGGATGAAAAGTATTCTTACAAGATTTTTTCTCTAGTTCCATCAAATGACGACCTGTTTGGCAGAAGTGGAGATTATGTAATTAGGTGTGAAGAATATGGCATTCCGCAAGCTCGTCACCGGGTGATACTTCTTGGCGTTCGCTGTTGTGAGGACTCGAAAAAACGGGAACCAAATGTGTTAACCCGTAAAATTCCGGCAACAGTGAAAAGCGTTCTTTCCCAACTCCCAAAAATCCGCAGCGGTCTTTCTAGAGATAACAACGGCAAAACGTGGGGAGAAACAATTGGTGAAATTAAGACGGCTCAATGGCTAGAAAAACTTCCGAATGAATTGAAAGAAATTTTATTAAAGCATTTGGATAACATCAAGAAAGAAGGAGTATTGCTCCCCGAGACGGGTTGTATTTTTATAAAAGAAAAACCAAAGATATCCAAGCAGTTTGTGGCGTGGTTTTTAGATCCTAAAATCAAAGGAGTCTGCAACCATATATCCCGCGGGCATATGGCTTCCGACCTGCACAGATATTTTTATGCGGCCTGTTATGCAGAACTATATGGGGTTTCGCCGACCCTTGGGGATTTCCCCGAAGAATTACTCCCTAAACACAAAAGCGTATCAAAAGCATTAGAGACAAAGAGCCATTTCAGTGATCGGTTCAGAGTACAGGTATGGAATCGTCCTTCCACTACGGTAACATGCCACATTGCGAAGGATGGACACTATTACATCCACCCCGACCCGGTGCAATGCCGGAGCCTTTCGGTGCGGGAAGCCGCCCGTCTTCAAACTTTTCCGGATAACTACTTTTTCTGCGGTAGCAGAACTGCTCAATATACTCAGGTGGGTAACGCTGTGCCCCCTTTAATGGCACGAAAGATTGCGAGGATAGTGGCGGAACTTTTGCAGCTTGAAGGGAGGCATTAAAATGAATGGGAGCGCAAATCTAAACCCATTGACCACTGAAATTTCAATGCCTCCTCTACCATCCGTGTTATTGGAATCCTTGAGGAACATCGGATACACAATTGAAACAGCTCTTGCCGATATAGTTGATAACAGCATAACGGCATCCGCCAGCAAAGTGTCAGTCAGGTTTTTATGGGAGGGGGGTAATCCTTGGGTTGCTATTGCCGATGACGCTTGTGGAATGAGTGAAGGAGAACTCCGTTCCGCCATGCGTTTCGGCAGCACCCCCCCCACTGCCATACGCAATAAAGAAGACTTAGGCCGGTTTGGCCTAGGAATGAAGACAGCCTCTATATCCCAGTGCCGCAGGGTCACAGTTTGTTCAAAGGTTTCGGGGATTCTATCTGCCTGCGAGTGGAACCTTGACCGCATCTCGGAAGACCACTCGACCGGTTGGATGTTGGGTGTGATGAGTTCGCAGGCAATTGCCCAAGATCTGCACCTTGCTTCACTTGTTGAAAGCCTGCTGGATGGAGTAGAGAGCGGTACCATTGTCCTGTGGAGAACTCTCGACACAACCCTTGCAGGAACTGAGAAGGTGGACAGCGAGAGGAAATTCAGTGAATTAATGGATAATGCCCGCCACCATCTCGAGACAGTCTTTCACCGC
Organism: Lentisphaeria bacterium; assembly: GCA_032251435.1. GTDB lineage: Bacteria > Verrucomicrobiota > Lentisphaeria > Oligosphaerales > MVZH01 > JAVVEH01. The sequence goes on along the minus strand of JAVVEH010000049.1, from coordinate 2,527 downwards.
TTTCTCTCCCCGGATCCCGGGTGTAAACGCGTAAGCATTGACTTTAACACTTCAATCCTCCAAGGATTCAACCCCTTTGGTCCAGCAATTCCGGCAAGGCAGGAACTGCCTTCCGAAAAGATACGAATTGAAGGGGAAGAGATTAATATTCAACCCTTCATTCTCCCCCATCGAAACAAGGTTAGTCGCGAAGAATACGACCTTTATGCTGGTGAAGGCGGGTATCTTCAGAATCAGGGGTTCTATGTCTATAGGAACAAACGACTGATCGTCAAGGCCACATGGTTCCGACTTATTAAGAAGGAGGAAATGAACAAGCTGATAAGGGTGAGGATTGACATACCAAACAGCCTTGACCACATGTGGCGAATCAATGTCAACAAGTCTCAAGTCACAGCCCCTGAGATTGTTAGAAAGCAGTTGAAGAATATAATTAACCGAATTTCGGGACGTGGGAAAAGAGTTTTCAAACGGCGGGCCACTGTATTAAAGGGAAATGGGAAAATCGCAATCTGGAACAGGGAGGTGCGCGAGAGCAAGGTAACCTATTCGATAAATCACGATCATCCTTTAGTTGCAGACATCATTGATCAAATACCGATGAATCTTCGCCATAGGCTCGAGTCTTCCTTACGGATGATCGCTGACAGTTTTCCTCTTGACATCTACTACAACGATGTGGCAAACGATGAGGTGGATGTCCATCATAGTGCCGATGAAAACACGGCTAGAGAGCTCTGCCAGCAGATGGTACAGGCCTTGAAAAAGTGTGGAATTATCGGAGAAGACCTAAAAAAACGTCTGCTTGGAACGGAGATTCCCGGGGTCACAGAGGAGATGATTGGTGAGGTCCTAGAAAAAGAGGAGGAAATATGCAAGGAATAGAAAAGCTTGTAGATGCTGTCGCGCTGATTCTCGAGAACAGCGAACCGCCCACTGAAGATGCATTATTCTGTATAACGAAGGCTCAGGCAACGGTTGTTAGCATGACTTCTGGCATGGATTTTTTCGAGAGTGACATAGCTCAAGCCGTCAAAACACTCCAGACGAGGTTTATACACCGAATGCCCATGGGAGCCCTCTTTGAATCTGAAGATTACAGACCTTGGCTTGCTGGAAGGCAAGGTGATATTGATTGGTATTACTGGAGGCGATACAGAAAACACCTCATGGTGAACAAGGGATTTTCGCCTCATGTGGTCAGAACTCTTGACGAGACAACCGACAAAATTATCGACCGCTTGGAGGATCCAAAAAAAGAAGGAGGGTGGGCTAGGCGAGGAATGGTGGTCGGACATGTCCAATCTGGAAAGACCGCAAATTATACCGGGCTTGTGTGCAAGGCTGCTGATGCCGGATACCAAGTCATCATTGTTCTTGCAGGATTGTTGAATTCTCTTCGTAACCAAACCCAAGAAAGACTGGATTCTGATTTCATGGGCTGGTGTACCCGCATGAACGATTTTGTTGGAGCGTCTCGGTTTGGGAAAGAGAAACCCCGCCCTGTTTGTTTTACCACTAGCGTAGAGGATTTTAAAAAGAGAACCGCTAACACCATTGCCATGGGGCTTGATGCCATAAACGTGCCCATTCTCTTTGTTTTGAAGAAAAACAAATCTACCCTGAACAATCTCTATCGATGGCTGTCGGATCACAACAAACACAATCTTCGAGAATTTTCCATGCTAATGATCGATGACGAAGCCGACCATGCTTCGGTTAACACAAACAAGGAAGATTGCGATCCCACTGCCATTAACCAATCCATAAGGGATATTCTCTCACTTTTCAACCGCAGCTCTTTTGTAGGATACACAGCCACCCCTTTTGCTAATATCTTTATTGATCCAGAAAACGAAGATGAGATGCAGAATGGCGAAATATATAAAGATCTTTTTCCAAGAGACTTTATCCTCAGCCTTGACCCTCCTGATAATTACATAGGGCCCCATCGCCTCTTTGCCGAAGAGGCGGATATCAATAGCATCAGAACTATTGACGATAACGAAGACCTTCTGCCTGCGAAGCACAAGATTGATTTTGTTCCACCTTCCCTTCCAATATCTCTAAAACAGGCAATCAATTGTTTCATTATTGGTAAAGCCATCAGATTGCTAAGAGGGCATAAGGGGAAACATCATTCGATGATGATAAACGCTAGTCGATTCACTAACGTTCAGAACATCTTGAAAGGCCTTGTCTCTGAATATGTTAAAAGTATCCGACAGGCTATAAATAATTATGGAGGGTTGAAATCCGAAACTGCGTTAAGCAATAAAGAACTGCAAAGCTTGCATAATACATGGGAAAGCGAATTTTCTGATAAGGTTGATCAGTGGGAAAAATTACAGCCAAACCTTAAGCCCTCGATTGACACGATCGAAGTAATCAGCATCAACTCTAAATCTGATGATGTTCTCGATTACAGTAGCGACCAATATCCCAATGGTCGCTCACTTATCGCAATCGGGGGCCTAGTACAATGTAAAATTTAAAGATGCGGATAAAGATGTTTAAGTTTCGTCCT
>JAVVEH010000048.1:0-32099 GCA_032251435.1 Lentisphaeria bacterium | reverse complement strand
AAACAAGGCGTGCAGCAGATGCCGCGTCAAGACTCAATTACCGGCACGTGGGATTCAATTTGACTGGGGACGCTATAAAACACTTGCCCGTTTTTCCCGGCCGTCTTGATTAGAAGGTACATTCCCGGTAGTCTGGCCAGACAGAACAGGGAGAAGTCAATGCCTTTAGGGCTGCCAATGCTCCTGGAGCCATCAAGCACCACTTCCCCGAGCTTCCGCTCATTGGCGGGGAAAAGTTGAGGAATTGACAATTCAACGCACCAGAGATTGTCGGGCAGCAATTGCCTCAGAGGCGCCAGCAAATCTTTATGTTCGGTCTTCCCCTCCCAGTCGGATTCGTTTTCCAAATGGTCGAGATAGCGCGCTTTCGTGACAGCGACGGCTCTCAGCACCACTTTCTGAACATGCGGATGCGCATATTCAGCCAGCCGCCCGACCCACGGGTTGCCGGATTGCTGGAGGTGGGGATACATCGAGTAGATAACGGGCAGAGCCATCGCTTCCGCTTGAACACCGCTGTACGCATAACCGTTGTTGAGCAGCTCCACCACATACTCGGCCTGATCTGGCTGGATATACAAACGGGGGACACAGAAATTCGCCCCGAAATTGTCGTCGTGCCCAAGAAAACTGCTTGTCCAGCTTTCGCTGGGGATGTACCCGACCCCAGCCCCGACGTTGAAGTACGAAATATCGGCATCTGGAACCCACGTGTCTTTGTTGAACGTGTGTCCATGGAAAGGAATAATATGTTTTGGAGAACCTGTTATGCCGGGACCCGTCAGCCGAAAACCAAGAAGGGCGCCGGCTCCTGATTCCACCCCTGAATAGACAAACTTCTGATACAAATGGGTCTTTCGGATGTCCGGGCTGGTCCGCGAGCTTTCCGCATAATCAATGTCACGGTAGGCAATGCCAAAACCGTCCAGGACCGCCCGAATTTGCATGACGGTCAGTCCATGCTTCAGATTGAAGGCGGGCGGGTCGAGGTTCCGGGCAAGTTCATTGATCCGGCGGTAGGCAATATCCCCGTCTGGAAGATGTCGGCAAAGCACACTGCGCAAGGCTACATGCGCACATACTTTATTCAAGGTGTTCTGTTGACAGTAAAGAATTCCCGGGATGGCAAACTCACGGCCATTCACGCCGACCGTGTACGTCGGCTGGTGAGGGACACAATTGTGTCTGTGGTCATATTTGCGGACGACTGCCTCGAAAACATGCCACCCCTTCACCTTTCCACTCGGGGAGAAGTCTTCTTTGAGAATCGCATAGGATACAAGATCGGTGTCGCGGCAGGAACCGGCTTCCTCAGCCCGGGAAAACTCCGGCTTCCAAAAAGCCAGCCGGAATAGTTTTCCGGGCCGGAAATCGGGATGGTAGGCAAGAATCTCCGCATTCTCGTCGGCGATCAGTCCGGCGGGAGAGATCTGTTCAATCGTGAGGGTTTTTGCCTCGTGGGAACGGGCCAGGGAAAAAATCCGATGGATGGAGGGGGTTCCAGCAAAATCACGGTCAACGAACTCAAAGCAGGAAAACGGCTGTTCAAAAGAATGGACATCAATCCTGTCGGGCGCGATGAGCCGGTGAGAATGCATGTTGCCCCATCCCGGCTAGCGGAAGGCGAGAGTGCTCTTGGCCGCCTGCTTGTGCGCCTTTTCTATCTTGCGCACAAAATCGCCAACCTGCCGCCGATGCTTCATTTCGACGGAGACTGTTTTGGCTTTTTGACCAAAAACCTGTGCCATCTGCTCGGCGACTTGGGGACTGGCAAACCCCGTCTTCTTAAGCATGTCTGTTGCCATTGGGACTCCCTTTTACAAAAACACCTTTAAGATATCTCCGCGACTTCAGGATGCAAACAGAACCGCGAGGCAATCGCAAGGGCTCAGTCTCGTGGGGAGTGGCTGCACAATCAGTCCTCCCCTGAGCCCGGGATCAGCACGTCTAGGCTGGTTGTGATAGTCACGGGGCAAACAAACTCCCCATGTAGACATCGGGGTCAGACACTATAAAAGTAGTCATATTTTTTTCCCCCGCAGCATGTTACAAATCTACAATGAGCTGCAAACACGTCTTAAAGCGATTTTCTCCCCTTTGGAAATCGCTTTTAAAATCGATCTCCCAGCAAGTCTGGATATCCACTCGGGGTTCTTTCTCTGTGCGTGATTGAAGCAAAGGTAAAGTATCCGCAGTTTGCGGAGTCCGCAAGGCGGGGGAAGAGAATGGGCACCGCTTATTTTCGCTGATGGGGTCGGAGGTCGGAGATGCCGGGGGCCGGCGGATCCAGGAAGAGGGGAGAAGATTCCGGCTAAAGCCGGTACACCGACAGGGGAGCTGCATGTCCGCCATTGCCGCACCGACTCGCCCCCGCCGTCGAATCCCGCGTCGGCGCCGCGCCGGCCGGGGTTCGCCACCTGGGGAAAATGGGGTGTTCAAAGTTTCCCCGACTCGACAATCAATACCCGGCAGGCTTCTTGGGTCAGAGGTAGGCCGCCAGCTTTTCGGCCAAATCACACTGGCAATGAAGAAAACGAAGCACCTCGATGTCGCCGGTGGCGAGGCGATAGAAGATATAGTGCCGCCCCTCCACAATGTAGCGGAAATCGCCGCGCAACATCGGGTGGCTTCTGCCCAGTTCGGGAAATTGAACCAGCGATGCCAGACGTGTTTCAAGCCGTTGCCGATACACGTCAAGCTGGTCGGCACCCCAGGTTTCGAGGGTGTAGCGCACGATCTCGACAAGGTCGTTTTCAGCCGTCCGCGTCAGCCAGTAGCGTCCCGGCCTCATTTGCCGGTCTTTCCCATCGTCCGCGCCACCACGTCGCTCACCGTTCCGGCACCGCGCCCGCTCGCCGCGGCGGCTTCAAGGGAGGCGTTCAGTTCGCTCCAGGCATCGCCGACGATTGCCCGTTCGTCCATCCTCCGCAGGGCGTCCCGAACCACCTCGCTGGCGTTGCCGTAGCGCCCGGAATGAACCTTGCGCTGGACAAGATCGTAAAGCTCAGGCGTCACTGATACATTCATTTGCATGTTGAACCTCCGCAAAAGCTTGAATTTCATTGACTATGTAAAAGATAGCGCAAATCATGACATGCGTCAAGGAGAAGACTGGGAAAAGGGCGCAAGTCAGTTCCTAAAACGAATCTGTCAGCAAGTCCGGGCAACCGGGCTCGTGGTCAATCGTCGGGCATTCTACCCGTCCAGTGGACCCAGATTCTCGATGGCGATGCCGAGAATGGGGTGGGAGGGAGTGAAAACACGGTCGACCTGGACAGGCTCATAGGCCGGGTTGGTGGAGTGGAAGACCCAGTGGGTGGGGGTCTCTTCAAAACGCTTGAGGGCGACTTCGGTAAGGCCCTCGTCCCGGGCCATGATGGCAATAACGGTCTGGCCGGGTCGGCGCGGCGTGCGATGATATTCGCAGACGACCAGGTCCCCCACATGGTAGTCGGGTTGCATGGAATCACCAGCCACACGGATGACAAAGCGGTTGGGGGCGCACAGTTTTTGCGGAATCCGCACCCATTCTTCTGTCTGCAGCGTGAGGGTCTTAAAGGTGTCGGCCCCAATCCCGGCAGCCAGGTCGCCCACCAGGGGCAGCGCGGATTCAAAGGCCAATGGCCGGGCCTCGTCTGCACTGAGAATTGCCGGACTTTCCGGAGCCGGCAGCTCGTTGACCTGCCGGAGGACCGTGACCAGTATGTTTTTCACCCGCGGTTCAATACCCGGATCTTTGCTGGCCCGCGACCCGGCGACGTTCAGGGTCAGCTCGCGCGGCAAGCCGAGAATCCAGGCGGCGAGCTCATCGGCTAGATCCGTATCATCGGCATTGAGGTCCAGATGGATCCAGGGACGCTGGTGCTTTTTGGCAAACTCAACCGTCCGTCGGGAGCCGCGGGTCGGTTCGCCACGCGTGAAGACAAGGGTGACATCGGAGTCGATGACATTCTGTTCGGTGCGCTTGATGTACTCTTTGGAGGGCATCTCGCGCAGCGGATAACACAGGGGAATGGTGCCGTCTTCGGCGCGGCGTCCTTTGGGACACCAGCCGCCAATGTCGATGCCCAGTTCGCGTCCGGCATCCAGGCCCGCGCGGTCGGCACCGGTCTGTCCACCGGAGACTATCCTGATCACAGGAATCTGTGACGTTTGATCGGTTTGCGGGGAACCTTTCCCGAATTCGGGCGCCCGGTTTCCCATTCTTTTGGCCGCGACAACTGTCTTTGCCGTCGCCAGCCCCGCCGGTTCCCAGCGGGGGACACCACGCTGGACGGCGGTGGTCTCGATGGCTTCCTGGAGGGCGTGGAAAAGGGGATTCTGCCAGTTCGCCTTGTCCAATTTGCGGAGTCCGCAAAAGGAGCTGGCTTCGGCGATGAAGCGCACGGGGTAAGCCGAATTCATCATCCCCCAGTAATGGACGATGCACTCCTTGCGACGGGTCACCAGCCGGTGGGTGGGGAGTTTGTCGCGTTTCTGGTTGTTGGCTGCCGGCGCGGCGGGAAACAGATTCCACAGATCGTTGTTGCGCCAGAGGGCATAGGGGATGGCATGGTCGATGTCAAACTTTTTCAGCTCAAGGTCTGTCCATACGCAGCGCAGTGACGCATTGCCGCCGAGGGCGGCGCGCACGGCGCTGGTGTCGCGTTCGGGCAACGGAGCTTTGAGTAGCAGATCGACGATCTGGCTGGGTTGCAGCTCACCTTTCGATATCTGCGAAGTCAGTTCGCTCCAGCGCAGAATACAGGCATCGGCAATCCAACTGCCGGTCAGGGAGAATTCCCGCCAAAGACCGGTGTCCATGACGACGGTCTGATCGGAACGGTCATATTGGAAGATGCTGAATTCACCGTGTCCCGCATAGCGGACGGGCATGTTCCAAATGGTGCCTTTGAGCTTGCCAATCGCTGTATTGAAAGCTTTTTGGACCGGTTTTGACAGTCCGCCTGACCGCTCGGAAACTGTGAATCCCGCCAGATCGCCAAGTCCTGCCTGACGGCTTTCTAAAATCAAACCGGACAGCTGGCTTCGGAAAGCAATACGTTTGGCCGCGTCGGGTTTTTCTCCATATTTCTGAGGAATAAAATCGGGAGAGGAAAACAACGGCCAATAGTATTCCAGCCACTTCCCGGCAATGAGTTCGGTGGGAATTTTCACGTTGCCGTCGGGCGTCCAGATGGCCTGGGCATACTGGGTCTGCGCGATCTCCGCTAGCGCCCGGATCAAGGCCAGTTTGTAGGTGGCGTCCTTGCTGTCACGGTTGAGAATGCTTTCGACCGTGTGCAGCGGTCGGGACGTGCCGTCGGCCCGCTCAAACAGCATCGTGCACCAGCGGCGATGGTCGCGGCCCATGGCATCGGCGGAATCTTCCCGCCAGAGGAAGACGAAACCAGTACGTTCGAGCAACAGTTGAAGTTTTTCCGGTGGAATGGGCGTGAAGAGCCGACCGTTTTTATCCCGGTGCGTTTTCGAATTGATGGTCAGGTCGGGCAAGGGAATTGAAATGAGCAAACGGCCATGTTCTTTCAAAATCCGCCGAAATGCGAAAGCCGCATCAAACAGACGGTCTTCCGGCAGATGCTGGAGAACCGCGGAACAGACAACCCCATCGTAGGAGTCGTCGGCGCAGGTGGAGAGTTCCGGCAATGTGTCGGCCCGGAGGCGGCCGGACATTGACGGGTCGGCGGCGATGGCCGCCTGGATCATGGCGGGGGAGGCGTCGACCCCTTCGACATCGAAGCCTAGTTTGCGGAGTCCGCAGAGATCGCGCCCGGAGCCGCAGCCGACATCGAGGATGTCCGCGCATCCCGCGAAAGCGCGGCGGAATAGGGGCGCCATCCCCGCGTCGGCCGCCCGGTAGCGGGCAACGGTCTCGGCGGCGTTTTCTTGATAGTAGTTGTGGGTCTGGATGTCCACTCAGGGGTCTTTCTCTGTGCGATGCATGAGCAGAATTACAATACCCGCATGTTGCGGGGTCCGCAAGCGACGTTGTCGCGTTTAAAAAGACAGTCAGATTTAAAAAGACAGTCAGATTTAAAAAGACAGTCAGGTTTTAAAAGACGGTCGGGTTTCAATCTTAAGTCAGTTGTCAGTGGCCCGTGGTCCATTACGAAGGTAGGAGGAGGGTGGAGAATAGATGCTGGGAAGCAGGAAATCGTGGGTTGTGAAGAAATTTCCGCGGCGGGGCGACGCCGCGCTGCGCCAAGGGACTGTCGCAGCCACATTGTTTAAATCCGGAATAAATCGGCAGCCCCTCAAGCCGGTACACCGACGGAAGGCGTGAAAACGTGAATCGTGAGTCGCTTGCCACGCCGTAGCCCTGCGTAGGCGGGTGAATCATTGTGGCGCATGCATCCTGCTTGCGCCCAACCGGGCTGGGCGCCGGGATTCGATGGGGGAGATTCGGGTGAAAGATTAAGGCACACGATTAAGGTGAAAGATTAAGTTGAAGGGGACGGAGGATGTTCGCGGCGCGGCGGGCTATAGTACCCGTTCGATAAAAAAAGGATTGAACATGTGTCAGGCAGGTCAAACGGATTCCACGGCGGTTTTCCCGGGAAAAAAGAAAAAGTTTCATGGCTTCGACTTGTTTGATTTTGAATTAAACGGGGTCGATTGCCGGGTGGCGGTTCCCAAACAAGCGGCGGACGGCAGGCCCTGGATCTGGCGGGCCCGTTTTTTCGGGGTTGAACCCCAGTTTGACCGCGCGATGCTGGAGCGTGGGTACCATGTGGTTTATTGCGATGTGGCCGACCTGTTTGGCAGTCCGGCGGCGGTGGATCGTTGGCATTCTTTTTATAACTACCTGCGGTTTGAACATCTGCTGGCTGACCGGGCGGTGCTGGAAGGATTTAGCCGCGGGGGATTGATCGTCTACAACTGGGCGGCCGCCCACCCGGAAACCGTGGCGTGTATTTACGCGGACAACCCGGTCTGCGATTTCAAGAGCTGGCCCGGGGGAAAGGGGAGCGGCAAAGGCGGCCCCATCGCCTGGAGACGATGCCTGGACGCTTACGGGCTGAGCGAAGCGGAGGCGTTGGCCTATGATAAAAACCCGATTGATCAGCTTCAGGCCTTGGCTGACGCGGATATCCCGCTGCTGCATGTGGTCGGGGACGCCGACGATGTGGTGCCACCGGATGAGAATACCGGCATCCTTGAAAAACGCTACCGGGAGCTGGGTGGCAGGATCACAGTCATCCACAAACCGGGGGCCGGGCATCATCCGCACTCGCTGGAGGACCCGACACCGATTGTGGAGTTTGTGATGGCGAACAGCAAGGGACGGGAAGATTCCCCGGAGTCCATTGTCAGCGATCGAAATTTTATTTCGCGGGGAGATTTCCAAAACAGCCGCCTGCGGTTCGAAAAACAACAACTGGGCCATGTCGCTTTTCTCGGGGGCTCAATCACCGAAATGGACGGTTACCGGCCGCTGGTGTGCGACATCCTCAAAGAGCGGTTTCCTGAAACGGACTTCACGTTTACGAATGCGGGAATAAGTTCGACCTGCTCGGATACCGGTGCTTTCCGCCTGACCCGGGATGTTCTCAGCCAGGGCCCTCTGGACCTGCTGTTTGTGGAATTCGCCGTCAATGATGACCAGGACGGGGTTTATAGCTATGCCGACGCCCGGCGCGGGATGGAAGGCATTATCGCGCAAGCGCGGCGGCATAATCCCCATGTGGATATTGTCATGACTTTTTTCGTCAACGAAAACATATTGGCTCAGCTACAAAATGGGCAGGTGCCTGCCCCCATCGCGGCCCACAGCCGGGTGGCGGAACACTATGATGTGTCGGTCAATGATCTCGCCCGGGAACTGGCGTCATTGATCACGGCGGGTAAGACCGACTGGAAGACCTATGGCGGGGTTCATCCCAACATCTATGGCAATACGATGTGCGCCACGATGATTCGGAACGGTCTATTAAAGGCCTGGAACACCTCTCTTCCCGTCGACTCTGAACCAAAACCGTATCCGGAACGGCCGTTGATGGATCCGTTCAGTTATGATCATGGCCGCTTTCTCCCGGCCGCCGATATCCAGACTGACTCCCGCTGGCAAAAAGGTGTCCCCGACTGGCCCCGGGAAAATGACGGAATGGTCCGGGCCCGCTTTCAGGGAGTCCCGATGATCCACAGTGGCACTCCCCATGCCCGGCTTACTGTTGATTTTGAGGGTACCGCCATCGGCGCCTATATCCTCTCCGGCCCTGATGCCGGCGTCATTCAATGCGCGGTGGATGGGAAGGTCACTCGGGAAATCGACACGCTGCACCGTCACAGCGGGTTCAATTACCCGATGACCCTGATGTTTTTCACTGAACTCTCCGCGGGGAAACACCGGTTGGAACTTGAGATTCTGGAGAACCGTCCCGGACGCCTGAAGCCTGGCGGCACGGCCTTTAGGGCTATCGCCTTTACCGGGAACTAACTGAAAGGGGAAGATTGTGAGCTATTCCCTTTTTTTGGGCGCGGCGCGAAAACTGGGGACAGGTTCAAAATTTCCGGTTCAAAATTTCCCTTTTTTTGGGCGCGGCGCGGAAACTGGGGACAGGTTCAAAATTTCGCTGGCTCATCATTCTTGTCTCAGAAGAGCCCCTGCGTAGGCGGGTAAATCGTAAGTCGTGAGTCGGAGGCCAGCTGAAGCCGGTACACCAACGCGCGCTGAAGCGGGAGCTCAAACGGGGGAGATTTTCCGGCTGAAGCCGGTACACCAACGGAAGGCGTGAAAACGTGATTCGTGATTCGTGATCTCACGCCTTTCCCTTTTCTGGACTCGTCGGCTTGCCACGCCGTAGCCAATCTGCGAGGTTTGGAAACCTCGCTCCTGACAGATCTGAGACAAGGTCACTTATTTTGCAACCATGTTCGACTGCTCAACACGGATGCATCCGAGACGGATGCGCTCCATGGACCGTTTTCGTCTCGAAAACAGCCGTCTCGACCGGTCAAAAACCGCTGGCTCATCATTCTTGTCTCAGAAGAGCCCCTGCGTAGGCGGGTAAATCGTAAGTCGTGAGTCGGAGGCCGGCTGAAGCCGGTACACCAACGCGCGCTGAAGCGTGAACTCAAACGGCGGATAACGGACAGACCTTTTCATTTCCAGGGCTTGAAGAGGACGGTGTCCTCGAATAATTCCTGGGGTTCGATGGCGGCGTCGGGTTTGGCGAGGATGCCGCGGTCGTGAAATTCGGGCTGGGTGTCCAGGGCATAAGCGGCCAGTTCGCTGCAGATCCAGCGGTCGGGATGATTTAACCAGTCACTGACTTTCAGGTGATGGTCTTCACCGAAGAAGCGGTGCAACAGGCGGCCGAGAAAGGACCCGTCGAGGGCCTGGGCCAGGATGAGGGAGATATCGTAGTCAGCCCCGACCTGAGATGTCGCGGTGTCCGCAATGCGGCGGCCCAGCTCGGAAGTCAGCCTGACCGGCTCCCGGAAGGAAATACGGATGGTTTCGTTGTCGAAATACCGCTGTAGAGGGGTTTCCACCACACCGACGCCTTTGACCGCTTCGACACAGGTGTCGGCTCCGGTGACAATCAGCACATGCGATACCGGGATGTCGCTCAGCCGTGTCCAGCGGGTGAAATAGGCAATGCCGTGGGAAATCAGGGAGTCCGACCGGTAGGTGAAGCCGATGTGTCCGAGCCGGTAGTTCCGCTCGAAGGCCGGCGACACTGATGTGAATATGGGATGCGAAGTCATGCCCGCTAACGTAAGTCAATTGCGAGGCATGTCAAAAACGCCGGGTGAGATTAAGAAGAGGCAGAGAGGAACGCAAACCTAATCTTTCGCCTTAATCGACAGCCCCTTTAGTCGGGAAAGGGCGCTCCCGCGCCCCTCCCCAAAAAATCGCTTTGCTTTAAAAGCGGGTCTGACTACATTAGGAATATTTACCGGAGCCTGTTTCTTACTATGCCGAAACTGACATTCAAGCCCCTGGACGCCTCCTGCATCGTCGGCTTTCTGGCCTATTCATCCAGTGCCGTGGTCACACCGGTCTGCCTGGTGATCATTGCCCGGGAATTGAACATCACCCTGACTGAAGGCGGCGCTCTGGAAGCCGCCCGTACCGCACTGCTTCTGGTCATGCTTGTTCTCAGCGGATTTTTATCCGCCCGCTGGGGCAAAGCGCGCATGCTGGGGATCAGCTCTCTGTGCCTGGCGGCCGGACTGCTGCTCTACGCGCTGGCCGGCGCCTACGCCGCGCTTGTCCTGGGAATGGGACTGGTGGGATTCGGCAGCGGAATGCTTGAAGGACTGACCAATCCCCTTGTGCAGGATCAGCATCCGGATGATTCCGGACGCTACCTCAATATGATCAACGGATTCTGGTCGGTCGGGGTGTTGGCGACTGTGCTGCTGGTCGGCGAATTGCTCACCCGTGACGTTCCCTGGCGTCTGGTTGCCGCAGGGCTCTCGGGGCTGAGCGCCTTGTCGGGCCTTCTCTTTTTCGCCTTTGCCCGGCATGAACATACCCATGCGCGGCAGACACTGGCCGAATCGTCGGCCCATTTCAAGAATGTTCTCAAAGATCGCGGATTCTGGGTCTTTGCGGGGGCGATGGTCTTTGCAGGCGCTACCGAGATGGGCTTCACGTTCTGGAGCGCCACGCTGATCCAGGTCTGGCTGGGGAGCACGCCGCGCGCCGGCGGCGTGGGGACGGCATGTTTTGCCGCCGGGATGGTGGCCGGCCGCTTCGCGTGCGGTCATTTTGTCGCCCAGAAACACCTGGCCAGACTAATTCTGCTGTCGGCCGGAGCAGGCTTCTGCGTCAGCCTGCTGATTTTTGTGGTTCACAGTCTAGCCGCTTTGTGCGTTGTCCTCTTCCTGGCCGGTCTGAGTGTCGCCTGCTTCTGGCCCGGCATCCAGTCTCTGGCGGCGGAGCGCCTGACCTGTGACCATACCATGCTGTTTATCCTGCTGTCCTGTGCCGGGATTCCCGCCTGCGGCCTGGTCTCCTGGATCATGGGCATCATCGCCGATCACAGTTCGGTGCGGGTCAGTTTCGCTATCCTGCCCCTGATGTTCCTGCTGCTGGCCGGACTGATAAGGCGGGCTGTTAAAAGCGGCTATTGAAATGATTCATTTTGACCATTCGTTTGAACTATCCGCGGCGCGTGTCATATTTCGGTGGTGGACGGGCGCGGGCCTCGACAAACACGGTCATTTCTGATAATTTGGAGGCAGGGCATAGCCTTTCATGAAGTTCGCTCTTCTCGCTTGCACAGACCAGGCGGCCGTCGATACCATTGTGACCGCGCTGGGATCAAGTCACCATGTGGATATTGTCGCTGACCGCGCGGCCTGCGTCGCCCAGTTTTCGGCCCGCCGCTACGATGTGACTTTTCTCGACCTGGCATTGCTGGGCGCCTGTTCGGATTCTGGCGGAGAAGTTGACTATGACACCCTTCTGCAGCCCTTTTGGGACACATTTCCCGCCGCGGACATTGTTGTTTTAGCCAAAAATCACGCCATCCGCGAAGCGGTTCGGGTCGTCAAAGCCGGGGCCAGCAACTACCTGACGTTTCCCATCGATCCGGAAGAGCTGAAATACTCACTTGAAAGCATCGACAAAGCGAATTTGGCCGAGGCGGAATTGGACTATCTGCGGGGTGAGTTCTGGTGTCCCGACGCGGCTGAACTGGTCAGAACCCGTTCGCCGTTAATGCAGGACGTGTTTCAGCAAATGCGGTTGGTGGCTCCGACCAAGGCCAACGTCTTGTTGTCGGGCGAGACGGGCACCGGCAAGAGCCTGCTGGCGAAATTGATCCATCAGCACAGTCCGCGGTCGGAAGGCCCGTTTGTCAGCGTTCATTGCGGCGCCATTCCGGACACATTGATTGAAAGTGAGCTGTTCGGGCACGAAAAGGGCGCCTTTACCGGCGCGGTCCAGCGCCGCCTGGGCAAGTTTGAAATCGCCAACGGCGGAACCATTTTTTTGGATGAGGTGTCGACGTTGACTCCCGCCGCCCAGATCAAGTTGCTTCAGGTGATTCAAGAGCGTTTTCTGCTGCGCGTCGGGGGGGAGACCCGTCTGGATGTTGATGTGCGCGTTTTGGCGGCCACCAATATTGATCTGAAACCATTATGTGAAGAGGGAAAATTCCGGACTGATCTTTTTTACCGCTTGAATGTGTTTCCAATTCTAGTGCCGCCGCTGCGGGAGCGCCGGGAGGATATTCCCGGGCTCATCGAAAGTTTTATCCGGCGGGCCTGCGCGGGCGCTCCTCATCAGTTGCGGCCGCCGCCCCCGGAGGTGCTGGCGGCGATGCAGCGTTATCCGTGGCCTGGCAATGTTCGGGAATTGGAGAATGTGATTGAGCGAGCGGTTATTCTCGAACAGGGATCCGCCCTGTCAGTTCGAAGTATCCCAAGCGACATTATCAACAGCAATCCCGCCGCCGGTTCTCCGGACCTTTCTCTGACCTTGGAAGAGGCCCAGGCTCAGGCGCTCGACACCTGCGCTAAGGCATATCTCAGCAGCCAGTTGACCATTCATGGCGGGCGTATCGACCGCACCGCGGCGGCGGCGGGCATCACGCCCCGCCATCTTCATAATCTCATGAAGCGCCACAACCTGCGCAAAGAAGATTTCCGGGCATGAGCCATGCAAGGAAAGGCCTGAATTGGAACTAAGAGTTCCTATTCCCAGCGCCCTTTCGGAAGCCGTTGTTCCGATTCTCTTCCACGCGCTATCGCCGCAGACTTTTTCCCCTCTTCGTATGTTTTGTTTTTAATGATCATTTTTTCATGTTACACCGTCGAGCGCGCTGTTTTGGCATATCGGATGCTAAATCATGGGGTGGAACAAGATCATATATCAAACGGGTGAAAAAATGGTGAAAACGATTGACATTGCTGATGTTGAAGAGGAGCCTCCTGGCGCGCGATTAAACGAGAGCGGTTTATCTCCAGTCATGGCGCCCCAGCCGGAAACAACCGATCCCAGTTTGGATCAATGGCATGACTGGACGTGGCAGATGCGCCATCGCAGCCGTACCGCCAGCCAGCTCGCGGACGCGTTTCCCGCTTTCCGCGCCGATGAGCATATCAACCGGGCGGCGGCGATTTTTCCTCTCGCGATCACTCCCTATTACGCCTCGCTCATTCGCCATTGGGATACCAGCGACCCGGTTTTCCGAATGTCTATTCCCGACGCGGGTGAACTGGAAAACGCCCCGTGCCTTGAAGACGACCCGTTACACGAAGACCATGACATGCCCGTGCCCGGGTTGGTGCATCGCTACACAGACCGGGCCCTGCTGATCGCCACAACCGCCTGCGCCATGTACTGCCGCCACTGCACGCGCAAGCGCGTCGCCGGCAAACGTGAGCACGCGATCTCAAAGCACGATCTTGACCAAGCGGTCAGTTATCTCAGGCAACATCCGGAAATTCATGACGTTATTGTCTCAGGCGGTGATCCTTTGACATTGCCGACCGCCTCACTGGAGCATATTCTCGCCGCCCTGCGCGGTGTCGAATCGATTGAGATTATCCGCATCGGGACCCGGACCCCGGTGACCCTGCCCATGCGGATCACCCAGGAACTGACCGATATGCTGCGCCGCTATCACCCCCTGTGGATTAACACCCACTTCAATCACCCTGCGGAAATCACGCCGGAATCACGAGAAGCGTGCGCCCGTCTTGTCGACGCGGGGATCCCGATGGGGAACCAAAGCGTTCTCCTGCGGGGTGTCAACGATGACCCGGAAATCATGGCGGAGCTCTGCCGCTCCCTTGTCCGCATGCGTGTCCGCCCGTATTATCTGTTCCAATGTGACCTGGTTCGTGGCGTTGAACACTTCCGGACCCCGATATCACGGGGCATTGACATCATGGAACAACTGCGCGGGCGTCTGAGCGGATTGGCCATCCCGACATTTGTCGTGGACGCCCCCGGCGGCGGCGGGAAAATACCGGTGTTGCCGACCTATTTGATCTCCAGCAGCCCCACCGCCACACTTTTGCGGAATTTTGAAGGCAAGACCGTCAGCTACCCGGAGCCCCTTCCGCGCGCCGTCGCCGGCCAGGAAAAGGTCCATGGCGCGGGCGGACTGACCGGTGAAACCGGTGCCGCGGCGGCGGCTACCGACGACCGGCGTCATGTCAACGCCGCCGCGGCGTGCCTGATTCCCGCCGAAAGCGCGCGGCAATGATCCGCATCCGCCCCATCCACGATGTCAGTCTGGCATCGGAGAAGCGCCGGGTCGCCGATGTTCAAGCGATCTTCCGCGATCATTTTGGCGCCGTCGCCGAGTATGCCGAAAAGATCCCGAACCTTGTTCAGAACCCATTTCAGTTCGGGTATCGGACATTCCTGCTGGTCAGCGAAAACGGCGGCGGCCGAGTGACCGGATTTTCGTTATTTCTGCATTTTCCTGAGATTTCCAGCTCGCTTCTGGACTTCATGGCGGTGGCCCGGGGCGTGCGTGGCGGCGGAGTTGGCGGCGCTCTTTACGAGGCCACCCGGGATTATCTGAAGCGGGCTAAATCACGCGGTCTCTACATGGAAGTGCTGCCCGATGATCCAACCCGGGTCACCGACAGCGCGCTGCTGGCCGAGAACAAACGTCGCCTTCGATTCTACGAGCGCTATGGAGCCCTCCCCATTATTGACACGGATTATGAAACACCGATTGATGATGATCCGGCGGCTCCCTTTCTTCTCTTCGACGGCCTGGGCCGTGAGAACCCTCTCGGACGCGGTGAGGCCCGGGCGGCGGTGCGACTGATCCTCAACCGCAAATACGGACACCTCATTAAGCAAGACTACGTTGAGCGGGTTGTTGAGTCATTTATCGACGACCCTGTGCATTTCAGACCCCCTCGATACGCGCGCCCGGATCAACTGACGGCTGTCGCCCCGAATCACCGCCCGGACCGCGCTTTCGCCATGGTTTACAGCGAAGCCCACCGTATCCATCATGTCAAGGAACGCGGTTATGTGGAGCGGCCGGCCCGTGTCGATGTCCTGGTCGACAGTCTGAATCATACGGAACTGTTCGACACGATCCCCCCACGGCACGCGGGGGAGAAGGCGCTGAAGCGTGTCCACGAAGGGCATTTTGTCGACTACCTCAAAGCGGTGTGCGAAAAGCTGAAAAGTGACCGGCCGATCTATCCGTATGTTTTTCCGATCCGCCGCCCTGACCGGCGGCCACGCGATCTGGCGTTACGGGCGGGTTACTATTGCATCGACACCTTTACGCCGTTGGATCCGAACGCCTACCGGGCGGCCCGCGCGGCGGTTGATGTATCGGCCACCGCCGCCCAGGAGCTGCTGGGCGGGCGGCGGGTGGTTTACGCCGTCTGCCGACCGCCCGGCCATCATGCGGAGCGCCGGGCGTTTGGTGGATTCTGCTATTTCAATAACGCCGCTGTCGCCGCCGATATCCTCTCCCGGGAAGGCTCGGTCGCGATCCTCGATATTGACTTTCACCACGGGAACGGGCAGCAGGATATCTTTTATCACCGCGGCGATGTCCTGACCGTGTCGATTCATGGACATCCCAACTACGCTTATCCTTATTTCAGCGGCTTCGCGGATGAAAAGGGCGAGAAGGCCGGGCGGGGATTCAACCGCAATTTCCCATTGCCTGAATCGGCCGGGGAAACAGAATACGATGAGGCGCTCGATGAGGCATTGGGCGCCATCCGGCGTTTCGCCCCGAGAACACTGGTGCTGTGTCTGGGATTTGACACCATGCGGGGAGATCCCACCGGATCATTCAACCTGACGCCCGCCTACATCAAAAAAGTCGGCGCCCGGATTGCCGGTTTGCGCCTGCCTACACTCGTCGTCCAAGAAGGGGGTTACACCCTCGGCAACCTGCGTAAAGGCTCTGTCGCCCTGTTTACGGGGATGGCTAAAGAAATGGCGGAATCATGACCAAGGACACTTTTTCGACCATGAAAACAACTGATCGGCCGCTGACCATCGGTCTGACCTATGACTTGCGCTCGGAATATCTGGCCAACGGATACACCGAGGAGCAGGTCGCTGAATTTGACACTGAAAGCACGATTGACGCTCTTGTCGAGACGATCACCGGACTGGGGCTGACTGTCGACCGGATCGGCTCCAGCCGGGCGCTCTGTTCCAGGCTCGTGGCGGGTGACCGCTGGGACCTTGTCTTTAATATCGCCGAAGGTGTCGGCGGACGCTGCCGCGAAGCCCATGTGCCCGCTATCCTCGAAACCTACGGCATACCGTATACCTTCTCCGATCCCCTCACCTGCGCCCTGACGTTGGACAAGGCGCTGGCCAAACGCCACATCCATCACGCCGGTTTGCGGACACCGAATTTCTTTTTGGTCACCCATGTGGACGACTTGGCGAACACGCCATGCTGTTTCCCGTTGTTCGCCAAGCCCAACGCCGAGGGAACCGGCAAAGGCATCGACGGGCGGTCGCGGATCGACGGGCGGGATCAGCTGGTCACCGTGTGCCAATCTCTGATTGAACGGGGTCTTGGCCCGGTTTTGGTGGAAGAGTACCTGCCGGGGCGTGAATTCACCGTCGGCATTTGGGGCACCGGCGCCACGGCCCAGGTCATAGGCACCATGGAAATTGATATTAAAGAGGCGGCTGGCAAGGTCGATTACACGTATGAGACAAAGGAGAAGTGTGAAGAGCTGGTCAAATATTCAACGCCCCCTGATGATGATTTGCGCGCGCGGATTGAGGATCTGGCTTTGGCCGCCTACCGGGTTCTTGACTGCCGGGACGCCGGCCGGGTTGACATCCGCCTGGATATCCTTGGCGAACCGGCGTTTATCGAGGTCAATCCCCTGGCCGGCATTCATCCTCACCACTCCGACCTGCCGATGATCGCCACGCGCGCCGGCCTGACCTACGAGGAATTGCTTGGGGGTATCCTCCGCAGCGCTTTTCTCCGCGCGGGCATCGCCAAGGAGTTCCCCGCAAGATGACCCCATCCGTACTAGTCCTCCACCAGCGCCCCGGTGTCGGCGCCGCCGCCGCGCTTTGCCCCGAAAGCGAAGCGGGAGTTTTGGATCAAGTCAACGCGGTCGTCGAGGCTTTGGGCCGCTGTGGCATGCCCGCGCGCGGCGCCGCGGTCGGCGACATCGACGAGCTTGTTCAGACACTCAAAACCGCCCCGGAACAGGTTGTTTTTAATTTGATCGAGAGCCTTCCTCCCGGCCAGGAGGCGCACCTGGTGCCCTCCCTCTGCGCCGCCTTTGGCAAAGGCGTGACCGGCGCGGATTCCGCGTGTCTGGCCTTGACTCAGCATAAATGGCGGACCAATTGCCTGCTCAAAGGCATCGGCGTGCCCGTGCCGCCGGCGTTACTGGTGCCGCCGGGCGAGAGCGTCGATCAGGAACAGCTTCCCCCGCCTCCTTATATTGTCAAGCCGGTCGCCACGGACGCCAGTGAGGGGCTTGTGGCGATCCCGCCGGGACAGGACGCCCGCGGCGCTGATCTGGCGGCGGCGGTGACGATGATCCATCGCCACTTCAACCAAGGCGCGCTCATTGAAACCTTGGTCGGCCAGCGGGAAATCAACGTGTCAATCTTCCAGGACGACCGCGGACTCCGCGTCATGCCACTGGCGGAAATTGATTTTTCCGCTTTCCCGGCGGCGGCGCCGCGTGTTGTTGACTACGACGCCAAGTGGAAGCCTGACAGCTTCGCCTTTCATCACACGCCCCGCGTCATTCCCGCCCCGCTTCCTGAAGAGCTCGCCGACCGGATTCGTCACGTCTCCCGGACAGCCTATACGGCCTGTGGCTGCGCGTGCTACGCCCGGGTGGATCTACGGCTTGACAAGGCCGGCGGCATCCATGTCCTCGAAATCAACGCCAACCCGGATTTGTCCCCCGACGCGGGATTCGCCGCCGCCCTGGCCGCGGGCGGAGTCGATTTTGACAGCTTCGTGATGACCGTCGTCCACCGGGCGCTGAAGACGGCCGTCTGTCGGGAACAATCCACCGCGTCGGGCGATCGGCCGTCAACGGCCACGCCTCCCGCGCGGACCGGGGGGCGGAACACGACCGGGACAACAATCCGTCCGACTGTCGCCGCCGACCGTGACGCGATTCTCGCGTTCATGGCCGCCACAGGCTTTTTCCGCGATGATGAAATGGTCATTGCTGAAGAAGTGCTGGATGACTCAATCAGAAAAGGCGCGGCGGTCGGGTACCATTCGTTGACGGCGCTCCTGGATGACCAGCCGGTCGGCTGGGCCTGCTTCGGCCCGACCGCCTGCACCCTGGGCACCTTTGACCTCTACTGGATTGGTGTCGACCCTGAGGTTCAAGGCAAGGGCGTCGGCCGCCGCCTGCTGGCCGCCGCCGAAACAGCCATCGCCGGGATGGGCGGCCGCCTGATCATCATCGAAACAGCCGGCCGCGATGACTACGAGCCCACCCGCCAGTTCTATCTGCGGGCCGGCTGTGTCATGCACCCGGAAATTCCTGATTTCTACGCTCCCGGCGACGGCAAAGTCATCTTCACGAAAGCCATTTAGCCTGATTCATTCATGAACCACTCATTCCATCATTCGATCATTTCACAGGGGGAAGTCTGGTGGGCAGAATTGGACGATCCGCAAGGGTCTGGTACCGGCTTTCGGCGGCCGGTGGTCGTTGTCCAGGGGGATGCGATAAACCGAAGCCGCTTGCGAACCAAAACACTAGCAACTTGAAGTGGGCCCAGGCTCCAGGGAATGTCGAGTTGTCTCCTCGTATTACCGGTCTCCCAAAGAAGTCAGTTGTCAACGTTTCGCAAATCATCGCGCTTAATCGAGATCTGCTGACTGAGCGCGTGGGAAAACTTCCGAATGACACACTGCAATTGATCCTGTCCGGCATTGATACCGTTCTCGGACGGTAGTGAATTTTTTTGCTGTCATAGAACAAGGTCAATTCACTGGGTCCTTCGTCGGGCCAGTGACCGTGTCCTTATGATGCGATCCCAGCAAGACTATTGGGCTTTTAAGGTTATCTTAGGGGAAACTTATTTTCACGTTTTTAATGTAAGCATGACCGGGAACAATCATAGAAATGTTCAGAGACGACATCGGTTGGATACTTGAGGAGGCCGCTTCCGTTTACGGGGCTGATTCGTTGGTGAAAAAAACGCGTGTTTCGCGGAGCGCTGTGGACGCCTGGCTCACCGGGAGCGAAAAGCCGTCAAAAGAGCATCAGCGGCAATTGACCCGGCTGGTTGAGCCCTGGGTATGTGACCTTTTCCAAAACCCCCCGGCCAAAGATTTACGGGTTCTCTCGCTGTTTTCGGGTTGCGGCGGCATGGATTTGGGGTTTGAAGGCGGATTTGATGTGTTGAGCGAATCCGTTAACCCGATGCTTCATCCGGAATGGCTTCCATTGGAAGATCGAAAAGACTGGGTGACGCTTCCGTCCACCCGGTTTAAAACAGTGTTTTCCAACGACATCCTGCCCTTCGCCAAGGCCGCCTGGGGGCCCTTTTTTGAAAAAAGAGGGAACGCGCCCTCCTCATACTTTGTTGAAAGTGTTGTCGACTTGGTGAAGAAAAGCCGCGCGGGGGGATTTTCCTTTCCGGAAGCCGATGTGGTGACCGGCGGATTCCCTTGTCAAGATTTCAGTGTGGCGGGGAAAAGAAAAGGATTTTCTTCTCATAAAGCGCATCATGGAGACAAGCTTCTGGATTTAGATAATCCGACGGAGGAAAACCGGGGCAAACTTTACATGTGGATGCGGCATGTTGTGGACATTGTCCGTCCGAAAGTGTTTATCGCCGAGAATGTGAAGGGGCTGGTCTCTCTCAGCAATGTCAAACACATTATTGAGAATGATTTCCGGACGATCGGCTCGGGCTATTTAGTCATGGACGCCAACGTGTTGCGCGCCCCGGATTTTGGGGTTCCGCAAACCCGTGAACGCGTGATTTTTATCGGACTTCGTCGAGATTGTCTGACTGAGGACGCGTTAAGGGAGCTGGAAAAAAAGACCATCCCGGCGGGATTTGATCCATATCCTTCCCCGACCCACGGGGAAAACGGGGCCGGTTATTTTCTCCCTTACGTGACCGTCGGCCAGTGCTTAAAAGGGTTGGTGGAGCCGGCATGTTCTGACGATTTATCCCAGCAAACCTATTCCAAATGTAAATTTTACGGGACGCATTGTCAGGGACAAAAGGAAGTTGATTTGAACCGGCCCGGTCCGACGATCCGGGCGGAACATCACGGCAACATTGAATTCCGCAGACTCTCGAAAGAGCATGGCGGAAAGCACGTTGACGAACTGCGGAAAGGGATGAAAGAGCGCCGTTTATCGGTCCGGGAATGCGCCAGAATTCAGACATTTCCCGACGACTTTGAGTTTGTCCGGCCTAAACATGTTTTGGGGGACGCGTTCAAAATCAACGGCTCTGAAGGATACAAAGTGATTGGAAACGCCGTGCCGCCTTTACTCGCTTATCATATCGCCTGGCGCCTCCAGGAGCTTTGGGAAAAACTCTTCAGGTAGATAAAAGGGAAAAGACGGTTATCGCGAAAAAAGTGGACACCAGAGGCTCTTGCAAAACTGCATTTTTTGCAAGGCCAGTTAATGGTGACCTGTTATCTGTTATTAGGGTAAACTTCCGGAACTGATTGAATCTTAATATCTTGGACAAATAACGACAAACTCAGCGGGGTACTCCGGCCGCTGAAGTGATTAGTTGGCTTCCATCTTTCCGCCTTTTTTTCGTAATCGTTGTCGTAATCGTTGTCGTAATCGATCTTCTTCCTTTTCGTGGCCCCCCCCCCGGTTCGATTACGATGACGACAACCGCTTCGCTGACAACGACAACGAGCAGGTCGATCAGATCGCGCCATCTGGCGCTCATCTCATCAACGATTGCCTTTTCGTGTTTTAATGGTATAATTTGGCATGATCACGACACAACACATTTCATCAGGGAGAAGGGATCGGGGAGTACTTTCTTGACTCGCTGTCTTCAGACATAGATTCCCTGTCGATTTATACGGGAATTCATCGCCGGCATTTCGGCTATTACCGTCTCCTTTCCCTAAGATTTCCATAGAATATATAGCCACGAAAAGGCACGAGAAAACACAAGAATTAAGAAGGCGGGAAGTCATTGTTTTTTTTGTGGATTTTTGTGGCGACGGATTGATCTTCGCGATTCTTCGGACCTACATGCAAAGCCATAGCCACTGAGGAAGGGAACTGCCAACATGTCGCTCATGTCCTCACTTATTTCAGCTGTCACGCTCACCCATAACAAACGCGCCGTCACCGAAAAATGTCTAACCAGCTTACTCGGCACGGTTGACGCCCGCTGGGAGCTGATTGTGGTGGACAACGGCTCGGAAGATGACACGTGTGAGTGGTTGGCGGGGTTTCAAACCACCGCGGCGGCGGCGGGGGTGACGGTGACGGTGATCCGCAACGACGGGAATATCGGCTGCTCCACAGCCCGCAATCAAGGCGCGGCGGCGGCGGCCGGGGACACGCTGGTTTTTCTGGACAATGATGTGGCGCTGCGCAGTCCGCGCTGGCTGGCGGATCTGTCCCGGGCGCTGGATGAGCTGCCGGGCGCTGAAGTGGTTGGCCCGAAGTTGGTGTATCCATTCGCCCCCTATGATATTCAATGCGCCGGTGTGGACATTTCCCCCGCCGGGCGGGTGCGCTTCCGCGGCCGCGGGGAGGCGCGGACCCATCCGGAGTTTGACGCGCCCCGGGAAGTGCAGTGTCTGATCAGCGCCTGCTGGATGATGACCCGGAAGGCGTTCGAAACAGCCGGGGGGTTTGACGAGGCCTTCAATCCGGTTCAGTTTGAGGATTTTGACCTGATTTATAAAATCCGGGAAGCCGGCGGCCGGGCGTATTACACGCCGGACGTGGAAATGTATCATTTTGAAAGTGTCACGACAGCCGGTACGGAAACCCTGCCAAACACCTATGTCATTGTCAAAAATGGCTTGTTGTTTAAACAGCGATGGCGGCACATGTTCGCCAGCGAAAACGGTCCGGATGACAGCTTGTGCGCGTGGCGGCGGGTGGAAACCCGCCCTTTCGCCAGCATCGGAGAGCTGCCCTTGCTATGAATAAACATGATGAGAACATTCTGGCCTTGCTGCGGCAGGGCGGGGATTATGTGTCCGGCGAGGCGATCTGTAAACATCTCGCTGTCACCCGGGCGGCCGTATGGAAACACGTCAACGCTCTGCGGGAGGCGGGGTATGAGATTGAATCCAGCCGCGGCAATGGCTACCGGTTGGCGGGCGTTCCCGATATCCCTTACGCGTGTGAAGTATCCCGGGCGTTGACCACAGTGGCTCTGGGACGGGAGTTTGATTACACCCCTTCCACGGCATCGACCAATGCCCGGATGATCACCCGGGCGGAAGCGGGCGCCCCCCATGGCGCCGTCCTGGTCGCGGATCACCAGACCGCCGGCCGCGGCCGCTTGACCCGCCAATGGTTTTCCCCGCCCGGCGTGAACCTCTATTTTTCCCTCCTGCTCCGCCCCGCGGTCCAACCCATGCTCGCCCCGCAAATTTCCCTCGTGGCCGGCTTGGCCCTGGCCCGGGCCGTGGAACATATCCGCCCGGATCTCGCCCCGAAGGTGAAATGGCCCAACGATGTCTTTCTGGACGGCTTGAAACTGTCCGGCATTCTGTGTGATATGCGGGCGGAGGCGGACCGCGTGCATTACCTGGTGGTCGGTGTCGGCATCAACGTGAATGTGGATCTGACGGCCTTTCCGGAAGAGCTCATCGGCAAGGCGACCAGTTTAAAAAACGCGGCCGGCGGGCCCGTGTCACGGGCGGAGGTATTAGCCGCCTTTTTGAATGAGATGGAGGTCTGTTTCGAGGAGTGGGAAACCGAGGGGCTGGGTCCCTTGATCCCGGCTTTGGAAGAACGTTCCTACCAACGAGGCATGCGGGTCACCATTGAATCCGGGGCCGACTCGTTCTCCGGGATCGCCCTGGGCTTCAGTCCCAACGGCGGCTTGCTGGTGGACACGGGCGGCGAGCGCCCCAGGGAAGTCATTTGCGGGGATGTCTTACCCGTCCATGACGCGTAAGAGCGTTAAGATCAGAGGCGGAGTAAACCATCCTTTCCGGCGCGCTGGCTCGATCCGGCGGACCCGCCCGGTTATTCTCAGGTGGTTCACAATGGCTTTTCCCGGAGCGGCGTTCATCCGGAATCCGCTTCCAGCCCTTTAAAATCAGCTTTGGTAAAGCCATACTCTTTCATTTTACTGTACAGACTGCGCGAGGTGATACCGGCCAGCGCCGCAGCCCTGCCAATGCGGCCACCGGTCTGCCGGAGTATCGCTTTCAGATAGTCACGTTCAACGGATTCGCTGACTGTTTTCAGCACTTCCGGCAGTGTTTTTCCTTGCCAGTCATCCCGCATCCCACCGCCGCTCCCGGAAACCGGCGCGGCGGTTTCGGTTGAAAAGGCCTGAGGCAGGTAATGAGCGCTAATTTCATTCTCTTCCTCAT
This sequence comes from Lentisphaeria bacterium, assembly GCA_032251435.1. Classification (GTDB taxonomy): domain Bacteria; phylum Verrucomicrobiota; class Lentisphaeria; order Oligosphaerales; family MVZH01; genus JAVVEH01. Next base: position 8,619 of record JAVVEH010000048.1, on the reverse strand, counting down.
CGCAAAGGATAATCGCCCGTTCAAGAACGTTAATCAATTCGCGGGTGTTGCCCGGCCAATCATAACTGATCAAAGCCTGTAGAGCCTCTTCCGACACGGTCTCCGGACCATAGCCAAACCGCTGCCGACGCGCTTCCAGAATATGGGTGACAATTGCCGGGATATCTTCCCGGCGATCGCGTAATGGCGGAATGGTCAAGGGAATCACGCTAAGCCGAAAAAAAAGATCCTTACGGAATGTCCCTTGCTGAATATCATCGTCCAAATCCCGGTTGGTGGCCGCGATGACCCGCACGTCAACCCAAATACTGGTTTCGCTACCGAGGGGACGGACTTCATAATCCTGTAGGGTACGCAGGAGTTTTCCCTGCAGGGGGAGGGGCAGGTCGCCGATTTCATCGAGAAAGATGGTCCCGTGATGGGCCAACTCGAACGCTCCGCGGCGCGACCGGGCGGCCCCGGTATAGGCGCCTTGGGCGTGCCCGAACAGTTCGCTTTCCAGCAGTTGTTCCGGAATCGCCGCCGCGTTGATTGTGACGAAGGGCCCTCCGGATCTCGGACTGGCGGAATGAATGGCCCGGGCCAGATGCTCTTTGCCAACCCCCGTCTCCCCTAGAATCAGCAGAGGGACATTTCTCGCGGCGACTTGACTCACCTCTTTCATAAACAGATACATGTTCCGATTTTCTGAAATAAAGTCACCGAGTGTGGGGGGGCGCCCTTGGGGGGGGGCCTGGAAAGTCTTTTCCGAATATATCTTGCGCGCTTCGACCACCGTTGTAATCGCCTCGGCCAGACTGCGGGCGCTGACCTGGACATCAAGCGCCAGATCCGCCCCCGCCGCCACAATTTTCGCCTGGGAATCGACCGAACCGCCATCATAAAGAATGACCGATGTCGGGCCTTCCGGCAACTCGTTCAACATGGCCAAACCATCCTCAATCGGGGAGGGAACCAGTGACTCACTGAGAACAATAATATCCGAGCAGCTACGGATGATCTTCTGCCACGGCGCGCGGTCCGCGTCATAACACTCAAGGACGATGTCTTCCTTCTCCAAATTGCGCGCCAGATTTTTCTGGCGGCGACGGTTGGTCAGACAGATGGCAAGACGAATAAGCATGACGCAAGCACCCGGGAAAAAACGTGACTATAACCAGAATCCACTTTCTTAAAATACTAAAAACATACGGCAAATCAAGCTGTTTAAAAAATAAAAAAGAAGCGGGTTTCTTAAAAAAATAAATTTCAAGAAATTATTTTCTTAAAAAAAGGTTTTTCGCCTCTTCGTTCCGGATGCCGGAACCGTTTCGCCATTCCGGATTGATTTTTCACCATCGCCAGGCCTGTTTTAGGCTTGAAACATGCTTTTGGCACGGCATTTGCTAAGGAGTGTCATCTCTGTCCTAGACGACACTAAGAGAAGTGAAAACATCGCATTCATCGCCGTCGCGGGTCAAACGACCGAGGGCGGCAACAACACAAGGAGCGCCAAGATGGTGATCAGCAGGGAACAGGTGTCGGCAGCCGTATTGGATTCAGCCATTTCGTCAACGTGTGTCACTGGGATAGATGAGGACTGTGGCCAGGCGATACAGCGCCAGGCGGCTGAGGACAACGTGTGGGGCATAGCCTCCGCGATCGACATCTATAACTGTGATCCGGCGAGCATCCGGGACGCTGAGGGCATCAGGCGCTTTGTGCGGGAACTGTGTGATCTGATTGAGATGAAACGGTTCGGGGAAACACAGGTGGTTCACTTTGGTGAAGACGAGCGCGTCGCCGGCTATTCAATGGTGCAGCTCATCGAAACGAGTCTTATTTCCGCCCATTTTGCCAACCAAAGCAACGCGACCTACCTGGATGTTTTCAGTTGCAAGCCCTACGACCCTGAAGTCGTGCGACGCTTCGCCCAGGATTATTTTGGCGGTTCGCACAGCTCACTGAACGTCAGCATGCGCCGATAATCGCCACCGCTTTCAGATTTTCCCATGACCATACGCATTGTCTCCGACCTTGATGAGTGCGCCCGTTTATGGCGGCTCGTCGAGGGTTCTCGATCCCTTTTCCAGAACTGGGATGTCCGCGCTTGCTTTCAGGCGGCCTTCGGGCATCGCCCGCGTTTCGTGGTGGCGGAAAGATCGGAACGTGTTGTCGGCTTGCTGCCCCTGAGCCGGATTCCGGGACCGTGCGGCTACGCGTTCTTTCCGGGTGAGCTGTGGCAGGGAAAAACCTGGCTTGAGCGCAACCGGGCGCTGGCCGCCGACGAAACGATCCTGCGGGAGCTGTTCGCTTCTCTGGACGCGCCCGCTCTGGTCCGCTACCTGGAGGGGGATTGCCTGCCCCCCGGCCGCGGGCCGGCCGCCGAGGATGAAACCGGCTACCTGTTCCACCCCGCGGTGTTTAACTTTGACTTCGCCGCATATCAGACCACCCTCCCCGGCCGGACCCTGCGCAAATTTCAGAAAGAGATCGGCAAGCTGGAAGAAGAGGGCATTGAATTCCGCTATAATCAGACAGCGGATATCGCCCGGATGATCGATATGAATCTCACCGCCTTCGGGGACTATTCGTACTTCCGGGATATCCGGTTTCTGCGCGGTTTCGAGCAGCTTGTGGCCTTGCTCCAGCGGCGGGGCGCGCTGCTCACCACCACTGTCCTCATCGGCGGGCGTCCCGCCGCCATTGATCTGGGCGCGCTGTGGAATAACGCCTACACCGTTCTGGCCGGCGGTGTCGACCGCTCATTTCCCGGTGTGGCCAAGCTGATTAACTTTCACCACCTTGAACAGGCCTGCCGACACCGGTTTGCGGAAGTCGACTTTCTCTGCGGTGATTTTGGCTGGAAAGAGCGCTTCCGTCTGAGTCCCCGAATTCTCTACAAGCTGTCTAGCGACCCCCATGCGGACACCCTGTTTACGACGGGAGAAAACCGTGAACCAGCCTGACCCCGTGATCGTCGTTGGCACAACCACTGATTACATCGACTGGATCCGTGACGCCCGCCCGGGACAGACTCTGTTCCTGACGGACACGCCGCTGCGCCAGGAGGCGACGGAACCCGCGCCGGGGCCCGGGGAGGAAATCCTCTGTGACCTGACGGACGCGGACGGTGTCTTCGCCCTCTTGGTTAAACATCTCGCGGCGGGTGGCCGACGCCCGGCGGGCATCGCCTGTTTTGACTGTGAAAACATGCTGCTGACAGCGGATCTGGCGCGGCGGTTGGACCTGCCCTATCCGTCCGCGTCCGCCGTACGCAACTGCCGCAGCAAACTGGCTTCCAAACAACTCTGGCAGCCGGCCCGGGTGCCATGTCCCCGTTTCCAGGTCGCACGGACAGCGGCGGAAGCCCAGGCCTTCGCCCAGTCCCTGGCCGGCCCCTGCGTGATTAAACCGATCAGCGGCGCGGGCAGCGAATTAACATTCCGCTGCGACAGCCCGGTTGAGGCGCGAGCTTGCTTCGAACAGGTCAAGCTGGCGCTCGACGACCGCAAAAGCCTGCCCATGTTCAACCAGGTCACCGCTGGACCGACGGCGGCGCTGATGGAGGAATGGATCGACGGCATTGAGTACAGCTGCGATTTTGTCATCGACAAAGGCGCGGTCACCATCGTGCGCATGGCGCGCAAATACGCCCTGAAACATGGCCTTTTCGGGATCACCGCCGGCTATGAGCTGTTGCCGGACAGCGGCCCCTTTAATGCGGGACACCTGCGGGAGCACCTGGCCCGGGGAGCCGCCGCGCTGGGACTGGAACGGGCCTTTTGCATGGTCGATTTAATTGACCAGGGGGGCATTCCATGCTTTTTAGAAATGGCTCCCCGCCCGGGGGGCGACTGCCTCCCCTGGCTGCTGCGTCGGGCGGCGGGGGTGGATGTGATGGGCGCCTATCTCGACTTCTGCGCCGGGCGCCCGGCCACGCCCCGCCCGCGTGTCGCTCCCTGGCTCGCGGTGCGCTTGTTCGCCGACCGGGGGGGCGTTTTGCGCCACATCGACACGTCGGAACTCAACGCGGATCCACGGGTGAGGGACATTTACCTGAAGCGCCATCCCGGCGATAAAATCGAGCTGCCGCCGGGGGACTATGACTCCTGGATCCTCGGCCACGTCGTCTACGAACCCGACCCGCGGCTGCCTGTCGACCATCAGAATGACAAGCTGGCCGCCATGGTCAGGATTAAATGGGATTGAGCGCATGAGTGATCCGCATCTCCGCCTGACGCGCCTGCTGTCGGAAAGCCCCCCCGTGTTGTCCCCTGACCTGTTGCGCCGCTTTGTGGCCCGGCATTTTGAAAAGCGTGACCGTTGCCTCAACCTGTGGCGGAAACACGGCGGCATGCCGCTCTACCTTTTCGACGAAACCGCGTTGCTCAGCCGGGCGGCGGAATTCCGCGCGGCGTTTGACGCGCGGCTCCCGGCCTGCGGTTTTTATTACGCCATGAAGAGCAACAACCACCCCTTTATAGCACAGTCTCTGGCCACAGCGGGTTTCGGCCTGGATGTTTCCAGCGGGCTTGAACTGCAGCTCGCTCTGGACACCGCCGCCGAGCATATCGTCTTCAGCGGACCGGGGAAACTGGATCGTGAACTGATCCAGGCCGTCGCTCACGCCGACCGGGTAACTGTTCTGATCGACAGCTTTGGCGAACTCGACCGGCTTTCGGCGGCGGCGGCGACCGGTGGCGCGCGCGTGCGGGCCGGGGTGCGCGTCAATCCCCCCGGCCCGCATGGCTGGCGCAAGTTCGGCATCGGCCTCGACCGCCTGCGCGCGTTCTGGGAAACGGCCGCCCGGCGCCCCGGAGTCCAGCTCCAGGGCATCCAGTTCCACACGAGCTGGAACATGACCTCAACCGCCCAGATTGAGACGATCACAGCGTTGGGGCGGGAGCTTGAGACCTGGCCCGCGGAGCTGACCAGGACCATGTCTTTTCTGGATATCGGCGGGGGCTACTGGCCGCCCGCTGGTGAATGGCTCCTGCCCGAAGCGACCGACGGCGGGCACATCCGCCAACTGCTTGACGGTGTCGCGCCCGACCGCTCCGCGCACTTTTGCAATCCAGCTATCTCGATCGACGAGGCCGCGGCCAACCTTGCCCAGGCCATCCGCCAAGCCATTTTCCCGGTCACCCGGTGCCGTATCTGCTTTGAGCCCGGCCGCTGGCTGTCAAACGAGGCCATGCACATCTTGATCTCCGTTGTCGATAAGAAAGAAACCGACCTGGTGATCACCGATGCCGGCACCAATGCCATTGGCTGGGAACGCTTCGAGCGGGATTACGCCCCGATTCTTAACCTCTCACAACCAGGCTTAAGCGAACAGCCATGCCATATTTTAGGGTCCCTTTGCACGCCCCACGATGTGTGGGGCTACAATTATTTCGGCGGCGGCATCGATCGTGGGGACATTTTGCTCATCCCAGACCAAGGGGCCTATACCTACAGCCTTCGCCAGCACTTTATCAAGCCGATACCCGCCACCGCGCGCATGTAAACCGGGTCGCCTCACGCGGTCGGGAATTCGCCGAAAGAGGTTTTATCTTCGCCGCTATTGAGTCTTGCCTGACTCACACGATGGACTGACGTTTTTTTGACCGCCGACTGGTAAAAAGTAGGCGAGGGCCAGTATGAAAGCCAGCGGGATGCCGATGCCCCGCACCAGAAGCGGACTCCAGACACAGTTGACAGCGAAGGCCAGCAACGCCATCGCCGCGCCCAGCTTGTAGGCCGCGTGATTGAGTTGGCCCCCCTCTATAAATTCGCGGACCCCGCGTGCGACACCCATGGCCAAAAGCAGCGCGAAACACAAAACGCCTGGAATCCCGATCGTGGACGCGAGAACCAAATACATGTTCTGGCTGTCCGCCTCAGCCTTGACATTCTCGTCGGGAATGACCCCCGCGTATTGGCCGACATGGCTTTGGTAGGCGCCCAGGCCCACACCCGTTAAGGGCCGGTCCGCGATCATGGCGGCGGCCGCCTGCCACTCAGGGTAGCGCATGGCGGGCTCTCCATCCGGGGTGAACACGGCGATACTGTCGTGGGCTGTCCACAGGTTCTGGCGGGGTAGAAGGGGAAAAATAAACATAAGCAGCGCCGTGACCGCGGCCAGCGCCACCCAGGCGGTTTTTGTCCGCCACAGACAGACAAGAGCAATTGAGGCGGTCAAAACAGCCACCAACGCGCCTCCGGACAGGAGGGAAAAAAGCCCCGCCAGGAACAGCGCGGCGCCCCAGAGGCGCGGCCACCAAGGCCGGTCCGCGGACAACGCGAAGCTTAACGCCAATGGCAACACCAGCGATAAAAAACCGCCCAGCACGTTGGCGTTGCCAAAACTGCCGCCGACAGCGAAGGCCGCCACCGTCTCCAGTCGCAGGTATTGGGTCAACCCGAAACCGATCACGGCGGATGTGGCCACGGCGAAAACCAGCAGCGACCAACGACGCCCCCGCGGCATGGCCAGAACATGGAGAAACAGCGCCGGGGCGACAAGAAAATATTCCGCGTATTGGATAAGCTCTTTTATGCCGTTCATCCGGGATTGGCTGACCACTAAGCTGACCGCGCAAAAGACAAAAAACAAGCCGGCGAAAACCGGCGGTTTTTTGATCACCGCCCACTCCCGGCTCACTAAAAGTCTTAAGCCCAGCAAGCCGCCCAGTCCCCAGATCAGGGGATCCACCAGACACACGTTCATGTTTCCGGCCAGGCGGAAACCGTATTGCGTTGGGGAAATGGCCAAAGCCAGCAGGCTCCCCCACATGAGCGTATGATCGACACGCGTCAGCCATGTTTTCATGTTCATCTCCAGTACCTGAGTCTACGTTAAAAAGTACGGTTTTTCATGTTCACACCCATTTCCGGCTTAACCTATCTACGGGTGACGATCCTCGGCGGGCCAGTTAAGGCGTTGAATCGTCATCGGTTCCGCCGCGCTGTCGGCGGCGGTGATAATCAGCGCGCGGCCCCGCGGCTCCTGGTCAATAAACCGCTTGGCCAGCGCGTCTCCCCGCACGAAAATCGCGGTGGAAAACACATCCGTGTCCAAGCCCCTGGGAGCGATGACCGACACGCTGGCCCGGGCCGGCACCGGCCACCCGGTCGCCGGATCAATAATGTGATGGATAAAGGTTCCATCCAGAACCTGGAACCGCTCATAATTTCCGCTGGTGGCGACGCACAGCCCGGTCATGCTCACCGTCTCCAGGATCTCTCCGGTGGCGGCGGGGTCGCGGATGCCGATGGTATAGGTGTCTTTTCCCGGCGGCGGATCAGGCAGGCAGCCAATGTTTCCCCCGAGATCAATCATGCCCTGCGAGAGCCCGTGTTTCTCCGCGATGTCGAGGCACAGATCCAAGGCGTACCCCTTGGCGATGCCACCGAAATCAAGAAACATGCCCTGTTTCGGGAAGAGGACCGTTTTTTCCTGAGGGTCGAATATAATGTTATCCAGGCCTGTCAACTCAGCCGCTTGGGCGATTTCCTCATCACTTGGCAGGGTTTGCCGTTTGCCGTAAAACCCCCACAGCTTCAGCAGCGGACCGACCGATATGTCAAAGGCGCCTTCTGAAACCGTGTAAGCGTCGCGGCCGGCGGCAATCATGTTCCACAGGCGGTCACCGCAATGGAAAGGGGCTTCATGCGCGGTCCGGTTCAGGCGGGAAATGTCGCTGTCCGCCTCATACGTGTTGATGGCCGACTGAAGAGCTTCCAATTCCTGAACCATTTCCGCCGCCGCCGCCGCCGCGTCTTGCGCCGGCGCCCAAAACGTCACGCGCCCGTAGGTGCCGAAAATCATGAACTCATGAACAAACGGCGGCGGCGCGGGCCGGTGTTTGAGCCGGTCACTGATCCCCACCAGCGCCAACACCACCACACCCATGACCACAAACGGCCAGATTTTTTTTTGCTTTTTCAGACGTTCTGTCATCGGGATCACAGGTGTTTTGCCCGGCGTGTTTTGCGTTTTTCCAATGGCCGCGGATCCGTTCATGATGGCATGCGCGGTTTACGCGTGGTCAGACTGGTTGTCCGAAACGTCACCAACCATAACCGGATATCGTTGTTTTTCATAGGCGGAGAGACAAAAAAATGTAACCGGTCAGCAGCTGGGGGAAAGTGTGTAGGGCGGTCTTCCAAGGCCGACTTAAAGCATAGCCGGGCAAGGAACCCCGGCCTACGCCCCAGCAGCTACTAACCCTAACAAAAAAAATCCGGCCGCGGAGTCCGCGGCCGGATGGATGTATTGATGTTCGGCGCTGGCCCGCGGGCGGGCCGCCGACAACGGACCAGTGTCTATTTCGATCCCTTTTCTATCAAAGACTTAAGATGCTTCACATAGGCTTCGGCGCCGCCGCGTCTATACCCGGTCTGAGCGATCTTTTTTCCCTCGCTGTTCAACAAAATCACCGTGGGATAGCCCCGGATTTTGTATTTTTTGGCTAACTCGGCATTTTGTTTTTTCAGTTCGTCGGAAATTTTCTTCTTGGCCGGGAAGTCAAGAAAAACCGTCACCAAATTATCTTTGGCATAGTCTTTGAAGGCCTGTTGGCTGAAAACTTCCTTATCAACCTGAAAATCGGATAAAACGCACACTTTAAGCAAAAATAGCTCCCCGAGCAC
>JAVVEH010000047.1:10819-32241 GCA_032251435.1 Lentisphaeria bacterium | reverse complement strand
CGTTGAAAGTCGTTGAAAGGCGTTGAAATCGTTGAAAGGCGTTGAAATCGTTGAAAGTCGTTGAAATCGTTGAAAGTCGTTGAAATCGTTGAAAGTCGTTGAAAGTTTTTTTACGCCAACGGCGTTGTATCATATAGCCCAGGGTTGCCCCAACCCTGGGATCATGCATACAAAGATCTACCAACCCCGAGGGGGTTGTGTCATGAGCCCGTGGAGCGTGAGGAAACGGTAGTCTCTGACGCTTTTTCCGCCGCAGGGGAGTGCGGAATCCATAAAACTCTTGTCCTCCCATGTTCGGAGGGGTGAAAATGCGATTAAGATTGGTATTAAGAAAAAGATGAAGAGATACAGATAAACACATGACAGCGCTTAATATTCAATCGATTTCAGATCCGGCGCTCCAGGAAATCGGCGCGGCTGTCCTCGCTGGTCGGCGGGTTAGTGACCAGCAGCTAATGAGCATGCTGACGACCCCGGATGTCAACGGACTGGGGGCGATTTCCAGCGCCGTGCGAAAAGAACGGCATGGCGCACGGTGTTTTTATGGGCATAGCCTGAATGTGAATTATACGAATATCTGTGAATTGCGCTGTCCCATCTGCGCCTTTTCCTGTGACGACGGCGCGGCGGCGGCGTATGTTTTGACGATGGATCAGGTGCGGGAGAAAGTCACCCGGGCTTGCGAGGCGGGGGCGGATCAGGCGCACATTGTCGGCGGTTTGAATCCCGTCCTTCCCCTGGATTATTACCGTCAGCTTGTGACGACTGTCAAGAGTGTCCGTGCGGATATGTATATTGTCGGTTTCACGGCGACGGAATACGATTACATGGAGAAACGATCCGGTATCCCGGTTCATCAACTGCTGGCTGAATTCAGAGATTTGGGTGTTGACGCCTTGCCGGGTGGCGGAGCGGAGATCTTCGCCTCAGAGACCCGGAGTCGAATCGCTCCGAAGAAAATCACGGCCGACCGCTGGCTGGACATCATGCGGCTGGCTCACCGGGCGGGGTTGAAAAGCAATGCCACGATCCTGTATAACCATGTCGAGACACATGATGATATTGTGGATCACTTACGGCGGTTGCGGGCGTTGCAGGATGAGACCGGGGGATTTCAAGCTCTGGTTCCGCTGCCCTATCACGGCGATCGAACGGATATTCCCGCCCGCCGGTCACGCCCGTCCGGTGTGGACAGCCTTCGCCTGTTCGCCGCCGCCCGGGTGTATTTGGATAATGTCCCCCACTTGAAGGGGTTGTGGATGTATCTCGGGATCAAAGTCGCGCAGGTTCTGGCCACCGTGGCCGTGGATGATGTGGGGGCGACGTATTTGAATGAGAAGATTGTCCACGCGGCGGGCGCGTCCACGCCGGATTCCGGGTCCGAACGGGGCCTCCGGGCCATGATTGAACAGGCCGGCTTCACGCCGGTGCGCACGACGGCGGGGTACACGGCAACATGACACCAATTGAAAAAACAGACGTTTCAAGAGAGCGACCATCCGGGGTCATGCTTTCCCTGTCCAAACAGAGTGAAACTTGCGCCTTCAGTAGGCCGGACTTCCAAGTCCGGCTTAGCCGGGGAAGGAACCCCGGCCTACAGCAAGTTCCAGAAGAGCGAATCAGCTCCGCAGAGGCCCTTGAGCTGTTTTCGAGCGACTTGCCGGAGCTGGGGGCTTTGGCTGATCGCCGCCGTCGGCGGGCGGTTCCCCGCGAACGCGTGGGCTACATTGTCGACCGCATTATCAATTACAGCAACCGCTGCGCGGCCGGTTGCGATTTTTGCGCGTTTCACGCGGAGGCGGGTGTTGTCCCCCCGTATGATCTCAGCACGGAGGAGATCCTCGAAAAAGTCCACGCGCTTGAAGCGGGTGGCGGCAGCCAAGTCATGTTGCAGGGCGGTCTTCACCCGGATCATGATCTGGAGTGGTATGTAACCCTTCTGCGGACGGTGAAACGGGAGTGTCCCGCGATGTGGCTTCATTCCTTCTCGCCGGCGGAAGTCGTTCACCTGGCCGACCGGGAAGGGGTGAGTTATGGCGATGTGATTAAAGCCATGAAAGCCGCTGGTCTGGATTCCATGCCGGGGGCCTCGGATATTCTGGTGGATGATGTCCGCCAGCGGGTCTCGCCGCGCAAATGTTCACGGGACCAATGGCGGGCTGTCATGGTCGCTCTGAAAGAGAATGACATGGTGTCCAGCGCCACGCTCACCTATGGCATGGGGGAATCCTTGGAGCAACGGGTGGAACATCTCCGCTTTGTGCGTGAAACACAAGATGAAACAGGTGTGTTTCAGGCATTTATTCCCTGGTCTTTTTCCCCTTCCCGGACACGCCTGGATCATATCGCTCCCGCCAGTGGACCGGATTATCTGCGCACGGTGGCGATATCCCGGATCATGCTGGATAATATCCCCCACATCCAGGCCGGCTGGTTGACCGAGGGCGCGGAGCTCGCTCAGATCGCTCTCTGCATGGGTGCGGATGATATGGGGGGGGTGCTGACGGAGGAGTTGGTGGTCCAGGCCGCCGGTGTCACCACCCGGCTGACGGCGGCGGACATGGAGGATTTGATCCGGAACGCGGGCAAAATTCCCGTGCGGAGAGATTCCCGCTACCGGCCTGTTTAGTCGAGGAGGGGGGGTGAAAAAATTTGACAGAAATATGATGGACAGAAAAATGGGAAGAATAGAAAAAAAGAAAAGACCTTGACTCTGTATCCGTCTGACGGGTCAATAATGTAGTAGTGAATTCATGAAGTATAAATATCTCTGTTCACAAAGTTGCAAGAAATAAAAAGGCTCTAGCAATGGGGGCGGCTCACATAAAAGAGTCAATAAAAATCGGGTTCTCATCCTGTCCGAATGACGCGTTTATTTTTCATGCGATGTCGCATGGACACGTGGGGGACAACAACCTTTCGTTTGAACCGGTGATCGAGGATGTCGAAACCCTTAATCAATGGGCCTTTCAAGGCATATTACCTGTCACCAAACTGTCTTTCCACGCCTTTATGAAGGCGCGTGACACGTATGAACTGCTGGACGCGGGCGCCGCGTTTGGCTTTGGGTGCGGGCCGCTGGTGGTGAGCCGGGAAAAAACGATAGACTTTTCCCAGGCGCGGGTCGCGGTCCCCGGCATGAACACCACCGCCTGCATGTTGCTGAAGGCGTGGCGGCCGGGCATCCGCGACCTGCGCGCCATGCGTTTTGACGCGATTCTGCCCGCTGTGCGGGACGGCCGAGTGGACGCGGGCGTGATTATTCACGAAGGCCGGTTTGTGTTTGAAAGATACGGTTGCGTCAACATCATCGATTTGGGACAATGGTGGGAACGTGAAACCCAATTGCCAATACCCCTGGGTTGTGTCGCCATACGAAAAGACACCGAGACCCGGCGCCACAAAGCGGATGTGGAGCGGGCGATCCGCGCGTCTCTGATCTACGCCCGGAAACATCCGGATGTGTCACGGCCGTATATCCGCAGCCTGGCCGGGGAGATGGACGACGCGGTGATCGACGCCCATATTAAGCTTTACGTAAATGATTATTCGCTCTCGTTGGGGCCGGACGCGCAACGGGTTATCGAGCGCCTGGAAGAGTTACAGTGACGCGCTGAACACAGGAACTCACAAATTTTCCCTTCGCGGACTCCGCTCATTTACCCGCCGGACTCATTGAAAAAAGCCCCTGGAACGGTACATTTTAGTTGGTGACACAACCCGGCGGATAAAGGACTTTTTTTATGCGTTTTGAAGACCAGCCATTTATTATTTTAGACGGGGCCTGCGGCACCAACCTGCAACTCATGGATATTCCGGATAGCGCCTGGGAAGGCCGGGATGGGTGCAATGAACTCCTGAACGTGACCGCTCCAGAATTGATTGAGGGGTTGCACCGCCAATTTTTCGATGCCGGGGCGATGGCGGTTGAAACCAACACATTCGGCGCCAGCCGGGTGGTGCTGGCTGAATATGACTTGGCCGATCAGGTGACGGCCATCAATCAGGCGGCGGTCGCCGCCGCCCGCCGGGCGGCCGGCGGCGAACCTGACCGATATGTGGTGGGATCCATCGGGCCGACAACCAAATTGCTGTCTCTGGGACACATTACCCGGGATGAATTGGTGGACAATTACCGGGAACAGGTCACCGCCTTGCTGGAGGCGGGCGTGGACGCGCTGATCATTGAGACGTGTCAAGATCTGGCCCAAGTGAAAACGGCCTTGATCACGTGTTTTGAGGCGCGGGAGAAAACCGGTGTTGACGTGCCGGTCATGGTGTCACTGACCATTGAGCAAACCGGCACCATGCTGGTGGGCAGTGACATCGCCGCGGCCTGCGCGGCTCTGGAACCGTTTCCCGTGTTTTCGCTGGGACTGAATTGCGCCACCGGGCCGGAGGAAATGGAGTCCCATCTCCGCTTTTTAAGCCAGAACTGGCCCCGCCGGATTTCCTGTGTGCCCAATCAAGGGTTGCCGGAAGTGGTGAATGGTCAAACCTGTTATCGGCTGGAGCCGGACGCCTACGCGGCGAAAATGCGGCACATGGTTGATCGGTTCGGCGTGAGTGTGGTGGGCGGCTGCTGCGGCACCACGCCCGAGCACATCCGGCGCCTGGTCGAAGCCGTCCGCGGCGTCCGCGTGCCGACCCGGGAGGTGACAGCGTGAATCCGTCCTTAGCGAGTTTATATCAGGCCGTGGACATCGCCCAGCCTATTCCTCCTCTGTTGATCGGCGAACGGGCGAACGCCAACGGCTCCAAAGCCTTCCGGGAATGTCTGCTGGCCGATGATTTTGAGGGCTGCCTGCGGATCGCTCAGTCACAGGAAGGCGAGGGGGCGCATGTCATTGACATCTGCACGGCCTACGCGGGGCGCGATGAATTGGCGGATATGACCACGTTGATCAGTATGGCCGCCAAAGCGCTTAAAGCGCCGCTGATGATTGATTCCACCAACGCCGACTGCATTGAGGCCTGTTTGAAAATTTATCCGGGCCGTTGCGTGGTCAATTCGGTGCATTTAGAGGACGGCGGAGCTAATTTAGACCGGGTGCTGCGCCTGGTGAAAAAATACGGCGCGGCGGTCGTGGCCTTGACCATTGATGAGGACGGCATGGCGATGACAGCGGACAAAAAGCTTGCGATCGCCCGCCGCATCCACGATCTGGCGGTCAACACCTACGGGTTGCGTCCGTCGGATCTTTTATTTGACCCGTTGACCTTCACCGTGGGGGCGGGCGATGAGACCTTGAAAGATGCTGCGGTGCAGACGCTGGAGGGCATCCGACGGATTAAGGCTGAGCTGCCGGGCGTGTTCACAATGCTCGGGCTGAGTAATATTTCCTTCGGCCTGGCCCCGGCCGCCCGCCGGGTGTTGAACTCGGTTTTTTTGCATGACGCCGTGGAAGCGGGTATGGACGCGGCGATTGTGCACGCCGGGAAAGTGATCCCGCTGGCGAGAATCAGTGAAGAGGATCGTGACGTGTGCCGGGATCTGTTGCTGAACCGTGAAAAACCGGGCGCGGAGGGGCCGTTGATGGCCTTTATCGAGCATTTCAGTGGCAAACGCGAGACAGAGGAAGAGGATGAGACCGCGACCCGTTCCAGCAACGAGGCCCGGCTGTTCACGAAGGTGGTGAACGGTGACAAGGAGGGAACCGAGGATGTGTTGATGATTCTTCTGCAACGGCGTAAACCGGTGGCGATTATCAACGATGTGCTGGTGCCGGCGATGCGCCATGTCGGAGATCTGTTCGGCAAAGGCGAGCTGCTGCTGCCCTTTGTGCTTCAGTCAGCCGAAGCCATGAAGCATTGTGTGAAGATCTTAGAACCGCTCATGGATAAACTGGAAGAGGATTCCAGCACGAAAGTGCTGCTGGCCACGGTCCGCGGGGATGTTCATGACATCGGTAAAAATCTGGTGGAGATCATCCTCTCCAACAATGGATACACCGTGTATAACATCGGTATTAAAATGCCGGCCTCCACGATCATCGCCAAAGCCCGGGAATACAATGTGGATGTGATCGGATTGAGCGGCTTGCTGGTGAAATCCGCGATTGTGATGAAGGAAACCATGGAACAATACCAGGAAGCCGGCTTGACGGCGCCGATTTTACTGGGCGGGGCGGCGTTGACGCGGAAGTTCGTCGCCGAGGAGTGCGTGCCTGGTTATCAGCATCCGGTGGTCTATTGCGCTGACGCCTTCGCCGGGTTGAAAGCAGTGAGGGAATTTGAGGCGGGAGAACTTAAATCGACGACCTGGGAGGGCCGCGCGGGCGGCGTGAAAATGAAACCGGGACCTAAGCAGGTGACGCTGGACCGGACAAATCCGGTGCCGAAACCTCCGTTTATCGGCGTGAAGTATGTGGAGCGTATTCCGTTGGCGGAGATTCTGCCGCTGGTGAACACGCAGGCGTTGTTCCGGGGCCGCTGGGGGTACCGGCGGGGTAAAATGACGGCTGAGGAATATGAGACCTTGACGGAAGAGACAGTGAAACCATTGTATCACCGTTTGCTCAAAGAGATGGAGGAGAAAGAGTTGCTGAACCTGAAGGTCGCTTACGGCTATTTCCCGTGTCAGCAGGACGGCGACAGCATTGTGGTGGAAAGCCCGGACGGGTGTGAGATGTTCTCCTTTCCCCGGCAGCCCGGCAGCCCGTATTTGTGCATCGCCGACTATTTTAAAGACGCGGATAGCGGGCAAAAGGACGTGGTGGGCTTTTTTGTCGCCTCCGCGGGGGAGAAAATCGACGCGGAAATAAAACGGTTGTACGCTGAGGACAGCTACCATGATTATCTCATGCTGCATGGGTTAAGTGTGGAAATCACGGACGCGTTGGCGGAATATCAGCACGCCGTCATGCGCCGGGAGCTGGGAATCGCCACGGATGAGCCGGCGGCGATCGGCGGGTTTGTCTCCCAGCAATACCAGGGATCCCGGTACGGATTCGGTTATCCGTCATGTCCTGATTTAGACGCGCATGAACCCCTGTTCCGGTTGTTGAAACCTGAACGTATCGGGGTGATATTGACCGAAAATATGGAAATGGTGCCCGAGCAGTCCACCAGCGCCATTGTCGCGCATCATCCCCAGGCGAAATATTTCGCGGTTTAAAATGAGCGCTGACGCCTGAAAAACGGGGGATCTCAGGGGCAAGACTCCGGTGGTGAGGCGAACGGTGGTTCCTGGAACTCTGAACTCAGAACCCTGAACTTATAACCGACAAAAAGTGAAAGTATTATGAAAGACCACGCTTATATTTGCACGCAATGCGGCTATACTTACGATCCCGCTGAAGGGGATCCCATGAATGACATTCCGCCGGGCACGCCGTTTGAGGACCTGCCGGACGCATGGGTCTGCCCCATGTGTTACGCCGATAAAGACATGTTTGACATGTTGGATTAAGCGGGTTGATGTCGAGGTGTTTCCAAATCGTTTCAAGGAACGTGCGTGATGGCGGACATTCAGTTAACGGCAGTCAGTAAAGTCTTTGGCGCGGGCGCCCAGGCCTGCCGGGCGGTTGACAGCGTGGATTTGCGTATCGCCGAGGGAGAGTTCTTTTTTCTTCTCGGCCCCAGCGGGTGCGGGAAAACAACCCTGCTGCGGATGCTGGCCGGTCTTGTCGATCCCACGGAGGGGTGTATCCGCTTCGCCGGGAAGGATGTCACCAATGTGCCTGTGCATAAACGCGACACCGCCATGGTTTTTCAGAATTACGCCTTGTGGCCGCACATGACTGTCCAGGAAAATGTGGAGTTCGGACCGCGGATGCGGAAGGTGTCGAAGGATGAACGGCGGCGGCGGGTCCGGGAACGGCTGGCGATGGTCAAGATCGAGCACCTCAGTCAACGAAAGCCCCGCCAGCTTTCCGGCGGGCAACAACAGCGGGTGGCCGTCGCCCGGGCGCTGGCGGCCGAACCGGCCTGTCTGCTTCTCGACGAGCCGCTGAGCAATCTGGACGCGCAGTTGCGCCTGGAAATGCGTGGACAGTTGCGGGATATCGTCAAGAGCAGCGGCGCGACCGCGGTTTATGTCACTCACGATCAAAAAGAAGCCTTGGCCATGGCCGATCGCATGGCCGTGATGAAGGATGGCAAAATCGCCCAGCTCGGAACACCGGTGGAGTTGTATGATCGTCCCGCCAGTCGGTTTGTGGCTGAATTTATTGGGGAGGCCAATTTTATCAGCGGGCGCCTGGCGGCGGCTGAGGACGGGGGGGCCGTTGAGACCGCGGCCGGGATGATCAGCGTTTCCAGTGTCGGTCCGGATGTCGCCAAACCCGGCGCGCCGGTGACCTGCTGTGTCCGCCCGGAACGGATCATATTGCGGCCCAAAGGGGAGGGCGGTCTGCCGGGAATCGTCACCCAGCGTATTTACCAGGGCGAGACGGTCCAGTACCGGGTGACCTTGACATCGCGGGATGATTGGAAAGTTCTGGCCTTCGGGGGAGGGCGTTTATATGACAATGGCGATGAAGTCACTCTTCAACTGCCCCCGGAATCGGTGGTCTTGTTGAAAGAATGAGCGAAGCGCCTCCCGCCGGGACAGCTCTCGGAGGAGGCCCCCGGTCTTTTGATAAACGGCGAGAAGTGCAACCGGTTAGCAGCTGGGGGACATTGTGTAGGGCGGTCTTCCAAGACCGACTGCCTTAAGGCATAGCCGGGCAAGGAACCCCGGCCTACGCCCCAGCTACTAACCAAGAAGTTTCCGCCGTTGGCTATCGACAGGGAATGGATCAGGGATATATTAAGTCTTCGCCTCTACCCCTTATTTTGGAGTGATTTTTTCATGGATAAAACCCTGTACGAGCAGAGTCTCAAATATCATGTGAACCCCCGCCCCGGTAAAATTGAGACCGGTCTGACAAAACCCTGCGCCGGGCAAAAGGATTTGTCCATGGCGTACAGTCCCGGTGTGGCCGCTCCGTGCTTGGAAATCGCGAAATGTGAAGCGGACGCGTGGCAATACACGGGCAAGGGCAATTCGGTGGCGGTGGTCAGTGACGGCACGGCCGTCCTCGGTCTGGGGAATATCGGGCCCCTCGCCGCCTTGCCGGTCATGGAGGGCAAAGCGGTCTTGTTCAAGCGCTTCGCGGATATTGATGCCGTGCCTGTGTGTTTCGCCAATTGTTTTGATGAGAACGGGCGGACAAATCCGGAGAAATTGATTGAATTGACCGCGGCCCTGGAGCCCGGCTATGGCGGCATTAATCTGGAAGACATTGGCGCTCCCGCTTGTTTTGAAGTGGAACAGGTGCTTAAGGGCCAAATGGGTATTCCGGTTTTTCATGATGATCAACATGGAACGGCGATTATTTCGCTGGCCGGGATCTTGAACGCACTGAAAATCGTCGATAAGAAAATTGGCGAGGTTATTGTCGCTGTCAATGGCGCGGGTGCCGCGGGCATCGCGTGTTCTGAAATGTACATCACCGCCGGCGTGAAGAGGGAAAACATCATCATGTGTGATTCCAAAGGGGTGATTTATAAAGGCCGTAAAGGAGGCATGACACCGGAGAAGGAAGAGTTCGCCATCGAGACGCGCAAACGGTCCCTCGCCGACGCTCTCGAGGGAGCGGATATTTTCCTCGGTCTGTCCGTCGCCGAATGTGTCACGCAGAAAATGGTCCAATCCATGGCCACCAATCCGGTGATTTTCGCCATGGCCAACCCAGTCCCGGAAATTTATCCCGAGGACGCCGTCCGGGCCGGCGCCGCCGTGGTGGGCACGGGCCGGACTGATTTTCCCAACCAGGTCAATAATGTCCTGGGGTTTCCCGGTATTTTCCGCGGGGCGCTGGATGTCCGGGCGCTCGATATTAACGAAGCGATGAAAATGGCCGCCAGTCTGGCCCTGGCCGAACTGGCCCGTGAAGCGGTCCCGGAGGATATCAAACAGTTCCTGACCGCCGCCTATCCCGAGGACGCTAAAATGGGGATGTTCGACGGCGCGTCGCCGATGAAAGCCACCTATGTCATCCCGAAACCCTTTGATCCCCGAGTGGTGCCGAGAGTCGCCCGGCGGGTCGCGGAGGCCGCGGTGAAAAGCGGCGTGAGCCGGGTGGATATCGGTGACTTTGACGCCTATGAACGCTCCGTCGCCGACCGGATAGCGGCCCGGCTGAAATAGCCCCCGGCGGGCCCCGACGGTGTCAGTAAAACGGAAAAATGACGGAAAAATAGCGCCGTGTCGGTGGAACAATCCGCTTCCGCCCTTATCATATAAGGTATGATGAAAAACGAAATAAAAATAACCCCGACTCACATTGTTTGTCCTGGTTGTCTCGAAGTTTTGTCGCGGGATGACATCGAGGGATTTGGCGCTTGCCCGTATTGCGATCACGTGTTTGAGCTGAATGCGGATTTGGAGGACTTCCTGCTCCAGCCACTGGTGAAACAGTGGGTGGCCTACACCAGAAGGCATGAGGAGACGGACATTTTTTTCTGATGGATCATCGCGGATGATGGCATCCCCGATGACATGGGCGCCCGGTTTTTCCGGGCGCTTTTTTTTTGAATGTTTCGCCCGGTCGGGACGGTTTTCTCTCGATACAGTTAAGGCATCCATCGGGAAATAATTGACCATGCCGTTTCAAACGACCTCCGGAGCCGATCCGTTAAGATCACCGTTCGAGAGAAGAAGGAGTATCAGGAACTCAAGATTCTCGGCTACGAGGTGCGGCGAAGCATCTCGGTCACGTTACGCGACCTCGAACGCTTCGACACGCTCATGAAGTTCCTCCTCTCGACAGACAACGTCATCGGCACAAGTGCCGATTTCGATCGCAGTGACCGAGAGAAGATCGGCAGAGAGTTGCTGGCTGCCGCCAGCGAAGACGCCCGAGAGGAAGCGGAACGCCTCGCCGCAGGCTTCGGCGTGCAGGTCCAGTCCGTCTACGCGATTTCTGAGGACCCTCCTGTCGTCGGCCCCAGACCCCGGCGTTGGATTTGAAAATCCTATCGAAGAGACTATCGTAATACGAGTTTATAACGGCAAGGAGGTCCGGATGAATACAGACACACCGGTCGGTTTTATCGGAATTGGTGTCATGGGCAAGAGTATGGCCGGCCATATTCTGGCTGCCGGTTACCCACTGCATATCCACACCCGCACCAAGTTCAAGGCTGTCGAGCTCATCGATAAAGGCGCCGTGTGGCATGACAGCGCCGCTTCTCTGGCCGCTGAATGTGATGTGATCTTCACGATCGTCGGCTTTCCGAATGATGTCAACGAGGTTTACCTGGGTGATGACGGCATCCTCGCGAACATGAAGAGGGGGACGATCGTTGTTGATATGACCACGTCGAAACCGGAGTTGGCGGTGACGATCGCGGCCGCCGCCAAAGAAAAGGGCGGCCGCTCGCTCGACGCGCCGGTTTCCGGTGGCGACACGGGCGCCCGCGACGCGCGCCTTTCCATCATGGTCGGCGGCGACGCGGACACATTTGACACTGTTCTTCCGCTCTTCGAGCTTATGGGGCGGAATATTGTCTACCAAGGCCCGGCGGGCAGTGGTCAGCACTGCAAGATGTGCAACCAGATCACGATCGCCTCCACCATGCTTGGTGTCTGCGAAGCGATGGCTTACGCGGAGAAATCCGGTCTTGATCCGGAAACCGTGCTGAGGAGTATCTCCGCCGGCGCGGCGGGCAGTTGGTCGCTGTCCAATCTCGCGCCGCGCATGCTCGCGGGACAGTTTGAGCCGGGTTTTTATGTCAAGCACTTCATCAAGGATATGACCATCGCCGCCGACTCCGCCCGGGCGATGGGGCTTGACACGCCCGGGCTGGATCTTGCCAAGTCGCTGTATGAAGCGCTTCAAGCCAAAGGCGGAGCGGACGACGGAACGCAAGGCCTTTACAAGCTGTACCTCTAGCCTGGATTCATAAAAGGCCTTGGGCGGTGTCGGTTGGTTATCATCGCGGCCTGACTGAAAAGTTTCCCCGGCCTGTCCGCACGGGGTTGAAGAATGCGTTGGATGGATTATTTTGACGCAGTCAGCGGATGGCATCGGCTTCCGCTTTACGGACGCTGGTGGAATGTCGCGAGAGTGGCGGAATTGGCAGACGCGCTGGATTTAGGTTCCAGTCCCGCAAGGGGTGGGGGTTCGAGTCCCCCCTCTCGTACCAGCTATCACGTGTGTTCAGCCTTTGGGTCACGGGCTTTTGGGTAATCCGGTAAACATGACGGGACATGACAAAAACGCGGCGACGGTTCATGTGGTGGATGACGATCCATCGGTCCGCAAAAGTTTGACCCGCTTGTTGACGATGGAGGGATTCGCCGTGGTCGCCCATTCATCGGCCGCCGCGTTTTTGGACACCTACCTGCGCGACCGTCCCGGTTGCCTGATTGTTGATCTTCAATTGCCCGGCATGGACGGTCTTGAATTGCAGAAAAGTCTCGCTGACGTGAATTGTCATCTGCCTACTGTGTTCATCAGCGGCCATGGCAGCATTCCATCCACGGTTGAAGCGATGAAGGGCGGCGCGGTTGATTTTATCACCAAGCCGTTTGAGGAGGCGGATCTGCTGGCGGCGGTGCGGGGGGCGCTGGAAAAAGACCGCGCTGTCCGGAGGGAGCGGATCGTCCGCAAAGAAGTACAGGGACGCTATGACAGCATGACTCCCCGCGAGCAAGAGGTCTTCACGCGCATTGTCGTGGGGATGTTGAATAAAGAGATCGGTGAAACCATGGGCATCAGCGAGAAAACCGTCAAAGTCCACCGAGCCCGGGTGATGGCGAAAATGGAGGCGGATTCCCTGGCCGAACTGGTCCGTTTCGCCGAAAAGATGGGGATGTGAACCCCGTCGGCGGTAGCGGTTTAACTGGCTTGAAATACCACTTTGCGGACTTACATTCCCCGCTCAAGTGGTGTCCGGTATGGACTAATAGTATGTCGGCGATAAGACTGGATTGAGACCCTATGCATGAGAACGATCAAAAACACGAATTGACTGCCACAGACGCTGAAACGCCGGTGGAAGCGGCCGCGGCTGAACAGGCGGAAGCATTCCCCGCCGAACCGGAGACGGCATCGGCTCCGGGATCGGATGAGACGACGGGTTCCGGGAAAAAAGCGGGCCCGTCGGCGGCGAAAAAGTCTTCAGCCACGAAGCGTCCCGGCGCGAAACCTTTGGATGCCGCCGCCCGTCGCAAGCAGGCGCTGAAAGAGGAAAAACTGCGAATTAACGCGGACCTGAAAAAGACCGCCCGCAAGATCATGCTGGGAGGAACCGTGTCGACACTTGTGGCGGTGGCGGGCTTGGGCCTCATCACGACCTCGCACGGGGGTGTCGGTGGCAAAATCGGTGGTCTGTTGCTTTTTCTCGGTGTGATTGGTTTCGGTGTTCTCGGGGGAATTGTTTACCGGATGTACAGCAGCGGACAGGAGGCGACGCGGAAAAAACAGTTGCGGCAACGGTCGCAAATGGCGCGCCAGGACATGCATCAGTTTATCAGTAACTTGAGCGTGGAGACCCGGGAAAAATTGATGCAGGTTGACGCGCGGGAAAAAGTCGCGGGCGGGAAAACCGCTGAAGTGATGTTCTTGAAATTAAATGACGATGAATTGAGTAACGCGCTGCAGTTTCTGTGTATGACATCCCGCGCGGGTGAGGTTGAGCTCTCCTTTGACAATGACGCCGGCCAAGCGGTGCTTCATCTGGGTGACGGAACGGTCTTGTTCGCCCGCTATGGTGAGCACACGGGGCTGGAAGCGATCGCCCGAATGCTCAAAGCCGGCGCCGCGGAAGTCTCGTTCTACGAAGGGCGGGTGGCGCCGGAAAAGAATATCGACATGCCTATTTCCGGTATCTTGCTGAACGCCTCCGTCATGAGCGACGAGATGTGATCATGGCTGACCGACAGCGCAAAGTCATGGTTGTCAGTCTGGGCTGCGCGAAGAATCTGGTTGACACGGAGGTTATGTGCGGCTCGCTGGCAGTGGGAGGATACATGCTGACCAATGTGCCGGAGGAGGCGGATGTCGTCCTGATTAACACCTGCGGCTTTATCGCCGACGCCCGGGCCGAGGCTGAACAGGAAATCCGCGACGCGCTGGAATGGCGGCTGGAAAAAAAATCCCGGCGGCTGGCGGTGGCGGGATGTCTGCCGCAACGGGATCTCCAGGGAACCAGAGAGGCGTTTCCAGGCGTGGATTTATTCCTTGGACTGGATGACGTGCCCCGCGCGGCGGCCTTGTTCGACACGCTTTTCAGCGGCGGGAAAAACGCGGACACCGCCAGCGCTTTCGACTCACCCGCCTATATTTATGACAGCGCCGCCCCGCGTCTGCAGTTGACCCCGGCGAATTACGCCTACGTGAAAATCGCCGAAGGGTGTGACCACCGCTGCGCGTTTTGCGCGATTCCGGGCATCCGCGGCCGGCAACGAAGCCGCCCGATTGACGATATCGTGGCGGAATGCCGCCAGTTATTGGCCGGCGGAGCCTTGGAACTGAACCTCATCGCTCAGGACACGACCCGGTACGGGCGTGATCTGGCTGACGGAACAACTCTGGCGAAGCTCTTGCGGGCCTGTGAAGAGCGCCTGGATGGCGATTTCTGGATTCGTGTCTTGTATACGCATCCCCGCTATTTTGACGATGACTTGATCGCCGCCTACCAAGCGTGTCCGCGCCTCGTGCCCTATGTCGATATTCCCTTGCAGCACATTTCCGACACCGTGCTCCAGGCGATGGGGCGGGGGTGTTCTGAAGAAGAAACCCGGACGTTGATGGAGCGTCTCCGAACGGATATTCCCGGTGTCATCATTCGAACGACGTTTCTAGTTGGCTTTCCCGGCGAGACCGCCGCTGATTTCGACCGCTTGCGGGACTATGTTCAAACCTTTGAATTCGACCGCCTCGGCGTGTTCGCGTTTTCGCCGGAGGCGGGAACCCCCGCCGCCCGGATCACGGAGGGCTTGGTTCCCGCGGAGACCGCGGCCGCCCGCCGCGACGCGTTGATGGAGATTCAGCGGTCGATTTCACGGCGGCGCAACGAGGCGCTTGTCGGCCAACGCGTGACGGTGCTGGTTGAGGGGATGGACGCGGATGGAAACCACATCGGCCGGACAGCCGCCGACGCCCCGGAAGTCGATAATCTGGTCGCCTTCACCGCCCCTGACGGCTGGAGAGCCGACGGCTTCGCGCGGGTGAGCGTGTCCGCCGCGTCTGACTATGATCTGACGGGCCGGCTGGTTTGACCGCTATGGACGCGCACGCTTTGAAAGTGCTTGAATTTCAAGCGGCGCTGGATATCATCGCCGGGCACGCCCACAGCGCGCCAGGCGGCGACTGGGTCCGCGCTTTGATGCCCCGCGTCCAATTGCGTGACATCATCCGGAATCATCCGGTCCTGAAAGAATTACGCGGCTTGGTTGACACCGGGGTGTCCCTGCCCGCCGCTCATTTCGCGGATCCCGCGGCGATCTTCAACCGTGTCCGTCCCCATGGCGCTGTTTTAGGGGGCGACGAGTTGCTTGTCTGCCGGGATTTCATTCAGGCGCTGGCGGAATTGAGGGACTTTCTAAGCCGGGAAGAATGCCGGGGTTGCCAGGCGTTATTAACAGTCAAGGATGTTCTCATTGTTCCCGATGAGTTGGTTCACCGCTTGCGCCGCTCGTTGGACGCGGACGGGTCACTTTTGGACGACGCCAGCCCCAAGCTGGCTGAGTTACGGCGGAACGTCCGCAAACTGGAAGAATCCAACCAGCGGTTGCTCGAACGGTTGTTGAAGGATGAGGCTCTGTCCGGGGTTTACCAGGATCACTTTGTCACCTTGCGAAACGGGCGCTACGTCTTGCCTGTCCGCCGCGAGGCGAAGGGCCAGTTCAAGGGGGTCATTCACGACTTGTCGGACAGCGGGCGGACCGTGTTTATGGAGCCGGAGCAATCGGTGGCCATCGGCAATGAGCTCGCATCCACCCGCTTAGAGGAACGGGATGAATGCCGGCGGATTTACGCGGACTTAAGCGCCGGTGTCCGCCAGCGGTTGCCCGAGTTGGAACCGGCGGCGGCCGCCGCCGCCCGTCTGGATGGTCTCAGCGCGGTAACCCGGTGGTCGTCAATTGTCGGCGGCATGCTTCCGCGGTTCACGGGCCGGGTGAAACTGGTCAGCGCCCGGCATCCGCTGCTGGACTGGCGGTTTCGTCAAGCCGGCCGGGCGGAGGATCTTGTGCCCCTGACCGTTTCCCTGCCGGAGGAGACCCGGGCGCTGGTTGTCACGGGCAGCAACAGCGGCGGTAAAACAGTCACGTTGAAAACGTTCGGCCTGATGTCGCTTCTCGCCCAATCCGGACTGCCCATTCCAGCGGGCGAAAACAGTGAGCTGGACATCTTCGACGCGGTTTTCGCGGATATTGGCGACGAGCAATCCCTGACGGAAAACTTGAGCACCTTCACTGGGCACTTGACGCGGATGAAGGAGATTCTCGCCGGCTTATCACGAGGCCGGGCGCTGGTGCTGCTCGACGAGCTGGGCACCGGGACAGATCCGCTTGAGGGGGGGGCGATCGGCTGCGCGTTGCTGGCGGAGTTCGCCCGGCGCGACGCGCTGACAGTGGCGACAACTCATCTTGGCGCCATCAAATCTTTCGCCGAGGAACAACCCGGCATGCTGAATGGCGCCGTGCGATTTAACCTCGAGACCCTGGCGCCGGAATATGTGCTGGAAATCGGCCGGCCCGGCGCCAGTCACGCCTTGCGGATCGCCCGGCGGATCGGGTTGCCTGACCGGGTGCTTGACCAGGCGGAAAAACAGTTGGACAAGGATCATGTGCGGATGGAGAATCTGTTAGTGGACTTGGAGGACAGGGAACGGCGGACCGCGGAGGATGAAAA
Source organism: Lentisphaeria bacterium (assembly GCA_032251435.1). Classification (GTDB taxonomy): domain Bacteria; phylum Verrucomicrobiota; class Lentisphaeria; order Oligosphaerales; family MVZH01; genus JAVVEH01. The sequence continues at coordinate 15,391 of JAVVEH010000047.1, read as the reverse complement.
ACAGGCCCGGGCCGCGCTCGCGCGGATCCGCCGGGACCGGGACGACCTGCGAAAACAACTGGCCGATCTCCAGAGGGATCGTAACGAAAAGCTGCATGAGGCCTACCGGGAAGCGGAACACATTGTCGCTGAAACCCGCCGGAAAATGGAACATCTTATCGCTGGTCTGAGCGCTCAGGATGATCCCGACGCGGCGCTGGCGAAGGAAAATCGACAGGCCGCCCGGGCGCTTTTGGCGGAAAGTCTGCGAACGCTCAGCTATGGGAAAATGGCGACCGCCGCGCGGCCCGCGCGGCCGATCGCCCCCGATGATCTCCGCGAAGGTATGCGTGTCTGGGTGCGGTCGCTGAACGCGGAAGGCGCGATTCGATCGTTTTCGCGGGGCGGCCGCAACGTGACGGTGACCATCAAGGGGATGGCCTTCACCGTGATGAGCGATCAACTGGAGCGTGTCGTCGAAGATCCTGACCGCCCCGGACGAAAGGTGAAAAAAAGCGGCGGCGGGGTGTCATTGCCGAAAGCGCGGGGAAACACGTGTTTAGAAATCAACTTACTTGGAAAACGCGTGGATGAGGCCTGTGACGCGTTGGATCGGTTTATTGATCAGGCCCGTTTGAGCAACCTGCTGGAGGTGAGGGTGGTTCACGGCTTCGGCAGCGGCCGCTTAATGAAGGGCCTGCACGGCTGGCTCAACGACCATGGGTTCCGGGGTAAATTCCGCCTGGCCGACGCGGATAAGAAAGAACCCGGCGGCGGCGGAGTGACTATTGTTCAAATAGACTGATCACCCGGGGGGTGACATCGGTCAAGGATGTCACACCCTCACGCGCGCGCTGTTCCTGGTAACCAAACGCGCAGAATGGCACGGGATTCGCCGTGTGCCGTTTATGGTCGGGTTCCTCGATATTCCCGTGATCACTGACGACCAGGAGTAACTCGACCGTCGGATTCAGACGGCTCATGATCCGGTCAAAAAACCGGTCCAGCGAGGCTAAAACCGCCTGTTTTTCCGCCAGAGTTCCCCGGTGGCCAATCACGTCCGTCAGAAAAAATTCAAACAAACAAAAATCCAGTGTCCGCATGATCGCCAGCAGATGATCAGCGGCGGTTTCCTCGCTGACCAAGGGGACAGGGGCCTGTTCTTTTTCGGCCAGCCACGAGCGGGTTAAGTCATGGTACACCGCCTGTCCGGCGAATAAATGCTCCCGGGTCCGGGTTTTTCCGTAGGCGGATGTCACGGCGACCGTGGTCACGGAACGGACAGCGGTTCCCAGAGCCTGTTCGGGTTTCAGGGCGTAGGCGTTGGCGAAATCCGCGCGGACACCTTGATCACGCAATTGGATGAAGAGGTTATTCTGTTCAATGATGTCACGCAGCCGGGCATTGGGAAATCCGTGCAAATGAGACCCGAGCTCCGCGGCGGCGTTGACACCGGTGAGAATGGCGGTCTGCCCCGTGGCGCTTTGCGGAAGGCCGGGAACGTTCAAACAGGTGTCCACCGGAACGGCGTGGCGCTGAAACAAACGGAGCAAGGCCGGACAGTCGGCGTAAATACTGTTTTCCAGCGCCGTTTCAGGCCAGCCGACACCATCCAGCATGATGAGAAGAACGTGTTTGGGGCGGGTGCTGTTCATCGCTGTGACGCGTCACTTTTATGGGGAGAAACGGGGTTCGTAAATAGAGTTTAAAAAGATCGATTAGGGTAAGGGATTAAGGCGAAAGATTAAGGTTATAGAATTCACAATCCCTAATCTTTCGCCTTAATCATTCCCCCTAATCGGAAATTTCCCAAGCTTTCTTGATTAAGGGTCAATGGCAATTCGAAACACGCTATTCAAGCTTTAACTTAGCGCTATTCTACCTTAGGCTCCGCTATCGGGTTTACTCTAACCGGAGGTGACTTTCTTTCAAGGGTGTATAGTATCGCTCCCCAATGTTTTTTTATTTCAGGTGGCGATATTCCGGCGATGCCGGGCCGGGCAAAATGAAACTTGATCATTGAGCGCTGACCCGTCACGACGTAGCCTTGGCGAAGGCGGATTAATGACTTACTTATTATTGAACGAACCTTCAAGAGAAGCATTATGATTATTGGTTCATTACTTGTTGAATTGGATATTCCAACCGCTTTTTCATTAAAAGACAAGCGGGCGGTGTTGAACCGTTTACGGGACCGCGTGCGCAAAAAGTTTAATGTCTCGGTCGCGGAAGTGGAGGAAAATGACATCTGGAATCATGCGGTCATCGCCGTGGTGACCGTGAGTAATCAGCAGCGGTTCTGCAACCAGGTATTGAGTAAAGTGGCCGAATGTATTGAGACATTGCCTGACTGCGTGGTTGAGGATGTTTCTATGGAGTTTATGTGATGGCGGTTGAGAAACACCATCCATCAAGCGCTTGTCACCCGCATTCCCGGGCGGAAAAGTCCCTTACACAGGCGGATGAGAAAGCCCGGCGTCTGGCCGCCGCGGGCAAGATGGTGGAAGGGATGGCTGAATTGTTGGCCTTGACATCCGCCCGCCATCAAATGACTTCCACGGACATGCCGGGGGTGGAACTCACTGTCAGACTGGACAGTCCGTTGGATGAATTAGTTGATCAAGCCGATCGAATAGTCAGCGAGCAAGCCGCGGTGTCCGCGGAATTCAGGAAAGCGACCATCCGGGGTCGTAAACTTCCCGCTCCGAACAAGATGAAACTTCCGAATCTTAAGAAAGATCCAAAGCACCTCTCTTTCGATATTCGTTATTCCCTGTTCATCTGTTCATCATTTCCAAGTTTCAAGAGAGGGCATGTCTATTGTTACGCCTGTCAAAGTTCCGCTTGTGAACATTCCCGGCCATTGGTTCCGGATCAAGTGTTCGCGGGTTACGAGGCGACGGGTACGGCTCTATGGGTGGAGCTTTACAGCTTGTTATGAATTGAATAATCGACTCCGTCGCCGCCGCTACCAACCTATGGGTGAGGATGAGATCAAAGCGTTGCGTGAGGCCGTGAACGGGTTGTAATTTCTAAAGATTTCCATGACAAATAAAGACCTCGACAATTTAAAACTTGCCCGGCGGGCGGATCATCAGGCGCGGGTATGTGCGGAGGCTTTCCGCCAGGTGGCCGAGAGTGTTTTTTTCGCTGGCCGTCCCGCCGACCGCAGTCTCAATTATTTTTTCAGAAACAACCGGCAAATCGGTTCGCGGGACCGCCGGTTCATCACGGACACCGTCTTCGCCGCTTTCCGCTGGTGGGGCGCGTGCCTGGGGGAACTCGCCGCCCGCGAGCGTGAGCTTTTTGACCACCGGTTCGCTGTCTGTGACTCATGCCTGGAAGGCGGCGGCTGGCCGGATTTCCAGGCCGCTGTCCGCTGTTTACATGTGGCCGGCGAATTGGATCATCTGCCTGACACACCGCCCCGGCTGGCCTTAAGACGGCTGGCTGAAACCGATCCCCGCCCGCGGGAAACGGCGGCGGAGCCCTTGTTCCCGATATGGATGGACGATCATCTCGCCGCTGATGTCGATAGAAAAACGCTGGCTGAGTGGCTGCAAAGCCGGCCGCCCATGTGGCTGCGGCTGCAAACCGATAAGATTGAAGAGACCTTGGCGGTTTTGCGGGCGGAAAACCTCGATCCGGTGCCTCACGCGCGTCTGAAAAACGCGGTTTCAGTGGGATACCCCCACGTCAATCTCCACCAACTAGCCAGTTTCCGGGACGGGCTGTATGACGTGCAGGATCTGGCTTCACAAGCGATTGGCGCGGTTTGCGATCCGACACCCGGACAACGCTGGTGGGACGCCTGCGCCGGCGCCGGCGGCAAAAGTCTGCAACTCGCCTCGGCCATGCGGCGCAAGGGCACGGTCGTCGCGTCGGATGTGCGGCCGCATGCGTTGCAAGATCTGACAAAACGCGCCCGCCGCGCCGGTTTTCTGAATATTGACTGTGAAGATTGGGACGGGAAAGACGGGTCGGTGAAACAGGCGGCGTTTGACGGTGTTCTGGTGGACGCGCCGTGCACCTGTTCCGGAACCTGGCGGCGGAATCCGGCCGCCCGTTGGCAGTTGCCGGAAGCGGATATAAGAAAAATGGCCGATCTACAGTTTGAGATCGCGCGGCGGGTGTTTCCCGCCTTGCGGCCCGCTGGCCGACTGGTTTTCGCCACCTGCTCCATGTTTAAAGAGGAAAACGAGGACAATGTCCAGCGGATTCTGGCGGCGCTGCCGGTGGAGCTGGAGCCCTTTCCCCATCCCCTGACCGGGGTGGAAACGCCGGGATTCCTGCAAATCTGGCCGTGGGAAGGGGATTCCGACGCCATGTTCGTGGCCCGATTTAGAAAAACCGCTGATGCCGGAAGCCAAGCGGGCTCTCCTGAAACGTGACCTCGTCTCGCACCTCGTCGGGCTTCAGTTTCTTCCTGTTCGGAGCGGGATTTGCGCGGATCCCGCAGAGCCGCTCTGCCTTCGGCGGTGTCCTTGAACCAAAGTCAAAACGGATTCAGGTTCTGGACAAGGTTTTGGACAAGGTTCTGGACAAGGTTCTGGACAAGGTTCTGGACAAGGTTCTGGACAAGGTTCTGGACAA
>JAVVEH010000047.1:0-10719 GCA_032251435.1 Lentisphaeria bacterium | reverse complement strand
GGTTCTGGACACCGCCAGGCAGTGGCAGGGGCCGACCAACTGGATCGGCAGCGAATCGTCAAATATTGCTGACAGAAAAATGGGGAGAGGAAAACAATGCGAGGAACCACTCATTCACACTGATTCGACACTAATTTTTGAAAACTGGGAAGAGGATAGCCACAAAAAAGCACAAAAAGCCACAAAAAAAAACAACGCCTTCCTGCCCCTCTTAATTTTCGTGCCTTGACGAAAAAACACAGTTTAACTATCGTCTTTTTTTGTTCCGTAGCTTGTACTCAGCCAAGCGGGTTCTATTTTAAAATCCATCACGTGTTTGCTTTGCAAATGCGGCATTTTGGAGAATGAAAGAAATGATGTGGCCGCATGGGTTTGAGTGAAAACGTTTTAAATCCACAGATTGGCATGCCCGCGGCCGCGGGCGGCCGGCAGGGCATTGTCAGCGATGTCCGCGGCCACGCCGACACCGGCCGACACGCTCCGCGACGCGCCATGAAAGCCGCTTGGCAAAAGGAGGAATAGAGGTGGATCCGGAACACTCTCGCAAGTGGTCGGCGGATGCGAAAAACTCGGCCATCTGGGACAACCGTGCCCGCGGGGCGGCGGGAGATTTCCTCCGTGCCAGACTCTCGGATGATTCCGAGTTCTCATCTGTTTCCGCTTACTTCACCATCTACGCTTACGCGCGTCTCAGGTCACACCTTGAGAATCTTTCCGGCTTTCGTTTTCTTTTCGGGGAGCCCCGGTTTGTTTTGGATCCGGAGCAGGATCAGGCCAAGGCATTCGACTTCGAAGAGGGGCAGCTCAAGCTGCGCGGGCGGCTTCAGCAGAAACAGATTGCCAGGGACTGCGCCGACTGGATCAAGAGGAAGGCTGAAATCCGTTCCATTACCCAGGCCGGGCTCCTGCATGGGAAGATGTACCATGTCAAGCAGCCCAATGGGCTGGAACATGCTCTAGTGGGCAGCTCCAACTTTACGGTGAGAGGACTGGGATTTTCTGATCAGCCGAACATCGAATTGAACCTCGAGCTTAACGATCGCCGGGACATTCAGGATCTTCTATGCTGGTTTGATGAACTGTGGACCGATGCGAAGCTGACCAAGGACGTCAAACAGGATGTTCTTGATTACCTGGAACGTCTGTACAGCGATACGTCCCCGGAGTTCATATACTACCTGACCCTTTTCCATGTATTCAAAAAGTTTCTGGAGGATCAGTCCCGGGCCGGGCTATTGGAGCAGGAAACAGGCTTTTTTGAGACCAAAGTCTGGAATACCCTGTTTGAATTCCAAAAACATGGCGCTACGGGGGCCATCAATAAAATCCTTCAGCACAATGGGTGTATCATTGCCGACAGCGTCGGCTTGGGAAAAACGTTTGAAGCACTGGCCGTTATAAAATACTTTGAACTGCTCAATAACCGGGTGCTGGTCATGTGCCCGAAGAAACTGTTCAACAACTGGTCGCTTTATAAAAACAACGACTGCCGGAACATCCTGGCCGATGACAAGCTCCGCTACGATATCGTCTGCCACACAGACATGTCCCGTCACAATGGAGGAGTTAATGACGACGGTCTGGACTTGGAAAATCTTAACTGGGGCAACTACGACCTGCTGGTCATCGACGAGTCTCACAATTTCCGCAATGACGCTTATGGAAAAACCGAGGAGGACGGGACCCATCGCCCCACACGCTATGAGCGGGTCATGGAAGAAATTGTTAAAAACGGCATCAAAACAAAAGTGCTGCTTTTATCGGCGACCCCGGTCAACAATTCCCTGCGTGACCTGCGTAATCAGCTCTATTTCATTACCGGGAAAAGGGATAAGGCCCTAAAGGATAGTGCGGGGATTGCCGATATCGGCGGGACACTTAAAACCGCCCAGCTACAGTTCAAGAACTGGGCGGATCCCAAGCGGGCCAAAGAGCGTTCCCTGCAGTCGCTTCTCGAAAGACTGGATTCCGGCTTTTTCAAATTGCTCGACGAAATGACTATAGCGCGCTCGCGCAAGCATGTCGTCAGCCATTATGATTTGAAAGCGATTGGAAAGTTCCCCGCACGGATGAAACCGACGGCTGAACACCCGGAACTGGATTTGGCCAACATGTTTCCCAGTTATGACAAGCTGCATGAGGAGATTGGCCAGTTTAAACTTTCTTTATACAATCCTTCTGAATACGTGCAGCCCTGTTTCTTTTCAAACTACGATATTGAATCGACGGTTGAACCCGGGGAAGGCCGGGGAAAATTCGATGAGCAGAAAACTCGTGAGCAGTCTTTGATCGGTATGATGCGGGTGAACTTCCTCAAGCGCCTGGAAAGTTCGGTTACATCCTTTGCGGCCACTATGGAACGGACCATCCGAAAGATCGATGATCTTTTAACACGCATCTCGGATTTTGACGCGGCCCGTGGAGACTATGTCCAGCCTGATATGATTGAAGCCGTATCCGCAGAAGATATTGAGGGAGATGAAGAACTGGAGGAAATCGCAGAGAGATTTGCGGTCGGCAAAAAGCTGAAATTCCAGTTCAAGCACCTGGACCTGGATCGTTGGAAGGAAGCCCTGAAAGCCGATCGTGATCAGCTCTGCAATCTTTACAACATCGCCCGGGCAGTCACCCCCGCGCGCGACGGGAAGTTAGCCAAGATCAAGGAAGTTATCGCCGAAAAACTGGCCACCCCGATCAACTCGGGGAACCGCAAGGTGCTGGTCTTCACCGCGTTTGCGGACACCGCAAATTACTTATACGACAACCTTCGTGATTGGGTGAAATCGGAGTTTGGCATCCACGCCGCCCTGGTGTCCGGCGGCAGCGTGGAGAATCGCACCACCTTTGACCCCAAAGGGTTTACCCGACAGACCCATTTCGATGCTATCCTCACCAATTTTTCTCCGATTTCCAAAGGCCGGGAAAAAATGGGCAACATGCCCCAGGAAGAGGAAATCGACCTGCTGATTGCCACTGACTGTATTTCCGAGGGGCAGAACCTTCAGGACTGCGACATGGTGGTCAACTACGACATCCACTGGAATCCCGTGCGCATTATCCAGCGCTTTGGCCGGATCGACCGCCTGGGATCAATTAACCAGCAGGTGAAACTTGTCAATTTCTGGCCGACGGACGATCTGAACCAGTATATCGGACTGAAAGAACGGGTGGAAACCCGCATGGCCCTGGTCGATCTGGCAGCTACCGGCGAGGACAACCTGCTCGGCCAGGAACAGCTTAAAGACCTGATTCACGAGGATTTGACCTACCGGGAGAAACAGCTCCTGCGCCTGAAGGACGAAATTCTCGACCTGGAGGATCTCGAGGAAAATATCAACCTGAGTGATTTTACTCTGGATGATTTCCGCGTTGACTTGCTGAACTACCTGCAGGCCAACAAGGAGCAATTGGAGTCGGCCCCCCTGGGCCTTTATGCGGTCGTCCCGCCGCCAAAGGCGTCAGGAACGCTGCCCGGTCTCGATCCGCATGCGAACCTTGACCGGATTGTGAAACCCGGCGTTGTTTTCTGTCTGCGTCAAACCCGCGCCAGCGATGGACTGGACCGGGTCAACCCCCTTCAGCCTTACTTCCTGGTCTACATTCGTGACGACGGGACCGTGCGTTACAACTTCGCCCACCCCAAGCAGATTCTGTCCATTTTTCAGGCCTGCTGTCTGGGGCGTGCCAGTGCTCACGATGCCCTCTGCCGGGCCTTTGATGAAGATACCCATGACGGCAAAGATATGACCAAGTATGACGATCTGCTGAAAAAGGCCTTGAAAGCCGTCGAGCAGCATTTCAACCGTCGCAACTTGGCCAATCTTTTCAGCGGACGCGGCGGGAAACTGGTCGCGTCTTCCGACAAAGCGTCAGGCCTGGATGATTTCGAACTGGTCACCTGGCTGGTGATCCGGGACCGGGAGGGCATGGAATAGCATGAAAACACTGGGATATGCAGAAAGACGGACAGATCGCATGCTTGAGCCGCGGGCGTGACGTGATGTGGCAGGTCCTGAATGCCGGGTCGCAAGCTTAACTGGGTAACGCCCTATTTAATTGGGTAATAAATTGGGTGAAAAAGATGAGCGCCTTCACACTGCCAGCGGAAATTCAATTAGCGTCCATGAGTGTCAATTAGTGGTTGAAAAGAGTCGGATAGGAACAATGCCACCGAAAAAACTGAAACAACCTGGAAACAACCCGGCGAAAGAATCCGGAGGACGCGGCGAGATTGTCCTCTACCAGACCGAGGATGGCACGGTTAAAATCCAGTGTCGCTTCGAGGACGAAACCATCTGGATGACGCAACAGCTCATGGCCGATCTTTTCCAGACCAGTGTGCCCAACATCAGCATGCACATCCGCAACATATTTGAGGAAGGTGAACTCAATCCGGCGGCAACTATTAAGAATTTCTTAACAGTTCGCCAAGAAGGTAGCCGCCAAGTAAACCGCCAACTCGACCACTACAATCTGGACATGATCATCTCCGTCGGCTACCGGGTGAAAAGTCTGATCGCCACCCGGTTTCGGATCTGGGCTACCGAGCGCCTGCGGGAATACATGCTCAAAGGCTTCGTCATGGACGACGAACGCTTGAAGAATCCGCCGCTGCCAGATTCCGGTGTGCCCGACTATTTCGACGAGTGGCTCGAGCGTATATCCGCGACAGCCGGGGCGGCGGACGCCTTGAAAGCACTCGAGAAAGCGGCCAGGGACCTTCCCGAAGGCCGGGGAGACTGACACCGAATGAAAGACCTCAAACAAGCCATTCAAAACACTCTCGCGGTGTTCAACCCGGAGACCCTGCGGGCCAGTTCTATCAGCCTGCTGGAAACCCTCGGCTACGCCAGCGACCGCTTCCCGTCCCTCCCCGACGAGTCGCCGGAGACCTTCATCGCCACCATCGAAGAACTCTCCGGACAGACCCTCAACCGCGACAAAGCCCTGGTCGGCGAGTGGGTGGCGGCGGATATTCTGTTCCAGATGCAGGACAGCGACATCCGGCAGGCGGGCAGTGGTCAGCTTGAGTTATTTGATAGCAGCGGCATTTTCGATGGCAAGGCCATGGAATCGTATGTCTTTGCCGCAGTGCGCTTGCGGAGTCCGCACTACACCCGCACCGACCTGGCTCAGATCACCCGTGCCGTCAACCGGCTCTTCCCCATGCCGGTGATTATTCTCTTTGTTCATGGCGAAACCGTCACTCTGGCCATCATCGAACGGCGCCTGAACAAAAAGGACAGCAACAAGGATGTTCTGGAGAAAGTCACGCAGATCAAAGATATCCGCCTGCGGAATCCGCACCGGGCGCATGTCGAAATCCTCAACGATCTGGCCCTGCCAGTGCTCTCGGAAAAACACGAATGCCACAGTTTCGTCCAACTCCACGAAGCCTGGCGCAAGACCCTCGACACCAACGAACTCAACAAGAAGTTCTACCGCGAGCTGGCCGACTGGTATTTCTGGGCGCTCGGACACGTCGATTTTCCGGACGATGTCGAAAAAGACACCGCCACCCGCAAGGCGACCTGCGTCATCCGCCTGCTCACCCGCCTGATCTTCTGCTGGTTCCTCAAGGAAAAAGGCCTGATTCCCGAGCACCTGTTCAGCGAACGGAAACTGAAGGGACTGCTCAAGTCGCTGGACGCCGCCGACAGCTCGTTCTACCTGGCCATCCTCCAGAACCTGTTTTTCGGCACCCTCAACCAGCGCATGAATGCCGGCGGACAGGATTTCCGCCGCTTCGCCAGGGAGGGCGGGCTTGAAGACAACAAGGAAGAATACGGGGTCAAGAATCTATATCGCTACCAGTCCCTGTATGCCATTCCCCAAGCCGACGCCCTGAAGCTCTTCGAGGACATCCCGTTTCTCAACGGCGGGCTCTTCGATTGCCTGGACAAGGAGGATGAAAAGGGCAAAGTCCTCTATGTCGACGGCTTTACCCGCAATCCGAAAAAACGACCGACCGTCCCCAATTTCCTGTTCTTCTCCGACTACCAAACCCTCGACCTCAGCGACGCCTACGGCGACAACCGCCGCAAGAACGAAAAGGTCCGGGGGCTGATCCACCTGCTCGACAGCTACAAGTTCACGGTCACCGAGAACACCCCGATCGATGAGGAAATCGCCCTCGACCCGGAACTGCTCGGCAAGGTCTTCGAGAATCTGCTGGCCAGCTACAATCCCGAAACCGGCACCACTGCGCGCAAACAGACCGGCTCCTTCTACACCCCCCGCGAAATCGTCAACTACATGGTCGATGAATCTCTGAAAGCCTATATCGAACAGAAGGTAGCACAGACATTCCTGTCTGCGGAATCCCCCGAATCACAGACAGGAATGTCTGTGCCACCTTCCGTCGTCAAGACCCGGCGTAATCTGCCGCACTGGCACAAAGACGGCAGCATCTATTGGGTCAACTTCCGGCTCGCGGACTCCCTCCCGCAAAGCAAGCTCCGCGCCTGGAAGGAAGAGCGCGACATCTGGAAACAGCACCATCCCGAGCCGTGGAGCGAGGACGACTGGGCCGAATACGATGAACGCTTCGGCGACAAGCTGGAAGCCTGGCTCGATGCCGGCATGGGCGCCTGCGCCCTGGCCCGCAAGGATGTGCGCGAGGCTGTCCAAAACTGCCTCTGCAAATTCGATGGCGAACGTCTTCATCTCCATGCCGCCGTGATCATGCCCAACCACATCCACGCCCTCATCGAGCCGGTCGAAGGGCACGATCTGTCCAAACTTCTGAAAGGCATCAAAGGCGCCGCCGCCCGCGAAGCCAACAAGCTTCTTGGCACCACCGGCACCTTCTGGCTCGAAGAATCCTACGACCACATCGTCCGCAGCCAGAAGCAATACGAGCATTTCCTGCGCTACATCGACGACAACCCCGTCAAAGCCAAACTCCCCCCCGCCAACTATTGGCTCCACAAAGGTAGCACAGACATTCCTGTCTGTGGCTCTTCTTCTCTACCTTCTTCATCGCAGACAGGAATGTCTGCGCTACCTTCCGAATCACAGACAAGAATGTCTGTGCTACTTTCTCAATTATTCTCCTACAGCGACACCCCGGTGCCCTTCGACGACCAGGAAGTCGATGCCCTGATCGACGCCATCGACGCCAGCAAGATCCTCGACCCGGCCTGCGGGTCGGGCGCCTTCCCCATGGGCATTCTCCACAAGCTGGTCTTCATCCTCGGCAAACTCGATCCCGGCAATGTCCGCTGGAAGCAGCGGCAGCTCGACAAACTGGACTCCGCCCCCATGCGCGAGGAACTCGAACGCACCTTCCGCGACAACGACGACGACTATGGCCGCAAGCTCTACCTCATCGAAAACTGCATCTACGGGGTCGACATCCAGCCCATCGCCATCCAAATCTCCAAACTGCGTTTTTTCATCTCCCTGCTCTGCGATCAGCGCACCAACCGGGACAAGGCGAAAAACTGCGGCGTCCGCCCGCTCCCCAATCTGGAAACCAAATTCGTCGCCGCCAATACCCTGATCTCGCTCGACAAGGGACAGAACAACGCCGGACAGATGCTGCTTTTCGACCAGCGGCTGCCGAAACTCGAAGCGGAACTCAAAGCCGTCCGCCACAAGCATTTCGCCGCCCAGCGGCGCAAGGACAAACTCGATCTTCAGAAAAAAGATTGCGAACTCCGCAAACAGATCGCCGCCGTCCTCGCCGACGGCGGCATGTCCGCCGAAGCCTCCCGCCAGCTCGCCGCCTGGGATCCCTACGACCAGAACATCTCCGCCCCCTTCTTCGATCCCGAATGGATGTTTGGGATTTCCGATGGGGTCGATGTAGTGATCGGCAATCCGCCGTATGTCCAGATACAGAAACTGCCGGAAGATGCCAAAGTCGCCTATGGCAACCAGGGATTTGCGACCTTCGCACGGACAGCCGACCTGTACTGCCTTTTCTACGAATTGGGTTCCAGGGTTCTTGTGGCGGGCGGTTTTCTGTTCTACATCTCGTCCAACAAATTCATGCGGGCAGGCTACGGGAAAGCGCTCCGTCATTTCTTCGCCACCCGGACAACTATCAAACAATTGGTCGATTTTGGCGAACTGCCCGTATTCGAAGCCGGAACCGATCCATGCATTCTGCTCTATCAGAATGCGGATTTCGCAGCGGACGCCGCCGTGACCATCGCGGGGGCGAAGACAGTCCAGGACATTGCCGATGTCCCCGCCCTGGTGCGTGAGCATGGTTTCACCTGCCGGCAGTCAACCCTGACCGAAGAGGGCTGGACTCTCGAACGCCCAGGGGTCATCGCCATCCTCGACAAGCTCAAAGCCAACGGCACACCGCTGGGAGAGTTGGTTGGAGGACGGTTCTATTACGGCATAAAAACTGGTTTCAACGAGGCGTTCGTCATTGACCAGGTAACCCGTGACCGCCTGATCGCCGAAGACCCCAGGAGCGCGGAAGTGATCAAACCCTGGCTGCGGGGGCAGGACATCAAACGCTGGCATGGCGAATGGCATGACTTGTACCTGATATTTACGCGGCGGGGAATCAATATCTCCGATTATCCAGCGATAGAAGCCCACTTGAGCCAATTCAAAAATGATCTCAAGGTTAAATTGCCGGGAGAAATAGGGCGAGGTCGCAAGCCTGGATCATATGAATGGTTCGAAATTCAGGATAACATTGCATATTACGAGGATTTTTCTACTAGAAAGTTTATCTATCCCGATATTGCCAAACTCATGCGTGGCTTCCTGGATTGCGAAGGCTATTTCAGTGGCAATACCACTTATTTCATTCCTGATGCTACGCCAGTGTTGGCGGCCTGCCTGAACAGCCGAATTTTTGACTGGTATGCCAGGCATAATTTCCAAGCCCTCGGCGATCCGTGGAACAGCGGACGGCTTCGCTTTTTCTCGCAATACATGCAAGACGTGCCCATTCCGCCCGCGGACTCCGCAACACAAGCGGAAGTGGATCGGCTGGTGTCGGCGCTCCAGCAAGAGCCCATTGTGCAAACGGAAGCCGAACTCGACGCCCGAGTCGCCCATCTCTACAGCCTGACCGAATCCGAATACCGAACCATTTTGGCCAACACCAACACGCCGGACGATTTCCAGGCCCAGGCGCTGGAGTGGTTTGGAAAGCTGGACGAGGGTGCAGCTTGCCTCAAAACCTATAACGTTAGCAAATCGAGGAACGAATGATGTTCACGCTTGAACAAATTGAGATCGATGGTTTTTGGGGAAGGCTCAGCCTGAATTCTTCACTGTTTCCTGATGTGAACATATTTATAGGACAAAACGGGACGGGGAAGACGACATTAATGAACGCTTTGCAGGCCGTCCTTACGGTCGACTTAGTTCTACTTGAGAAGACAGAATTCGACCAGATTCGTCTTCGGCTAATTGATGGCAAGAAATCTCGCACAGTTACCGTTACAAGGATAACCAGTGATCTTTATTTTGAAACTGTGAATTTTAAAATTAGCCGGAAGACTTACCGCTTACCCCTAGTTCCTAGAGACGTCGAATATAGGCGCCGGATAACGTCAAGGTTTCTCGAAGATATCCGTGCTGTGCGCAAGCAAATGTCAAGTATGATCAGGACATCTTGGCTCTCAGTTCATCGCGAAATACTTCAAGAGGAGGACTATGAGTATCACATGCGGGGGCGGCGGGTAGAAAAAGTTCTCAATCCAGTCGACAGCCGTCTTGCAGACCTGATGGAACGGCTCACAGCATATCAGTTAAATTTGCAATCACAAGCAAGTGAACTTTCAGCCACTTTCCAGAAACAAGTTCTCACGTCAATTCTTTACAACAAAAAGTTCGACACGTTCGATTTGGATGATCAGGAACCAATGGACTTGGCTGAGCTTCGGGAACATCTTACCCGGACTTACGCCGATTTGGGCGCATTGAGTGAGAACACGGTTAAACGCATCGATGAACACGTTTCCAAGCTAGAGGAATCCCTTTCAAAGCTTCGCATGGCCCAGGATAGCAAAGAGCCGTTCTATGTAAATGATGTTCTTCCGCTATCGCTTTATCGTCGGAGTCGCCATTTGGCTGACCTATCCACTCGGGTGGATGTCAAGAAAAAGGATCTATTCCGTCTCTTTAATCTGTTCCTTGAAACACTGCACGATTTTGCGCAGGACAAAATCTTTGAGCAATCTTCTTCCGGAGATGGCGGGTTGAAAATTACAAAGAAGGGTCAATCAATATTTTTCCAGCAGCTATCCTCGGGTGAAAAGCAATTGCTCATACTCCTTGCCGAGGCATTGCTACAGGACCGTGGCGGTGCTGTTTTCATTGCTGACGAACCAGAATTATCTCTCCACCCAACTTGGCAGGGAAAACTCCTTGGTGCCATACGTGCATTGAATCAGAACGTCCAGCTAATAGTTGCCACACATGCTCCGGAAATCGCTTCGCAATGGCCGGATAACATCATTGACATGGAGGACGTTCTTTCATGAGTGGTCTGTCATATTCATCGGGGGCAATGAGCGTCCTTCATCGCTTCTACCGAAGCCAAGCGGTGATTTATGTCGAGGGCGAGGATGATGTTGTCTTCTGGTCAGCTATTCTAAGCCGAATGGGGATAGATCGCGTTTCTATCAATAGAGCTGGCGGATCTTCTCAACTGGATTCTGTGATCAAAAAGATCGTAGAAAATGGTGCTAGTACAATGTAAAATTTAAAGATGCGGATAAAGATGTTTAAGTTTCGTCC
>JAVVEH010000046.1:0-32497 GCA_032251435.1 Lentisphaeria bacterium | reverse complement strand
GAACAGATGAACAGGGAATAACGAATATCGAAAGAGAGGTGCTTTGGATCTTTCTGAAACAAGAATGATGAGCCAGCGGTTTTTGACTGGTCGAGACGGCTGTTTTCGAGACGAAAACGGTCCATGGAGCGCATCCGTCTCGGATGCATCCGTGTTGAGCAGTCGAACATGGTTGCATGCTCAATGACCTTGTCTCTTCCTGTTCGGAGCGAGGTTTCAAACCTCGCACAATGGCTAGGCCGTGACACATCAGTGCTCAGTAATCAAGTTTCAGACTTTTCGGAGCGGGAAATGGAAATGCCCCCGGATGGCCGCTCTTCTGAAACTTGAGTCTTTTGTAGCGCCTCCCCCTATATTTTGTGAGAAATGATTCATGCCAGCCCCTGATAGCGTCAAGGAACTTGTCGAACGATTTGAGCGGAACCTTTCCTCCTACCGTTCCGGCAAGTACAACGAGACGCAGGTGCGCCGCGAATTTGTCGATCCCTTCTTTGAAGCGTTGGGCTGGGATGTGATGAACCGGCAGGGCTACGCGGAAGCCTACAAGGATGTCATCCACGAGGACTCCATACGCATTGGGGCCATGGTCAAAGCGCCGGACTACTGCTTCCGCATTGGCGGCACCCGAAAATTCTTTCTGGAAACCAAGAAACCGTCGGTCAACATCAAAGCCGACACCCATCCCGCCTATCAGCTCCGCCGCTATGCGTGGTCCGCGAAACTGCCCCTGAGCATTCTCACCGATTTCGAGGAATTCGCCGTCTACGACTGCCGCGCCCGCCCCGTCCAGTCGGACAAGGCATCGAAGTCCCGTATCATGTACCTGAAGTTCGATGAATACATCGACCGCTGGGACGAGATCGCCGCCATCTTCGCACGCGAAGCCATCCTTAAAGGCTCGTTCGACAAATTTGCGGACTCCGCAAAAGGCAAGCGCGGCACCGCCGAAGTCGACGATGAATTTCTCAAGGAAATCGAGTCCTGGCGGGAGATCCTGGCCAAAAACATCGCCCTGCGGAATCCGCGGATCAGTTCCCGCGAATTGAACTTCGCCGTCCAGCGCACCATCGACCGGCTGGTCTTCCTGCGCATCTGCGAAGACCGCGGCATCGAACCCTATGGCCGCCTTCAGGCCCTCGGCAACGGTGTCCGCACCTATCCGCGCCTCTGCGAACTGTTTCGCATGGCCGACGACCGATACAACTCCGGACTCTTTCATTTCAAGACCGAAAAGGGGCGCGCCGACACCCCGGACGAGCTGTCGCTGACCCTGTCGGTCGACGACAAGGTGCTCAAGGCCCTGCTTAAGCGCATGTACTATCCCGAGAGCCCCTACGAGTTCTCGGTCCTGCCGGCCGACATCCTCGGCCAGGTCTACGAGCGCTTTCTCGGCAAGGTCATCCGGCTGACCGCCGGGCATCAGGCGAAAATTGAGGAGAAACCGGAAGTCCGCAAGGCCGGCGGGGTCTACTACACACCCACCTATATCGTCGACTACATTGTCGAAAACACGGTCGGCAAGCTGCTTGCCGGATCCACCCCGAAAAAGGCATCCAAGCTCCGCATTCTCGATCCGGCTTGCGGGTCGGGGTCGTTTCTCATCGGCGCGTACCAGCACCTGCTCGACTGGCATCGGGACTGGTATGTCAAAGATAATCCCGAAAAATATGCCCGGGGCAAAACCCCGGTCCTCTACCAGGGGCGCGGTGAGGAATGGAAACTGACCACCGCCGAACGCAAACGCATCCTGATCAACAACATCTACGGGGTCGACATCGATCAGCAGGCCGTCGAGGTCACCAAGCTGTCGCTGTTGCTTAAAGTTCTGGAAGGGGAAAGTGAACAGACCCTGAGCAATCAGCTCATGCTGTTCAACGAACGGGCACTCCCCGATCTCGGCGGCAACATCAAATGCGGCAACTCCCTGATCGGACCGGATTTCTACACCACCGGACAGCCCACCCTCTTCGACATGGAGGAAACCTACCGCATCAATGCTTTCGACTGGGAAGCCGAATTCCCGGAGATTTTGAACAGGAAGGACCAGTCTTCGTTGAAACTACGCCCGGCAAGCGCGAAGGGCGTAAAGGAAGAAGACAAAGGCGGCTTCGACGCGGTGATCGGCAACCCGCCGTATGTTCGAATTCAGGCCATGAAGGAATGGGCACCGACAGAAGTGGATTTCTGCAGACAGCGCTACCGATCAGCCAGCGCGGGAAACTATGATATCTACACCGTATTTGTGGAGAAGGGCCTGGCGCTGCTCAACTCTGTCGGGTGCCTTGGTTTTATCCTCCCAAGCAAGTTTTTCAATGCGAAATACGGTCGGCCTCTGCGAGGTATAATTGCCGAAGGACAGCATCTGGCTCACGTAGTCCATTTTGGTGCCCAGCAGGTTTTTCCGGGGGTGGCGACATACACGTGCCTAATGTTTCTGGACAAGAGCGGGGCGGATGAGTGTTTCTTTGTGAAGGTGAATGATCTCGGCGCATGGCGCAGGGATCTAATGGGGATTGCTGAACCCGAAGGGCCGCCCGACAGGATTGAAATGAACGAAGCGGCTGCCGTATACCGCGTGAGGCAGATCAAAACCGACTCCCAAACCACCAGCGGCAAGATCCCCGCGAAACTGATCGGAGATGACGAATGGAATTTCGCGGTCGGTAAAAACGCCAAGTTGCTGGAGCGCATTCATCGGGAAAAAACCAAATTGGGGGATGTTGCTGATATTTTCGTTGGCCTTCAAACAAGTGCGGATAAGATTTTTGTTGTATCCGATGAGGATCGAATTGAGCAGAGGCTGACCAGACCCCTTCTTCTCACCGGCCATCTGTCCGCCTATGCACCTCCAGTTGCATCCGCACGCATCGTCTTTCCATATCAAATTTTGAACAATGTTGCGCAATTGATGCCCCCCGACTTCATGGCGCAACACTGCCCCGAAGGATGGTTCTATCTCAACAAACACCGCAACACACTCATGAATCGTGAGAACGGCAAGTGGCGACATGACGCATGGTATGCATTCGGCCGATCTCAGAATCTGACGAAAATGGACGCGCCTAAATTGATCATTCAGGTCACGGCGCTGAAGCCGACGGTGATGCTGGACGAGAATGGCATCTGCATGACCGGTGGCGGCAGCGGACCATTTTACGGCGTGCGGCCAAAAATGGAAGGCATGCCGCTGAAATATCTGCTCGGGATGCTGAACTCGAAGCTGTTCGGGATGATCATCAGGGCGCAGAGCACGGATTTGCGCGGCGGCTATATCAAATTTTCAAAACAGTATATCGAGACTGCTCCGATTGCCTTCAGCAAGAACGATCCGCGCAACGACCGGCTGGTGGCTCTGGTCGAGCGGATGCTCGAATTGAACAAGCAGCTCCAGGCTGCCAAGACCGCCCACGACAAGACCGTCCTGCAACGCCAGATTGACGCCACCGATGCCCAGATCGACCGCCTGGTCTACGAACTCTATGATTTGACGGATGAGGAAATCAATATTGTGGAAGATTCGGGGAGGAGGCAGGCATGAGCCTAGACCTGAAACCGGAACTGTTACTGACCGAACAATATATCTTCATGATTCGGGGTCAGCAGGTCATGCTGGATCGCGACTTGGCATCCCTTTACGGCGTGGAAACCAAAGTGTTGAACCAGGCTGTGAAAAGAAATGTTGCCCGATTCCCCGAGCAATTCCGATTTCAGCTTACCCAACATGAAAGTGAGCAACTGGTCACAGATTGTGACCGGTTCGCCAGTTTGAAACATTCGACGAGCTTGCCTTACGCCTTTAGCGAGCAAGGCGTTGCAATGTTGTCGGCGGTTTTGAGAAGTGATACGGCGGTGCAAACCAGTATTTACATCATGAATGCCTTCGTGAGGCAGCGGCAGTTTCTAGCGCATAGTGCGGATGTCTTTCGGCGGCTCAATCATATCGAAAAACGCCAGATCGCCAGTGAAATCAGGACAGACGAACGGTTCGAGAAGGTCTTTAAGGCATTGGAAGAAAAAAACGTCAAACCCAAGCAAGGAATTTTCTTCGATGGCCAGGTTTTTGATGCCTACGCCTTTGTCTGCGACCTGATCCGCTCCGCCAGGCAGCGGATTATCCTGATCGACAACTATGTGGACGACAGTGTGCTGACGCTGCTGGCCAAGCGCAAGGACGGGGTGGGCGCGAAACTGCTGACCAAATCAATCAGTCGGCAACTGGAGCAGGACATCGCCAAATTCAACACGCAATACCCGGCCATCGAGGCGCGCGAGTTCAAACTCGCCCATGACCGGTTTCTGATCATCGACGACGCCATCTACCACATCGGCGCGTCGCTCAAAGACCTTGGCAAAAAGTGGTTCGCCTTTTCAAAGATGGAAATGGCGGCGGTGGAGATGCTGGGGAAAATACAGCCGGGTGAATAAATGCCAGTCGCGTAATTTGACGTTCACATGCTGAAAACTGAAGCTTACTCGTGTGAAAGCCATTTCGCACGAGTCTCTAAAGCAAAGAACAGGAGACAACCGATGAGAGTGATGAAAGTTCAGGGCAAGGGCCATGCCACCATGGAACCCGACATGGTTATACTCGCCTTCGATGTCGAGTCGACGGCGAAGGAATACGAAGAGAGCGTGCGGGATCTCAATACCCGTGCCGACGACCTGAGGGAGAGCATGGCGGCGTCTGGCCTGGACAAGGCTCGGCTTAAAACAACTTCGTTCAATGTGCGCGTAGAAACGGAGTACAAAAACCGTCAGTACGTATTTGCCGGGTATAAGGCAACCCATAAGATGCAGATCGAAGTGCCGATGGACAAGGCTTTACTGAACAAGGTCTTGCGCCATGTGGCTCAAGGCCACAATGGCGCACAAATCAACTTGACGTTTTCAGTCAACGACAAGGATGCCTTGCGAAGGATGGTGCTGATCCATGCGGTGCAGATTGCCAGGGAGAATGCGGAAACCTTGGCCGAAGCAGCGGGTGTGAAACTGGGAAAACTGATGCAAATGGACTACGGGTGGACCGAAGTGCGAATCTTCGAAGGGGAGGCTTGCATGATAGCCGAGGGCACCGAAGATATGTCAGCCTACGACGCGGACATCGACCCTGAGGATGTTGCGGCCGAGGATAGCGTGACGCTGGTTTTTGAGATAACGGAATGAGCATCGCTCCAGTGGCTAAGTGCCATTCGGGGAAGCCGGGTTCTACTTTTTGCTTTTAGCGAACTGAAATCTGGCAAAGTCCGGATTTTTTCTGATGCTCTGCCAGGAGTATTTTGCGGGGTTCGCAAATCGAATATTTGGAATCTGACGGGTGTCCCCGGGGATAAGACACGCTGAAGCTGTGGGCTACAAACAAAAAGACAGCGGCAGGTCGATGCCGCGCCGGGGTCTGGCATCCCCCGGATACACTATAACCCGGAAGCGCCCACTTCGCTCAATGCTTGACAGGGCTATTTTATGGATTATTCTGAATTCCCCATTTAGAAAGGATGTATTGACCGACTTTTTCTCCAAAAGAAAAACCTAGGTAAAAACGAAAGGAAATATATTTCTATGAATTTTCACACCAAACTGTCTCGAATCGTAACCTGCACAGTTTACATCCTGGTGGTTGCCGCCGCAAGTGCCAAGACGGTCGTGGCGGTTAACCCACTTAGTGCGTCTGGGGATCTGGCCAAAGAACGTGAACTAATATCAGATGTCATGCAGGCCGAATTATCCGTATCCGACAACATAACACTGGTTGACCGCCCGCAAATGCTCAAAGCCCTCAAAGAACTGCAACTTGCACAGCAGGGAATGGTTAGCCAGGAATCAGCAAAACAGCTGGGGAAAATTGTGGGAGCTCAGTATTTTTGCAGCGGCAAACTGCAAAAGGCCGGTGGTAAGACCATGGCCATTGTCCGGATTGTCGATGTGGAAACCACTCTAGTGAAACTTTCTTATGCCAAAATTAAGGAAGGCGATGATCCCATCGAAGCCGGGCGGGCGTTGGCAAAAGGCGTAGAAGATTTGATTGCCAAATTTAATGCTGAAAAGGAAAAATTGGCTGGTTCGGAGAAAACAACTGTAAGGGAAATTCCCGCTGAATGGAAACGACCGGTCGTCATGGTCGTGATCCCGGAACAGCATGTCCGCGAAATACGTGTGATCGACCCCGCCGCGGAAACCGAACTCACCAAGCGACTGCTCAGCGGAGGCTTCAAGGTCATTGACTCTGAATACGTAAAAATGATGAAAACCGGGCAGGCTGTGGCATCGCCTAAAGACAGATTGCGTAAGCGGCTTTCCACACTTAAAACAGCGACGGCATACGCCAAAGAAAAGGGTGCGGACGTGTTGCTTTACGGGGAAGCCATTGCTGAACTTGGCGCGACGATTGGAGAATTCGAGGGCTGTCGCGCCCGTGTAGAGCTTAAAGCGGTCGAGGTGGAAGGCGATGAAGTCCTTTTAGCCGACAGCGCCTACGCTGGTGCCACCGGTCTGAGTGAGATTGTAGCCGGCAAGAAAGCCATCCAGGCCGCTGGCAACAAACTCGCCGACACGTTCCTTTACGATCTCGCCAAAAAGTGGAACCGGAAATAGGCTTGACGGCTTATCGTTCGCGAGAAAAAAGAAGAGAAGATTCCGACTGAAGTCGGTACACCGACGAAGAGCATCCGCGCATGCTGAAAGGGTCGATCCACGCTGTTGGTGTACCGGATTTATCCGGAATAAGGGGGAAAATCCGCCCGTTAAAAAAGAAGACATGAGATTGACTGCTTTTTTCATATCCCCCTTTCGGGGCTTGGGATTTAAATTTTCTATCCCCCACTTTTCGGGCATTACCAAATTTTATTTTCATGTGGCTTATGATTCACCACCAAAACCTTGAAAGGAAGGATTTTGTATGTTTAATTTTTTCGGATTGAGAAGACTGGCAGCGGGGTTTATCCTGCTTTCCGCAGTAGCAATAATCCCAGCGGGCCACGCTGCAGATGACAAGCCAGTCGTGATCGCCATCGCGCCGTTTTACGATTTCAGCGGCTGTGAACCTGCGGCAATTGCAGCCCTTAGAGATAGAGTGTCGGCAAATCTGCTACAGAACTACAACTGCACCATTCTCAGCCGCAGTAACGGAATAACGCTGTCCGTCGAACGGCAACTCGACAAGATGCATCAACTCGAGAAAGAAAGCCCCGCCGCTCAAACTCTGCCTGCCGCCGACTACTCACTGGTTGGCTATTTTAAAATCGCCCGACGAACGCCCGGAAGAAGAAATAATGTTGATCTTGGTTGCACTTTACTGATCACGGACCTCAATGATGACAATGAAGACAATTTTAAGAAGATTGAATTCATACCGAAAGAATCGATCCTTTACGCCGACGATGTCACCGCAGAGATTGTCAAGGCCCTTAAGCTGAAACCCCGTCCTGAAAAGACAGCCCTGCGGCAAGAAAGAATAGACGAGACGTGGGCGGTTTTATCTATCAAACGCAACGAAGGCAAGCATCAGATGCGCCAGCCTGCCGACCGGGATCTGGCAGCGGTTCTGGAGGTATCCCTGCAACAGTCAGATAAACTCACCGGCCTTGTCGAGCGTAGTGAGATTCACAAGATTCTGGATGAACTGAAGATCTCCGCCATGGGATCCGCCACCGAAACAGTCGCCGCCAATATCGCCCGAATGGTCGGCGCAGACAAAATTGTCATGGGGAGCGTCAGCAAAGAACGAAAAGGCAGTCGCGACCTCCATTTGGACCTTTTCCTGGTAGACGGCAAGAAAGCCGTCATTGTCTCAAGCGCGACAACCGTCTGCCCTCCCGATCAGCTTTCTGACAAAGCTGCGGAAATTGTCCTCGACTTTGTTAAAAAGAGTTCTCCTGTTCCGCTGTTAAGTCAGGCCTCCCCGGACTCCCTCAAGAAAGAAGTCACCATTTATTCAGAACTTCTTTCAAGTATGACATGCAGCAGAACCGATAGAGAGAATCTTGCTGAATCTGCGACCCCTCTGCTGGAAACAATCTATCTATTGGCAGGTGACGACCAACTGACACTCTACAATACGGCAAAGATCATTTCTTTCCGCCTTTTGTGTGAAGAAGGTATTAAAAAGGAGCAAATACGGAAATTTGTGGAGTTGGCCGAGAAGTTCTTCGCCAAAGTTAAATATTCGGAAGACACCCCCTATATTTTACCCTACAGGGCTCTCACTTTGAATTATCTTCCCGAGCGGATCGATGAAGCTGTGGCGCTGGCGAAAAAACAACTTGCGGATCACCCGCAGGATAATCCCCGGTACACGCGAGCGGTAATCGCGGAGTGTTATTTCAAGAAGAAAGATTACACGACTGCTCTCAAATGGGCGCAATCTGCGGGAAATAAGACTCTCGCTGTTGACTTACGGACAAGACTCTATCCCTTGATTGGTAATTCCGAAAATGACAGAAAAGAACTTGATGATTTAATTGCGTATGACCGCTACATACGCAACGAACTTCATGGCGAACGAATAATCAGAAAGTTGCGGCTTTTAGCGCGACTCGAAGGGCAGGAAGCCGCCTTGCATTATTCAAAAAGAATAGGTCCTTGGGCTGCTGTACGACCGGAGGTGCAATTGGAAATTGCCAAAATTCTGATTGCCGACGACAACAAGGAGGCGGCAGCAACCATTTTGGCAAACCTTGACAGCAAAAAATCTATGGAGCAATCCGGGTATAAAAAACGCGATCAGCTCAACAAGTTGCGTGAAGAAATAAAACAAACTCGGGAATCCTTGGGAGTGAAACCGCCCAAACCTAAGCAGTTAGCGGAATTTTACACCATCCCGGATAAATATAAGCTATATGTGATTCCTTTCGGCAAACCGGATATGACGATGATCAATGATGCCATTCCGGCCGTCAAAGAGTTTTTGGGATGCGATGTCATCGTGTTACCCAAAGTACCAATGCCCGATGATCCATCTTGTTTTAAAAGAAGCAGAGGGCAGTATGAAGTGAAAGCTACATTGTGGCGATTGAGAAACAGCTATACCATTCCGGAAGATGCCATTGCCGTCGCCGTCATCACCGACAAAGACATTTTTGCAGGCAACAACAGGTTTTTGTACGGTTCCAGCTTTTGCGGATTCAGGTTAATTTCTTATCAGCGGTGGCACGGTGCCGGCAACCATGCGGTCCTCGTTGATATGCTGGCGAAATCCATTGCCTATGTCTTTATGATCAATGCGAAGCTATATGGCTGTACCGTGAGCTCCTGCCTGGACTCCAGCAATGGAACCGCCTGGGGAAACCGGGAAAAGGACTTTTCTCTCTGTCCATTCTGCCAGCAGAAGCTGAAAGAAATGCCCCCCGAGAAGGTCTATGAACGGTTCCGGGAAAAATACGAGGATATGAATTACCGGACATGGAGCTCTGAAACCGAAAAGCAATGGACAGAAGACTACAAAGCCATCGTCCAGGAAAAGTTGAAAGAAGCTGCCCAAAAACCGGCAGACGGCAATGGGGACGTACACGGCTAATTATTTGCTAATCAAAAGGTAAGAATAAATTTTAAGGCTTAAAATAGCTTTAAAATAAATACTTTTATGCTTGGTGATTTGTTTTAATGCTTTTTTGCCAGGCATATTGGTCGCCGGGTACCTCCTCCGATTTCCTTTTAGCGACCTGAAATCTGGCAAAACCGGATTTTTTCAGACGGTTGGCCAGTTGTATTTTGCGGGGTTCGCAAATCGAATGTTTGGAATCTGACGGGTGTCCCCGGGGATAAGACACGCTGAAAGCCGTGGACTACAAACAAAAAGACTGGCGGCAGGTCGGCGCCGCGCCGGGGTCCAGCGTCCCCCGGATACAATGCAACCCGGAAAAACCGTTCTTGATCTGCACCCGCCAGACAAAAATGACGAACAGCGGTTCATGCCGGGATCTTAATATTACCCATAGCATAACGGTGAGTCTAATTTGACTCTGTAATGCTGAAAATTTGAAGAATAGGAATGAAAATGACAGAAGCAGCAGAGGCATTTAACCGGTCAATACAGGACGCCCAGGAGTTATTGGATCGTTTTGATGATGAGAATACACCCACGTCTAATCGAAATCCAGAGACTCTGAAGAGAGCTGGTTTGGTTATTGCCATGGCGGCATGGGAAACGTATATAAAAGACCGGATTCGGGAAGAATTTGAAGTTTTACTAAAGGCCGTTGGAGGCAGTCCTTTGGGCCGATTTGTTCAAAAACGATTAGCTGAGGACCTTAAGCGCTTCTTTAATCCCAACAGCCTGAAGGTCAAGCAATTGTTTGAGAATTATTTTGAGGTGGATGTTACGGAACAATGGGTGTGGGATAACTACGATGCCCACCTTGCAAGAGAAACACTGAACAAGCTTATTTCCAAGCGTGGCGATGCCGCGCATCAGGCCAAGACCTCACCCAAACCTGATAATGAGCCACACTTAGTCAAAAGGGATGATCTGGAAAAGGCAATACGGTTTCTAAAAGGATTGGTGATGGCAACCGATAAGGTCAAGATCGTAAAATAAGTGGCACGCTCTTACTTCCGGGGTGATGCGCTAATTTTTATTCGCATTTTTATTTTGCAAATTTCCAGCCCCCAGTTATATTGTAATTCCTTTACAACACATGACATGGCAATTCGGCCATGGAAACAGCAGGCAAGAAAAAAGGGGTGCATTATGGAAAACAGGGAAAACACCATGGAATTTGGCGAACTTCTCAAAAATATCCGGCTACGAAAACGGATAACCCTCCGGGAATTCTGTCGTCGATCAGGCTCTGATCCGGGAAACATCAGCCGCCTTGAACGCGGATTGATGCGGCCCCCGCAGGACCGGGATATTCTGCTTCGCTATGCGGCGGCCCTTGATATTAAAGAAGGAGATGATGACTGGTACCGGTTGTCTGATAAAGCCGCCGCCGAATGCGGGAAAATACCATCGGATTTGATGGATAATCCAATGGTGAAAGAGGCGCTGCCAGCCTTTTTCCGCACTGTCCGGGGACAAAAACCAACCGAAGAAGACATGCGGAAACTGCTGGCAAAACTGGCCGTGGAAACCGGGGATGGGAAATAATTCGTATGCCCATTGATCCGGCCACTTTAAAAGCGCCTTATTTAACCAGGGAAACGATCCGGTCGCAAGCGGATGCGTTCAGATCCGCCTACTGGAACAATCCACTCCCCGTGGACGTACTGGCAATTCTGGAATTTGACTTGGCATTTGAGATCCGTCCAGTCAAACAGTTGCTTTCCGATGTGGATGTTGATGCCTTACTGCTGGCGGATTTTCAGACCATGCTGGTTGATCAGGATGAATACATGGATGATCGCTATGCGAACCGCCTGCGGTTTTCTGTGGCCCATGAGCTTGGACATTATGTTTTGCACCGGGGTGTCTGGGAGGGGGTCCCCATAGATGATGCTGAAGCCTGGATCAGATTTATGTAGGCGTTACCTGAATAAGAATACAGGTGGCTGGAGAATCACGCCAATGAATTTGCCGGGCGATTGCTTGTGCCTGAAGACATTCTCAGATTCCGCTATGAACAAGCGAAATCCAAGGTGCCAGAGGCGGCTTGGGAGTGGGACGCATCCGGGGAGACCGTTCGGCAGTACATAGCTGACGCACTTTCCTCGGAGTTCGGTGTTTCCAGTCAGGTGCTTGAAAAACGCATTCTTTTTGAGAGTTTATAATATGTCCACAAAATTTTTCACTAATGAAGCTGAGAATACACTGCTGAAGAAATTTGCGGGCGTATTTGAGCATAATCCCGATATCGCCTTTTTTGACGCCTTGGTCGGTTTTTTCCGGGCGTCGGGCTATTTCTCGCTACGGCCGCATCTGGAAGCGGTGCCGAATATTCGCGTTCTCGTGGGCATTAATGTGGATGCGGTGAGCGCGAAGTATCAGTCCTCCGATTTGCTTTTATCGGTCGGGAAAGCCAATGCGGTTGGCGCGGATTTCGCAAGCGAGTCGGCGGAGCTAAAATAGTTTCCCGTGTAAGGAATGGTCAAGGCGAAGTTTCTTATCGATGCGGCGCACAAATGAGGATCACTGTGGGAAAATGAGGAGAACAGTCAAGCGTCACTTGTGAAACATCCTTCCGGCGAAACCTGGCTGATTTATTTAATTATTTCCGTGCAAAGCGCGATAAACGGGCTATAGTCCACGTGCTTTTACCGCCGTCAGCGTATCGTCGGCTGGCACTGACTGTCGAGCATGAAACGGGCCCGCGTCGATGAGGGATTCAATTACTCTCGTCTTGTCGGCGCTTGGTCAGGAAGTGTGTCATTTATGGGCAATCAACTCGTTCGATCCGAGCGCCTCGCATGGGCGGTTTTCGGTGGCGGTTTAGTGTTAACCGCCGTCTCCGCCGCACTGAGCCTCGCCGCCAAAAGTCTGTCACTCACGCCGGTGATGTTGGGCAACTGCTTGTTCACGGCTG
Source organism: Lentisphaeria bacterium (assembly GCA_032251435.1). Taxonomy (GTDB): domain Bacteria; phylum Verrucomicrobiota; class Lentisphaeria; order Oligosphaerales; family MVZH01; genus JAVVEH01. The sequence goes on along the minus strand of JAVVEH010000046.1, from coordinate 20,045 downwards.
TCGCCCTGTTGACCGCCGTGCGCTACCGTCTCGCCCGTCGGGAAGAGGCGGAGGCTCTGAACCTGCGGATCTACCGGGAAGAACATCCCGGCAGCGAGCTTTTTGAGGATTCTGACGAGGCCTTGAAAATGGCCTCCCGCGCCTTCAAGACCTATGAAAAAGGCGCCATGCCGGTATTGGCGATTTGCGCGGGGGCCGGTGTCCTCGCGGCGGGCATACTTGTTTGGCGGAACTGGAGCGGCATGCCGACCCTTCCCGTCTTGGTGAATCCCGGCCGCTATGGCATTCTCACCGGCGTGTTGTTTGTCGTGACATTCCTGGCTGGCAGTTTTTGTGTCGGCGCGTCACGGGATGAGGGAGGCCGTTGGCTGCGTCCGCCGGGGGCCTGGCTGTTCTTCACGGGAACACTGTGGTTGCTGGCGACCATCGCCCTGTTTATCGCCGCGTCTTCCTTAACGTGGCCACGCATCGATCGCCAACTGGGTATCGCGGCCTTAATCGCCTTGCTGGCACTCGCCGCCGAACTCATGATCGGTGTCATCATTGAATTTTACCGCCCGCGACGAGTCAATGAGGAAGAGCGCCCGATTATCGAGAGCCGGTTACTGGCCTTGCTGACCGAGCCGGGAGGGATCGCCCGCAATGTGGCCGCGGCCTTGGATTACCAATTTGGTTTCAAGATCAGCGAACGGGCGTTTTACGGGTTTATCCAACGCAGCCTCTTGCCTTTAGGGTTGCTTTTATGCGGGGCTCTCTGGCTGTCCACGTGTTTTGCCGTGGTGGACACTGAGGAAAATGGCATTCGGGAATGGTTTGGGAACGTGACCAACAAAGAACCGCTTCCTCCCGGACTGTATGCGAAACTGCCTTGGCCGTTTGGTAAAATTTACACGTTTCCAGTTCAACGAGTGCAGACTCTCGCCGTCGGCTATGCGGAAACCGATGACAACGAGGCGTCAGGTGGATCGGAAAGCGCGCCTGATGACATGGGAGACCTGACGGGCCGCGTGATCATCTGGGATAAAGCCCATACGAAAGAGGAAGTCAATTTTGTCGTCGCCAGCCGACCGGATCAGACTTACGCGGACACATTCGCCAGCGCCGTCCAGGAGCGCATCCCCGTCAGCACCTATTTTCTGTCCGTGAGCATGCCTCTCTTTTTCAAAGTCAATAACCTGTTTGACTACGCGTACAGGCATGCCGACCCCAATCAAGCGCTGATGGAGTTGGCCCACGAGGAGCTGACCCGTTATTGCGCCCAAGTCGATTTTTATGATTTGCTCACGAAAAAGCGGCACGAGGCCGGGCGGGTCATCAGCCAGCGGGTGCAGGAGCGGGCGGACGCTTTGCGGCTTGGCGTGGAGATTGTCTTTTTTGGTTTACATGGTGTTCACCCGCCAGTCAAGGTGGGGGGCGCCTTTAACGAGGTGGTCTCCGCCAGCGAGGAAATGCACACCATCATTTTACGGGCCGAGACCGACGCGGTGTCCGCGGTCGCCCGGGCGGAAGGAGACGCCGCCACCATTTTGTCTGAAGCGGCCAGCTACACGTATGACCGCCGCCAAGTCGCCAACGCCGAGGCGGACCGTTTCGCCCAGCAGCTCACCGCTTATCACGCGTCTCCGGCCCTGTTTCCCCTTCATAGTTTTCTGGATGTCCTTGAAACTGAGACCGCGGACAGGCGGAAATATATTGTCACGGTGAAAGGCGGCCGGGAAACAATTGTTTTAAACTTGGAAGAAAAAGCTAGAACCGATCTTTTAGATATCAATCTTGAACGTGAAGATTAACGGAGCGCGCCTACCGATGGACGGACACGAACACACACACGAACGTAAGCATGACCGGGGCGGGATCCACTGGCCGGTCATTATCTTGGGCATCATTGTGGCGGTGATTTTTATCGGGGTGCTTTTTGTTTTCCAAGTCAGGGAAACCGAGTACGCCATTATCAGACGCTTCGGCAAGCCGCGGACCACCCGGATTGACGGAGCCGAGGCGGTGAAGGTTTACAAGGCCGGGCTGCACGCCAGATTGCCATTTGTGGACGAGGTGTGGAAACATGACTCCCGCTGGCAATGCTACGAACTCCGCAAAGGACAGTTGGAGCAAATGCAGACCAAAGACGATTACCAGATTATCCTCACGACATTTGTCGTCTGGCGCATCGGCGATCCCTATATTTTCAGCACCGCGATTAAAACCACCGACAAAGCCGAGGAGGCGGTCAGTGAATTAGTCCGGAACAGCCGCACGAACTCCATCGGAAAGTATACCCTCTCTCAGTTGATTAATATTGACAAAAGCCACATTAAAATCACGGATTTGGAGCGGGACACGCTGACGGGTGTTCAAGATATCGCGCTCCAAAAATATGGCATTGAGATTAAACATGTGGGCATCAAACATATCGGCTTCCCGGAACAGGTGACCCAAAAAGTCTTTGAGCGTATGCGCACGGATCGCCAGAGGCGGGCCAACAACTACCGCTCGGACGGCGAACGCGACGCCAAAAAGATTCGGGCGGCGGCGAACGAAAGGGTGCAGGAAATTCTCGCCAACGCCCATGCTGAAGCCACCCGCATCCGTGGCGAGGGGGATCAGGCCGCGGCGGAATCGTACAAAGTGTTTAGACAAAATCCCGAGCTGGCCGCGTTTTTGCGGAAACTGGAGGCCCTGCGCAAAACCATGGGCGGGAAAACCACCTTGATCTTCGACACCGAAACGCCGCCCTATGACTTGTTGCGGCCCGGCGCCGGGGATTTGCTCTCTCCGAAAAGCGGAGATGACGACACAACCCCCAGCGTCGGCGCGGAAAAATAACTGAGGCATTAACCTGACTGAGCCATGGCGGGGAGCGCCTTCCAGGTTGAACAGGAATAGACACCAGTGAAAGAAACACGACCTGACACACCCACAGCGACCGACTCGATGGGCGGCGGAGCCCAGGCCTTCGTGCGGGCTCTCGGAATCTTTTTTGTCGGGCTGAAATACCTGATTGTCCTCATCTTCGCCGGCGCCTTCTTTCAAGGCGTGTTCGTGGTTGAAGAGGACGAAGAAGCCATGGTGTTCCGGTTTGGCAAACTGGTCCGCAAGGGCGCGGACCAATCCCCCATTCTCACCAGCGGGCGCTTATATTGGGCCTGGCCCACTCCCATCGACGAGGTCAAGCGCATTCCCGCCCGCCGGCCCGTGACGCTGACGACAGATCATTTTTGGTTGAACGAAGATCCCAACGCCATTAACCCCGGCACCGCCGCCGTTGATGAGACCGCGGGGCTGGCCCCGGGACAGAGTGGCTATTGCCTGACTGGCGACACGAATATTATTCACATGCAGTGGTCTGTCGTTTACACCGTTAAGGACGCCCGGAAGTACTATCTGGAATTTTTTGAGGGGCAGGTGGACCGCACGGGTTATGACAAAACGGTTAAAACAACGACCGACGCCATCGCCGAAAAATTGATTTTAAATTGTCTTGAAAACGCCGCGTTGACGGAAGTCGCCTCATGGTCAGTTGAAGATGTGCTTTACAAGGCGCGGACGAACGAGCAAGGCCCATCCGGTCGGGAATTGCTTACCGCCGCGGTTCAAGCCCGCCTGGAGAAGCTGGTGAACACGTTGGATCTGGGGGTGGAAATTGATCAGGTGATGCTGACATCCCGGGCGCCTGACGCCACGCAAGCCGCCTTCAGGGAAGTGAACAACGCCGCCAATGAATACCAGGTGAAACTGGAGGAGGCCAGTTCCCATGAACGCCAGATCATCGCTGAGGCCGAAGGCCGGGCAAGTGAAATTCTGGCTCAGGCCCGCAGCTATAAAACCCGGGTGATCGCCAGTGTGAAAGCGGATGCCGCCTACTTTGAGACCGTGCTCGAGGAGTATAATAAAAATCCTGAAACCATGCTCACCGCCCTCTATTCCGACACCGTCCGGGACGTGCTGGCCAAGGTGGAAAACCGATATATCATCCATGCGTCCGATGGCGACCAGGAAGTGCGCTTGCTGCTGAATCCTGAACCGGAAAAACCAACGGCTGGAACGAGCCTGAGATAACGTTTGACAGACTGGAACTCATCATGCCGGAAAATACTGTGAGCTGTGGATGTTGCGGAGAGTCGCAAGCTTCCCAAAAACTGGGCAAACAATTAACCTTGGCCCTGGTCGGGGGAACCTTGGTGCTCAACTCCTATATTTTAGCCACGATTTTCGGCGAATCCGTGGATAAGCATGTCGCTGACTTCAGCGCCATCATCGGAACCTTGATTCTGGGATTCCCGATTTTCTCCAGCGCCGTGAAAGACCTGCTTAAAGGGCGGGTCTATATGAATGAGCTGGTCACGCTGGCGATCATCGCCGCTTTCGCGAACCAAGAGTACCGCACCGCCGGCGCGGTGGGCTTTTTCATGCTGGTCACAATCATGATCGAAAAGCGGACGGCCATCGGTGCGGAAGCCTCCATTGAATCCCTTATTCGCCTGACCCCCACACGAGCCCGTCGGTTGACAGCGGCCGGCCAGGAGGAAGATATTGATGTGAGCGATCTTCGGGTCGGCGATATTTTCCGGGTCCGCCCAGGCGAGAATTTCCCCGCTGACGCGCGCGTCGTCACCGGCACCAGCACGGTTAACCAGGCCACGATCACGGGTGAGTCGTTGCCCGTTGACAAGGCGAAAGATGATGAGGTTTACGCGGGCACGCAAAATCTCACGGGCGCGATGGACGCCAAGGTGCTCCGGGTGGGCGAAGACACCACCTTGGGAAAAGTGAAAGATCTCATTGTCTCGGCCGAGAAAACCCGTCTGCCTTTCATGCGGATGATCGACCAGTACGCCGGTTATTACACCCCGACGGTCCTCATGCTCGCGGCCTTGGTCTGGATCAGCACAACGGATCTTGACCGGGTGATCGCCGTCCTGGTGGTCAGCTGCCCTTGCGCTTTGATTGTCGCCACGCCCTCCGCCGTGGTCGCCGCTCTGGCCGCCGCCGCCCGCCTGGGCATGCTGATCAAAGATGTCACCCATATCGAATTGGCCGCCCGCGTCAAAGCCGTGGTTTTCGACAAAACCGGAACCTTGACCGAAGGGATCCTGGAAGTCGCCCGATTACAGCCCGTTGACGGGGTTGAGCTGGCTGACCTGCTTAAAGTCGCCACGTCCACGGAGTGCCACAGCAACCATCCCACGGCGACAGCCATGCGGAAATTGGCGCGGGAGGCTGACGTGACCTGGGAGGATCCTGAAAGCTATGAGGAAGTGCCGGGCAAAGGGGTTCAAGCCAGCTTTGACGGGGCCGTCTGCCGGGTGGGGCGCAAAACCTGGCTGGCGGAGTGCGGGTTGGATGTCGCCGCGTTTGACCATGTTGAGGACGATGAATCGGTTCAAGCCATGAGCCTGGTTTATGTCGCCAAAGGGGATCTGATCCTCGGCTGGATCGGCCTGCGCGACGCCGTGCGCCCCGGGGCCGCGGAAGCTATTCGTGAACTGGGCGACTTGGGTATTGAAAAAACCTATATGGTCACCGGCGACAATGAGTCAGTCGCCAAAGATGTCTGCGACAAAGTCGGCGTGTCGTCTTACCGGGCCGGTTGTCTGCCCCATGAGAAAGTCGCCTTTGTCGAGAATTTACGCGCCCGCGGGGAGCTGGTGGCTTTTATCGGGGACGGCGTGAATGACGCCCCGGGGCTGGCGGCCAGCGACATTGGTGTCGCCATGGGCGCGATCGGCAGTGACGTGGCTGTGCACAGCGCCTCGGTCGCTTTGATGAACAACGACCTTCGCCGCATTCCGTTCCTCATTTGGCTGTCGCGGAAGGCGCGGTCAGTGATGAAACAAAATTTAACGATCGGGCTGGCGTTCATCATTATTGGTCTGTACTTAGCCATGGTCGGGGTGGTCACTCCGGTTCTGGCGGCTGTGCTGCACGCCGCGGGAACCATTATCACGTTATTTAACAGCGCCCGGCTGGTGCGCGCCGGCGAGGATATGATATGACCGATGACATTGTCATAGAAGCCGGCGGATTGACCAAAATCTTCCGGGATTTTTGGCACCGCCCCAAAGCGAAAGCGGTCAACGGCATTGATTTCATCGTCCGCCGCGGACAGGTTTTCGGTCTGCTCGGTCCCAATGGCTCTGGAAAATCCACGACGGTGAAAATGCTTCTCGGGCTTCTTTACCCGTCGAGAGGAAAGCTGGAAGTGTTGGGTGAAAGCCCCCGCAAAGTGGACACGAAGCGGCGGATCGGTTATCTGCCTGAGGAAACCTATCTTTACCGTTATCTGACCGCCGCCGAATCACTTGATTTTTTCGGCTCTCTGTTCAATATGCCGCCTTCCGAGCGCGAGAAACGCACGGAACAACTCTTGGAGATGGTTGGCCTGACCAGCGCTCGGAACCGGCCGGTGGGTGAATTCTCCAAGGGCATGGCCCGCCGGATAGGCTTGGCCCAAGCGTTAATTAACGATCCGGAACTGGTCATTCTCGATGAACCCACATCCGGCCTTGACCCCATTGGTTGCCGCGAAGTAAAAGATGTCATCAAGATTTTGGCGGAACGGGGTAAAACCGTGGTCTTGTGCAGCCATTTGCTGGCGGATGTGGAGGATGTCTGCGATGAGGTCTTGGTGCTTTATGGCGGGAAAGTCCGGGCCAGCGGAACACTGAAAGACATGTTGCGGATCGAAGACCGGACCCGGATCACCGCCCCGCGCCTGTCCCCCGAAGAAACCAACGCGGTGTTGGCTTTTCTCCGGGAAAAAACCGGTTGCGGTGAGTTGACCGTGGATCATCCGTCCATGAATTTAGAAGAATTTTTCCTGGATGTCGTGCGGAAAGCCCGGGAATCGATGGAGACATCCGGGGCCCGCTCCGGCGGAACTGTCGCTGAATACCTTCGCCAAAACGCGGACTCCGCGGAGACGCGTCCCAAGTCGGAAACGGTTCTAAGTCAATTAGCCGTCGGCACTCAGACACCACCGCAGTATCCTCAGGGTCAAGAGGGCGGCTCACCGCCGCCAGCATCCTGTGCCCCCAAGACCGAGGTGCTTGATCAATTAAGCGCCGACAGTGTTGAAGGCCAGAAGCCGGCTGACGACGACAAAACTATCGCCGCTCCGGAAAACACAAAGAAAAGCAGTGACAAACTGAAGCGCATGCTCAACCAAAACTAATCGGAAGTAAGAGCGTGTGGAACAATCCACCCCGCCCCGGATCACAAAAAAAACGTGAAGTTCTCTCTTTTTGATTTGCATCGCCCGTTTTACGGTGTAGATTATGCGCTAACGAGGACGGAAAACTGTCAATTAGGCGACTTTTTCACATCTTTCCCCTCTGACCTTTATCAACGTGTCCTCACCCGCTCGTTGTGTTCTTTTCCAAGGGTGGAGCCGAAGTCCTGATCGCCATGAGCGGAATTTCGAGTTAATGAATTAGCTAACCATGGCAAAACAGGAATTCACAAAGTGAACATCTACGCTGGAAATCTCTCTTACTCGACCGATGAAAAAAGCTTACGTGCGGAATTCGAAGCCTTTGGCGACGTTTCCTCTGTCGCGATCATTATGGATCGTGACACTGGCCGCGCCAAAGGATTCGGTTTTGTTGAAATGCCCAACCAAGCCGAAGCTCAAGCCGCGATCGAAGGCCTCAATGGCAAAGAAATCGACGGCCGCGCGGTGACCATCAACGAAGCTCGTCCCCGCGCCGAGCGCAGTGGCGGTGGTGGTGGCGGCGGTCGCAACCGCTGGTAAGCGTTTGCCCGCTTATTGATTCTAGGGCCGGACGGCGCTTTGAGCGCTGTCCGGCCTTTTTTTGTTTCACGCCCGACCGGCAATAATGATCTGGCTGAGTTCTCTAAAAAAGCGGAGATGGAGCGCGTGAAAAAAAAAGCCCCGTGTCAAAAAAAGACACGAGGCTCAAACGGTTCGGCAGCCGAATCGCTAAACACCTAGTTTTTCAATCATCGTCGCCGCGTCACAACGCCCGACTTGTTTATCGGTGACATCACCATTTTTGATGAAAAGCAAGGTCGGCACTGAGCGAATGCCGTATTTGGCCGCCAACCCCGGCGCCTCATCAACGTCAACTTTCCCCACTTTCGCTTTGCCAGCGGTCTCGTCCGCGACTTGGTCAATGACGGGTCCTATCGCCCGGCAGGGACCGCACCACGTGGCCCCAAAGTCAACCAAAACAGGTAAGTCGCTCTTGAGAACTTCCGTTTCAAAGTTTTCTTCTGTGAAGATGAGTGTGTTCGTTCCCGCCATGGTAGAACCTCGTAATACTCGCTTTGTTTTCTATGCTGACGGCGCTGTGAGACACGGCATGACCGACAGATCTATCTTTAAAATATGTACTTCAGAACTTGTGTCAGCGTGAATGAGACGGTCACCCCCAGAGCCACGAGACTCGCGACCGCCCCCAACGTATACAGAATGCCCGGCCGACCTTTACCAGTCACCGCGCTCAGCGGGGCTGGTCCGGCGATCGCCGCCTCTCCCAAGGGCTGTTGCCTGCTCTTAAGCTTTAACCCCGGGGGCACGTCGTCCACTTTGACCATTTTGGCTTCATCGGAACTGTCAGGCAGGTCATCCACGGCGATAGTTTTCGCACTGGTGTCAGACTTGACTTTGATCGTCCGGGCGGATTTTCCGCCGCGTATTTTCAGCGTCCGCCCGCCATCGGCTTTGGGCACCGCCACCGTTTTAGCGGTCTCCGATGAAACAGACGAGGCGGTCTCATCAGCCGACCCTTCATCCCGCGTTTTAGGTTTGACCCGTTCCAGCACCGTTGTCGATGTTTTCACCGTCGCGGGTTTTTCGGTCTCGGCGGCGATCGCGGTGGCGGTATCATGACTCGGCACTGGCGGAGGGGTCACAGGTTTCACTTGGACCGTGGGGGAATCTCCCATGGCAGGCTGCGGCGAATCCGCCTTCCCCACCTCCTTTTTATCCAGCGTCGGCAAAGAAATTTTCATCGTGTCGCGGGGAACGGCTCCCGGACGGGGTTTGGGAATGGAAATAGATGGCCCGGCGGCGCCGCCGGGGGCTTTAAGACGCACGGTGCTGGCTGGATTCATGTCTTGATCCAGCTCTTTCTTTTTCTGTTGAACCACCTTCAGTTGAACCGTTTCCGTTTTTCTCAACGGGCCGCCCGCGCCGGGAAGAGAAACGGTGGCCAGAGGACTCGAATCCCTAGCCGCCTGCACGCGCTTAACCTTGGACGTGTTTGTGTCCCGCAGGGTCATGGGGTCAACAACACTGGTGCGTCCCGGAGCGGGTTTCGGCACCGGCTTCGCAGTCGTCGGCAACGTAGTGTCGTCTTGATTTGTTTTGCCGGCGCCGGCCGTTTTCAAACGGGATGTCTCGGTCTGTCCAAAACGAATGCGTTTTGAATGGGTGTCCGGAGTTTGATCAATCGGTTTTTCGTCACTCATAATGCGCTCCATGGCGGACTCGTAAAGTCTTGGCGGGCTCCTTCGGAAGAAAGCTCGGCCCGCAAGGTGTCGTTCCAGCGGCGGTTAAAAATCCTGACGATCCAAACGGGGGAAACAAATTTCCGCGTGAACTCCCCAAAATATATGGTCATCATTCATTTTGCAATTTTTCCGGACGTTTTTTTCTGACCTTTTTTCGTTAACAGGGGGCTTTCACGCCCGCTTTCCGGTTCAAAAACCGCCGCCATCAGGACGGGCAAGCCTCCATACTGATCACTTTCGAGTTGCCAAGCATGATATAAATGATACATTCCCGCCATGAATCACTCTTTTATCAGCGAGGTGACCGATGGCTGCCAATTCCAGTGAAAAAGTGACTGTGCGCACGTTTAAGAATATGCGCGCGGCGAATAGGTCGATCACCGCGTTGACAGCCTATGATTTCCAGTTCGCCAGACTTGTGGATGAGGCGGGAGTGGATATGATCCTGGTGGGGGACTCTCTAGGGATGACCATGCTGGGATACGAGACCACGATTCCGGTGACGCTGGCGGACATGCTTCGGCACACAGCCGCGGTTGTCAGGGGTGTCAGGCGGGCGATGGTCATCGCCGACATGCCGTTTCTCACATATCATGTGTCCCCGGAACAAGCCTTGATCAACGCGGGGCGCTTCCTGCAGGAGGCCGGTGCCGGAGGGGTTAAGCTCGAGGGGGGACGGGCGATCGCGGGAACCATCGGCAAGCTGACCGGCGCTGGAATACCGGTTTTGGGCCATATTGGAATTTTGCCTCAATCAGTGCTGAAAGAGGGCGGCTATCGCGTTCATGGGCGGTCAGCGGAAGAGGCGGAGGCGTTACTGGCCGACGCGCGGGCCGTGGCCGACGCGGGAGCTTTCGCCATTGTCCTGGAGGGATTGCCCGCCTCTCTGGCGGCGCGCATCACCGCCGAGCTCACCATTCCCACCATCGGTATTGGAGCGGGACCGGACTGTGACGGCCAGATCCAGGTGATGCACGATCTTCTTGGCCTCTGTCAAGAGTTTATTCCCAAACACGCCAAACGGTACGCCCATTTAGCCGACACGGTGAAAGAAGCGGTCAGCGCTTACCGGCGGGACGTGACCGATGGCCTGTTTCCCGCGGAAGAAAACACATTCATATGAAAACGATCACCTCTGTGTCAGACATGTGGCGGACGACGCGTGAATGGCGGCGGCAAGGCTTCACAATCGGATTGGTCCCGACGATGGGGTTTCTTCATGACGGCCATGTGTCGCTCATCGCGGCGGCCCGAAAGCGGGCCGACCGGGTCGTGGTGACAATCTTCGTCAATCCGACCCAGTTCGGCCCCAATGAGGACTTCGCGGACTATCCCCGGGACGCCGTCCGAGACCGGCGTTTGTGCGAGACGGCCGGCGCGGCGGCGGTTTTCCTGCCGGATGCGGACACATTTTACGCCCCGGACCATTCCACGTGGGTCCATGAGGACAGCTTAACGTCAGGATTGTGCGGCGTGTCCCGCCCCGGCCATTTCCGCGGAGTCACGACCGTTGTGACAAAGCTGTTTAACGTCACCTTGCCGGACATCGCGGTTTTTGGTCAGAAAGACGCGCAGCAAGCGCTGGTCATCAAGCGTATGACACGTGATCTTAATTTCCCCGTTGACATTGTTCTCGCTCCCATTGTCAGAGAGCCTGACGGCCTGGCGATGAGTTCCAGAAATGTCCGACTGGCACCGGAAGAACGGGCCCGGGCGTTGTCCATTTTCAGAGGGTTGCGGGCCGCTCAGGATATGTTTGACGGCGGTGAACGCGGCACCGCCGCCTTAATGGACACCGTCACGACGACTCTCGCGCGGTCAGTTGACGACATTGATTATGTGGCGCTTGTGGATGTGGAAACCTTGGAACCAGTGGAAACCATCCGGGGGGCGGCGCTATTAGCGGTCGCCGCCAGAGTCGGTTCTGTCCGCCTGATTGACAACTGCCTGCTTGGCGCTGATGGTTTGACCGCCTCGCACGCCGGAGTATGACATAATGCCTGAACACGATGGAAAACCGGACACCGGATCCCGTAAGCGCCACTCATCATCACTGTCCCACTCAAAAAAAACGGTCTCCGGCCGACTGGGTGGCGGTCGGATCAGTGGTGACAGGCGGCATCCATCGGGTGTCGCGCCGGCCCGGGAAGCGTCGGCCGCAAGTCACCGATCCCGGCGCCCGCGCGGCGGCGAAACCGCCGCCCCCGAACCCGAAAAAGCAGTCTCCTCCCGTCGCTCGAAACTTAAATCCAGAGCCGACAGCGGGATGGCTCCAAAAACGTCTCCTTTTTCGATCAAGACACCGTCGTTTGTCCGCCTCCTCTCGTTTACCGGATTCACCTATACCCGCCTGACTAAAAAAGATGTGTGGACAATTCTCCGGCGATTTTTCATCGGTGCCCTGCCGCTCATTATCCTGGCGGTCGCGGCGCACGCCGTCAGTCTCGGAAGCGGCCGCCTGTGGCTGGATGAAAAACTTCTCGCCGACGGATCATTTATCAGTTCGAAAGATGGTGTTCTGCACAGCTGGCTGACTGTCTTCGAGGGCGAATACGCCCCTCTCCCCTGGTTCACCATGTGGATTGAGCATTTCTTCTGGGGCAGTGACGGAAGCGGCTACCGTGTGGCCAACTTGGTTCTACACAGTTTAAGCGCGGTCCTTGTGTGGCGGTTGGGGCGGAACTTAAACCTGCGCCTGTCAGCGCCCTGGCTGGCGGCCGCGGTCTTCGCGGTTCATCCTTTGTGTTTTCCAGCCGTTGGCTGGATGTACGCCCGCCCGGTCGTCATGGGCACGACGTTTCTGCTCGCCTCTTTAGTGGCCTTCAGCAACTACGACAAGCCCAACAGTGATGATCTTAATCCGCTTTGGCTGCTGACGAGCGTGCTCTGCGCGGCGGCGGCCTCATTTTGTCACGCGGGTCTGGCGCTGACTAGTCCGTTTCTCGTCTTGGGAATCATGGGATTCCGGCGGGGAACCAAAGTCAACACGGGGATCCGGCACGTTCTCCTCTGCCTGCCTGTGATTCTTGTTGTCACGCCCGGCGCGGTCATCTCCCTCATGCTGGCTGTCAGATCGCCCTCGAATCCGTTCAGCTTAAGCTGGCTTGAACAAATCAAAACAGGCGCCTGGCTGGTCTTCCGCCTGCCGCTTGACACAGTTTGGCCATCGATTTCTTTTTTCCTGCCGCCGTTTAAACCGGAGAGCGCGGTCATGGGCGCGCTTCCCCTTGCCAGTCTGGGTCTCAGCCTGGTCATTTTTTTCTTTTTACGCCGGACAACCGTTTTCCGGCCGCTCTTTTTTCTTGTCTGGAGCTGGACGGTCATCCTGTTTGGCGTCACCATGTATTTGCCCCGGAACGCCGGCTTTAATTATGGGCTGACAGGCGCCTATCTGGCTTATCCAGGCATGGTGGTGCTGGCCATCGCGCTTGTGGGGGTGACCGCCTGGCTCTTTAGCTTAGCCGGTGAAATCAAAGGCGCTATCGGCGCCAATCTCACCGGATTGACCTTGGTCGGGCTTTTCGCGCTCAGCGCCTTGCCGCGGGGCGCCATCGTGACAAACTCTGAAGCGTTTTGGCGGCAGGTTGTCAAAACGTATCCGGACCTGCCCGTCGGCAATGAGTTTCTCGCCCGGGAACTGATGGGGGAAAAGCGCTATGAAGAGGCGCTGCTCCATCTCAGGCGGGCGATGGAGCTGGCCCCGGGAAACGCCCGGGTCCGCACAATGCTCGGGCGAAGTTTATTGATTCTCGGAGACGTGGAGGAGGCGGCGGTCCATCTGCGCGCGGCCTTTAAAATGGATCCGGGCGCCCGCGGTGATGATGTCGAGGAAGAGCTTCTGAAACACCAGGAAGCCATTGGCAATAAGGTGGAAGGATTGCCGGAATTTCTTAATATCAGCGCTCTTCCCGGACATGGCAAGCGTGACATCCTGGAGTATGACCAAGTCGCCTTCACCACAAATGAAACCTCGTTTGGACCCGACATTTTCCAGGCTTTCAACTTGGTGAAAGCCGGCAAGATGGAGGACGCGGCGGGGATCATTCACGCCCTCATCCAGAAAGACCCCCGCGGAGCCATGGGACATTATCTGGCTGGTTATATGGCTTTTGAGAATCAGGCCTTTGATGACGCCGTCGACCATCTGCGCCTGGCGTTGACAAGCCAACCGGATTTGGCCGGCGCCAGCTTTTTTCTCGGGGTGGCTTTGCGTGAAAAAAAACAGTATGGGGAAGCGGTTCGGATGCTGAGTAGAGCCGTGCGTTTAAGGCCGAAAATGGCCGATGCCTATTACCAGATGGGCGTGACCTATGAAGCGATGAACGCACGCAAAAGCGCGTTGGACTCTTACGCCGCCGCGGTTCTCGCCAAGCAAGATCATGTGCCGGCGCTGCGCGCCTGCGCGGAGATTCTCGCCGTCAGCCCTGATCCCGCGCTCCGGAATGGCAAGCAAGCCTTGGAGCTGGCCCAGAAGGCGGTGCTTCACGCTCCGGAAAGCGATGCGGAATTGCTGATGACCTTGGCCGCCGCCTATGCCGAAGCGGGCTATTTCAGCGACGCGGTGCGGACTGCCCGACGCGCCGTTCAAAAAGCGGCCACAGGCGAGCGCGAACGTGAAGCGCGAAAACGCTTAGAAGCCTTTCAATCAGGGAAGCGATATCACCAAACTCTCTGATCCGCCGCCTTTAATTACTGAATTTCCGGGATACATTACGCCTCCTGTCTCCCTTTCCGAGGGGATGGCATTGACCGCCGGCAACATCACAGGGTTTCATCGCACGATCATGAAGCATCGCCTCGCTTACGTCTTAATTACTCCGCACACGGTTCGAAAATCCCGGACTGGGGCGGTCATCTCCCGCCTCCTCAGCGGAACCACCGGCACGTTGGTCGGCGCCCAAGTGGTGGGCTTGGACGAGGAGATGACTGAAAAATTTTGCGCGGCGATCAAACCGGGCAAGAATGAATTGGATCGAAAGTACCGGATGATGATCCGGGATTACGTTCGTAAACATATGAGTCCGGCGGCGGACGGGAGAAAACACCGGGCGCTGCTGCTGGTTTTTTGTGGAGATAACATACAGCAGGAGATCGAGGCGGTCACAGGCCATTTTATCACAGCTGACTCCGGGGAAACTATCCGGGGAGCGTTCGGGGATGAAGTGCGCTATGACGACGGATCATTGCAATATTTTGAGCCCGCGGTCCTTTACTCCGAACCGGGCGAAGAGGGGCTGGACATTTGGGAAGATTTTATTCAGCGGTCGCCTAACCTGATCGAGGGCACCGTCAATTATCCCTGCCCGGAACGCGTGCAACGCACACTTGTGCTCATTAAGCCCGACAGCTTCCGCCATCGCAGCGTGCGCCCCGGTGCCGTGGTGGATCTGTTCAGCCGGACCGGCCTGCGGATCATTGGCTGCAAACTGGTTCGAATGACGGTCGCCCAGGCCTTGGAGTTCTACGGGCCTGTTAAGGATATTTTGGCACAAAAACTGGCGCCTTCAATCGGGGAACAGGCAAAGGTTTGTCTTGAAACGGAATTGGGGTTCCGCCTGCCGCCGACCGTCGCCACCACGCTGGCCGAGACCGTCGGGGTCCCTTACGCGCACGAGCAATTTGAACGCATTGTGCATTTCATGAGCGGCCGCCGGCCGGGAGACACGCCCGTCGAGGATATGAACAAACCAGGCTTGGTGGGATGCCTCGCTGTGGTTTACGAAGGCGAAGACGCTGTGGAAAAAATTCGTAATGTGCTAGGTCCCACTGACCCCACAAAAGCTCCCGGCGGAACCGTGCGGGGGGAATTTGGCCACAATGTCATGATCAATACCGCCCACGCCTCTGACAGTCCGGAAAACGCCGCCAGAGAAATGGCGATTCTTAAATTGGATCAATCTAACCTGATCCAGCAAACCCTGGCTCACGCCCGCAATGAACTTTAACATTACATGCCCGCCTCTCCCCCGCAACTTGTTCTGATTGACGGCTTCGCTCAAATTTACCGGGCCTTCCACGCTATCCGGCACCTGACCAACACCGCCGGCCATCCGACAAACGCCCTGTTTGGTGTCGCCCGCTTTTTCCAAACCCTGGCTGGCAACTTCGACCTCACCTACTCGGCGTTTGTTCTGGACAAAGGCGTGCCTCAGACGCGCTTGGAGCGTCTGCCGTCGTATAAAGCCAACCGACCTCCCATGCCTGATGACCTGCGCGCGCAGATCCAACCCATTCGTGAATGGGTCGAGGCGCTGGGTATCCCCATTTTTGAACGCGCGGGTTATGAAGCCGACGATCTGATCGCGGGGCTGGCCACCGCTGACCTGGATGTGGAAATCCTTATTGTTTCTCCTGACAAGGATTTAGGCCAGCTCGTGAAAGACAACCACACCCGGATGATCATCCCCGGAAAACAGGGGAACTACCTCAGCCTTGGCGAAGCCCAAGTGGAGGAGAAATTCGGCGTGCCGCCGACACAGGTCCGCGACTGGCTGGCTTTGGTCGGAGACACCGCTGACAATATCCCCGGCGTGCCGGGAATCGGCCCGAAAACCGCCGCGCAGCTACTGCGTCAATTCGGCTCGATTGACGGGATCCTCGAAAATCTGGACGCCGTTCCCCGGGAAACCATCCGCCAGTCGATCACCACGCATGCTGACCGGATCCGTGACAATAAGCATATTGTGGCCCTGATTCCCGCGTTGCCGGACACATGGGAAAATGTGGAGTCCAGCCGTAAGCGCGCGGCTGATTATGATCAACTGTTTGGATTGGCGGACACGTATCAGTTGAATGCGATTAAAAAGACTTTGCTGACCGAACGGAACCAACAGAAGAGCCCGGCATTATTTGATTTTTTCTAATCAGCTCAACAAAAGAACCGATCATGCTTGACACCCGCACACCAATCCTGGGCATCGATGTCGGCGGCACGAAAATCGCTGTTTGTGTCGGCGACAGCCAGGGAAACATCCTCGCGTCCGAACGCGTCCATGGCGGCGCGCAACGGCCCTACAACGACGTGATACCGGAACTTTGTGATCTCGCTCACCATGTTGTCAAGAAAGCCGGCTTTAGCATGGCTGACATTCCCGTTTGCGGGTTAAGCACACCGGGTCCGATCAATTTAAGCAGGGGGATTATCGAAAAAACCCCGAACATGACATGGGGCGAGGTGCCGATTCGGGATGACGTGTCCAGCCGCTTGGGCATTCCCGCGGTCATGCAGAACGACGCCAACGCCGGCGTGCTTGTGGAGTGGTTTTTCGGCGTGGCGAAAGGATGCTCGGATGTCACGTATGTCACGATGAGCACGGGCATTGGCGGGGGAATTATCGCCGCCGGCAAGTTGGTTCAAGGGCCGACGGGAAACGCCGGCGAGGTGGGACATGTGGTGCTGGATATCAACGGCCCGCTCTGTGGATGCGGCCAACGAGGCTGCTTTGAGGCGTTTTGCGGCGGCAAGAGTGTCTCGAAACAGTTGGCTGAATTATTCGGTGACAAACCGGACTCCGTCATCATGCGGTTGCCTGATGTGAATGGCGACGCGGCCAAATTGAATTACCAAATGTTGCGGGAAGCGGTGAAGGACGGATGCCCGCGGGCCGCTGAATTCTGGGCGGCTATTTGCCTGCGCATGGCGCAGGGCCTGGGAACAGTCATGAACACCCTCAACCCGGAAATGATTATTTTGGGCACCACGTTTATTTACTCCGGGGATATGTTGATGAAACCCGTTAAGGAGCATCTTCCCCGCTTTGCCTGGAAACCCATGCTGGAAAGCTGCCGCTTTGAAACACCGGCCATGGGGCACCAAATAGGGGAACTCGCCGGGATCGCCGTGGCCCTGTATTCACTTTTTGAAGCCGGGGAATGGCGGCCATGATGGATTGATATTTACAAACGGGTTATGCGGCGTATATTACAAGGCGTTTTTTTTACGGCGAATACCGGCGGCGGTCCCGTCGGCGATTGCTCTCTTTCTTTGCTCCCGCTTCAAACGGGAAGAAGAATCTAAATGGTTTTACTCGGGAGATTGATTTATGTGGTTCCAGCGTTTGTCGCCAAGTCTGATGTTGGCCGCCGCTTTGTTCACGCTGTGCGGATGCGTGAGAAATATTTACGTCGCGCCTAATGCCGTCACCGAAACCCGGCCGAGCCAGGCGGCCCCCATGACGGTGGGCTTGCTGGTTCCACAAGCCGTGCGTGACACTTGGTACCCCCGCGGAATAACGAATGCCATGACACGGAAACGGGTGGATGTCCCCGTTGGAAATTTGGTCTTGGATTTCGCCAGAACCGGCATGACAAACGCCTTTGAGGACTTCTATATCGAACGCTATAAAGACCGGCGGTCTGAAAAAGGCCTGTTGGTGACGATCACGGATATCCAGTATGACTTGGACAAAGAAAAGGTGACTCTGGCCGTCGCTATCACCATCGAAAATGAACAGAAAACCGACATTTTTGAAAAGAAGTATCTCGTGAAAAGTGATGATGCCAAGCCGGGACTGGGAATTCCGTTTATTTCTAAATCCACTCAGACCGCTCTCGAACAAAACACGGCGGCGGCTTATAAATCCTTCTACCAGCAATTGGTGAATGACATTTACACGCTGACCGGTTTCACCCCTTCCGCGGCACCTGCCAATCCCGTCCCCGTCGAAGCCGCTGACGCGGCGCCTCCATTGGCGCCGCCCGCCGAGTAAGTTCCTCCATCCAAGCATCGCATGGGCCGGGGCTCGCTCCCCGGCGACACTCAACGCAGAACACCCCCTTACCGGCGAAGACGGATACGGAAGTCCGGCCTACGTCCCCGCCCCCAAAATCGGGGGCAACAGCTTTTTCCAAGACAGCCCCCGCATCCCTTGCGGAGCCCGCGGTCAGGGCTTCAGTTCGTACACCAAATCCGGAATCCAGTGATTATCCTCATCGACCGCTAGCCAGGCTAATTCAAGCCGCCGGCCGTCAGACGGATGTTTCACCCGGATTGTCACCTCATGAACACCTTCATCAAGATTGAGCATGTCCCAATTCATCCGGTCATGTCCCTGGGGCCCCCGGTGAGCGGCGGGAACGAAGGGAGCGCTGGTCGTCCATTCAACAACCTTCCGGTTATCAACCCATAAGGCGACGGGGCCGGTGCAATGAGGAATAAAGCGTAGTGTTCGGGCGAAGGGCAGATTCAGGCAGGTTTCAAGCACCAGCATATCGTCATCACTGGTCAGCAAATCCTCCACATCGAAAAAGGCCCCCTCAAAAGTCACCTCTTGAGCGGATTCAGTCAACAACGGCTGGCTGTCACCAATGTCATCGGGCACCAGATCGTAGTGGCACGGAATACGCATGGGCGCCTCAAAAGGAGGGATCTCCGGCAAGATGAACGGGGCCTCCAATTCGGGCAAGTCCGCTTCCTGATCCGCTAGCGACCCCAGGGACACAGTTTGATCTGTCAGCTCGCTCAGCGTTTCCGGCACGTCACAGTTTTGGATGCCCCAACCCGCGACGACCCGGTCGTCAATATCAGCGTCGGCGGCGGCCAAAACCGCCTTCCCGCCAGCCAGGATGCCGGCGACCGCGCCGGCGGTGGCGGCCGTGCAATCCACATCATATCCGCACTTCGCGGCGAAAATCACGCTCTTCAATAAATCCCCGCCGCCATGGAGCAATCCGAGAATCGTAAACGCCATATTTTGGGGCGCGTCGGTGAAATTATCATTACGGAAACTGGCCAACACTTCATTGCGGGAATTTAACAGGGATTCCCCGTCCGCGAACGAGCGTGTCACCATGCTCACGGCTTGATAAACCCGGCAGTCCTCGGGAATGAAGGCCAGCGCCTGGCTGACCAAGGCGGCCACATCCTCATGGTCAAAGGCCAGGCTTTCCAGGGCGGCGAAGAATATTTCTCCGTAGACCCCTTCCCCCCAGTGGTCGACCTGGGCGTCTTGCAAGGCGTACCAAGCCGCTGTGGCGGGCCGCCCCGGGAAGAGACATGCCCATAATTCCGACCGGATAGGTGACCCCATCGAATCTTTAAACCAGTTATTATAATAGCCGGTCACCGGGGGTTTCAGCCCCATTTTGAGATTGGCGAGAGCCACCCCGTATTCATCGAACGGATAGACGATGTGATCCAGCCAGGCGGCGGCCAGATCATCCGCCGTGATTCGCAAGCCGCTTTCCCGCAAAACCTTCAGCCAGACAAGTTGGAGATCCAGGTCATCATTCGCGATGGTTTCCCGCGGATATGTGAAAGGCAGGTCGAAAAAATCCGTTTTTCCTTCCAGCGGCCCGCCGATCGTGCCACCGATACTTTTTCCCAACCAGCACCCGTGAACCTTGTCCCGGTATATTTCTTCGCTGATCGTCATGTCACACCATCCTTTCGCAAGTAGCCATTCACTTGATCTGTGACCGGGGGTGAACTACCCGCGGGCACCGTGCGTAACACCCGCAACAGGCGCTTCTAACCCTGTTATAGTGTACATCCAATCCACTGAATGTCAATTCGGGAGATGCCTGCGGAACTGACTTGCGCCCGGTTTCAGCCGCCTTACCCATCAGGCAAA
>JAVVEH010000045.1:0-33262 GCA_032251435.1 Lentisphaeria bacterium | reverse complement strand
GGGGGGGGGGGGGGGGGGGGGCGATTTTGATCGATAGAATCGAGGGGTTCGAGAGAATCGAAGGATTCGAAAAGGCCCGGTTCAGTCGATGTCCTCGAGTCGATATGCCCTTACTTCCGGGCCGGGGCAGAGGATTAACGGCTTGCCATTGGCTATGATTCCGGCATCGGACCGTCGGCGTTCAGCCGGGGGGGCGTGTCTTCCGCCTGTGCGGCACCCGCGGCGTGACGAATTGACACGGGGGGGGGCAAGGGTTAGCCGCGCCGGCGGGCGGGCGCGCTTACATCGCCCCCTGGGCGTCCGCGTCAGAGACCCGGCTTTTATTTTCAAACCGGGTGAAAGCGGGCAGGAAGCAAATTTCGGCCATGCCTGTTTCGCCATTGCGGTTTTTGGCGATAATAATCTCCGCGTCCTGCGCGCCCTGGCTGTTGACCTCTTTATTTTCCACGTCCCGTTCCCGATGCAACAGCATGACGATATCCGCGTCCTGTTCAATAGCTCCCGATTCACGGAGGTGGGATAATTTAGGTTTGGCGCCGGTTTGCTCCGCCTGCCGGTTTAACTGCGCCAGAACGATGATCGGGATATTCAGTTCCCGGGCCAGACTCTTGATCCCCCCGGAAATCGCCGCCACCTCGTTTTCGCGGGTGGACGTTTTATTGCCGCCCACCGGCCTGATCAGCTGCAGGTAATCAATCACCAGGGCCTGAATATTATGATCAGCCTTCATCCGCCGGGCCCGGGAGCGAATTTCAATAATGTCCAGGCCGGAGGCCGAGTCGTCAATGTAAATGGGAGCCTCTTTTAATCGTTGCGCCATGGTGCCGATTTCATTCCAGCGGGCCATGGAGATGGATGTGTGCCGGACTTCGCGCATATTCACCCGGGCCAGACTGCTCAGCAGGCGCAAGACCAGTTGTTTTGTGCCCATCTCCAAACTGAAAATACCCACGCCCAACCCCGCCCGCATGGCGATGTTCTCGGCGATATTCAAGGCCAACGCGGTTTTTCCGATCGATGGACGGGCGGCTAACACGATCATTTCCGTGGGGCGCAGTCCCATGATGATATCATCGAGGCTTTCGTAGCCGGTGGGAATTCCGGTGATGCCTTCCTCACCCTTGCTCAGTCTATCCAGGTAATCGACCACGTCATAGACCAGTGACCCGACATGGGTGATGCCCCCGCCGGTGTCGTGGGACTCCGTGATCTTCATGACTTCTGATTCGATCCGGTCAATGAGTTCCGGAACCGCTTGCTGTTGCTCGAAACAGTTCTGCACAATCTCACTGCCCACGGTGATCAATTGCCGTAACACCGCTTTTTGGTGCACAATGTCGATGTAGTGTTCAACGTTGGCGGCCGTCGGCACCGTGGAGTTTAAGTCGATCAAATAGTGATCGCCGCCAACCGCCTCTAATTCACCCGAAGCCTCAAGGGCATGACGCACGGTCACCACATCGATCGCCGGGGTTCGATTGGGACTGGCCTCACAAAGGCTTAAAATCGCGGCGTACACCCGTTGGTGACGGGGATCGTAAAAGCATTTGCTTTCCCGCAGGACGGCCCGGGTTGGCTCCAAGGCCAGCTCCGGGTCAAATAGTAAACAGCCTAAAACGGCTTTTTCGGCCTCGATATTGCTGGGCAACGGCCGGGCGCCGCCAAGCAAGGCCAACGCGGGAATGGTGTTTGTGGCTTCTGGCATGTGTGGACAATCAGGTTAGTCTTCTTTGGGATCTTCGGATCGGCGGGCGAACAGCATAAAGTCATAGCCTCCGTTGTAGACCCGCATGCTGAGCATGCCCCAGCGCCAGTTCTGACGGGTGGCTACGGCCAGGGTGTTCTCGCCATCCTTCAAGGCTGACATGGCGGCCTGTTTGAATTCGTTCTCGATCGTTCCGGTCTTGTGTTCGATGTTGTTGATCCGGCCAATGAGCGTTCCATTTAGATAGATCGCCACATCCTGCTGCCGGAACACCCAGGACTTAAACTTAAGAAGATCGTAGGCTTTTCGATCGTCCACAGTGAACGTCGCTCTGTGGAGCGTGACGTGGTTGAGATGCCAGGATACGGGATAGGTGGTCTCCATCCAGCCGCTGTCGTCGAAGCCGGGTTGCTCCCAACCTTCGGGGGCGTTGTCGCGGTTTTCAAGCACGATGAATGCCCACTTTGTGGCTTCCTCTTTCGGACGGGCCTCGTCGTTTGGCTTCGCCTTTTTGTCGGCAATGAACTCCTTGGGTGTCAGGCAGTCCCACGCGCGGGCCGCGGCGGCGGCCGCCGCGGCGGCCGCCGCCTTGCGTTCCTGGATCTTCTTGAGATCATCAGCGCTCTCCGCCGATGACTCATCGTCATCCTTGCCGACACCCGCCCTCAGGGCGGCCGCGTAGAGTTCCTTGTCATTCTCCCGCGCCCGCGCCTGGCTTGTCAGCTCCATGGCCGTGGCGAGACTGAGATCATTTTCCGCGACAATGGGCTTGAGTTGAGCGATGATCATGCCGGCTTCATGGAGTCTTCCTTCCTTGGCAAGGGCTTCGATCGCGGTGAGATCGGTCGCCACCCCTTCCCGCATCCGCTTCGATTCCTCCGCCAGCTTGCTGATTGTCGGGGCGTCAGATCTGTTGAGTTTGGGGTCGTCCAGCAATGCCAGGGCGAGGGTTTCCGCCTGCTTGTAGTCGCAGGCGTGGTAAGCGTCAAGTGCTGGTTTGAGTATATCCGGCGCGCCCGGTGAAAACGGTGACTTCGGCGCGCCAAGTATCCGCAGGCGCCGGCGGGGAACCACGAGCGCCAGGCCCGGAGAGGCGACAGATCCTTTGCCACCCGTTATGAGACTGCCGTCGAACATCCGGTTGCATTCCCGGAACCAGCGGTGGTTCTTCATAAAATAGATGTACGCTTCTTTGCTGTGGACCGCGGCTCCCAGTGGTGTCCAATAGACATCCCAGAAGTGCCCGCCATGGCCGCCATAGGTTGAATACCAGCCATGTGTGCTGATTGTCGAATTGATGTAAGCGGAACGTCTGTCTCCGAGTACCTCATAGAGTACCGCCGCCTCCGGAATCTTGCCGTTAGCCGTGTGGAGCTTGCCCGCGAGCATCTGTTCCGGATCCATATTCGCCGGTTTATCCCGGAACGCGTCACCATAGATGATCTGGCCGACGGGCGCGCCTTTGCGCTCGAGATAGGCAAGACCCCGCTCGAACGTCTCGGTGTCCACATCGACACCGCACTCTCTGGCCAGAGCCAGTGCCAGCATCGCGCTGATGCCAGTGTGGGCCATGGCCGGGTAGCCTCTGGGATCCACCCCGCGGCCATACCAGCCGCCGTTACGCTTGTTGTCTTCTCGGATCTGCATGTCTTTGAGCAGATCGCATTGCTCCTGGATGGTTGGCAGCACGCGCTTGTCTCCCGTCGCCAGATAATATTCACTGAGGTACTGGGTCGCGTAACCCAGGGACCAGTTGTTGCCGGCCGACGGGCCAGTGCTCATTGCTGTCTTCCTGACAAGCCACTGATGCTCAGGCGACCCGGCCCCCAGGAGGAACATGGCGTCTGTATGGAGAAAGCCCGCGGGGGCTCCCTTCGCTACCACATACTTTTCAAGATCCCTCACGATCCGTTCGCTCTTGATACAATTCCATGGCGCCGTGGAGCTGTAACGGCCCATGACCTTCAATGTCACCTCCACATCCAGATTCTCGCCGTCACGGTGCACGCCAAGTGTCAGCTTCCCGTCCTTCGCTTCGCTGGCGGTGATGGCCGCCGACATGGTCATCTCTTCCTCGTCTCCGAGCATCTGGCCGTTGGCGCTATAGATCACATCACCAACGAAGAGCTTTCCTTCGGCTGGCGAGCCTTGTTTTACCTCTCTGACACCCATATTCGGACCGAACGGCCCCGTCTTGACGCCTATAGGGCCGAGCCAGCCGCTGAAATGCGGATAGCCAACCCGCTCGAGCTGCGCATTGATAAGTGTGACCGCCCCGCCTTTCCATTCATTGGCGGGGGTATAATACTGCTCAGGCAGATCATTGTCCTGGTGCCGGACCAGCCACTGGTGTCCGGCATCCTGGGTTCGGAAGGGCATGGCGGGCAGACCGGCGCTGTTCACCAGTCCTTGGTCGGGCTTCTCAGTCCAGTTGTAGCGAACATAGAAGATACGGCTTACAGCATCGCAGGTAAGCTGAATTGTCTCGCCTTTGATGACCGCCTGGGCGGGAACATACTCGGCGTCCACATCGGCGACCTCAAAGAAATCGAGAGAGCCTTTGCCGGCTTTAAGCCCCTTGCCCGTTCCTTCCTTGAAATGGATGATTACTTCAGTTCCGTCACCCTCAATCCGGTCAAAGAGAGGGCCGGTCGCCGGCTTGTCTTTGGCGGCGTAAAGAGCGCCCAGAACCCATTTCAGGCTTCGTTCGGCGAGCAGTGCTTCATCCCGTGGTTGACCACTGAAGGGAATATTGTCCATCCCCGGCAGAATCAGGTGTGTGTTCGCTTCTTTGTCCGCCACCTTGCGCTGAATTTCCCTCATCTCGATGTTGTGTACGGCATATGGCGATAGATCAGAGGAGGGCGGACAAACGAAAGCGATGGGCAGCGCCTCGTCGGCCAGCGCCTGACGCCATTCGTTGGGCAGGCGTGTGATCATGGCTGGCTCCATGCGAAAGCCTTCTTTGCGGATGTCGTAGGTTTTGATGTAGGTCTCGTTCATTAACTCGCGATCAGACATCCCGCCTTCCTTCCTCACCTTCTCGTAATACATGTAGGGGTAGTCGTTGCCGATCTGAACGATGATTCCTTTGAAGGCGACACCTTGGAGAGGAGCGATGACAGCGTTGTAGCCCGCCGCCGGATACAGCGCGTATTCAATTTCCCGCGGATCCTCCTCGAAGATCGTCTTGTGCTTGCCCCAGGGTTTCTTGGCGAGAAATGCCTGGTACTGGTCTTCAGCACGCTGAACCCGGCCCACGACACCGCCAGCGCCCGCTGCCGGGATAAGCAGCGTCTCGCGGCTCAACCAGGCTATGGGGAAATGATAGCCCATGTTTACATCCACAATGCCTACTGGCGCATCTACTTTTTGGACAAGGTAATGGCCCAGGAGGGCGGCGGCGCCTGACATCTTGAGCGCCCGCTCCTTGTCCACTTCTTCCCAACCTGTCGTCGCTCGCGCGTCGAGATCGGTCCGGGGTTCCGGCGCCGGCGCCATCGTGATGATGACAGAGCGGAAATGACTCTTGATATCCGCCGCGGTCTTCCGACCGGTTTCGTCACGTCCGAGCGTGATGTCCTTAGTTGTCTGTCGTCCGAACAGAATCACATCCCCGACGACGACATCGTCGAGAGAAAGGGGGCGGGGGGAAGCGGGGGAATGAACCGTGAGTTTTTGTCCTTCGGCGTTGGCCGGCATGGGATCAAGGGTGACTTCCCAGTCGCCCGCTTCATCGGCTTTGCCTGTCTTCGCCTGGCCCGCGAATGACACACGCACTTGCTCCCCAGGCGTCGCGGAGCCGCGGATGACGTTAGGCTTGTCCCGCTGCAGGACCATGTGATCGGAGTAATACCCGCCTATTCGGAGCTCCGCCGCTGACACGGTCGCCGCCAAAACAGCAAAAGAAAGGGAAAGTATTGAAATAAAACGCTTCATCAGCCTGCTCCTGTAATGTTGTTAGGACATCGCCGTTACTCTATCACGTTTTACTCGGGCGACAAGACGATCAGCAGGCTTCTTGTCTGTATAACCCCTATTCGCTCAATCGCTCATTGTCAGGCTTTGTCCTTCGGACGATCGAACCCTTTTACGGTTCTTCATCCCACCTCTCGCCATACGAAAAGAGCCCGCCGGAGCGGGCTCTTGATATTCGTATGGCGGAGAGGCAGGGATTCGAACCCTGGGTACCCAGAGGGTACAATGCATTTCGAGTGCACCGCCTTCGACCACTCAGCCACCTCTCCGGTGGGATCCATGCGGAGCGCTTAATGTAATTCAGCGGTGACAGGATTCAAATCCAGCGCGCGCGTTATTCCCCGGTGTCACCCTGGGGCCCCTCCTCGCTGACGACGGTCGTGGCGGGCGAAGGAGCCTTGGCTTTCTCCGCGGGGCCGAAATCCAGCCAGCCAATGGCATGGAAAAAAGCGATCAGCACAGCTACCGGGCTGATGAAACGGATGAAAAAGCCCCAAATCGAGGCCAGGGTGAGGACGTGGACGGGAGAATTATGGGAATGGTCATCTTTTAACCCCGCCAGGAGGCTGACGACATGGACATCACCAAAGTTGCGCGAGCCGTGGCGGATTTCATCCAGAGCTTTCCGGGTGCCCCAGACCCAGCCGACGAAGATGGCGATGAAAAGGCCGCCCAATGGCAGGAGCCAGTTGTCGGACAGAGTGGTCATCACATCGAGAAAGTTGCTGGGAACCTGGTCAAAAAGCGTGACGAGAATGACCTTGAGACCGTGAATACGGTCCCAGTCGCCAACCCCCAGGGCGCAGACACATCCCAAGAGAAAGATGACACCTCCGAAGACAATGGACGCCAGCTTCCGGGACCATTTCAGCTCGTCCACAAAGTAGGCTGTCACGACTTCCAGCAGGCTGATGCCGGAGGTGAGGGCGGCCACGAAAAGCAACAGAAAAAACAGAGTCGCCCACAAGAGACTGAGACGCATCTCGGAAAAAACCGTCGGCAGAACGTGGAAGACCAGACCTGGCCCCCCGCTGGGGTCGAATCCCATGGCGAAAACGGCGGGAAAGATCGCCAGCCCGGCCAGGAGAGCGATCAAGGTGTCCAACGCGGTGATGGAGAGGGCGGAAGTAAACAGGTTTTGCTCTTTGCCGACATAGCTGCCATAGGTGATCATGGCGCCCATGCCCAAACTCAAGGAGAAGAAGGCGTGCCCCAGAGCGAGTAAGACGCTTTCGGCGTTGAGTTTGCTGAAATCCGGGCTGAGGAAAAAGCGGATGCCGGCGGCGGATCCCTCCAAGGTGACTCCACGGATGATGAGAATGATTAACAACAATATAAGCAGTGGCATGAGAATTTTGGAGGCCCGTTCAATGCCTCCTTGAACCCCCAGACAGACGATCAGGACGCAAAGACCCATGAAGGCAAAATGATAGCCGATCGCCCAGGTTGGATTGTCAATGAATTGGCCGAAGGCGCTTTGGGCGACCGCCGTCCGGGTGTCACGGGTGAAAACAGGGATGGTGGTTCCTTTTTTATCCACCGCATAGGTGACGCCGCCATGCCGGGCCGCGAGGTGTTCCATGAGGACGCGCCGGTCCACGTGTTGGACAAGCGCCGCGGATATCCGGGCGGCGAACTGACGTTTTGATTCAGCCGGATCGGCAGGGGGAAGTTTGATGGAGAACGCTGTCTCCAAAGCGGTGACGGCTGTTGACCGGGCGGCGGTCTCCAGGGCGGACGGCTGTTGCCGATCAGGCAAAGTTTCAATCGCTGTGAGCTGTTCCGGGGTTGGCGATTTCACCTCGTCAATCAGCATCCGGGCCATCATTTCCGGCTTTTGATCCGCGAGCGATGTGCTAAGTTTTCCAGTGCCGCTGAGGATGGTGTATCCCAGTGTCCAGCCCGCGACGACACTGTAATAAGACAGAATGATGAAGCCGGTGAAGACCCCCATGGCCCCTACGAGTTTCCAGCTCCATTTGAAGACGGCCAAGCCCAGGAGCAGAGTCAGCAACCCCCATCCCCAACTTTGAAACACCAGCAGACAGACCGCGGACAAGCATAACCCGCCGCCAACCAAGTGGGCGAGGGTGCTTGAACTCGGGCTTAATTGTTTGAACGCGCCCACGGGATTGCGCTGGGTTTTGCGCCCGAGCGTGATCTCGCAGAGCATGACGGGCAGGCCGATCACGGCGATACAAACCAGATAAACCAACACAAAAGCGCCCCCGCCGTTTTGGCCGGTCATGTAGGGAAATTTCCAAATATTCCCCAACCCGACCGCGGATCCCGCGGCGGCGAGAATAAATCCCAGATTGCTGCCCCAATGCTCGCGTTTCGCCTTGCCTGAATTCGCCATGATTCAACTCCTACCCCCACAATGGGGAACAAGCTTTATCACCGTGGATGAAGCCGGTCACCGAGTCGGCGCGTCCGGGGCTTCAATCCTATCAAAACCCGTGTAAGGGCGCAGTGCTTCGGGAATCACCACTGAGCCGTCCTGCTGCTGGAAATTCTCTAAAATCGCGCAGGCGACACGATCAGTCACCGCGGTGGCGGAGATGGTGTGCGCGAAGCCTTTCTGTTTTTCGGCGGTCTGATAGCGAATCTCCAAGCGGCGGGTTTGGAAGTCGGTCAGGTTGGTGTTGGATGTCACTTCCCGGTAACCGCCATAACCGGGGAACCAGGCTTCGATATCAAATTTTTTATAGCCTGGCGCGCCCATGTCACCGACACAGACATTCACCACTCGGTAAGGCAGGCCGAGGGCCTGCAGCAACGCCTCTTCACGCTCCAGGCAGAACAGGTGGTATTTCGGGGAATCCTCCGGCAGGCAGAAAATGATTTGTTCCACTTTGTGAAATTGATGGACGCGGAAAATGCCCCGGGTTTCTTTTCCATAGCTTCCCGCCTCGGTTCTGAAGCAGGGCGTGAAAGCGGTGTATTTCAAGGGCAAATCCGCGGCGTCCAGCGTTTCCTTGGCGTGGTACCCGACCAAGGTCTGCTCCGCGGTGCCAATTAAGGCCAAATCCTCATTTTCCAGTTTGTACGTCTGGTCAGCGAAGAACGGCAGGTAGCCGGTGCCGAACAGCGTGCTTTCTTTGGCGGCGCAGGGAGACATGAACAGCGTGAAGCCATGCTTGACCAATTCCTGCTGGGTCCAGAAAAACAGGGCGGTGGTCAATTGCGCGCCTTTGCCCTTCCAATAATAGAAGCCGGCTTGGGCGACTTTGGCGCCGCGGGTGGTGTCGATGATGCCCAGGAGCTCGCCCAGTTCATCATGCGCCCTGGGGGTAAATGCGTAGTCTGGTTTTTCTCCCCACACGCGCAACTCCTCATTATCCTCGTCACGGCATCCGTCCGGCACGTCATCCGCCAAAAAGTTGGGCAGCCAGGCCAGTTTGCTGTCGATCACCGCTTTGAGTTCAGCCAGGCGGGATTCTTGTTCGCCCATTTTGTCTTTGAGCTGACGCACTTGCTCCCGGGCGGAGACATCGGTTTTGCACAATTTGCTCAACCGGTTGCGCTCGGCCCGCATGTCCTCGACTTCACGAATGAGGGCCAAGTAATCCTGGTCCTGATCCGCCAACTCTTGAATGTCCAAGTCGCATCCGCGCCGTCGGCAATTGTCGGCGACAAGCCGGGGATTCTCACGTAATAATTTGATGTCGATCATAGTGTCCGCGCCGGAAGATGGTTAGAGATTTTTTTTCACCGCGGGACGGGCGATGCCGCGTTCCGAGCTTTCAATGAAGGCCGCGAAGGTTTCCACATGCTCGTCGCCGGGAAAGTCGGCCCGCAGCTTGGCCACCGCGTCCTGGGCGGAGAGGTTGGATTTAAAGACGATTTTATAGGCGGTGGTGATATTGCGGATGGCCGCCTCCGAAAATCCATTTCGCTGCAGATTGATTTTGTTAATCGCCCGGGGCGCGCTTGGACTGCCTTCAAGAATGCTGAACGGGACAGCGTCCATAATTTGCCGGGCGGCGCCGCCAATCATGGAGTAGTCGCCGATTTTGCAGAACTGGTGAACCCCGCTCATGCCGCCCATCACCACATGATGTCCCACTGTCACATGTCCAGCCAACTGGGATAAATTAGACATGATCACATGGTTACCCAGGCGGCAGTCATGAGCGATGTGGCAGTAAGCCAGAATCGCGCAGTCGTCACCAACGCGCGTTAATCCATCTTCTTCGGTCGGTTGGTGAACGCTGACGTATTCACGCAGGACAGTGCGGGCGCCGATGGTGACTGTTCCCACACCTCCACGATACTTGAGATCCTGGGTTTTCTGGCCGACGCTGGCGAATGGAAAAATCTCCGCTTCGTCACCAACGGTGAGTTTCCCCTCTAACACAGCATGGGAGCGCACTGTCACTCCCCGCCCGAGAGTCACATGCTCACCGACCACACAAAAGGGACCGATGCGGCAGCCCTCGCCGATGACGGCGCCGGGGGCGATGATGGCGGATGGATGGATGATGGTTTCCTGGGACATGATCTATTCCTTGTCAACAAACACAAATTTCACAGACAGTTCGGCCATTTGCCGTTCGCCGACAAACATCCGGCTGACACACGAGCCCAGTTTGCCGCGCAGAGCCGCCTCAACACGGATCAACACCTGATCGCCCGCCACGATCTCCTCGCTGAACTCAGCCTTGTCAATCGACATGTAATAGGCGAGTTTCCCTTCGGATTCCGGGGTCTCAAAAGCCAGCGCGCAACCGGCCTGGGCGGCGATTTCAGCTTGCAGATATTCCGGCAGAACCGGCCGCCGCAGCGCGTGAAAAAACGCTTCGCCGCCGGAAATGTTTTTCACGACCACATTCGTGAGCTTTTCCTTGTCAAAGCAAATTTGCCGGTCCACTAACAGAAAAGGAAAGCGGTGGGGAATATTCCGCATGATGGCGGCGCATTCCTCGCGGCCCTCAGTTCTGTGCTTCTCCTCCTCGGTCAGGGGCAGGGCGGCGTGGAAAGACTCGGTGTTTTCACGATCGGGAATACCGGTGACCGCTTTGAGCGTGAACTCGCCTTGACTCACGGCTTTCCCCTGGCAGGTGACCGCGCCTTTGAACCGGTGGATCCCGTGGGTTTCCTCAACGAGCTCCACATTGATGTCGAGCAGGTCGCCTGGCAGAGCGGGGCTGCGGAATTTGTACCGGTTCACTGTGGTGATCTTGAGATCCTCATTGTCTTCAACCACACCCTGAGTCCGTAAGAGCGCCTCGGCGGCTTGGGCGAGCGCGGCCAGCTGCAGCACGCCAGGCATGATGGGAGCGTCCGGAAAATGTCCCGGAAAGTAGGGCTCGTTGGCGGAAACCACTTTTTTCCCCAAGGCGGCGTTCCGATCCGTGTCCACTTCAACACGATCCAGCATCAGCAGGGGACGGGTGGTTTTAATCACATCAAACAAGCGTGGATAAGCGTAAATTTTGGCGCGCATACTGGGGAACGTATCCTTGTCTTAAGTGGTCTAAAGATGGCATGAAAGCAGCGAAGCGGAACTTTAACCCCTCGCGGCTGAATGTCAATTTGACGGTTTTGTTTTACCGATGGATAAAATCATCATGTCAGATTGTATCTGGTTAATTCGGCGATAAATTACCCGCCTTCATTTGCAATGCCGGCCGTCCTTTTTGCCAGGGAAACCGCTCCGAGCGGGGGGTGGGTGAAAGCGCGGAATCATAAGCTGTCCAAGTTGTCTGACGACGGCGGAACTTTTTACAAGGTGCGGAAAACGCGAAGATGATCAAACAAGCCAAAATTGATGTCGTTCCCGAGTTTAAAGGCGAGAAGAAAAAGCGGTACGAGGCGTTGATGGATCTGCGCGACGAACTCACGGAACAAGTGCGGAGCCTTTCTGACTCTTCGTTGGGGTACCACAAAGAGGCCGGGGAAGATCTGGCCGACGTGGGCAGTGAGAACTTTTCCCGCGATGTGGGCTTGCACCTGATGGCTGAAGAGGGAGATAAGATTGTTCTGATTCAAGACGCGGTCCGCCGTTTGATTCACGGAACCTATGGCGCCTGCATTGATTGCGGGAAGCGCATTTCGAAAGGCCGTCTTGACGCTTTGCCTTATGCGAAGCTGTGCGTGAACTGCAAATCCGAGTGGGAAGCCAATGACGGCATGCCTCCCCGTGAGGAACTCGAAGACGAGATTGTGGAATAACCGCGGTGTCCGAGACCGGATCAACGCGCCCGTCACGTTCCGGCGGCTGGTGGTTTTCGCCCTGGCGCTTGCCTCTTGTTATTTCAACGCTTGTCTTCATGGTCGATCAATGGACCAAATGGCTGGTGCTGGTGAGCTTGGACGTGGGCGAGTTCCGGCCGGTTTTCGATTCCTTCTTTCACTTGGTTCATTACCGGAACACCGGCGCGGCCTGGGGCATGTTTGAAGGAAAAACATTTCTCTTAGGCCTCCTGTCCGTGATCATTCTGGCCGGCATGATCTGGAAATTCAATTCATTGGCCGACGGTCGGCGGACGCGCGCGCTGGGACTGGCCCTGATCATGGGGGGCACTCTGGGCAACGTCTATGATCGTTTCTTCCGCGGCGAAGTGGTTGATTTTCTGCTCGTTTTCTTCCGGTCGTTTCGTTGGCCCGCCTTTAATGTCGCCGACTCCGCCATCTGCTGCGGAGTGGGTCTTTACCTTTTTTCGTCAGTGTTTTTTAATGACATGAGTGAGAAATTACCTTAAAACGAGTGTGTTTTCTGTGTTTGCATTGCGGGAACATCACATTAAGGTAAAACCTGTTTTCTATATTTAATCATACCCGGTCGCGGTCGCGGAACGCGCGACGTGGCCGCAGGTGAATGGAGGCTAGATCTCGCATGGCCGGCAATCCGAAAATTATCGTTTTATCCGAGCAATTCCGTGGACAATCGTTTGAATTGACGGAAGGGAAGTACACGGTCGGCCGCGGGGAGGATTGCGGTATTTGCCTGCCTGACCCCACGATCAGCGCGCACCATTGTTCCCTTGAGCGGACGGGGGACGGCACCTATCAGCTTGTGGACGCGGGCAGCACCAATGGAACCCGGGTCAATGGCGTGCGGGTGAAACAACAGAATATGGTTAACAGCGACATCATTCAAGTCGGCGCCATTGAGATGCTGTTTGACTCGGAGGCCAAGAGCGGGGCGGAATCCGCCAGTACCCAGACCGGCATTAATTTGCAAACGTCGGCGGGCACGACAATGGTCAATAGCGTGCCGAATTTTTCCCCCTTTAATGATCATGCTGATGTGGAGGGCGGCAAAAGTGGTTTGGGCTCCATGGTGGTGGTTGGACTGATTGGTTTGCTGGTTGTTGTCGCGTTGGTGGTTCTGGCGATGGTGGTGATCGGTCTTTTCGGCACCGCGTGAACAGCCTGTTCCGTTATTAATTGAATAAGCTTCTTCATCAGCTGCCATATTTCCTGAAATCAGGTGGGTATGGCAGCCTCTCATTTTATAAGCGAGTGTGATCTCTGTGTCAGAAAATCCCGAAAAAAACAGTTCTCCGTCCGATCCGTCCGCCGACCCCCAAAAGAGCGCTCCCGGCGCCTCCTCACCGGGGCCGGTCCGTCCGCCCGCGCTGACCCTGATTTTTTGGGTAATGGTGCTGATCGCCATTCCCATGAGCCTGGTTTTCTTTTTCAACAAAGACCGTGATCAGGTGCAAAAACTCAAGCAATCAGAGTTTGAGCGGTTGTTGATTAACAAGCAAATTCAAACGATCAAGGTGATTGAAGAACCCCAGACTGGCCGTAATGAAGTCCGCGGGACTTATATTGAAAAAACCGGCTCCGGGGAGAATCTGGATGACCGCGTGGTGTTAAAATACCGGGCCCAAGTCAAATATTCAGAGGAATTTGACAAGCTGCTTAGGGATAGCGGGCTGGAGCGGGAGACCGATACCAAAGTCAGTTGGATGGGGTCGATTTTAATTCAACTGCTGCCCATTCTGATCCTGGTCGGCGTGATTTATTTCCTGTTTTCCCGGCAGATCAAATCCGCCGGCAAGGGCGCCTTGCAATTCGGCAAAAGCCGGGCCCGGTTAATGTCCACGGAGCATGTGAGTATCACATTCGCTGACGTGGCCGGCTGTGACGAGGCCAAGGAGGAAATGTGTGAAATTGTTGACTTCTTGAAAGATCCGAAGAAGTTTCAGCGGATTGGCGGCCGCATTCCCAAAGGCGTGATGATGGTCGGCCCGCCGGGAACGGGCAAAACACTGCTGGCCCGGGCGGTGGCCGGCGAGGCGGGGGTGCCGTTTTTCTCGATCAGCGGATCGGATTTTGTTGAAATGTTTGTCGGGGTCGGAGCCAGTCGAGTCCGGGACATGTTTGAAGAAGGCAAGCGGCACGCTCCTTGTTTGATTTTTATTGATGAGATCGACGCGGTCGGCCGGTCCCGGTTCTCCGGAATTGGCGGAGGCCATGATGAACGCGAGCAGACATTGAACGCCATGCTGGCGGAAATGGATGGCTTTGAACCCAGCGCCGGGATTATTGTTCTGGCCGCCACAAACCGTCCTGACGTTCTAGATCCCGCCTTGATGCGCCCGGGACGGTTTGACCGGCGCATCGCGGTGGATTTGCCCGATATGAACGGGCGGCTGGGGATTTTGAAAATTCACAGCGCCAAAATGAAAATGGATCCGGAAGCGGACTTGATGTCCATCGCCCGCGGAACACCGGGTTTCAGCGGGGCTGATTTGGCCAACTTGATCAACGAAGCCGCCTTGGCGGCCGCCCGGGATGGCAAGCCTATGATCATTCAAGAGGACTTGGAGGAAGCCCGGGACAAGGTGCGTTGGGGGAAAGAGCGGCGGAGCCGGAAAGTGGATGAGAAAGATCGGAAAATTACCGCGTATCACGAGGCGGGACATGCGATTGTGAGCATGTTTTGTGAAGAGGTCTCGCCCTTGCATAAGGTGACAATCATCCCCCGGGGAACCGCCTATCTGGGTGCCACAATGAACTTGCCAAGCGAAGAACGGTACACTCAGACAAGAACCGAGATGGAAGATCAAATCGCGGTTCTCATGGGGGGGCGGCTGGCGGAAAAAATCATCTTCGGCGATGTGACCAGTGGCGCGTCAATGGATTTGCGCCAGGCCACGGAACTGGCCCGTCGAATGGTGTGTGAATGGGGCATGAGTAAACATCTTGGGCCATTGACCTACGGTCATCGTGAAGAGCATATTTATCTCGGCCGGGACATCACGAAGAGCCAGGATTACAGTGAGCAGACCGCTCAAGATATTGACACGGAAGTCCGTGACTTGGTCATCGCTCAGGAAACCCGGGCGGAAAAACTCTTGCGGGACAATGTGGATAAATTGAGCAAACTTGGTGAGGCCTTGCTCGATAAAGAGACGATGGACGCCGCTGAGATTTACGCCTTGCTGGGGATGGAAAAACCCGCTTTGGCGATAACGGAAGAGCCGTTGACGGATGGTGAGACCGTGGCCGGAAACAAGGGGGAGACAGGTGCGGACGAAGGTGATAACTCTGAGCGGCCGGAGGTGGAATCAGCCGGTTGACTGTACGTGTCTATTTAACGCTTGGGCGCCATGACTGATCAAACTCAAACGATGCGAGAATCACCGCCGTGGCTGATTCCCCTCGGGGAAGCCAGTCGGCTTCGACTTCGTGTTCAGCCGGGCGCGTCCCGTTCTGAAGTCAGCGGCGTTTACGGTGACTGGTTAAAAGTCCGGGTCGCCGCTCCGCCCGTGGATGGCGCGGCCAACCGCGAGGTCATCCGTTTTTTCGCCAAGCTTTTCAAGCTGCCCAAGTCCGCTGTCATTCTGGAAAGGGGACAGGGCGCGCGCGCCAAACTGATTAAGGTGCCTCTTCCCGCGGGCAGGGTGATGGAGATTCTGGGATGAGTGAAACCCAGTCCCCGCGCCTGACGCTCATCCAAGTGGCCGGCATCACCGCCGCGCTCTTCGCATCCTCCTTGCTGGTGGCCCGCTTGAACGCGCCTCTGGCGTCCGCCGCCTTGGTCACGCTGTCGATCGTGTTCGCCAGTTTGGTGTTTATTTTCGCGGCCCGCACCCGGAAATACACCCGTGACGACTACCTCTTAATCCTGGGATACGGCGGCTTGGCGGTGGCCATTCTTGATTTTTTCACGTTTGCCACCCTGCCGGGCAAGGGGATCTTCGCTGACGGCAGCGTCAACGTCAGCACCCAATTTTGGCTGGCGGGGCGGTATACGCACGCCTACACATTGTTGATCGCTCCCTTCGCCGCCAAAAAGAGGTTCCGCGCCGGCTTTGTCCTTCCCGCTTATGTGTTCGCCACAGTCGTCCTCATTTTGTCTATTTTGGTGTTTAAAACCTTTCCGGTCTGTCATGTCGCGGGGTCCGGATTCACGCCTTTGCGCGTGTATGGTGAATATGTCATCTGCGTGATTCTTCTGGGCGCCGCCTGGTTCACCTGGGACTACCGTCGGGAAGTGGGAGAAGAGGTTGTTTCTCTGGTTGTTTTTGCCATTGGCCTATTGATTGTCGGCGAAGTCGCGGCGACGCTGGGCGCGGAAAAAGGGGGGGATGTGTTGCTGTTTTCGCATGTGTGCAAAGGGCTGGCCATGTATTTCATCTTTCACGGCACCGTCGCGGAGGGGATGAACCGGCCCTTCAGGGCGATGCGGCAGGCGCGTGAGAAATTGCGTGAGCGGCTGGCCTTTGAAAGTCTTTTCAATGAATTATCCACGGATTTATCCAGCGGCGCGTCGCCGGAAGAAGTCGTTCCGGTTGTTCATGACGGGTTATTCAAACTCGCGGATTTCATGGACGCTCAGCGGGCCGCCTTTCTCGCGGTTGACGCGGATCACGTGACGGTGACGGCGGCCGTCTGCCGTAAACGTTTCCGATCCCCGGTGGAGAAAGAGTTCCCCGCGCTTTGTGAATGGCTCGGCCGACATGTCAAGGCTGGAAAATCCTTCATGTGTGAGGATTTGGCATCCCAAATTCCTGAAACCGCGGAGACCGCGAAAGCGTTTTGTGAAGCGGAGTCGATCGGTCAATGCGTGTATGTGAGCTGTCATATCCATGCCCGGAAAACCGCCGCGTTGTGCCTGCTCAACCGGGACGGGGAAAAGTCATGGGATGAGGCGTCGCTGCCCCGGTTGCGTTTGGCGGGCGAATTGTTCGCCAACGCGTTACGGCGGGTGCGGGCGTATCAAAAGACGCTTCATCTGCGGGATGAGCTGAACCATGTTTCCCGAACAAACACCATGGGGCAGTTGACCGCCGCGCTGGCCCACGAGATTAATCAGCCATTAACGGCGATTTTGAGCAACGCCCAAGTGGGGCAGCGGTTTTTGGATATGACCCCGCCTGACACCGGGGAAGTCAACGACATACTGGGGGATATTGTCAATGACACCCGCCGGGCGACGGCGATTATCGATAATATTCGGCGGATGATTAAAAAAGAAAAGCAATCCAGGGGTCCGGTCCGGCTGTCCGAGTTGGCTGAACGCTTGATTGGCATGCTCGGGAAAACGATTTCCGGAGCGACGGTCGAACTGATGGTCGACGCGGGTGACCGGCGGGAAGAACCGCTCGTGTCCGTGGACAGCACACAGATTCAACAGGTGATCCTGAATTTGATCATGAATGGCGTGGAGGCGATGGCTGACACACCGGTTGAAGCGAAAAGGGTGACTGTCCATATCTCTGTCACGGATCCGGAAGACGCGGTGAAGGTCGTGGTGAGGGACACCGGCGGCGGCATCCCTGACGATCAGCTCGCGACAATTTTCGAGCCCTTGGTGACGACTAAAAAAGAGGGGCTGGGGATGGGATTGGCGATCTCCCGCGGGATTGTGGATGAGCACGGAGGAAAATTATGGGTGGAAAGCACGTCCCGATCAGGCACGGTGATCGCCTTCACGGTGCCGGCGCTCTCCGCTGAAATGACGTGAGCGCATGGCCTGACACCGTCCAACTGAACCGTGTCATGACAGTCTTTTACGGGTCCGCTGTACCTGATCCACAGTGCCTTGGCGGGCGACTAATAAGTGCTTGCGCATGGCCGCCAGCAAGTTCTTAAGCTTGGGCTGCCGCTGAATAAGCTCATCCATTCCTCCCAAAGAGGTGTTTATGGCGGCCAAGGCTCTTTTCCCAAAGGCCAGATTACGGGCCGGTTGTTCATACAGACCATCGCCGATGGCTCCGCTTAAATAAGCCAGCGCGCGGCCGATATTAAAGAGGACTTTCAGCCCTTCGGGTCGGCATGCGTCGGGAAGTATCACCGCATAAACATTGGACCATCCCAAGGCCACCTGCCGCAGCGAACGGAAGACGGGGCGGGTCTCATAAAAGAGTGAGTCCCCCGGCTCCAAAGGCGCTTCGGATTGCTCCGGCCCCTCGTCCTCATCATCCTCATCGTCCTCATCCCGGTCATCGGCCATTTCCCAATCCAGGGGTGGCGCGAACTCGCATTGCCACCGGTCGGAACACGTGTCGCAATCAAAGTCACAATCGGGCATGTCATCTTCAAAATCTGGACCCATACGGTCGGAAATGAGTTCATCCGCCGCCGGCAAATCCGCGAATCGTTTCAATAAATGAAAATATTTGGCGGCGGCGATGTCACCCTCCCGCAGGGCTTTTTCCCAGCGGAACTCATCCCAGGACTCAAAATTTTGGATGTCGTGTTGCTTCATGTAAGAAAAGAAGGATCTGTTTGGCGTGACCCCGCCGGGCCCGGCGGGGTGTCACTGTTTGGCATGATAATCGTTAAACCAGTCAATGAATTTAGGCACGCCGACTGAGATGGGGGTGGCGGGGGCGTACCCCAACAGCTCCCGGGCGTGATCCACATCGGCGAACGTGGCCGGGACATCGCCCGGTTGAATCGGCTGGAGATCAAGGATCGCCTTTTTCCCGATGGACTGCTCGATTAACTCGATCAAGTCCAATAGTTTCTCTGACTGATGATTGCCTAAGTTGAACAGGTCATATTTTTTCAAATCCGTGGCGTTCAGAGCGTTGACCAATCCTTGAATGACATCGTCCACATAGGTGAAATCCCGCCGCATGTCGCCGTGGTTGAAAACGGGGATCGGAATCCCTTTACTGATCTTGTCCGCGAAGATCCACATGGCCATGTCCGGCCGCCCCCAAGGCCCGTAAACGGTGAAAAACCGGAAGCCGATTGTCGTGATGCCATACAGGTGCGAGTACGAATGAGCGATTAACTCATTCGCCTTTTTGGTCGCCGCATACAGGCTGATCGGGTTGTCGACACGGTCGCTTTCCGCGAAAGGCAATTTGGTGTTGCCGCCGTAAACACTGGAGCTGGACGCGTAGAGCAACCGGGAGCAATTTGAGTGCCTGACCGCTTCTAAAATATTCACAAAACCGGCCAAGTTCGCTTGCACGTAAGCGAATGGATGGGTCAACGAGTAACGCACTCCCGCTTGAGCGGCCAAATGGACCACATCGGCGAACGCGAAGGTGTCGAACACCTCTTTCACCCGGTCAAAATCAGCCAAGTCGCCACGGACGCAGGTGAAGTTTGGAGATGTTTCGAGACGGGCGTTCCGGGCTTCTTTCAAGGCCGGATCGTAATAGTCATTAAAATTATCAAAACCGACAACGCGCCGTCCCTGATTCAGTAATTCGGCGGCGAGATGATAACCGATAAAACCGGCGGATCCGGTGATAAGAACGGGATCGTTTGACATGCGACTGTCTCCAGGAGTGAAAAATGGCTTGTGCGCGAACCGCGTAATATACCCTTGGCTTCGGGCTTTGCGATAGTGGCGAAAGGCTTTGGACAATGATTGAGGCTCAGTCGGCGCCGATGGCGAAGAACAGGGCCGCGGTGTCTGAAATCGCCGCCCGCGGCGAATCCGCACGCCCGCGAAACCGTGACCAGACCGGACTACTTTCCGAGAACACCCTTCAGCAGGGAGTCGATAAGGTGCTCTTCAGGCTTGGGGGGATCCGTTTCTTTGCCTTTCGCAGCGTCGTCCTCATCTTTCTGTTTTTCGATGTCCCGATAGATGCCATAGGCGCCCTGGAGAATTTTTCCGGGTTCTTTGGTGATGGTGTCGGGCTTGTCCATGATGTCTTTTAAAATGGTCACACCGTCATTAACCGCTTTTAATTCAGCCGAGTCCGCGCGTAACGCGGCGGAATAGTTCATCACAAGCAGGGGCACAGCGGTCAAGGCTTTCCGGGAATTCCAGATATCTCCCTTCAGTTGTAAGGGCGGCGCGGGTTGAAAGCCTTCGCTTTCCTTATCCAGGCGGATTCCCTGGTCGGCCAGTTTCCGTGCGGATGTGCCCCGGAACGCGGGGGTGAAGGTTAGATCCGGCGCGCCTTCCAGAGGGACTTTTCCGATCAGATTCAACCGCCAAAGAGCGGCATCTAGAAAGACATCCCGAACATCCACAACCCCCTGGCTTAAGGCGAGTGTTCCTGCCCCGCCATGGAAGCTTAAATCGTCGCGGCTCAAGCTGAAAAGGCGTAATACGCCCCGGGTCAACTGGTCCGCCCAGGATGGCATGGATTCCACCGTCAGACTGCTGATCTGAAACTGAGATTCTCCCGTCAAATTGTCCAGCAAGTGACTGACCAACGTTCCCCGGGTGGACGCATGCAATGACAGACTTTCAAATCCGCCATTAAAAACAACCGGGAAGGCGGGCCGGAGGGTCGACAAAATCTTTCCGGCGGGCGTTTTTCCAAGTGTCACAGCGCTGGTGACATGGTGATCTCCGGGATCTCCTCCATCCCATGTGGCGACGAGGTTCACGGGGGTGTCGAAGGTGACACATGACGCGGCCGGTATGGTTAAAACGCTGTCCTTAAGTGTGGCTTGGATGGTTATATTTTTCACGTGATAGGTTTGATACGTGATTCCAGGCAGGGCGATATCCACTTTCGCCGCGATCCCGGGCGGGATGGCCGGCAGCGGGATGTCAGCTTCAGGCTCTTTCTCCGGCGGTTCCGGCGGTTGTCCGTTTGTCGGTTCGCTTGTCTCGACGGTGAATAATTGCCGCAAGGCGTCGGCGTTGATCACCTCCGGGGAAGACAACGACAGC
This sequence comes from Lentisphaeria bacterium, assembly GCA_032251435.1. GTDB lineage: Bacteria > Verrucomicrobiota > Lentisphaeria > Oligosphaerales > MVZH01 > JAVVEH01. The sequence goes on along the minus strand of JAVVEH010000045.1, from coordinate 12,518 downwards.
ATGTATTGAAAATCGTCCGCCTCAGTGTTGACCGATCCCTTGCCTTCCAGCGAGCAAAGCGCGGCCTCGCCCGCCGGACCCACAGAGCCGGCGAGCCTGTCAAGGGTTATCCGGGTCGGGGACGTGACTGACGCTCTGGCCGCCACCCGGATATCAGTGGGATGGCAATAAACACCCTCCACGTTTTCTATCGTCAGTTGAGTGTCCACAGATTCGGGAAAAAGCTCAGCGGAAAGGCGGATGGCTGAGGTGACCGTGACCAGCTCCGCGCTCATATCACCATCGGGAAGCGCCGCGGACAGGATGGCGAACGTTGTCTTCAGATTTAATATCTCCCCGTTTTTAATCATTGGAATATGAACGCTGAGGTTGTCAATGTGAATGTTTTTTTCCGTCTCTCCGGGGGGAAAAATGGTGACGGCTATGTTTTTCAGGCTGATGTTCCGTATATCCAATGAGGGGGGGCTGGATTTTCGGGGCGATGTTTCCGGAACACGGGACGCGGGTTCCGGGGCTTCCACGCCGGGCGCGGGGGCGGCGAGACGAATGACGATGTCACCATTTTCAATCAGGCATTCGGAGACGACGGGAGATTTTTTCAACAAGGACATCAACGAATAGTTCACCCGCATGTGGCCGATTTTCACATCCAGTTTTCCCTCCCGCTTAACGGTCAGCCGGGTTAACTCAAGACTGGAAAACGGGCGCAGTGAAACCGTTTCGGCATCCAGTTCCGCACCCAGGCTGGCCGCCACCCTGGGGAAAACCGCTTTCTTGATAAAAAATTCGGATGTCACCACAAACCAGGCGGTGATGGCCAGGCTGGCTGAAATTACCAAAACACCTAAGGCTGTTTTTTTCTTCCGTGTCATGGTCTTTTCCTTAGAAAGGATCAGTCTTTTCCGGTGTCGCTCGGGCCGATAATAAACACGACGAGACCGATCATCGCCCAAACCAGGATGATCACGGTCACGGCAAGCGGGATGATGGCCGCCAGCTCGGCGCTCATGCCAAACGCGGATAAAAACTCCTGACTGCTTTTGTCGCGCAGGCCGACACCCCCCGGAGTGACTGGAACGGCGGCGACGGCGTTGGCCACCTGGGTCGTTAAAAAATAGCCGCGCGCCGGTGTCGTCCGCTCCGCCATGGCCCGCCCGACCACATATAATTCGGCGCCCAGCAGGGTGTGAACGCACAACGAGATAAGAAAAGCCAGCCCTAAAACGGGCTTGTTCTTACGGTAGATGTCCAAGGCCCTGACCAGTCGGATGACCGTTTCGCTGACGGGTTGAGGCGTGATCCGCGCGGCGACCGGCCATAGGTTTCGGATGCCGGGAAAATTCAGAAGCGTGGCGTGAAATTCCATCACTAAAAGGGCGGCGATGCCGGCGACACTTCCCAGCGCGACCACAATGGCGGCTTGGCGTATGAAGGCGCTTTCCGGCGGCAAACCGCGTAATAACGGCCACCCCGCTAAAACGCTGATCGAGGCGACCACAAACAGCCCGAAAACACCAAACAGACGATCAACAATGATCGAGAAAACGCCTTCCGTCGCTTGCCCTTTCCGCATTTTCGCCAAATAGCCCATTTTGGCCACATCCCCGCCGACCGCCCCGGGAACAGCCAAGTTGAAAAAGAAACCAATGAGCGTCAAACGAAAAGCGTTGAGCCAGGAGGATGAAATATGTTGGGCGTTCAACAACAGCCGCCATCGCCAGGCCCCCAGCATCAGAACCACCCCGTAGAGTGACATGGCGAGCAAAAGAAGCAGCGGGTTGGCTTGGGAGATTTTAGCCCATAGATCAGCCGGGGTCACCTTGGCCTCTTCCATCGTTTTGGAAATCAGGAAAAAGGCGATCGCCAGTCCGATGATGATCCGCGCTCCGGTGAAACACAATGAGTGAAGGCGCTTTTTCATGCGGCTAATCTTTGGCGTAACCGTCAGGGTGATCGCGCTTCCAGATCCAGGCGTCCTCCACAATCTTCCGCACATCGTCATACAAGGGGGTCCAGCCCAGCACGTCTTTCACCGCGGTTGAGTCGCTGATCAGACGCGGCGGATCGCCGGCCCGGCGATCCGCTTCTTCAACCGGAATCTCGCGGCCGGTGACTTCCCGTGCCACATCAATGATTTCACGGACGCTGAACCCCGTTCCGGAACCCAGGTTAAAGCTGCCGACCGCGTCGCTTTCCAACGCTTGCAGGTGGGCCTGGGCTAAGTCGGTCACATGGATATAATCCCGGATGCAGGTGCCGTCGGGTGTGTCATAGTCCGTGCCGAAAATCTTCACATTCGGGCGCTGGCCCGCGGCCGCTTGCAGGACGATGGGAATTAAATGTGTTTCCGGATTGTGGTCCTCACCAAATTGCTTACAAGCGCCGGCGGCGTTGAAGTAGCGGAGCGCGCAGTAGTCCAGATCATGAATTTTATGGTACCACTCGAGAATTTTCTCGAACATGAGTTTGGACTCGCCGTAAGGGTTGATCGGACGGGTGCGTTCAGACTCCTGGATGGGGATGTTCTCCGGCATGCCGTAGGTCGCCGCGGTGCTGGAAAAAACAATTTTCCGCACGCCGGACTCAAACGCGGTTTGCAGCAGTTTCACGCCGGTGCCGACATTGTTGTCAAAATATTTGCCGGGCTTCTCCATGGACTCACCCACCAGGCTGAAGGCGGCGAAATGAATGATGCCTTCAATTTCATACTCGAGCAGCGTGTGGGCCAGCTTTTCCGAATCGGCTAAATCAGCGTGAATGAAGTCTATGGCGCGCTCGTCAACCGCTTCCCGGTGTCCGGTGATCAAGGCGTCATAAACAACGACGTTATGTCCCCGGTCAATTAAATATTCCGTGCAGCAACTGCCAATGTATCCGGCACCACCCGCGACAAGTATGTTCATGGAAAACCTCTCAAAAACGATTAGGAGGCTTGGACGGCCTCCACCGGCCCCGGCTCTTTTTTGAGCGGCAGCCGGCCTGCGTTGATACGGGAGCCACGTGGGCTCATACGAGCACGGAATATAGTGAGCGCGGATGGACTTGCAAGGAAACAGCCACTGATAAAGCCGCTTAGATGAGAAAGCGGGATGGGAATCATCCGGGCTTGGGCGCTGTCGACAAACAGGGTGACCCCGGCCCCGGTCTCAATCAGCGTCTTGATGAAAAAGAAAGCCGCCGCGGCCAGACACAGGTGTTTCACGGCACGGTCGCGCCGCCCCTCATCCAGATAAACACGGGTGATTAACAGACCGAAAAGGGCGGAGTCAAGTCCGGAAAGTCCCCGGCAGGTCATTAAGGACCCCAGCGCCGTGAACAGGGCCACAGAGATGACCAGGGACGTGACGGTGATGACCCGGATGAAAGCCCGGCGGTCGCGGAGTTCGCAGACCGCCCCCAGGCCAATGAACGTGATCAGATCCCAGATGAGATGATCGGCGTTCCAATGAGTCCAGTGATGCGTGATCAACCGCCAGAATTCGCCTTGAAAAATCGCCGCCCGGTCGTATTGAAACAGGGCTGAACTGGCCGGGAAGATGAATAAACCAACCGCGGGCAGGGCGAGGAGCAGGGTGACGAAGGGGATGGTTTTTCTTGTCATGTTTATTGTCATTGTTTACGGGTGTGTTTGGCGATGATCAGGGTGATGGAGGACAGTGTCCCCAGGACCAGGGCCATAAACGGGTCAATGGCGCCGGCGCCGCCGCCAATGGACGGGGTCGGCAGGTCAAAGGCGGGTTTATGGTTGTCCACCCGGCGGTTAGCCGGCGGCTGGGCGGCGCGCCGGGCCTGGGCGGCGCGTTCCGCGCCCGTCCGGGCCTGGTTGCGGCGCTCGATACCATGCTGGCGGAATGTCTCGTCGCTTAATACCAGCATCGAGGTTTCATCCGTGACAATTTGATACTCGACGCCCAGATCCCGGACCGCCGTCGCCGCTTCGTCCGCCGGGGTCGCGCCGACCATGGCGAGCTGTTCAATGTGTTCCACCTGGTTCATGGCCCACAGCCGCTCAAGTTCCGGGTTGGCCGTGTCCACCGCCGGAAAATCAAATGTGGTGGAATAGACTTTGTCTTCGCCGGTAAGGGTGGCTTTGAGCGTGACTTCGGCGGGGCCGGGGGTGGCGTAGCGGCCGAAAAACACCAGTTGCTGTCCCCGGAAAACCTTGCCGATCATGCCGTCGGTCAGACCGGAAACGCCGCCGCCGGTGATGGTCAGTTCAGCGTCATGCAGACAGGCGTGGCCCATTTTGCTTTTGGCCAGCATGATTTTACCCAGAATGTCATCACCCGTGCTCACGCTGTCATAAAATCCGCCGCTGGCGTCACAAATGGTCCGCATCAGCGGCCAGTTGGCGCTGTTACCCATGAGGAAGCCAAAGACCCGGATGTCATGTTCCTTCATTAACTCGTGGAAGGCCTTCGGGCTGATCACGCCCTGATTGGTGACACCATCGGTGACGAGAATAATGCTGGTCGCCCGGTCGTCATCCAAACTCCGGAGTCCTTCTTTCAGACCGGCGTACAGGTTGGTTCCCCCGGATGATCCAAGCCCGGAAACTTTCTGTATGGCGGCTTTCACATTAGCCGGCGTGGCGGTTTGCCAGCCGTGATATAACGACTGGGCGGCATTGTTGAAGCTGACAATCCGGAACCGGTCCTCCGGACGCAGGGTGTCCAACGCCCGGGACACGCCTTGAGCGAGGGCGCCGATCTTGGCGCTCATGCTGCCGGAGGTGTCGAGAATGAAAATGTAGTCCGCGCCCTGGTCAAGCGGCCGCAAATCCAGACCGGGCGTGACCACCAGCATGAAGGTGCCGGCGCCGGTGGTGTCCGCCCGGTAAGGAATCAGTTCCACCCGGCCGGGCAGGTTGTCCTGTAACCGGTAATAAAAAATGATGTCTTTGCTGAGGTCACTTCCCGTCCGCTCAACCCGGGCCCGGTAGTGGTTCGGCGACGGCTGATCAATCGTCGTCTGTGACTCCAGCCCCGGCAGCCGCACATCGCTGACCGGCCAGGCGGATTTGAGTTCGATAGCAAAGGAAAATATGCCGCTGACGGTGTCATTCCGCTGCCAGAAACTCATTTCCTGGCTGTCGTCGGTGCCGCCTTCGGCCAACGGATAAACATAGCGCCCGACACCGGTATCGATGGCCAGGGGCTGATAATACAGAAATGACACCAGAGCCGTGTTTCCGGCGGGAACGCGGGAGACGGCGAATGTGAGGTGTTTGTAACCGTCTTTCTCAGCCAACGCCGCGTCATTGCCGGCGTCCCGTTCCTCGCCGTAGATTTTTTCCGCTTCTTCTTTCGCCAGAACCTCACCGTTGATCACGGTTTCGCCAATGGTCACAGTGACTTCGGACAGGGTGGCGCTTTGAGGAAGCGGAAAGGTGTAAAGCGCTTCCAAATCGACCGTGTTGGGGTTGCGGAAGGTCTGGGTGACACGGGTCATGGCGAAGCCGTTGTTGATGACCACATTCACCGCGTGATCCTCGATGACCATCGGCGCGTAAGCGCTGCCGACGGGTTGCAAGGTCCCGGCCGCGTGACCGAAAAGAGGAGCGAACAGAGCGCTGATAAACAGCGCGGGGATAATGTGTTTCAGTTTCATCGCATGTCTCCAATGTGATCATGATTAAAATTACCACTCCCCGCTGGGAGATAATTGGAGATAGCTATGCCTGTGCCAACGGATCTTTTTTTTGGGTAATCTATTTATTTAAAGGAGGATACGATGAATCACCTGGATTGTTGGCGAAACTGATGATGACATTTATTGTTTGCCCGTGCGCGTTTTATGACCAGTGGGGATGTGAAAAATGGAATGCGTCGACAAGCGCGAGAAGCTGACCCTTAAGAAACGCTGTGCCCAGCTCGACGAACCGGTCGACTACACCCCGAACCAGCTCGCCAAGGATGTCGTCAACCCCCAGCCAGATCCGCAACATCATCCAGGCGTTCCGCGCTGCGCTGCCGAGGATCTTCTCCGACCGCTTCGACGAAAACGGCGTCTTCGAGGTGCCCAAGACGCTGGTTTTCGCACAAGAGTAAGTGCCACGAAAAGGCACGAAAATTAAGAGGGGCAGGAAGACGTTGATTTTTTTTTGTGGCTTTTTGCGCTTTTTTGTGGCTACCCTCTTCCCAGTTTTCAAAAATTAGTGTCGAATCAGTGTGAATCAGTGGTTCCTCGCATTGTTTTCCTCTCCCCTTTTTTTCTCTCCCCCATTTTTCTGTCAGCAATATTTGACGCTTTGCTCCAGATCCGGTGGGTTAGCCTCTATTCGGCTGGCCAGCAGAAATGGTCTGTCATCAATTTTTCTGTCGAATTTTCTTTATTCTTACCAGCAAACGTGAAGATAAACACCACCATTTTACAGATTTCCGAGAAGAACCCAAAAAAAACTTCCGCCAACGCGTTTTGGGATTCGGGTCGCCTTCGTAGGCGTAGCTCAGGGGATTGGGAAACAGGGCAGACTATGGGGTTAAGGTACTGCGGGGAGAGAGTGTCTGCAACTTGAAAGGGAGAAGGATCGGTGCGTAAAATCAAATGAATTTTCCCGATCTCAACGTCAATACTAGCTTATCGAGCGCTGGAAGAGGAAGATTGAGCAGAAGGGATCTGGCGGTTGTGATGGGAACGTCCAGAATGGGTAAAATTGCCAAGTGAAGCCTTCATTGTGAGGGAGGCACGAAGTTTTTCTTCCCATGAAAGAGCAGCTCTCGAACGCTGCCACTTAGCCTGTTTCTTAAGGATTTCCTGTATTTCATTCATCGGAGAATTTCCTCTTAAAATCTTCCCAAGCCGGCAGAAGTCCATGCTTTTCCGCCAGATTGCGAATATCCTCCTTGGTAACAGCATCCTGCTCAATTAGGGCAAGCACTCGCGCCAAGTCTTTTGCACGGCCAACTTCCAGTGCCATTACGGCCAGATAGGCCGGTGTCACGACACGAATCGGCATACCGTCAAGCTCACCGGTTTCGGCATTTTCCATTGCTTCTTCAGTCAGTGGGTTGAAAGATGGAATAAATTGAACCGGCCAGTCCCCGACCCGAATGGCTTCCCCTTCGGGCATTTTCCCCCTCAATTTGCAATAATTGAGCAACGTCTTTCATTAGCGTTCGGAATATAACACATTTGAGAAAACCTGCGAATAGAAGAAGGTACATGTTCTTTGAGATCTATTATCATTTTGAATATTGTTTTACTTTGGGTTGAATCATTTCTCCCGCTCCTCCTCATCCCTTTCCCTGGGATGCGTCCTGTGGTGGGTTTCTTTCAGGTCGGCGATCGGTCTTCACCCGCCGTGGCTACGACTGACAGGTATGCAGTTTCACATAGTGCTTGAGGGTGTCGAGGGATTCATGTCCGACGTTTTGGGGAAAGTGCCGCTGGCACCGGCTGACATGATAGATGCCGGCGTGGTCTTTGACCCGTTCAATGGCGCGGTTGCGGCGGAACACACGCACGGTCACTTCGAGTCCGTAAGCGACAAAAAAAACTTCCGCATACACGTTTTTGGGTTCGGGTCGCCGTCGCAGGCGTAGCTCAGAGGGTTGGGAAATCGGGCAGACCATGGTCGGTTTATGCATGCAGTGCGGATTCTTTCCCTATTTTCTGCATATGCACAACTGGAACTGCTCCCAGGGCATCTCCGAGTTTGCGTAAAAATGACAAGCTGACATTATGATAACTTCCAGATTCCAGCCGCGCAATGGCCGGTTGGGATGTGTGGGCATGCTCAGCGAGTTCTTTTTGGGTCCATCCTTTCGCCTGCCGCAAACGGATAATTTCTCGGGCGACAGCGAATTCCCCGGCCAAAGCATCATACTCTTTGCGGAAGACAGGATCTTCAAGTTCTTCCTGAAGAATGGATTTTAGTGTCTGTGTTTTCATCGTTAATTTTCTTTCCTGAACGCTTTCATTAAACTAATTGCCCGAGCTAATTCGCGGGTATCCGTTTTTTGTTCTTTTTGATAAAACCGGAAGTGACGATATAGATTCTGTCTTTGTCGTGGAAGTAAAACAATCGAGCAATGTCCGATCCAAATTTTATTCGCAACTCGCTTAGACCATCAGTTCCTTTGAGTGCCTTTGCATGGGGCATCGGCAGGTTCGGCCCAAATTCTTCAAGAAGCTCCACCGCTCTGAATGCCTTGGCTCGAAGCTTGACCGGCAACTTTCGCAAAAACCTGACAGCATCTTCCAGCAGCTTGACTTCATACTCTTTCATAGCAGTAATATATCAATTCTGGTATCTTTTTCAAATGGTAAGCCGTGTAATTTGGGCTTGTTCTATAATGAGACAGCAGGGGATTGGGAGATCGAGCAGACCATGGGGTTAAATTAGTGTCGGAACTGGTGGTCTGCAATTGCGGAATCCGCAGATTTTGAGGTTGGAGATTCGTAGCTTTAAGGCGTTAAAAGCAAGTCGGAAGCTGAGATGTTTTCATTCAGTTATTTTTTCGGTTCCTCATCTTCTATATGGGCAAATACGGGTGTTATGCTTCGTACATCGTAGATCATGCCAGGAAAGAGTGCTAGCGGACGGCCCTTGTATTGGCTTCTAAAGCGGCCCATTATCCATACATATTGATTGTTATACTGGCCAAAGTTTTTTTCATTAATTTTATCGTCCCACAAATAAAGAGCATTCTGTCCTATTTCACTCTCATAGTGTTCTTTTGACAAATAAATTGCGTCCGTTTCAACTTCAAGATGCAAATACCCACAAACCGACACAAAGCGGTTTTCATATTTCTCTGGACAGGCTAGCAATCGAACTAGCGGAACTTCCGATTCTTCAGGTGATTTTCTCGCATCTTTATTGCAGGATAGGGAAATCATGCATAGAAGAAAGGTGGAAATAGCTAAGAGCATAGACCCTACTATTCTGGAAAGAAATGGGTTGCTGTGCGTCGACATTTTTTTTCCTCCAAGAATATTTAGAGCATCTTTTTTTAAGGCCATATCTTCTTTCCTTCAGTCATGCCATCGTACCAATCAGCATCATATTTGTAAACATATCCTTTGGGACTCACGGCATATGCGACATGAATATATGTTTCGGATTTGCCTTTCGAATGATCATAAGGGTCTTTCCAAATTGTCCATTTTTTCTTTCTCTCAGTATATCCCGTATCTCCGACTCCCCCACTCAGATTTTCTCCCCCCTCGGAATGGTTATGCACCCACCCAACGACATCTTTATAGTTGGAGTAACTATCTTCCCTATCCAGATGAACGACCCTTCTTGATCTACTGGTGACAGGCTTTGTCAGGGCATACTTAGTGCCGTTTTTTTTAATCCAGGCAGCCCACTCCCATCCGTTGTTATCTTTGAAAGACTTACCTCGCGCCAACCAGCTGCCCCATATACCCGCATCGTCCAAACTCTTAAAGAATGGGGGAACAAACCCCCACTTTAACCAGAGTGCAATAATGGCTTTTCGTGGCCCTTCTTCAACCGTGTCAACAAATCCAAAATGTTCATTGAAAGTTGAGGCGAATTCAACAATCGTCGTACAGTGCTTAGTATAACCCCCGAACGTTGCAGAAAGCTGAACATATTCCCCCTTAACAGTTCCTATTTCATACTTTTTGGAGACGCCTCCGCCTTCGCCCGCAACTAACCAGTAGGCTTTCCCATCCTTGAAAGATGCCGAATCAAGACCATAAAGATCAAAGCTGTTGAGAGAATCATTCCCCACAAAACCGAACAGATTAAGACCCCCCCCTTCTTGTTTCGGATCCCTGTTTATCCAGCGGCCCAGGACGGGGGTGTATGAACGCAGGCCATAGTAATACAAGCCATGTTCGTCCAAATACTTCGTGCTGAAGCGGTGCTTGAAAATGTCACTGTGTGACCCGGTGGCGACGGTTGTGCGTCCGAACGGCGAGTACTCATAGTGGGCTACGCTTGCGCCGGTGGCGTCGAGGTATTCTGACACGTTGCCGTTGGCGTCATATGAGGGCTGAGGGGTGAAGGCTGAAACCTGAGTGTGTCGCGGGAGCGACGGGGTGCCCCCGCCACTTGAGCAGGTGCTGTACTGGTTGGCGGTGTAGGAGGTGGCGGTTCCGGCTTGTGCCGCCGTAGCTTTTGAGCGAAGGCGTATCATCACTGTGTCCGTGCGGCGTCCAAGGGACATCGTCCCGTAAAAAAAGCCACAGTGTGGCTCGTTGGTGTAAGTATACTTCGAGATATCCGTCACGCCAACTTTGTTTTCGACATAGGCGACCAGATTGCGGATACCCTCATAGGCGCGGGTTGTGGTCAGGCCGTTCGGGAACGACGTCGTCGTAACCATAGCCGAATTCGCAAGATAAGCCGTAGGTGACAGCATAAGCGCGCCAAGGAGAGCCGGTGCGCTTCAAGCCGCTTTGCGGACCGCCTGCCGGACCAGTGTGGAAAAGGGCGCGTCGTCACGCTGGAAAATAGAAAAATGAAAAAGAGCCCGACCTGGCGTAAAACCAGGACGGGCTTTACGTTATCCGCGCGAGACGAAAATTTTAGATGGGACAGGTGTGCCGCTTACAAAAAAAGCGGAGCCCTCCGAATGGAAGACTCCGCGTGATTCTATCTTTGTTGGCGCGGTTTTATTTTATTCAATAATCACCGGCGCGTCTTCAGGACGGTTTTCACCACGCTTCTTGCCTTTGCCGTCACGGGGACCTTCGCCATCCCGGGGGCCTTTAGGACCTTTGCGCATGGCTTTTCGCTCTTCGAGGCTGATCTCACCGTCACCGTCTTTGTCGAATTTGTTGAGGATGTTCTGACGGGCCTTTTCAGCTTCGGCTTTTTCGGCTTCGTTGAGGACACCGTCACCGTCTTTGTCAAAGCGTTTCAGGAGCATTTTCTCCCGCATCGCTTCCACATGGGCTTTCCGCATTGTGTCTCGTTCTTCTTTACTCAACGTTCCGTCGCCATCGGCATCGTATTTTTTCATTTCCGCTTCACGGAATGCTTTGGCTTCGGCTTTTTCAGCTTCACTGACTTTTCCGTCGCCGTCTTTGTCAAAACGTTTCATCATGCGTTCGCGCATTTCTTTACGTTGCGCGGCGCGGTCCCCTTTTCCCTTACCGTCAGCTTTGCCCAGGCCATCACCATTTTCGGCAAAAGAGGGAAGGCTCAAGAGAAGAGCGGCGGTGAGAAACGACAGAGTGGTGAAAATCTTTTTCATTGCATAAGTTCCTTTTAGTTTAAAACCGCGTTCCGCACGGGAGAATCCCATGCGATCTACGAGTACAACGTGCCAAAAGCGGGATTATTATAAAAGACGAAGAAAAAAGCGAAAGCGGGCCGCAATGGGCCGCCAGCCTATTCAGACGGTTTCCGAGCGACGAAAATGGAGACTGGGCTGCCGTGCGAGTTAAAAGGAGTTTTATCATAGGCCCCGAAATGCTTTTCCACCGTGAAGCCGGTTTCACGGAGCCGCGCGCTGACAGCCGCGGAGGGTTTCGGGTGGAGGGGATCCTGCCAGTGACAGCTTTCATTGCCGGTTTCCAGCCACGTGTGAAAGAGGACGATGCCGGCATTGACTTTTTCATACGCCCGGCGGAACCGGGTCCCGTCCATCAGTGTTTTTTCCTCAAACTCCATCTTCCCCGTGCGAAGGAAGGCATCCCAATTCACGGTATGAAGCAGCAGCAAACCGTCCGGCAGAAGAATCTTACGGGCGCTTTCAAGAAAGGTGGGAAGCTGGTCCGTCGGCAGATAGGACAGACTGTTGCCGATGCTGTACACGCAGGCGAACGGACCCGGAATAGCCGCGATCTCCGCGAAGCCGCGCGTGTGAAAGGACACCTTTCCATGGGCCGCGGCGGATTTAATCATCGACACATTGATGTCGGTGGCGGACATGTCATACCGGTCACTCAGCGCCCGGGCGTAATGTCCCGGTCCGCAGGCGACATCCAGCACCCGCGCCCCGGCGGGAACAAGCTCGGTCAGTAACGTGATGAAGTCAGAACGAACGGGAAACAGTTCCTCATACGCGCGCGCCATCCGGTCATATAGAGATGCCCTCGCCATAAAAGCGTTATTCCGTTATTTTCCCACGGCCGCGCGGATGGCCTCATAAAGAGACGCGCTGTCCGCGCAGGCCAGTAGTTTGTCCGCGCCAAGTTGATCCACCGCTAAAACCAATGACGCGATAAATTGCACGTAAGGGGCGGGCTTGGAAAGAGGAACCAGGGTCAAGGCGACCACATGCGTCGGCTGGCCGTCCAAGCTGTCAAAATCGGCACCTTTCCGGCAAATCCCGAGGGCGCAGGTCAGTGTGTCGACCTGATCCGTTCGGCAATGGGGAACAGCCACCCCCCGTTCCAAACCCGTGGACATCAATTTTTCCCGGTGGCGCAGGTCCTGGCGGACATGGGGCAGATCCCCCAGGCCGGTCCGCTTGGCGACATGATCCAGCAATTCATCGATGATGTCATATTTATTGGTTCCCTGGAGATCCGCGATCACTAGTACAATGTAAAATTTAAAGATGCGGATAAAGATGTTTAAGTTTCGTCCT
>JAVVEH010000044.1:11256-35264 GCA_032251435.1 Lentisphaeria bacterium | reverse complement strand
ATTACTTTATATGCGGAAAACGCGAATTTTAGATGGGTCAGGTGTGACGCTTACATATATTGGGACTTGATAAGCTTACACTTACCTATGACATGCAACCGAAAAGCAATACAGATAAGTGGGAACGTTTTCACATGCCATCGAACACCAAGTGGATAACTACTATGAGTGGGGTGCTCGCTGACATAAAAAAAGAAGTTGGCAAGTATTCACCTGAAGGAAAGGGAAGCTGCAACTGTATTTTAAAATTGAACCTTTCAGCTCACAGTGGAGTACCAGGGATGATACGCCTAGGTGATGGGAGTATAATTCCCGGCACAAGACAAATGATCCAGCAAGCACAAAAGACATTAAGCGAGCATCCTGATGATCCAAGAGCCTTAAGTACTTTAAATTACAACATACGAGAACAGAATTTTTTAAAAGAGATCAAGAAACTGATGTGCCATGAAGGGGGTTCTATTGACTTTGCCCAGTGTAAAACCGGAGGATCTCCTGAAACTGAAGCATTTCTTGATGACATTTTTGGTGATGATGTCGACACCATTACTCACAACAATAAAAATGTGGTTTGGGTTTGGGGAAGAGTAAAGGAAGTTCGTCCAAAAACTCCAAAGGAGCCATCTTCTGAAACTTCAAAAAATGCAAAGAAATATTGACAAAAAAAATATTTTATTTTCACTCCTCATTGTTCTTATAATGGGTCTCTTGTGTGGTTGTCCCAACAACAACTCTCAGGATGACTATCGGAACCAAAGTTTGTGCTATCAGGACATGCGTCTTGCTTTAGCAGACATACAAAATGGTTTTATAGTTTCTGACGCCACCGAAAGGGATTGGCGACCCAGTAATTTTACGAAATATTTGCATTGTCCAGTTTCCAAAGAAAAATATTTGTTTAACCCTAATCTGATTACTTGGCCTGATGCTGATGAAATTGCAATTGTGTGTTCCTGCCTGCACACCGCAGAAAATCAAAAAATCAATAAATACCTAGCACTGACTTTTGATGGCCGTTTAACTACACTATCCGCTTTGCCAACATGGGCAATTTCACAGATAGAAAAAAATGTAAAAGCGGGTCAGCCATCCGATTTGCTTTTAACGCCTTAAAATTGCAGGTTCCCGCAAGCATTATCAAACCCACTCCCCATTCCAAACACTGGGTTGAAAGCCCTCTTCCAAGCCTTACCTTAATCCCATGGTTTGCCCGATTTCCCAACCCCCTGAGCCACACCTACGAAGGCCTCAAAATCGAAAATCATCTTGGCGGCGAAAAATAAGTCACTTTCGACGCGAGATGTTTAGGCTTGGGGTTCGACAGATAGGGCAGTTCCGGGAAAAGTCAATCGGGAGCCCCGCAATTCCTCACGATGCGCAAATAAATGATTAGTAGCGGGAAAACTGAAGGTCAAATATCATAGTATCACTTGCCGCCTTCTTGTTACTGAGTATCTTAAGGCAAGGCAAACATAAGCAAATATATTAAGGCTATTAGCCAATGAACCAACTATCAATACAATATCCTGGTGAACTTCCTGACGTGCTGCAGGAGTCAAAGGAAGAGTTTGAAAATGAGGCCCGAATGGCCATGGCCGTCAAGCTGTTCGAACGAAAACGGATCTCTTCTGGAATTGCCGCCTCCATGGCCGGATTTGATCGTGTGAGTTTTCTTCTGAAGCTTGCGGAATACGGAGTGCCCATGATTGACTTGTCGGAAGAAGAACTTGCCCAGGATATTGATAATGCCTGACTGCAAAGTACTTGTTTGCAATACCGGCCCAATAATTGCCCTTGTAGCCGGAACCGGATCTCTGGAGATTCTGCGGGATCTTTACGAACAGGTTATTGTTCCCTATGAGGTAGGCCGTGAACTTCTGGCAAAGGAAGGAAATTTGTTGGGAGCGTCACAATTTATCCGGGCCTCCTGGCTTGACAAGAGAACGGAAGCTGTCAATGCAAGTCCCTTCCTGGTCAATTCACTTGATCCGGGAGAACGCGCGGTTGTCCAGGTTGCTGTTGACGAAAAGATTGACACGGTTTGCATTGATGAAGCAGTTGGCCGACGAATTGCCCGCCTGCATGGTCTCAAGGTGACTGGATCATTGGGTGTGCTTATCCGAGCCAAACAACTTGGCCATAACCTGTCTATTGCCGACACAGTTGCCAGAATGCAACACATGGGCATCAGACTTGGAACCTCGGTCATAAATGCTGCTTTAAAACTGGCTGGCGAAGCCAACTGACCCAATCTTTTGCTCATTATTTTCAGCATGGTCTGTCCAATCTCCCAACCCTCTGAGCTACGCCTACGAAGGCGACCCAAATCCAAAAACGTGTATGCGGAAGTTTTTTCTGTCACTTTCGGCCGCCGTTCATACAGTCCCGTCCTGGGACGCTGGATAAATCGCGACCCGATTGGGGAAATGGGTGGTGAGAATCTGATGGGATTTGTGGGGAATGATTCTCTCAACAGCTTTGATCTTTATGGTCTTGATTCGGCATCTTTCAAGGATGGGAAAGCCTACTGGTTAGTTGAGAACGAAGGCGGAGGCGTCTCCAAAAAGTATGAAATAGGAACTCTTAAAGGGGAATATGTTCAGCTTTCTGAAACGTTCGGGGGTTATACCAAACACTGCACGACGATTGTTGAATTTGCCTCAACTTTCAATGAACACTTTGGATTCGTTGACACAGTTGAAGAAGGGCCACGAAAAGCTATTATTGCACTTTGGTTAAAGTGGGGGTTTGTCCCTCCCTTCTTCGACAACTTTGATGAAGCTGCTTTTTGGGGTTTGTGGCTTTTACGTGGACGAGCTCAGGATAACAATTGGGAGTATGGATCTTACATTGTCAAAAAAGGAACTCATTTTATTCTTACTCGTCCAGTTACAAGTAAGAAACACGGGGTTGTTTATCTCCATGGAGAGGATTCCTCTGATAATCATCCACGTGCAGAAGCATGGCTTCATAACCATCCCGGCGGAGGAGAAGGAATGAGTTCTGGGGATAAATATTGGACACGGCTTTTTCACAAAATGTCAGCTGAAGATGATATCCCTGAAACAACAATAGACCATGGTTTTGCGATTTCTCCCCGAGGAGTCATATACAAAATAAAATGGCCCAGAGGGAGTATCGAGACTCCCTTAGAAATTCCACCGGAGGGCTTTTGAAAAAGAACAAACATTATAAGCTGGCTCACCTGATTGTCGCTTCAACTCTAATAGCTCTTTTTTGTTCTTCATTAGTTTGCTTTATTCAAAGGAACTTGTTTTGGCGAATAAAAATGGTAACTCCTTCTGAAGCAATTTCAGCACCAATCCCTTTTTCCCGTTTGGTTGCTTACCCGGAAAAATTTGAAGGGAGAATGGTTGCTACACATGGATATCTTACTGCTGAATTTGAAAACACGGCAATTTTTTTCAGCAGCGAACATGCGGATAACTTTATTGCATCTGAGGCAATCTGGCTTGATATATCTTATGAAGAAATAAGCGAAGAAGCAGGCAATTACATTCTTGTTAGAGGAATATTCACTACTTCAGGCAAAGGGCATATGGGAAGCTATTCTGGAAGCCTCTTGAATCCAGAAATTTGCCTAGTTTTACCATAGTGGGAAATAAAAGGACATGTTGTTTCCCGATTTCAATTTAACGTGCTGAAAAATGCGTAAGCCGCGACAGCCCATTTAGACCCTCGGCTAAAATCCCACCTGCTTGCCGTTGCGAATTTGCGCTCTCTGCACTAACTTAACCTCATGGTCTGTGAGATATTCCAACCCCCTGACGTATCACTACGAAGGCGACCTGAATCCAAAACGTGTTGGCGGAAGTTTTTTCTGTCGCTTTCGGCCGCAGAAGTTACAATCCCACCCTCGGCCGCTGGATCAACCGCGACCCGATTGGGGAAATGGGTGGGAATAACCTTTTCTCACTTGTGAATAATCAGCCGCTTAAATACGTTGACCCTGTCGGGAATGCGGGTATGTCTCCTGGCGCAGAAGGCTTGCTTGATATTCTTTTTGACATTTGGATTGCTCCCAAAATCCAACGCAAAGTGGAAGACAAAATATACCCTGTTACTGTAATTGGGCCAGACAGTTGTGGCGAAGGCCTTGACAGGATACTAATTTTTTCCCTAAACTTTAGGTATGAAAGGGAGTATTATGAGTTTCGGCCTGGATCAAACCTTAATGATATGCCAGCTCTTCCAACAACGGAAAAATACCTCATGTTGGATTATCGACTTGAAGTTTATGACTGTTGCTGCAAATGTTTACCAATTAGCCAATTTCATTATGAACAAGTTAAAGGTGAATGGGAGCAAATCTTAGATTCTTTTTTGATTAAGAAGAAGGCTCGTGACATTTTTACAACTTCCTGGTCTGAAGTAATCTTTGCGCCCAATTAAGGAAAGTTTTGGCATATGGAAAATATCTTTCTGCATATCGTGAACAATATCTCTTTATAGGTGGCAAGAAATGACCGAAATAAAACGTTTTGAAAAATTTGCTATTATACTTCTGCTTGTCTGGATTTTCACAGTCATACCAAACCGGATGATTTTTAGGATTATGGTTCCTTTCCTTAAGTCAAGTGTAGCGGTCGATCAGGTTAGTGTCATGCAGACAACGCTTGTAACGGCACAGAGTCTCCTTGCTCATATACTGAAGGTTGTCATTGCGATATGGGTCTTCATTCAAGCTTCGCGAGACGGATCTGCGCGTTGGGTATGGGCACTTTTTGCATTGTTTTATGGTATGTCAGCCCTAATTCTTTACTTTATTTTCGACTTGCTCAAAGAAATAAGGTCATTGAAAACAGAGATCGCGAAATAGAGAAACCAAAACCGGGTCCGTCCGCCGATTTGCTTTTATTCCCGAAAGGTAAAAGCGGATCAGCCTCCGATTTGCTTTTAACGCCCTAAAGCTACGAATTTCCCGGCCCAAATCTGCGGATTCCGCAATTGCAGACCACCAGTCCGGGCAGTAACTTAAACCCATGGTCTGCCCCGTTTCCCAACCCCCTGGTCTACGCCTACGAAGGCCTCAAAATCGAAAATCGTGTAGGCGGCATTTTACAGTGTACACTACGGGCCTGAGAAGTTACAGTCCCGTCCTAGGACGCTGGATTAACCGAGATCCGATCGGGGAAATGGGTGGTGAGAATCTTTACCTCTTGATTAATAACTCCCCCATAATTGAGATTGATTTACTGGGCCTTTCTTTGTTCCCAAAGGTAGATGTTTCTCCTATCATAAACGCTTTAAAAAGCAAGGTGACAGCGATTACGTGTTCAAAGGGCTTGGATTTGTCAATGGAATCAATAGTTCGTACCCCCTTCAGTGTCCCGTATTTATCTGTACAGAACCTCAAATGCAAAGGAGAGCTTAAGGTCTTTTGGGGGACTGAAGAAAAATCAAAGTGTAAGACTCCGACAGGGGATTGGGATGTCAATGTTGTTCCATCGGATGCGAAAACAATGGATGATGGAGAATATGGTTTTGAAATAAAAGCAGAACATCCGGCTGCGAAATCATCGGGATGGTTTTACCTCCAAGCTCAAAATGCGAGGCACCTCTTTAAATCTTCTCTTAAGGCCCGTGTTGGTTTCCGCTCTGAAGCCGAAGTGCTTTTATGGAACGAGAAACCCTGCTGCAAATGCCTACATGTAAATGTTATTGTTTCATGTGAAGCAAAAGTTCATGAACGAGCCACTAGAGTCCGAAAGTTGGCTGCGGGGGTTATTGCATTATATGCGGTGGCCCCAGTTCGGGTTGCATCCGCATCTTCCGGGGCTGCTGAGAAAAAAATAATAATATTTACCGGGAAAAAAGTCTTGGAGAAAGCTGCGGCATTGGCGGCAATTACATCTATTAGTTCTGAGTCTAGGGAGTAGCTGATTATGTCGAGGAAAATCATAGTTCTTTCTATAGATCGCAATTTGGCGACCCAAAAGCGTACAGTGAGAAGTTTTCTCTTCCGTAACTTTACTTTCAGGATGAGTGTATTATCTAGTGTATTAGGACTGGTTACGTTTATAATTTTTCAGGAATTTGGTTTCCTTTCTTTTCACCCATCATTTTTAAGTATGGTTCTTTTCGTAATCCTATGGATTGCGATTATGTGTCCTTATTCTGTCATGTTTTCTCTTTGGACTAAAGTTGATGCGGGTGAAGACCAGAAAGAACCTCTCAAGGCATTAATTTCAACAAATTCAATTGAAATTTTAGGGCACACATTCCAATGTGAAATTCCCTGGACTCATGTTACCGATGCCATAAAAACTCAAGACGTTCTTTTGTTCTCAACGCAGTTTCCCTTTAGTGGTATTTATTTCTGTCTGGCAGACCTTGGGGGAAACGAACCTGACCTTTACTCCATATTGGTTGAAAAAAAAATACGTTGTGTTGGAAAATGGCAAAAACCCACTAAAGCATCCCCTCCACCTCTGCCACCCGGAAAATCAGATGATTAATCCAAGTGGAAAGCGGATTAATCCTGCGCCCCTTTTACGTAAGCGTCACACCTGCCCCATCTAAAATTCGCGTTTTCCGCATATAAAGTAATGCCCGTTCCAGTTTTTGCCGGAACGGGCTCTTTGTCATTCGCATATTTTTTCGCGGGACTAGGCGTCCAGTTTTTCCCACTGATCGGGCAGGTGTGACGCTTACCCTTTTACCGCCAAAGTATCGTCCTTTGGTCCTGAAATGGTAAAGTATCCATCCGTTCAATCCTAAAAACGGAGGATACCCGCCATGAAGCTTCACCCCCGCAAATGCCGTCACTGCCACGAATGGTTCACGCCTGATCCGCGCAACGCCTGGCACCAGGTCTACTGCTCCGGCCCCGAGTGCCGCAAAGCCAGCCGGGCGGCCAGCCAACGCAAGTGGCGGCGTAAGAACCCGGACTACTATCATGGCCCCGAACATCGTCAGCGGGTCCGTGACTGGCGGATGCGCCATCCCTTCTACTGGCTAAAAAAGACCTCTTCCCCCGCGCCGTCTAAAGACCTCTTCCCGCCACAAGCGTCTGTCCACCAGACGCCTGCGAACTCCGCAAATTCCCTTTTTCCCTTAAAACCCCCTCCGTTACAAGATCTCGTGATGTCGGATCACTTTGTCCTGGTTGGACTTGCGGCCATGCAAAGCGGCCCCGGGTTTAAAGATCTCATTGCGCCCACTCTGGTTTCGTGCTATAAACAAGGCAAGGACCTGTGCGGCATGATGCCCGGTCTTTTACCGAAGGCGCTGAACCATGAAAACATCCGACATTTCACCGGCGAGAGCCCAGGCGCTCCTGGAACGGGTCGTGACCCTTTACGAGAAAGCCCTGCCCGACTCCGGCCAGACGCTGGACTGGCTCCGGCAAAGAGGACTTAACGATTCCGACCTGCTTTCATCCCATCGGATCGGCTGGTGTCCGGGAACTCTCGATTCGATCCTTCCCCGGTGCGGCGGCGCCCGCCGCGATCTCAAAACCCTCGGCATCCTCCGCGGCGACAGCACCGACCGGCTGGCCGGCTGCCTGACATTCCCCATTCTAAGCCCTGAAGGCATGATTCGCGGAATCACCGGCTGGAATCCGGAGACCAACCGCGAGGTCCGGCTTCCCCGCCTGTCCGTCGGCCTGTGGAACGCCTCGGCGGTCCTTCTCCACTCCGACCTGATCATCGCCCCCAATGTCATCGACGCCCTGGCGCTCGTGTCCCGCGGCTACCGCAACACGGTGGCCGTCTGCGACCCGGTCCATGCGGAATCCGCCGATCTCGCCATCCTGACAGAGCGCGGCCCGGACGGCATCCGCTGCCTAGTCCGAAAAGAAGAGGATTTCAAACAGTTTGAACCGGTTCTTAAACAAGCCGCCGGTGACAGATGTCACCTAAGTTTCCAACGGATTCCCGGAGGCCGGCCAATCGCCACCTACCTGCTGAAATATGGCAAAGAGAAATTAATCGGGTGGCTGGAAAGCCAACCCGATCCCGATGCCGAAAAAGCCGCTGTTCCCGAACGGAAAAAAACGGCGGAAATTTCGCCCCCCGAGCATCCCGGCGGCGCGGATGTCAGCCTTCTGCTGGGCGCTTTGCGCTACGAAGTCCTCGGCCTGGAACGGGATGTGAAGAACCTGAAAGGCACGGTCCGGGCCAGTTCAGCGGGAAGATTGCATGTGGATACACTGGATCTCTACAGCGCGCGATCACGAAAAGCTCTGGCGCGGGATCTGGCATTGGTCTTCGATCAGCCCTTTGAAACAGTGCAAGCGGATTTGCTGCGCCTGCTCCGGGCCTGCGAAACCTGGCGGAAAGACAACGCCGGCAAACCGGATTCGAAACAGGCTGTCGACAGCATGACGGCCGAACGGCGGGAAGCGGCCATGGCGTTGGGCAAACGCTCCGACCTAATCGAGGCCATCCTCGCCGACTACGAAACCTGTGGATTGGTGGGCGAGCGCCATAACAAGCTGCTCTGCTATCTGGCGGCTGTCAGCCGGAAGATGGATACGCCGCTGTCTGTGCTGGTGCTATCCAGTTCCGGAGCCGGCAAAAGCGCTCTGCAGTCGACCACGCTGGCTTTCTGTCCCCCGGAGGAT
The DNA here is from genome assembly GCA_032251435.1 of Lentisphaeria bacterium. Classification (GTDB taxonomy): domain Bacteria; phylum Verrucomicrobiota; class Lentisphaeria; order Oligosphaerales; family MVZH01; genus JAVVEH01. Next base: position 26,674 of record JAVVEH010000044.1, on the reverse strand, counting down.
GTTGTTCAAGCGACCACCCTGACCGGCAGAGCTTTGTTTTATCAGGATGAGGAGGCTCTCCGGCATCGTATCCTGGCGGTGGAGGAAGGCATCGGCATGGAGGCCAGCGATTACGCTGTCCGCGCCCTGATCAGCGCCCGGTATTTATCGGTGGAATTTGTCACCCGTGAACGCGGCACGGGCAAACTCAAAACCATGTCCCGCCGTATTCCCGGTCCCACATCAGTGTTCTGTACCGTCACTGACCCGAATATCGACGCGGAGACCCGCAGCCGGTTCTTCGTGGTGGGAGTGGATGAAACCCGGAAACAGACACAGCGTATTCTGGAACTCCAGCGTCAGCGGCATACACTTGCCGGATTGACGTGGAGAGCGGGAGTCGACGCCATCCGGGAAAAACACCGGGATTTCCAGCGTCTGCTGCGTCCCGTGGTTGTCGTCAATCCCTATGCCGGTGAACTGGTCTACGGGGATGACCGTCTGCAGGCCCGCCGTGATCAACCTAAATACCTGAACCTGATCCGCGCTGTCGCTTTTCTTCATCAGATGGGCCGGGAGATCAAACACGAAAACGGAACAGAATACATCGATGTCATCCCCGGCGATATTGAAACGGCCCATGATGTTTTCACCAGCATCTACGGGACCTCTCTGGATGAACTGAGCGTTCCCGCCAGAAACCTGCTCCGGGGACTTACAGCATTTGTCAGCCGGAAACTTGAAGAAACAGAAGGCTGGCCATCCGGAAGCCGGCCCGGCTTCACACGCAGAGAAATACGGGAACGCATGGGGTGGAGCCAGACACGCCTGCACGTTCACCTCAAAGAACTTCTGGATCTTGAGTATGTGATACGGTCGGAACGGACAGCAAACGGCCTGCATATCTACCGTCTGCTCTATTCGGGCGAAGGTCTTGACGGAAGCCGCTTTCAGCCCGGCATCCGGACACCCGAAAGATTCAGAATTCCGGAAAAGAACCAGAATTCCGCTAGAATTCACCCACCGTTCCGGGGGCGTTCCGATTTTGCGGACACCCCGCAAAACACTGCGCCAAAGGAGGATAGACCATGAAAAACTCACAGAATTCCGTTTCTTTAGAAAGTGGTCAAGACCCCTTTGAAAACGACGGCTTCATAGCCGTATCCGCGGCCTGGCTGGAATGGCTGGCCGCCAGCGGGCGGCGGCCTAAAACCGTGGCTTGCCGTGGAGAGGCTCTGAAGCGCTTCGGGGAATTTCTACATAGCGTCGGCAAAGAGCGTTTCCGGGATGTGACGAAGCGGGATCTGGAAAACTGGCGGAGCGCCATGTTCGAAAGAGGAAACAGCGTGGCGACCGTTGAACAGCGCTTGCGCGGTGTCCGCCTGTTGTTTGACTGGCTGGACGAACAGGGACTGCTGTTCGAGAATCCCGCCCGGAAATTGAAACCCCACCGCGTGCCGGACCGGCTGCCCGTGGTCCCCTCAGTCGGCGAAGTGTTCCGCCTTCTGGCCACCATCGACACATCGACACCAATCGGTGTCCGTGACCGGGCGGTCATTGAAACCGTATACGGCGCCGGTCTGCGTCTCGGGGAAGTCACAGCCCTGACAGCGGGTGACTTTGACTGGGATTTCGGGCTGCTCCGTGTCAACGGCAAAGGCGGGAAGCAGCGTAGCGTGCCTGTCGGCAAACGCGCCCTGAAATGGGCCGGAGTTTATGTGAAGACCGTCCGCCCGCTTCTGCTGGGGAAAAAGCCCGATCCCGGCTGTCTGTGGATCGGGAAGGACGGGGGGCCGCTGAGCAGCCAGGGACTCTCGGTGCGGATCAGACACTGGATCCGGATGGCCGGTCTGCCGAGGAAATACACGCCCCACGCTCTGCGCCGGGCGGCGGCGACCCACATGCTCGACAACGGAGCCAGTCCCTTCGCCATAAAGGAGTTTCTGGGTCACGCCGACATGAAGCATCTCAGCCAGTACCTGCGGATCACCATCGGCGGTTTAAAAGAGATGCATCAGGGAAGTCGCCCTGGACAGTGATAAATTGAAAGTGACCCGTCACATGAAACTGATTACCGAACTGATCGATGAATACCTTGAACATCTGAAGTCGCTGAATTTCCGTCCGGGGACCATCAGCGTCAGAGGCTACGCCTTAAAGGCCTTCGCTGTCTGGCTGGAGGAGACCGCCGGTGTCAGAACTCCCGACCGCCTGCGGAGAAGACATCCGCGCGCGTGGCAAGTCAGTCTGAGTAAACGCCTGAATCCCGAGGGGTTGCCGATCAAGCCCCGGACCGTCAACAAGAATATCGAAGGCATCCAGATGTTTCTGGAATACCTGGCCGAAGAGGGGATGATCGCGGGGGCGTTGACCCATGTTCTGAAATACGTCCGGACACCGGAGCCGCTGCCCCGTGTCCTGCCCCATGAGAAGATCAGAGCCATGCTGGACTCCATCGACATGTCGACACCGGCCGGCCACCGGAACCGGACCATGCTGGAGACGCTCTATTCCAGCGGCACGCGGGCCGCGGAACTGCTGGGACTGGATGTCGGGGATGTCAGCCTGTCTGAACATGTCGCTCTGGTTTGCGGGAAGGGACAGAAAGAGCGGATCGTGCCCGTCGGGGTGACGGCCATCCGCTTTCTCGAAAGCTACCTGCGGGGTGTCCGACCGGGTCTGGTGAAGAACCCGGAGGAGAAAGCGATGTTTCTTGACCGTGAGGGCAACCGCATGCCTTACTATACGCTGAGGAGGATCATCGTCGACATCGCCGAAAAGGCCGGACTGGGAGGAGAGGTCACCGCCCACGTGTTCCGCCGCAGTTGCGCCAGCGAGCTGGTCAAAGGCAACGCCAGCATCTATCATGTCAGCCGCATGCTCGGACATGAATCCCTGGACACGCTCAAGCATTACGTGAAACTGCATATCGCCGACCTGAAAGAAACTCATCACAGGACGCACCCCAGGGAGAGGGATGAAGAGGAGCGGGAGAAATGAAAAAATGCGGACAGAAAAGCTTGCTTAAGTGTGAAAAAAGCTTTGTGGAATCAAATAAAAAAAACTGCATTTGAATCCTTATATGGTGTCACCTATATTAAGGGCATGCCTGAACTCATAACAATTGACACTAACGTTTTAGTTGCAGCTCTACAGTCGTCTTTGGGGGCATCTTACCGATTACTGCGAGAATTAGAAAAAGAGGCAGTGAGGGCTGCAATTTCAGTCCCCCTTTTTTACGAGTATGAAGAAGTATTGGGGCGTTTTGTGAAAAGAAGGCGCATATCAGAAAACTCAAAGGAACTGATTCTTGACTACTTTTGCGCGCATGCGGTTCCAGTTGATATTCACTTTCTTTGGAGGCCTTTTTTAAACGACGCTGATGACAATATGGTTCTCGAATGCGCACTATCTGCCGGAACTCGTTATATCGTAACTCACAATATTAAAGATTTTATCAAAGCTCATGAACTTGGAGTTCAGCCTGTTTCTCCGGGGAATTTGCTTAAACAACTGGGATTATTACCATGAGTCAAGTAACACTGAGACTTCCAGATTCACTACACACTAGAGCACGTGTTTTCTCCCAAAAGGATCACATTTCTCTTAACACCATGATCGTAACTGCGCTTGCCGAAAAAATGGCTGCACTAGAGACCATTGATCTAATCAAAGCAAGAGCTGGACGTGGGAAAAACGTCACTTTCGCGGATGCTTTTGCGGAAGTGCCGGCTGCGCCTCCACCTGATTACGACCGTATACCGGAAGCCTAAACTGCGAAAAAATCCGAATCCGGATTTGCTTTCAACCAACTTCTTCCAAGAAAACAATCATTTGGGGCACCGGTTGCATGCCTCCCTCCTAAGCACTAACTTACCCCATGGTTTGTCCGATTTCCCAACCCCCTGAACTACGCCTACGAAGGTCAAGAAAACCCGAAAACGTGTATGCGGAAGTTTTTTTTGTCGCTTCCGGCCGCCGTTCATACAGTCCCGTCCTCGGCCGCTGGATTAACCGCGATCCGATTGGGGAGGATGGGGGGGAGAATCTTTATGGGTTTGTCCTGAATAAATCAATGGGATTGGTTGATTTTCTAGGTATGAAACCTGACGAGATAGCTGTGGTGATATTGGTCAAACAAGACGCTCAATCTCAACTGCCTCCCGCTTCTTGGAAAACCCTTTCATGGTATCTCAATCGGATGCATGATAAAGTTAAGTGGGGCGCTGTGTTTGCTAGCACTGTTAAGGGGGCGAAAACGGGTAAAGGTAATTACAGCTCTCTTGGTGGAGAAGATGACCCGTTTTTCCCAAACCAGCCCAAATAGTGTTTCAAGGATGTCGTTGTTACCACCCTACACTTATCAGATGAAAAAACACCCCCAAAATTAATATATAGCCCAATCTATTTGGGAGAATGGTTGGGGTTCTCGTCAAAATACAGTGCGACTGTATATGGCCTACGAGTCATGGAGGCTTATAGTTGGGCATCCAGTGATGCTGGTGACGGGCTTCCCAGAGAAGTCGCGGGGCTGGGGAAGAAAAAATTCTGGCAGCAAATAGCACCCTACTTGATAAGTCACGAATTACTCCATGCTGTAATTGGTGCCAAACATTATGGGGAAAAAGATGACCATTATCTCATGTGCAAGCGCCCTCGGTATAAATGGGCAGAAAAACCGCCGTTAGTTGGTTCAAAGACATACCTTCGAATGGTCAGAAAATGGGACCTTTGGGACTAATGGAGTTGATGCGAATGCAAAGAGGATTTTGGCCAAGTAGAACTCTTGCCGCTGTTTTCGCTTGGGTACTTTTCGGTTTTAGCGGAGTGACACTCCTCTATGCGATTCTCATTTTGAGAATTGCCAATGCATATCTTCTGGATCACGTTTTGCTGTGCTTACTTGGTTGCCTTCAAACCGACATACTCACCATCTCAATCAATTGGATTTTTCCTGTTGGAATCGTAGCTACTTTACTGATATTGCTGACTGCAAAAAAACAGAAAGCGAATTATGTGGGCACTTCTATTATCCATATTATTCTTAACTATATGCGCAATATATTTGGTGTCGTACGGCGTGTATTTTTACGCCAGTTGGTACCCCGGATATTCCTTTTGGGATAAAATTTGGTGGATACCTTTTTAGAACTATAACCGAGGTCTTAGAACCGGTCCAGGGAAGTAAAGTAACAGTACGTAAGGCCGAGTCAATCCGATTTTCCTTTAACACTTTTTGACCTGCGGCCCCCGCAAATTCCGCCATACCAACTCCCCATTACGACAATTGGGTGGAAAGCCCTCTTCCAAGCTTTATTTTAACCTCATGGTCTGCCCCGTTTCCCACCCCCTGCCGTATCACTATGACGGTCAGGCGGACAGGAAAATGTGCTTGGAGTCGTTTGTCGTGTAAGAACGGCCGGAAAAAGTGGCAGATGAATATGCATCACATTGTCAGTCAGCGACTTGCAAAATCAGTCTTTTGGAGTAAGCTAATTTGTAGTCAAAGGTACTGACAGTGATAATTCCTAAACCAATTACGTTAATCTGCGATCCCCGCGCCTACCGTTTTTTTGTTTCCACCTTTCCTGTGCGGATTCAACAGAATTCCTATAGAATTCACCCCCGTTCACCCCCTGTTAACCCACCGTTCCGAGGGTGGTTCGGTATATTCTGAACCACCTTAACATATTGATGGGGAAGGGGTAAAGAGTGTAAAGATAGGCAATATCCCACAAAAAGTGGTCAAGACCCCCTTAAAAAAATGACCGCCCCATAACCGTAGAAGATGCCGGACAATTCGGCCAGGTGGAAACACCCGAAAAAAACAAACCCTGTTTTCTCTGCCTTCCGTTGAGCCATGCCTGAGAAATGGATGAGCAGGAGCAGGAAAAGTGCCCCCCCAAAAAAGATAAACACTTGCCGAAGTGCACGAAAGCCTGTATTGTATTCGCTATGGAAAACGATGCGAAACCATCCGTATATATCGAAACATCAATCCCAAGTTATTTGACTGCGCGCCCCAGCAATGACCTTCGGGTTATGGCCAACCAGAGCGCCACACTTGATTGGTGGGAAACCAGCCGTCAGAAATATGATCTTTTTATCTCGGAATTTGTAACCGCGGAAGCCTCCAAAGGTCATCCGGAAGCTGCGGCGAGAAGACTGGAAGCCATTGAAGATTTTCCAGAACTTGAAGTTACACTAGAGGTAGAAAAACTGGCACAGGCACTGATCGCGGAAGGCCCGTTGCCAAAAGGATCGGAAATTGACGCCTATCACATTTCGGTGGCCACTGTGAACGGTATGCACTACCTTCTAACATGGAACTGCACTCACATTGCCAATGCAGTCATGCGCCCGAAAGTTGAAACTGTCTGCCGGTTTCATGGGTATGAACCTCCGATAATTTGTACCCCGGCCGAACTGCCGTAAAATGAGGAAAAAACTATGTGGCAAGATCCAATCGTCAAAATGACCCGTGAGCTTCGGGAAGAATATGCCAGGGAATGTGGCCATGACATGGATGCTATTTTTGAGAACATTCAAAAACGGCAGAAGCAACCAGGCAGAGAGCTTGTCTCATTCCCTCCAAGGAAACCCAAGCAAAAAAAAACTGTGGCGTCTGCTTAAAATTCACCCACTGAAACTACTGAGAGAACGAAAGGTCGGGGAAATCATTATTCTGAACTTCCCCCCCCCCTTTTGGGGTAATAAACCCCTTTTTCTACCGCTAATTTAACCCCATGGTCTGCCCAATTTCCCAACCCCCTGACGTATCGCTACGAAGCTCACCCGAACCGAAATCTGCCTATGCGGAAGTTTTTTCTGTCGCTTTCGGCCTGCGCAGCTACAGTCCGGAGCTGGGAAGGTGGGTGAACCGCGACCCGATTGGGGAAATAGGGAGGCTTAGTGCCGTTTTGTCGCGACCTGATTGGACTACCAACCAGAAAATGCAAAAAATCGAAAAAAGGTACCAAAATCAATCGAGTCATAGATGACATAGATGTTTTGGGTTTGGGAGACCACTTCATCGACGATCCCTCGCTATGCACTCAGACGTATCTCATATGCCCAGAAAGTTCCGCTTGCACTCAGATAGGCGGGGAATGCGAACCTGTTCGCTTCGGAATTTCACTATTGTCGGCATTATCTCCAGACTGCATCGTCAGGCTCATAACCTTAAGCTCCCAGAGTTCAATCTATCCTAACCCCATGCACAAAGAAAAACCCAGCCACCTAGGATGGCTGGGTTTTTTTAAATGGTAGCGGGGATAGGATTTGAACCTATGACCTTCAGGTTATGAGCCTGACGAGCTACCTAGCTGCTCCACCCCGCATCATGTATTCAGTTAGGTTCAACAGGTTATTCCCTGTCGAACAGTTCATAATGTAGCATGGATACCCGACAGAACAAGGGCAAAAATGTTTTTTTTTGACAGAATCATGGTCGTCCCGCCAGATACACCATCAGGGCGCCCACGCTTGAGGTGATGATATTTCCCAGCAGCACGGCCTGAAAGAGCTTCCGCTTAAACAGCTCGATCATTGTCTTCAAGGTTAAGGTGTCCATACCATTGCGGTTGATTTACTGGACTTACAGGTCTTAAATAAAGCCGATGCTTCGCCAACTTTCGCTCATCATTCTCATCGTATTCCGCTGCCTCCAAAATGGAGCCGCGGAAACCGATGAACATTGGCAAACCATCGTCCAATTTGACAACGATCTACTCACCGGAACTGACGATGGCTACACCAACGGCGCGCGCGTCGCGTTCGCCCGCCAACTCCCGGCCGATTCCAGTACGCACAATTTCATTCAAAACACACTTCTGAGTCTAACCGGCGCGGAGCGGGACGATCCTCTTAGTAATTTTCGTTTTCCGGATGAGAACGGTCTTCACCTACAATACGGCATCGGGCTCAGTCAACTGATGTTCACACCCAAAAGCCCTGTCCCAGTGACGCCTCCCCCCGGCGAACGCCCCTACGCCGGCTGGCTCGGACTGGAATTCTCGTTGCAGGCCAGCGTCGGTGACTCAGCCGGCACAGCTACTGTCTCCATAGGCGCCACCGGTCGCCATAGCTATGCGGGCGACACTCAAAAATGGGTCCACCAAAACATCTCCGATAGTCCAGTCTTTCAAGGCTGGGATTCGCAGGTGCCCACCGAACTGACTGTGAATGTACACTTAGACCACAAACAGCGACTCACTTTTTGGGATAAAACGCGGCGCTGGCCAATTCAAGTGGACGGTTTCTACGAATGGGGTATGGCCCTGGGCAACCTGCGCACCGACGCCTATTTGGGCGCACTCATACGGGTCGGCTATAACTTGCGGACAACTTACGCATCGCCCCGGGTACAGCTAGGCAGTTTCACCGAGGCCATCTTCGAGAATGACCATTCGACTGACGCGAATTTTTCTTTGTATGGCTTTGCCGGCCTGCGCGGCTATGCGGTACTGCACGACATCACGCTCGACGGCCCGCTCTTTCACGATTGGGACGAGTCGGTTAACTCAGAACCATGGGTCGGCGAATTTAGCTTTGGCATAGCCGCCCGCTGGCACTGGGCCGAAATCAGCCTCTCGCACACACTGCGCAGCGATGAGTTTGAGGACCAGCGCAATCTATCGCGCTACGGTTCCGTCCTACTGAGGCTTGACGTGAGTTTTTGAAAGGAAAACAGGGAAAACGGCGGCCGCTAGAAAACTTATGGTCCACGTCAGCGTCATATAGCGCTGGCGGCCGCTCCAGTAGCGGTTGAGGACCCGGCACTCTCAGAAAAGGCCGCTCCTGACAAGAGGACAGTGTCAGCCTTGCATCCCCGCCGTGTCAGGCTATCTTTAGCACGTTGTTTAAAAAAGCGAATGTTTCATTTCTATTAGACATTTTCCGCTGAAATCTTTGAAAGTGAGTCGCGGCTGTCTTCGGAATACCGGTGAGATGGCCGCAGTGGTTGTTTATATCTGTCAAATCCGTCAATAAATACGTTTAAACAGGAGAATCACATGAAACGAATGATGCTGATGATGTCAGTTTTAATGGCTATGGGCATGTCCCTGCGGGCCGTGACAATACCCCTCAACCTTCCGAAGTCAGACGGCAAGCCCGGCAACCCTGAGAAGCCAGTCAAGGTGTATATCCTCGCCGGGCAGTCCAATATGGTGGGCATGGGTGATCTCAAAGGGGCGCAGCCGCCAAATCCGAGCGTGTTTCTCGTGGCGGATCCGGCGGTGATTCCGGGGGTCATGCCGGTGGGAACGAGCCGGGGAAGAGGCGGAAATCGATGGTTTTGGAAAGGCGTGTCAGCGCTGGCGGCTCACGGGGTTTACCAGTCAGCGGACACGCGGGCGGAAACGGGCGCCGTTGTGAATCTCTATAAAGGATCGTTTGACCCGAAGGCGGACTATTCCAAGCTGACACCCGCGGAAAGCGCGACGGTGGCTCTGGGCACGACCGCGGCTCAGATTCCGCTTCTCGATGGCCCTTGCACAGCGGTTGTGAAGGCGTTTATTGATGTGCCTGAGACAGGAAACTATCTGGTTCATGTGGGATTTGGGGACAGCGCTTACGCGGTCGCCGTCCTGGACGGCGCGGAAGTGTATCGCCGGGATCCGGGCGGCAAACCGGTGATCACCAAGGTGACGCTTGAGGCGAGGAAGCGCTACCCGCTCACGATCACATATGTCAAAAACGGGTCGGCGGCTCTCTGGTTGGAGCAGGTGGATCTCAAAGGTAGAGGGGACATGGTGTATGTGACGCAAAAAGAGGGTAAATTTCCTTACCTTTTGGATGATGACGGCAACTGGGCCGCGCGGAACGACGTGACCTACATTGATCCCCGCTTGTTTCCGGAAAGAGCGGCTTCTCCGTTGTCCGCGGTGTCGAATAATGGAAAATCAATCGGCCCCGAAGTCGGGTTCGGCCATGTGATGGGCACTTTCCATGACGCTCAGGTTCTGCTTATCAAAACCGCCATGGGCAACCGCTCGCTTAATTTTGATTTCCGGCCACCGTCGAGTGGACGCGAGGATCCGGACAGCGAGTATGAGGGCTTTGAGTATCGGGCGATGGTTGAAGGTGTCCACACCACACTCAAAAACATCGCTGAGGTGGTGCCAAACTACCAGGGACAGGGCTATGAGATCGCCGGTTTCGTTTGGTGGCAGGCGCATAAGGACAGGGGGTCAACGAAGGAAGCGTATGAAAAAAACTTGGTCAACCTGATTCATGATATACGCGAAGAGTTCAACGCCCCTGGGATGCCGGTGGCTGTGGCCACAGGCGGGTTTCACGGCTACAGATTGTCACACGGAGACTGGAAGGGTGTTTGGGAAGCGCAGATGGCGGTGGGGGATCCTAAACAGCATCCGGAGTTCGCCGGCGCCGTGGCGTCTGTGGACACGCTCGATTTCTGGCGGGAGGTTGATGAGTCACCGCGCAATCAGGATTACCACTACAATCGTAACGCTGAAACATACATGCTTGTTGGTGAAGCCTTGGGACGGGCCATGGCGCGTATTAAGGGCGGACAAGCGGCGGTTATTCCGAAGTCTGACCGTGAGGAGCGGGTGAAAGCTGAGATTGCCGCCGAGGCCGCGATGGCGCCACCGACGGAGACCGAGACAGCGGCGTCACGGGCGGCGATACAGCCGATCATTTTGGATGGCGTTCTGGCGGAATTCGCGGGGAATCCCCGCGCTGAGGCATCCCTGCGGGCGGCGATGAAGGGGATGGACAAACCGGATGAATCGCCAACGTATCTGGATGACGCGCTGGATGACGCTGTCGCTTATTATCAGGAAGCCGGGATTCACGCGTATGATTGGAAACCGTTTGGCGGAGATCTCAAGAACGCTTCATGGGATTATTTCGGTTTTGACATGCCTGACAGCCCGTATAAGGCCACAGTCGCTCCACCCAAAGGGAAGGGAAAAAAAGAGGCGGCCCCGCTTGAGATAAGCTTCCCGCAAGGACTGGTGAACTGGACCATGCCTGACTTTGACCCGAAACAGGCTGGTTGGAAAAACGCCCCGGCCCCTTTCGGCGTGAAGCGTGATAAGACGAGAGCGGAGGTCGTGGAGTGGCTTGACAAATACCCGGATTATCCAACGGAGCTGCCGCAGCCTGAAACGATTGTCGACAACGATGTGGTGTTGATGCGCAAAACCGTGGAGCTGCCGCCGTTGAAAGATGACTGTCGCTACCGGATCAGAGTTGACGGCGCCATTCACAAGAATTCAGGTGAGGGCTTCGCGGTTTATATCAACGGAAAACTACTGAGCAGACGGGACGATGGCGTTTTAGCCTTTCGCCGCCAGGGGCTCCGGGGCAGTCATGTCTGGAATGATTTCCGTGATGAGTTCAAGGGGGGGACGGTGACGATCGCCGTGGAAAATTTCCCCATGAACAACTGGATTCCAGGTAATTTTGTCCCCACACTCAGGCCTTTGAGTGTGTGGATTGAAGAACAGAAGATCCCGCCTGTGGAATAGTGAAGAGGGGATTTTCCCCCGAACCCCGGATCGGGAATTCGGGGGGGGAATGTCTGTGTCTATCCATAAAACCACGACTGTGGCGATGGCGAACGGCTCATTCGTTCACACGTGGAAGTCCCTTTTAGCCGGGGCCGGGGAACCTAATTAAAGACTGGTCTTTCCAGCATGCCGACAAGCAGTTTCACGCTGTTGAGAACATCGGCGTAACTGACGGTCTCGGACGGGGAATGGATATAGCGGCAGGGGATGGAGATGCATCCGGCGGCGACACCCGCCCGGCTTTTCTGGATGGCCGCGGCATCCGTGGCGCCGCCCACCAGGACTTCTAGCTGGAAGGGAATTTTTTGGGCCGTGGCGACATCAATCATCCAATCCTTGACCCACGGGGTCACGACCATGCCGCTGTCTTTGATCTTGATGGCGGGGCCGGCGCCGATGGAGACCGCCATCTTACGGGCGGGTTCAGGGGTGTCGCCGGTGCCAGTCACATCGATGGCGATGCCGACATCCGGGTTGATGCCAAAGGCTCCCGTCGTCGCCCCGCGTAACCCGACCTCTTCCTGAGTGGTGAAAACAAAATAAATATCGGCGGCAGGCTTCGTCTTCATGTCGCGCAAGGCCTGAATCATGATAGCGCACCCGACCCGGTCATCCATGGCCTTGGACGCGAGACACGGGCCCAGCTCGACCATCGGTTGGAGAAAGCAGGCCACGTCACCCACGTTGACCGGACAGTCATCACGGCTGGTGGCCCCGACATCAACGTAGAGTTTTTCAAGCTCAGGCGCTTTTTTCGGATCCTCAAGTTTTTCCATGGCGATGACACCAATGGTTCCATTTTCGAAGCGCATGCGACCACCCACCTCGAAGATCGGCACGACCCCGCCCAGATTGGTGAACCGGACAAAGCCTTTCTTATCCACATATGAAACCATGGCGCCGATCTCATCCATATGCGCCGCGACCATGATCTTTTTGCCATCGTGGCCGGTTCCCTTCTTCAGGGCGATGAGGTTGCCCATGGCATCCACGCGGATCTCGTCCACCAGCGGTTGAATCTCGTCCCGAATGGCCGCGCGAATGCTGTCCTCAAATCCGGAGGGACCAAAGCCTTCGACCATTTTTTTAATAATATCCTTCATGATTCGAATCCTGTCTCTACGGTTGAATGTCGGCCAATGTGACGTGTCTCATCACATCCTCGGCCAAATCGATCGTGTGATGAAAATCCCGCAGGCTGATCACCGCCATGGGCGAATGAATATACCGGGCGGGGACGCTGACGGGCAATGTGGGCGCGCCCTCCCCTTCTTTATGGATAGCGCCGCCGTCAGTGCCGCCGATGCCCGGCTGTTTGAACTGGCAGGGCACCCCCAAGGCCGCGGCACGCCGGGCGGCGAAACGGACCAGTTTGCGGTTGACAATCAACCCGCGGTCCGCCAGGCTTAACGCCGGGCCTTTGCCAATCGCGGTCACGGAGCCGCGGTCTTTTTCTTTGGGGCTGTCCTCGCAGATGGTGCTCTCGAGCACCAGGGCGATATCAGGGCGGACCTTAAACGCCGCCACCTTGGCGCCCCGCAAACCGACTTCCTCCATCGTGGTGAAGACCGGGCAAAATTCGAACGGATAGGGACCGCGTTTGATCAGCTCGATTAACACCGCGCACCCCACGCGGTCGTCGAAGGCCTTGCCCGCCACCAGACCACGGCCGAACCGGCGGAAGCGCGTGTCGAACGTGGCGTAATCACCGGGCGCGCATTTTTTCACCGCGGCGTCTTTATTCGCGGCCCCGATGTCGATGACCAGATCATCGTGACTGATGACCTTGCCGCGTTCCTCCGCGCTGGTCAGGTGGACAGGTTTGGCGATGATGACACCCGGCACCTTGCCCGCGCCGATGACGACACCTTTGGCCGGCAGGATACGATCATCGATACCGCCGATTTTATCGAAGTGAAGGAATCCATCGTCATCCGCGTGAGTGATGATCATGCCCACCTCGTCCAGGTGCGCGGCGGCCATGATTCTCAACGGCTTTTTCCCGCGGCCGGTGGCCTTCATTCGACAGATGACGTTGCCCAGGTGGTCAACAGTCAACTCATCCACGCGTGATTTGATGTCACTGATCACAATCCGGCGGACATCTCCTTCACACCCTGACGGGCCGAAGGCGTTGGAAAGTTTTTCCAGCATCATTTTTCACCTCCGTTGTCATCGTCCCAGACGAATTGCCCCATGGTGTCAGCGTCAAGGCCGGCGATGTAACAGGCGAGCAGCCTGCCGGTCCGTTCCACATCCTTAATGGAGATCGTCTCGACAGGCGTGTGCATGTTGCGTTCCGGAATGCTGATGAGGCCCGTGGGTATGCCGTCACGCGTCAACTGGATGGCGTTGGCGTCCGTGCCGGTTCCGCCGCTGGTCACCTCAACTTGGTACGGTATTTCAAACTTTTCGGCGGTGGCTTTGAGACCGGCGAAAAGTTTTGGATGGATATTCGGGCCCCTGGCCAAGGCGGGGCCCTTGCCCAGGATGATGGCGAACTTCTCTTTCACGCCGGGTTGTTTGCCAAACCCCACATCGATCGCGATTCCCAAGTCCGGGGCGATCCCGAAGGCGCCGGTCGTGGCGCCACGCAGCCCCACCTCCTCCTGGACGGTCGCCACGGCGTAGACATCCCATTCATGAGCCGTTTGGCTGAGGATCTCCAGACATGTCACGATCGCCGCGACGGACGCCCGGTCATCAAACGCCTTGCCGCAAAGCAAGTCATCACTCAGCTCGACACACGGCCGGTCCAAGGTGATCAAGTCGCCGACGCGCGCCAGCTTATTCACTTGACTTTCAGAGAGGCCGACATCCACATACAGCTCGTCCATGGGGGTTGATTTGTCACTCGACCCCGAGACGTGCGGCGGCACGCTGGCGATGATGCCCGGCAGTCGTTCGCGGCCGAACACGGTGACCGCCTGCGCCGGCAGGACCCGGGTGTCGTATCCGCCGACCTGAGTGAAGCGGATAAACCCCTGGTCAATTTCAGTGACCATCAGACCGATCTCATCCATATGCCCCGCCAGCATCACGCGTTTACGGCGCGCGCCGCCCTTGCCCGAGCCTTTCTTAAGGCCAATCAAGTTGCCCATGGTATCCACGCGGATCTCATCGCAGTAAGGTTCAAACGCCTGGCGGATCACCCCGCGCACCTCGTCCTCATACCCCGAAACCCCGCACGCTTCCGAGAGAGATTTCAATAACGCTTTCACATCCATTGGCTCGTCTTTCATACGTTCAAATGGTCTTTACAGAGGTTTCCACACGTCAGCGGTTGAGCGATAGAACATACCACCGGCTTCCTTGAAGGCAAGAGGCGAAAATAAAACAGACCAGCAATGAAGACGTGATACGTGACGCGTGATACGTGATACGTGATACGTGAGGCGTGATACGTGACGCGTGATACGTGACGCGTGATACGTGAGGCGTGATACGTGAGGCGTGATACGTGATACGTGATACGTGATACGTGAGGCGTGATACGTGACGCGTGACGCGTGAGACGTGACGCGTGACTGCGTGATAGCGGGGATGAGGGTGGAAAGCTGACCGCTGAAGGAGACCACAGACTCCCCTTCAATATCCAACAACCAACACGGAATATCCAATAATCAAGGAAAAAACTCAGGTCGCAGTGGTGCCGCCCTTAACTTGGGCATTGGGAGAATCTTGCCGTTCCCCGCTTGAACGGGATCACGCCTTCACGTATCACGCCTTCCACGCCTTCCACGCCTTCCACGCCTTCCACGCCTTCCACGCCTTCCACGACTTCCACGCCTTCACGTATCACGCCTTCCACGACTTCCACGCCTTCCACGCCTTCACGTATCACGCCTTCACGTATCACGCCTTCACGTATCACGCCTTCACGTATCACGCCTTCA
>JAVVEH010000044.1:0-11156 GCA_032251435.1 Lentisphaeria bacterium | reverse complement strand
CGTATCACGGATTTGCAACACGGGCATCTCACCGTATTTTAAGCACAGGCCGCGCGCATGTTGAAAAATGGATCGTCAGGCCTTCTGGAGTAATTCCCTGACGGTCGGTGCCGCCAGCATTAAACCACGGATAAACACAGATGAACACGGACAACGCCGGAAAACGATTGAGGAAGCGGGGTAAAAGATGAGAAGGGTTTATCAGACATTTTTATTTTTACTGGTTTCTTTTCTTTTCCTTCATGGTAACGCGGCGGAACATCTCGAATACAAGCGGGCGCCTTTGCCACCGGAGGATAACGCCTGGACGCTATGGGAGCAAGCTTTGGAAATATTTGAAATTCCCGGAAACAAAGATGGCAAGGAGTTATTCTGGGATGCCAGCTCCTGGGAAAATCCATTGCCGACAGGAAGAAAGGCGGATGAATTGAAGGCTTGGATTGAGACAGTCAAACCGAGTCTTGATATGTTTGACCGGGGGGTGACTTTGGGGAAACTACAGTTTCCACCTATTCGTTTTAAGGATCCTATCGCTCACGGATTGAGCAAGCTACGGTCCATCGCCCAAGTGAAAACGATTCAAGTCCGTTTTCTCATTCAAGACGGACACTATCAACAGGCTGCCGAATTGTCGCGGCGGATGAACAAAGCCGGGCGGTTGATTCTTGACGGTGAGGGCGCTCTAATCCATTACCTGGTGGGGATTTCGATTAAAGGTATGAGCCTAGAAGCGATGTGTCATTTTGCTGATATCGCTGATGTCCCTGACCAGATTTTGAAAGAGATACTGGCAAGCCTGCCCCCTGCCCGGGGACCGGTTCCTGAGTGCGCTGTCGCCTTGAAGATTGACTATTGCTCCATGACACGCCCTTTGTTAGACAGGCTACAAACGGACATCAACGCCATGGAGCACCCAATGCCGGTTGATATTGATAGTGTTTTCTCGCGGGACGAATCAGTGGCTTTCTTTGAAAAATATCTTCGCCGAATTTTACGCAACTGCGGGGTGAGCTGGCCGAGCCGCGATCAGAAAATATGGGAGGAATCCGAGAAGGAGGCGGGGCTTGGGGATTTACAGGGACTTAACATGGACAATGTGTTTTTCGATTTGATAATGTCTCAGCAAAAAGGGGCGTTTTCCGAGACGAGCGAATGGCATAAACTCGAACAACTCAGCACGAAAAAATCCAATATTTTCGGTCTGCATTTGGCAACTTCGACTCTGTTCGCCTTGGAAAAAGCGCCTGCGAGAGGGACACAACTTTTGGCGCGGCGAAGTCTGACCCGCGCATATCTAGCCATTCGCCTGTATGAGCGGCGGGAGAAGACCCTGCCCGCGTCTTTAATGGAACTGGTCGCCAAGGGGTATCTGCCCGAGATGCCAGCGGATCCCTTCTCCCGAAAGCCGCTACGATATTCCACCACCGAACGGAAAATCTGGAGTGTAGGACCGGAGGGAACCAATGACGGAAGGGATTCAAACCAAGCCGATGATCAATTGACGCTTTCTCTATGAAAAAGTCCGCCGCCCAGTGGTCAAGCCTTATTCATACTTCAACGTTTTACATATTTCCGCGAAGAGCCGAAAAAAGGATGCTGAAATGGTTTTCACCAAACTGTCTTTGAAAAAAACAGCCATCGGCCTTGGAAGCACGCTCATGTTTTTCACCGTCAGTTGTTTATCGGATGAGGATCAGCAATCATCCGCCCTTTACACTCAAACCGGCGATGACCCGGCGTTTGAAACCCTCCTCGCCGACAAGGCCATACCCGTCGGCCGCAATTCAACGGAAGGCGTGACGGGATCAATCATCGATGTCAACAACGCCCTTGTGGAACAAGCTGTTGAGACCGTCAGTCCCACTCCAAAAGACATTCATATCCACACATTGGGCAACAGCCTCATTCAACGCGCTGATTTTCATAAATGGACACGGTGGTACCAGGAAGATGGAAACACGCAGGTCTTCCGGCTTTTCAAGGGCGAACACAATGTCCGCAACAGCCGTCCCGACGCGGCGCGGATTGAATCGTTCAGCATGCTGAAATGGCGGCGGGGGGACTGGCATGAATGGGAGGGGGTGTATACCATTGTCAAACCCCATAGCTGCGCGATCTTTCAGGCCAAAAACAATAAAAATGACTGGGGGGTCATGATCAATTTGACTGATGCCGGGAACATCATCCTGAATCACCGCAGACACCAGGAGGACAAGACCATCGCCACGAATATGACCGGCAAAAGCTTTCACCTGAAAGTCCGGGACAATGGTCATGACTACGAAGTGTATTTCAATGGCGAAAAGGTCGGGGCCGGCCACTATGACAGGCCGGAAGGCCACACGGCCTTCCGGTGGGGCATGTATGATAAAACCCTGAGACACGACGCGATGATCTTTGTGACCAGCGCGACGTTTAAATAACAGGGGTGGAAGAAGGAGATGAATCCGGCCCGGCAGTAAGGGCATGCCGCACGGAAAGGGGCGGCTGCCGCATGACCTGAACAAGCGGCTCAGGCGTGGTGGATACTGCTTGGGCTTCTCACGGTTTTGGCGTTTATTCAGGAAATACTTTCGTCAACAAGCGCCTAAAAACCGAACAACTGCTTGGGACGCTCGTAGGCGAGCTTCGTGACCAGTTTCTCAGCGACCCGGACCGGCATTTGTCCCCGATCGACGTACGCCCCGACCACGTCACAAAGAGTGCGGCGGAACATCTCGTTCCGGGATCCGTAGGAAAGCAGTTTGCGTGAATCCGACACCATCCCGGCCATGTTGGCCAGCAAATCCACGCTGCCGATATATTCCAACTGGCGCCGCATCCCCACTGGAGAGTCATTCAACCACCAGGCGGAGCCTAAATTGACATGCTCGCCATACGCCCGGCACAAGGCGGCCAGGGTGGTTTGGTGATTGGGATCCAGTGAGTACAAAACGGTTTTCAGGCGACCGTCAAACCGGTTGAGCAGCGGGTTTAATGGCGCCACAATATCAATCATGTGATCCGAAATATCGCCCCCAGAATCCGGACCAATGCCATTTTTCAAGGTGTCGCGGACATCACGGGCGCAGCCCAGATGCAATTGGAACACCCACCCCTTCTCCGCGTCCAGCTCCGCCATTTCATTAAGCATGAAAGAGAGGAATCCCACCACGTCATCTTCATCCAGCGGTTTGCCCGCGTAAGCGCGTTTGAAAATATCATCCGCGTCCTGCTCGTCCACCTGATAGGCGTAGGGCACTTCCACGCCGTGGTCACTGGCCAGGGCCCCGGCTTCGGCGAAATAATCGTGCGCCTGACGCAGAGCGTCCAGCATGTCGGAGACATGTTTGAATTTGGCGCCGAAACGGTCTTCCAGCCTGTGGACATAATCCAGCCAGTCCGGCTTGAAAATATTCATCGCTTTGTCCGGGCGGAATGTCGGATGGACCTTGGTGTAGATCCCGGCGTCACGGAGCGCCTTGTGGTCAGCCAGATCATCGACCGGATCATCCGTGCTGCCGATCACTTCCACCTTCATGTCCTCCAGGAGCGCCTGGGGTTTGAATGCCGGTTTGGCCAGAATTTTTTTCGCCGCGTCCCAAATCGCCTGTCCCGTGTCAGCGCCAATCACGTCGGCGATACCCAGCCGCCGTTTCAGATCCAAGTGAATCCATTCGTAAGAAGGCGAGCCAGCCAGCTCATCAAACACGCCGGCCAGCGCCAGCCATTTTTCCTCGTTGCCAGCCGGGCCGGTGACATGTGTTTCCGGAACACCGCGTTTGCGCATCATTTCCCAGACATAATGGTCGGTGGCGGCCTCCACCTGCCAGATGTCCTGGTAATTGGCGTTGACCCGGATTTCCTTCACATCCGCGTGATTGTGCGGATCAATAAAGGGAAGGTCTTTAACCGCTTCAAACAATCCGCGGGCGGTGTCACTGGTCAATAAATAGCTGTCATCCAAAAAAGCCATGGTCAAAAATCCTTTTCTATCAAGCGGTTATCAACGCCAGAATCTCATTTGTTTTCGCACGGACCAGATCCGGATCCCCAAAGCTCTCCACGTTCAGGCGGAGGACGGGCTCGGTCTGCGAGGCGCGCGCGTTAAAGCGCCACCGTTTTCCGAATTCCATGCTTAACCCGTCCACGTTCTTAATCACCGTCGCGTCCGCCTCATATCGGCGCCGCGCCGCCGCGATGGCCGCCGCGGGGTCCGCGACCCGGCGATTGATTTCCCCGCTTCCGGGAAAGCGCCGCTTGCGTTCGGCGACCAACGCTGACAGGGGCTGTCCGGAGGCGGAGATCAAGGCGCAAACGAGCAACCACGGAACCATGCCCGAATCACAGTAAAAAAAGTCCCGGAAATAGTGGTGGGCGGACATTTCCCCGCCGTAGACGGCGTCTTCTCCGCGCATCGCCTCCTTGATAAAGGCGTGCCCGGTTTTACTCTCGACGGGCACTCCCCCCGCCTCTCTGACAAGGTCAATCGTGTTCCACGTCATCCGCGGATCATGAATAATCTTACTCCCGGGAAACATCTTCACCAGGTGTTGAGCGAGCAGACCGACAATGTAATACCCGTCGACAAAACAACCGGTTTCATCAAAGAAAAAACAACGGTCAAAATCGCCATCCCACGCCACCCCCAGGTCACAGCGGTTTTTCCGCGTCGCGGCCGCGGTGGCGGGCTGATTTTCCGGCAGCAGGGGATTCGGAATCCCGTTGGGAAAAGAGGCGTCTGGCTCATCATGGATCATCACCATCTCAAAGGGGAGAAAAGCGGCGATTTTTTTCACAAACGGGCCGGCGCAGCCGTTGCCGGGATTGGCGAGGATTTTTAATGGTTTCAGCGCGGCGACATCCACAAAAGACAACACTTTTTTGACATAATCCGCGGAGATGTCGTCGGCCGCGTGACGGCCGGCGACGGATGCTTTTTCGCCAAGATCATTTTCCCGGACGCGGCGTTCGATGTCATCCAGACCGGTGGGGCCGCTGATCGGCACAGCGCCCGCGCTGACCAGCTTCATCCCGTTATATTCAATCGGGTTATGACTGGCTGTGACCATCACGCCCCCCCCCATGCCCGGAAGAGCGGCGGCGAAATAAACCATTTCGGTGCCGCACAAGCCAATGTCCACCACATCCACACCGGCGTCATTCAGCCCGTGGATCAACGCCAGGGATAACGCCGGACTGCTTTCCCGGATGTCCCGGCCAATGGCCACCGGCCCCGCCGGGTTGATGACCCGCGCGAACGCCCGGCCGATCTTGTAGGCGACATCCTCATTCAAGTCGTGCGGCACCCGCCCGCGAATGTCATAGGCTTTAAAACAAGGAAGACGACTCATAAAAGGAAAACACCGTTTCTTATCCAGACTCAAAGTTACTTTCACAATCACGCGAAAGGCGGTAATCTAACCTGAAAGCCCGGGAAAACAAGACACGGCCGCCCGCGCCCGGCGCCGCGGGTCACGGCATGTCATAAACGAGAAAGCCGCAGTCCAGATCCCCGTTTTTGATCATATGCAGCGCCGTGGGGCGGGGAGGAATCAGCTTGGGAAAGCCCGGGTTGGCGGTGAGCACACAGACACGCCAGCCGTGGAGCCGGCACAGGGTCGCCGCCAAATCCCGCTGAAACGTGTCCATATCCTCCTCATTACCGCCGATGCGGACACCGTAGGGGGGATTGGTGATGAGAAAAGTCCCCTCTCCGGCTTGCAGGGAGAGGCCATCCCGCTGCTTAAATGTCAGTCTCACGCCCGCCCGCCGGGCATTGGACCGGGCTTTTTTCAGCACATCCGGGTCGATGTCAGTGGCTTTAATACGGGGATGTTGACCATGGGCGGCGCTTCTCAATTGCCCCCGCAAGCGATTCATGGCCGCCGCGTCGTCCGCGGAAAAATCCGCCCAGCGCTCGAAGCCGAACTGTTTCCGGGCCAGTCCCGGCGCCTGATTTCCCGCCAGCAACGCCGCCTCGATAGCGATCGTGCCGGCTCCGCACATGGGATCCATGAGCGGGGTTTTCCGGTCCCATCCGGAGAGGCGCAGAATGGCCGCGGCCAGAGATTCACGGAGCGGCGCCTCACCCGCTTCCGTCCGCCATCCCCGCAGGGCCAGACTCCCCCCGGCCAAGTCCAGGTAGACAATAACCCGGCCGGAAACCCAATAGACGAAGACCGTTATATCCGGATCTTCCCGGTCCACGCCAGGGCGGTCGCCATGGATGTCCCGTAAGCGGTCGACAATGCCGTCTTTCACCTTTAAAGCGACGAAACCGCTGTGATTCATGGCCGTGTCGCGGATAAACGCGGAGACCGCGAACGTGAGTCCGGGATGCAGCCAGGTTTCCCAAGGTATCGCTTTCACGCCGGCGTAAAGCTCATCCGCGGACTCCGCGTTAAAGCGGGCGACAGGGGTTTGAACGCGTTGGGCGATCCGGGAGGTGAGGCAAGCCCGCCAGCCATCTTCCCGCTCACCGTCAAAAGCGGCTCCTCCGGGCGCCCCCTTGACGTTGTCAAAACCCAGTTCGCGCAGTTCTTCTCTGAGCGCGGCTTCTGTTCCCCGGGCGGCTGTGGCTAGAAAAATCATTAAAATTGGCTCGGATGCTTGGGGAAGAAGTCGACACGGGGTTCCAGAAATTTGGGACGGTGCGTCGCCGGGTCGGCCATAAAAGTGTCCAAGGTGTCGAAAATCCGTTCCCAGCTCCAGAATTCCTCACCCACCTTCAAATACTCCCGAATCATATCGGTGCCGGCGGGAGCGACCGGATGCATGAGCGTGGTCATCACCCGGAGAAAGTGAAACGCGTCCACAAGCGCCTGTTCCCGGGCGGCGGGGTCGCAGTCTTCCTGGTAGGCGTTGCTGGCGCTCCAGCTTTTACCCGCGTCGCGGATCAAATCCTCGCAAGCGACAAACGCGGAGGGGAACTCATGCTTGAGCATGGCGGCTTCCACATCCAGAATCGCCGTCTCACAGCGTTCAATCACGGCCGCGGAGACCGCGCCGACGGGAATCTTTCCGTCACAGAACTTCTGGATGGTGTAGAAACAGGACCGCGCGTGCCGGTTGAAGGCGTTGCAGATGACCTTAGACTCTTTTAAAACAGGATCCGGCTCGTTTTCGCCAGCCTTGGGGTTGAAGGGTTTGGGACGGAAATTGACACCCCGGCGCCCCAACGCCATGCTGAAAAAGTGCGCCCGCAACTGCTCCGGCGTGTAGTGATCAAGGAGCTCTTCCGCCATGGGGGGTTTGACCTTGCCGCTGCTGCTGGCTTTTTTGTCCAGAAAGAGCAGATGACGATTGGCGACCAGATGGGTGAATTGCATCTCTCCCTCAGCCGGGTCGCTGACAGGATGTTTCCCTTGCGTCCCGAGCCAGATCGCTCCTTGGGGCAGGCCATAGAAATAGACATTGTCCTCGCCGATGAACTGATAAATCCCGGTGTCTTTCGAGCACCACCAGTCGCGCCAGTTTTCCGCGTCCTGGCCCAGTTGTTTCAGATAGGCGGCGCAGAACGAGACGGGGGCCCACAGTGATTCGGGCCAGACCCAGAAGGTCACGTTGTCAACACCGTCAATAACCGGCGCTTTCAGGCCCCATTCCAGATTGCCGGTCATACGGAACGGAACAAGGGTTTTGCCCGTGCGGTAGCGGATTTCGGCCTTGGCCAGCGCGGTGACCGCGGTTTCCATATCGGCCAGAGAGTCAAAAATCAACTGCAGGGATTTGCCGCGGCCGGGTTCGGCGCGGTGCGGGGGAAGCGTGTCTTCAACCGCCTCGACGGCTTCGATTTGATCCCGGGTGATATGAATCGTCGGCGGTTCGAAATATTCCGCCAGCGAGCTGATGGAAAACGGCCGCCAGGCATCGGCCGCTTTCAGTCGGCTGATCCATTCGCCCAACTGTTCCCGCAACGCGGGCAGATCCACATACCAGTTGGTGACGGCGCGCATTTCAGGTTTTTTCCCGCTCAAAGCGCTGACAGGATCAATCAAGTCTTTGGGTTCATACTGGTGTCCCAGGGCGCACTCGTCGGCATAGGCCTTTTCCGCTCCGCACCCATTGATGGGGCAGCGCCCCGTGACCTGCCGGCCATTCAAAAACACGTCCGCTTCGGCATCATAGAACTGGGGCGTGGAAAGTTTCTGAAGAAACCCGTTGGCATGCAGTGTGTTCAGAATATCCGCACCGAGCCGTTCATGAATATCCACATAGGGCGGCAGGCCGGAGGCGGCGAAGAGGTTTGGCTCAACCAGATATTTTTCAAGCGTGGCTTTCTGCCGCTGATGATTGCCGGTGATAAACGCTTCCAGGCTGCCCTCAAAGTTCCCTTTTTCAACCGCTTGCCGGTGCGCCTCGACAATGGGGGAGCCATAGCAGTCCGTGCCGGAGACAAATATCACATTTTCCGATCCCAAGCGGTCCCGGAGAAACCGGGCGAACGTGTCCGCCTGGACAAAAACACCGCCAATATGGCCAAAATGCAGATCCTTGTTTCCATAAGGCATGCCGCCGGTGACAACCGCGCGTTTCGGAACCGACGGACGGTCCCGATCAGTGATAAGTTTAGGTGTGTTTGACATGTTTCTTAAGCTTTATTTTTTCTAAAATGGGGCTCTGCCCCAAACCCCGTTGGGGAATCCAGACTCCCCAAACCCCACATATCCGCATTGGGGATTTCTTTGCCGGAAACCTTCACAGCTTCCGGCAAAGAAATTCTCAATGCGGTTGTCACCGCTTCGCGAGAATGTCGATTAGTTTAATGGTCTATGAGTGAAAAGCTTCTTTCCGTCAGCATAGGGTTTTACTGTCTGACCGTTGCCGATGAGTTTCCATTTGTAGATCAGTAACCCGTCCAGGCCGACCGGGCCGCGGGCGTGAACTTTGTTGGTGCTGACACCCACCTCGGCGCCGAGTCCGTAGCGGAATCCGTCACTGAATCGGGTGCTGGCGTTCCAGAACACGTCCCCGGCATCCACCAGATTCATAAACTGTTCCGCGGAGTCCGCGTTGCGAGTGACAATCCCGTCCGTATGTCCGGAGCCGTAGGTGTTGATGTGATCGATGGCGGCCGCCATGGAATCAACAACTTTGACCGACAAGATGTAATCGAGGTATTCCGTCTTCCAGTCGTCCTCCGTCGCCGGGACGCACTCAATAATCGCCGCGGTTTTTTCGCAGCCGCGCACCTCGCAGTTTTCCGCCGCCAGCCGGGCCGCCACGCGCGGCAGAAATTCAGCCGCCACAGCTTCGTGGACAAGCAAGGTTTCCAGAGCGTTGCAAACGGCGACATACTGGCATTTAGAGTCAACAGTCAGATCCACAGCCATGGCCAAGTCGGCTTCACTGTCCACATAGAGATGACAGATCCCGTCGGCATGTCCGAGCACCGGAATCGTCGCATGCGCCATGATGTGTTTGACAAACTCGTTGGACCCGCGGGGGATGATCAAGTCGATATAGTCATCCAGTTTGAGCATGTCGCCGACATCAGCCCGGGTTTCAAGCAACCGCATCCAGCCAGCCGGGATGCCGGCCGCCTCGGTCGCCCGTGTGATCACGTCCGCCAGCGCCCGGTTGGTGTTCAACGCTTCACGGCCGCCTTTAAGAAGAACAGCGTTTCCGCTTTTCAGACAGAGAGAGGAAATCTGGACCAACGCGTCCGGGCGGGATTCAAAAATAACCCCGATCACCCCGATCGGGCAACTGACCCGGTAGAGATTCAGTCCGTCATCCAACTCCGTGGCGGAGAGCCGTCGGCCGACTGGATCGGGCAAGCCGATCAAGCTTTCGACACCGGCGATGACAGCGGCCAGTTTGTCGTCATCAAACAGCAACCGTTTGAGTAGAGGCGCTTCGAGCCCTTCGGCCTCCGCGGCGGCCAGATCTTTTTGATTCGCGGCGACAAGCGCCGCGCGGTCAGCCCGCAAGGCCTCGACAACAGCCCGCAACGCCCGGTTTTTCAGATCCGTCGCCGCCGCCGCCAGCGGAATAGACGCCCGTTTCGCGGCTTTCGCCTGATCGGTGGTGGTCATTGTGTCTCATCCAGACATGTTATGGAACAGAAGCTTATGTATCGCGAGGGATAACCTAACGCTAAACTGAAAGATTTCCTCCCCGCCGCCGTCATATCCGGGGGGCAGGATCATCAAGCTGGCGAATGAACCGGCGCCCAGCCATTTTTTGGTTCTTCCCGGAAATCTGTAAAGGCTCAAAAAGAGAGATGTTATCTACTTAACGTAGAATTTTTTCAAAATGGGGCAATGGATTTTTACTAATCAAGCAGTCTATTAGCTCAAGGGTTTGACTGAATGATCCAATTGTTCATTTTTCTTTATGTTGTCGCTGTTGTCTGTTTTTTTGTATCTCTTTGGAGCATGTTCGAACACACGTGACTAGTCCTTAACCCTTAGCTACAGGCGTTTTAACACATCACAAAGTAAGGACTTTTGAGATTTATGTTACGACAACTGCTGGGCAAACGATTACGCATCTTGAGAATGAGCAAAAATTATTCTCAAGAAGCTGTCGCTATTGATTTGAACATCTCCCCTCAAACCGTTTCCGCTTGGGAACGCGGCACGCGTGCGATCCCGATCGAAAATTTAGCGGATGTGGCCCGTTATTACGACATCCCGCTAAGCAAACTCGTTCATGGACTTGATCAAGTGGATGCCTTTCAACTCTCAGATAGTGGAGATTGAAACAGCCTTGTCTTGTTTGGGTATAAACATGTCAGATTCCACTGAAAGCATTCACGCTGAAAAAATGGAGGAATACGATCAATATTCCCTTTTTGAAAGCTGAATAAAAGATCAGGCAATTGCTTATTTTCTCAAACATGGTGGAATTCACTACTTTAGGTAGAACACTTATAAGCAAAAAAAATAGAAAACAACCATTAGTTGAATTATTCTAGAAGAGATGACTGGGAATTTATGCTATCCTACACGGTTTGGCGCTTCTTTTTAAGGATCTCAAATTAAGTTTTTTTTCGGAATGAGAGAAAACGCCCTCAGAATACCCTCAGCAAAGTATTGTAAACATGTCTGCTTTAGTCTCCTGCCTAAAGTGTGTAAAGCACGCATATATTGAAGCTCGTAGTTTTTCAATCTTGTGTAAGCGTCACACCTGCCCCATCTTTTAATTGAATTCGTCTTGAATAATATTGC
>JAVVEH010000043.1:0-35284 GCA_032251435.1 Lentisphaeria bacterium | reverse complement strand
GAAGTACCTGGGAGTGAACGCCAAATAGTGTACGTTTTATCCGATTTTCAGGATCTGATGATCTATCTACAACAGTAGAAATTTTGGGGCGGCCTTAGACTCGTCATCTTCTAAGAAAAAACTCAAATCTACAACAGTAGAAATTTTGGGGCGGCCTTAGACATTCAGGGTCTGATTTATTGATCTCATCTACAACAGTAGAAATTTTGGGGCGGCCTTAGACGGCCCGGCATCTATTGGTGATATAAATCTACAACAGTAGAAATTTTGGGGCGGCCTTAGACTGATATTTTAGGAAGTGTTTTAACTCATCTACAACAGTAGAAATTTTGGGGCGGCCTTAGACACTGCAAGATTTGTATTAGGCAAGAATCTACAACAGTAGAAATTTTGGGGCGGCCTTAGACATGCTTTTAGTGGTTCGGCTTGGATATCTACAACAGTAGAAATTTTGGGGCGGCCTTAGACTCGACCAAGCCGATCGAGAAGATCGCATCTACAACAGTAGAAATTTTGGGGCGGCCTTAGACCATATCAGAAGAATTGGAGCAGCTTATCTACAACAGTAGAAATTTTGGGGCGGCCTTAGACGCGGGGTGAGCCAGCCATTTGTTAGATCTACAACAGTAGAAATTTTGGGGCGGCCTTAGACGACACAGCCGTCTATTCACTGACAGTATCTACAACAGTAGAAATTTTGGGGCGGCCTTAGACCACTCACCGATGAAAACAGTGACAGTATCTACAACAGTAGAAATTTTGGGGCGGCCTTAGACTGCAGGTGATTGAATTGCCGGATATATCTACAACAGTAGAAATTTTGGGGCGGCCTTAGACGAGACGATGATGAAACGATGTGAACTATCTACAACAGTAGAAATTTTGGGGCGGCCTTAGACGGGACTGGAGCGGGGTTCGGATCGGGATCTACAACAGTAGAAATTTTGGGGCGGCCTTAGACACACAGGTGATTTATTAGCCAGTATATCTACAACAGTAGAAATTTTGGGGCGGCCTTAGACAGTAAAGTCACCCATGTGAGAAGGAATTTAATGGTTTTTATCCGAAAAGAAAGGAGGCGAAACATAAAAATAAGCACACCGGGCAAAAATTAAGACTCAGGTTCGCGTTATTCAAAGAGCAGGAAGTCAGTTTCTTCATTTACCGGATAACCAAACCGCAGAATATCGGCAGTGTCGGGAATGCTGAACACCAGTACGCTGTCTCCCTGAGTGAACTGTTTTTCAAATTTTGTTTTTATTTCGGTTCGGATGTTATCAACTATTCGTGGGCTGTTTTTAATTTCAAATACTGAATACTGAACACGGCGGCCAAAACGGCTCAAGAACTTTGAAAACTTTGTCCGCAGCTTGTCCACATGAATGTCATATACGATTAAAAGCAACCTTCACCCCTGCCTGACGATTGAAAATATCGGGAACTGCGCGAAAGGCTTGTCTTTCATGAACCACCGGTAGTAGCTTTGGACAAACAGGAAAATATCTTGTTTATATTTGAGGATTTCCGTGAAGAATATTTTGGTGTATTTCCCCTGCTTTTTGTAGCTCAGTTGGTATTGATTATTCTTGATGAAAAAATCTTTTTCATCGATCTGTCCCAAGTTGTGGGATTTCCTCAGGCGTTGATCGATAATGCAGCGGAATGGTTCAACCAAATCGCAAATCAACGATTTTCTTTGATAGAAAAAAGTGTGATAAAAACCGCAGTAGACATCAAAGCCGTAAAGCGCCGCCATCGCTTCGACAAAATGGAACAGGTAGGTGTAGCCAATGTCAAGCAGAAGATTGTTGATGTCCCTCTTTGTTCGAGGTTCGCGGCCAATCCAGTTTAGAGGACGGAAATAAGCCGGAAAGAACAGCTTGCTCGCTGTGCCTTCAATCCCTAAAAGTTCCTTGCTGTGTCCGGCGGACAAAGGAGTCAACTCCTTCAGTTTTTTGATCGCGGTTCTGTCGGCCTTGGCCTTCTGACGTAGATTTGACAGCAACGAAATCTGATTGGCAATTTTCTGGCTGACAATTTGCCGGGCAATCAACACATTTTTTTCGCCTGCCGTGTATTGTTTTTTTCTGACTAGAAAATTGCCTTCCGCACGGTTGTTGAAATACGTATCCAACCGCATGTTTCTGGATAGCAGCAGCACCGGAAAGGCAAACCTTTTCGCTTTTTGGAGGACCACATTGGTCAGCGAAATGTTGCCAACCACAAACAGGGCGAAAATCCGGTGACAGGAGTGCTGCATCACCACCTTTCCCTCATCGTCTTCGATAATGATATTATCCGCCCTGAATTTCATTGTGGCGTGTTTTTCCGCGGGAGCGAAAATGAGACATTGTTTGTAATTGAAATCTGGCAAAGACAACATCATTCCTCTCCCGTGTATATGTCGCACATCATATTGTAGATGCAGTGCATGCACTTTCGCGGGTTCTGAAAAAACGGCGCGTCAAGCGTAAACCCTTTTATTCGTTCAAGCAATTCCTCGAATTCCTGTTTTTCTTCATGTCCCGGCAATGGGATCGGATAGCTTTTGTTGCTCTTTTTTGAATAAATTTTTGCGGAGCAGACATCGTATCCCATTTCGGTCAGGGCGAAATATTGGGCGTAAACCTGATAGCGGAAACCATCGTAAATTTTCGTCACCGAATACTTGCGCTCCACCAACTCACCTGTGCGCAGATCCAGAGTGTCGATTTTCCCTCCGAGATTATACCGGGTAGAGTAGACCGGCAGTCCTTGAAGAATGTCCTTACGGCTGGAATAGGCGCCTTCGTCGACCGCCCTGTGCGCGGCCTGCCCCCTCTTCTGCCAGGTCTTGTGATATGTTTCCGTTCCATAATTCTGTTGGTAGATATTATGAAAATAAATCGACCTAGGGCAGAAGACGAAGTCGTTTAGCTGGGTGATGCAAAGATATGGCTCCACATTTTATCCCTGTACGAAGTTCTGCCATTCCTGCTTCGACACTCCGGGATTCACTTTGGAAACGTCATCGGCGGCATTGATTTTCTGGAGGATACAGATGCCTTTACGGGCGATATTGTAGGCTCCGTTGGCGTCGCCGTTTTCCGGTTGAGCGGGGTTCGCGTGACGGGAATCGAAAAATGGCTCCACCGGGGAAAGAATAAAATCGTTTTCCGAGGTTCCTTTGTCCTTGGTTCCGTCAGTGACACGGAGGGTGAGAATGGAATTGAAATAATAGATCATGGATCTTTGGAATGAGGCATTGCTTTTCTCGGACTTTGCAGCCAAAGCGGCTTGAATATCAGAATTGCTACTGAAATCAATGTCGTTATCGGACAGTAGCTTTTTCAACTCCAGGTTCAACTCAAACGTTTCGTGCCGACCTTTTCTGCCGATTTGTTCAGATGAAGTGCTCTGCTTCTGCTCCTCGGTCTGCTTTTCAGCCTTGACGTATCGGGAACGTGTCACACAGGAACACACCGTCCAAGCGCGTTTCACCAGCTGATTCTCTTTTTCATCCGTCTCCCGATTCATGTTTTTGCTGATCACGCGGCCCAGCGTATAGGTGAACTCGAAGCGATCCAAGTTAGCGTTGTAGACAATGGAATCAAAACTGTTCCAAAACGCCACACTTTTCTCCACACTTTGGTAGGTGACATAGATATTTTTAAGAAACCCGGTGACCGGATCGGTCGTTGATGTATAGGAGGCGGTAGTGTAAAATAGTATTCCGCTCTGCTTGCCCATTTTCTGAAAACTCTCGAACTTGTTGGTCAACTGATAGGCATTGAGGAAATGCCCGGCTTTATCGCGATCTCCGCAATCTTTGAAGACAAGGTAGTTCAATTTATCGATTAGAGCTTTCTCAAATTTCTGATAGATCTGTTTTTCAACTCCAAAGCGTCCGCGTTTAAAGCCGACATTCAAATCTTCCAGCACCACGATAGCATTGTGCTTGATAATCATTTCCGCCAGAGTGTGAACCACCTGCGACAAATAACCGGCTTTCAGTTCCTTGATGTTTTCGATCATACTCCAGCTTTTGCGGGCGAGGTCACGTTTTTTCTCGACGGCATCTAATTTCGCATGATAGTCGATGCTTCGTTCCCTAGTCTCTCCCTGCGGTTTGAAACCATTGGCAATTTCATTCAAACTGCCTTGCTCGATGATCTCTCCCGCCTGATTAACCACTGAATGGTAAAGCAAATGCTTCTCACCGCGATCAATGCCAATAACATTGACATCCGGGTTGTCTTTCAAAAATTCCCGGACCTGATTATTGAAATCTCTAGATGAAATATCTTTGCTGGCATAATTCAGTAATGCTGACAAATGCAAAAAGTATCTATGTTCGTTGAAACGCCGGTCTTTTTGTAATTCATATTCACATTTTCTGCCGATAACCTGCCCGTTAAATAGAACTTGATTCTCACATATCTCTATTTGTTTTTTGAGGCGACTCAATTCTTCCCATTCCAACACCTCAGGTACGGGACTGCCCAAGTTTCCCCACACGTCGGAAAATGCCTTATGCTTCAACACATCTCCCTGTTTATGAGCAAAACTTTTCTTTTTGCTGGATCTGGCTTTCCTGAAAAACAGTTCTCCTTTTCCCAGGTCAAAAGTACTCTGTTTTCCTGACATTAATGCCTTGAAATACATGGTGTGAAGATTGTCTTTCCCACGCTTTTGGGAATTACGTTTATTTTCCCCGGCCTTTTCACAGAAATCCAGATCTTTATTACGTATTCTGAACATGTAAAGAGGTTTTTCGGCATTATTTGCGGAATTGTCATATTCTGCCTGACTTATAAAAAAGTAGTTGAACACTTTATTTGATGCGGCAACGTCTTGTAAATCAGTAACAATTTTCTTAAATCCCTCATGGCCTGAATAGTTTTCATTCTTTATTTTTCTCAGCTGCGGATTCCGATTGACAAAGCAGTCACAGTTGTTTTTCATTTCCTCTATTGTCTCCGCAAAAAATTCATTTACGGCGGCATCAGCCCAGACACTTTGAAAAAACTTTCCCCTGTTAACTCTTTCGATAATAGCAGAGGGAGTTATTCCCCCTTTGTTGTCAGCTTTCAGGATTTTATCAAATTCAGCCTGGATTTCCTTCTCTTCTTCAAGGGCCTTTGACACCTTGGTTTTAACTTTTCCCAACGCCTTCCTCAAACATTCAACTAACGCCTCTTTATTTTTCGAATACTGGCCACTGAAAAAAGTGGTGCTTTTGGGTTGATAATATTCAAGCCTCTCATATTCACTCCGGTCTTCTTTCGGGATTTCATTCTGCGAATGACAGCGAAACAGTTTCGGATTCAACGAAATTCCAAGGAAATATTCATACTCGGAAAACTCTTTGTTTAATTTTCTAAATAAATACCCGCAATATTGAGTAGCGTTGTCTGAGGCTGTATGGGAATCAACGAATCCGTTGAGTAATGTGCTCTTTTCAAAAGTTATTTTGACTTTTTCAACAGCACCCGGTTTTTTACTGACATGATTGCGGGTCATATTGTACAAGCTGATGATTTGGAATATGTTGATGAACGCGTCAAGGTGGTCATACCAAACCCGATTCCGGGCATCCACCTTCAGTATCTCCTTATTTGCCTGCCAGTCGCGGACCCAACCGGCAAGGGCGATGGTGGCATCGAGAAACGCTTTGATCAATGCTACCTGTTCAAATCCCTTGTCACCGGGCTTGGTCCGGTTAATATCCAGTTTTTCCAGCCGCAGAACACCACTGTTGAACAGGTCCACCCAGGCGGATTCAGCCATCTTCAGCATTGTTCCGAACCGATTTAGAAAAATGCTGATCAGAGTATCGCCCGCAAACTCTGGAGCCACGGTGAAACGCTCTCCTTTTACCCCCTCAACAAGCGCCTGAGCGAGCTCCGCGAATGTGAAATACTTATTTTTTCGTTTATTGAACTCTGTTTCTCCAAGCAGTTCAAACAGTTCGTCATTTAGATTCTTCCAGTGTCCGGTCAACAAATTGGAGACAAATGTCACCTTATCACTAGCCAGAAAAAGGGTGTCATACTCGCCACTCAGATCACTGGCAAGCTGTTGTGTCATATCCGCAAACTCCACAAAGATGCTTTTTTCTTTATTATTCGGCGTGGCGAAATACTCTGTGTGAAACTTTTCAATGGCCTGAAGCAGGTCTTTGTCATCCGAAAATTCCTGAATAAAAGTACGGTCTGATTTGCTTAAGATCTGTTTATAAAGTTTCTGCATAGGGGGAAACTGCTGACGCTTGGCACCAGCCTGCTGACGGCATAGGTTGATGAATTCGTTGATCCCCTTTGCCTTTTCACCACCCTCAAGACTTGCCTGCCCCCCGACAATTTCGTTATACCGGTCGATGCCGGTTTGGTTCATGGACTGGCAGAATGTCTTTAACGAGAAGAATTCCTCGGCGGAAAAGCCTAGCTTCCCTTCGATTTCAGCTAAAAGTGATTGTGGATCAAAGCCTTTTTTGGCAAATGTTTCCGCTTGGTTTGCTAATGAATTATTTAGCGTTTTCCATTTTGCCAAATTGGCAAAATGAAAAGCCAGGTTTTCATTGATTGTCCGGTTGATGATCGAGGTCGCTTTGTCACCTGTCAAATCATAGATGTTTTGACGGTTTTCGTTGAAACCGGTGAAATAGGTGGAAAACTTGTGAAACTGGCGGAGAAATCCACAAAGGGTTTCCGCGGGAATAAGATTTTCGCTTTCCCCTTGATCGAGTTCTTTGAATGTGAGTCGCACGACTCCCGACCGGATCTTCCATTCCAGCAAACGAAGCGCTTCCTCGTTTGAGTGCATGACCGAAATGTCTCTCTTCTTTATCACCTTGTCCGGGGAGGCAATTTTCTTCTGAATGGCTTTTACCGCGCTGTCATACCTTTTCTTCTGCTGATTGTTGGCTTCCGCTGAAAGTTTTTCTTCCACTTCCGCAATATCCGCACGCCAAAACGCGGGCATTTCCCGCTGATAGTCTTCAATCCAGCGGTTAGCTGTTGCGTCCAGGATGCTCTTAAAGATATTTCTCAAATCTTTGCCAATTTGCGGTTCATCCTGTATTTGCAGTTTAACAAATTCACCTTCCAACTTTACCGCAATTTCCGGATCCTCAACCAACCCCAATGCGTCTTCAATAAACACCCGGTGCATGGCATCCAGCATACGCTTGGCGTATTTGTAATGTTTTGCCTTTTCCGCGTCTTTACCGATCAGCTCATCATCCTTCACGCCGATGATGTCATGCTTTTCAATCCATTCAGCCGTTCTACCAATCGGTTTCAGCTCAAACCGAAGTGTCTTAGACAGACTGTATTGATTGGTAAATGCCGCTAAGGTGTTTGTAGTCGCCATCAGTTCATCCTTTCTATTTTCAATTCATTCAACTATGGAGTATCCTCAAGATGTCATTCCAAACCCGGATTTTCCAGGGCCAGGCGCCTCAATTTCATGTCCGGTGTGATCACCGCCAGGCAATCAACCGGAGAACTGAATCTGATGATCCGCGCCCCATCCGCATGCCCGCTCACCCGCAATGGGGCGGCGGCGATCAACGCGGCGGGATCGGTGACGGAATTTGGCCAGGGGACGGGATCGTCCGACCAGGCACGCTGAAACACCCGTTTCAAGGTCTGGAACCATTCCACTTCCATAGCGGCGGCGGACGCGTGTAATTCCATGCCCAGCACCTGTCCACCCCGCACGAACACCGCGCCACAAGCTCCCGCTGGATAGGCCAACTGATTCACCAATGTCTCGTCGGTAAAGTCCGCGGACTCCACACATGCCGGTGCCGCGGGCTCCGCGCCTGTATCCGCAGGCGGCGGAAGAGCGGCATATCCCCGGGGGTAAATGGGAATGACACATCGGCTTTCTTGAACATCCACTGGTTTTTTCATGTATGGAAACGGGAGTGTTCCCAGATAATGCAAGGAATCGTCCCGTTCCCAAGATGTCTGAATCCCGAAGGTCAAGTCAGAACGAATGTCGACACCAGCGAGGAAATCCAGGATGACCGCACGGAAACCATTCATCTCGTCTTGTTCACGGTCAGCGGCTTTACCGCGTAAAAGACGGTAAATCAATGCGGTCCGTGGAGACGCGTCGCCATGATGAATCGTGTCCCTAAATAAATCCCGTGTTTCCCGAATCGTGTCCGCGGATAGAATGTCAGCCTGCTTCCAAACCTCCAGCAGCATATTATGCAGCATATCATCCGCCGTCACCGGCTTGGCCTTTCTGAACCATTGGAGGCATTTTCCCCCGCCGTAAATTTCCAGACGAAGCTTCATTGAGGACAAACCCGAATGCGAAGAAGAGGAGCGGCCCCACGATTCTATCACACCCTTTAATACAACCCGCCCCTCCCGAATAGCGGGTGCGAGAACCGCCGCGTCATAGCGGGGCAGATAGGCGACTCCCCGGTTTTTGCCGTTCAAAGCCATTATGGCGTCACTGTCGACAGGATTGTCCGGCCCGAGGGCGAAATGAACAACCTCACCAACTCTCACGGTGACATTGCCACAGTACTGCCAGCCGACCAGTTTGGTCGGAATGTGCCCCAAATATCGCCAATCTTCTTTTACTGTTTTCAACCGTATTTTTTTAGCAGTCATACGTATCTCCGGGGCACCGTTCCCATTCTGTTCTCTTTCATACCTTCGCCGACAGGTCATGGCGTTTCGCGAAGTCCGCGACCTTGTCGGCGATGAGCCCGGTCAATTCCGGCGGGGACACAATCTGAATATGCCCCAGCCACTGCATGAGCCAGCCGGCGAATTCATGCAGGTAACTAAGCTGACAGGTGAACACCGCGAATCCGTCGGGATGATCCTGAACCTGTTGCGTGGGATGGAACTGATATTCTTTAATGGATTGAGCCGCCTCATCAAAAAAACGCACTTCGACATGATACGGGTTATTCAAGCGCTCCGGGTCATACCGCAGCCACCAGGCATCGCCCAAATACTCCTGCAAATCAAATTTTCGACGGTTGAAAACGTCCGCCATCAAGGTCAGGGTCGCCATCCTTAACAGCTTAAACCGCCGGAAAGCCTGTCGGGTCTCGCTCCAGGCGATCAGGTACCAGCTATTCGGAGTATGAATAAGATGATAGGGATGAACCAGGCGGATGGCCGGCTGCTTGCTCTCATGCTGAGACCGATAAACAAAGGCCAGTTTCCGACGTTTTAAAATGGCTTCGCGGCAGATGTTCAGCGTTTTTTGAAGCTGTTCCGACAGACGGGCCACCCCATACCCCGGTCCACTATCGTACACGGGCAAGGTCTGTTCAGAGCAGGCCAGAGACACTTTCCCTCCCAAGCTGGAAAACGCCTCATCACGGGCGACATTGATCAAATAGGAAACGTGAAAGAATTCTTCCGGTGACAGTTTTAAACTGATGACATCCACATTGGGAAAGTTGATGTGATAACGACTTTCCGAACGGGCGTATTTAACCGTCCAGCCCTGTTTCTTCAACCGGGAGACATCCGCCGCCAAATTGCGGGGGGAGCACGCCAATTTTTCGATGAGTTCTTCCCGGGACCATCCTTCCTTCATGAGTTGAACCAACCGCCAAAGACGCTGTGGCACACCGTTCCTGATAGTCTTGGGCATTGCTCACTCCTTTTCCGATCGGCCATTTAATATTAAAAAAGAGGCCATTTTCAACTTTTCTCCGCGCATGACTTCACTGCGATGACTTAGTTTACGTATAACGCGTTTATCTATGAATGCAACAACAGATTTATTACACTTTTTGATGTATTAAACCCCTTTTTACACTTATTCGGCGTATAAGGTCTTTTCTTGTCTTATCCCGGATGGTTTTGAAAAACAAAAGGATGGAATTGGCCCCTCTTTTTTTTCGCATCTTTTTTCAAAAAAAAATACGGGAGAGTCCACGTCCGTGAAAATAGTCGGGAGGGGGCTTGGCGGCCGCGCGTTGCCATTTTTCCCGCGGTCGCGGAACGGTCGAGAGATAAAGCAGTGCAGACATGCTGACGCATGAACTCAAACCACGTCACTTCCCGGCCCCATCTCTATGCGGGCGGGAAATAATAGAAAACCAATGCGGTTGGCCTATTTTTCCGGGGGGGGAGGAGGTGCGGGGAAATCCGTTAATTCCCGGCTGTATGTCCAGTTGGAATCAAACAGCCCCGCGGCTTTGAAGGCGTTGTAACCGACCGGTTCCACAATCGCCTCAGTAAACACGGCGAAATCCGGCAGACAGTCGAATGTGTGATTGGGGCTGCGGCCCGCACCCCAGTGTTTGCCCGCGTAAACCAGCACGTAGCGGTCCGGGAACAGGGGGTTCGGTTGTGTCATGATCAATCCATGATCTTGTTTGGAGAATGACGCGCCATCCGGCAAGACAATGTCGTTGTCAGTGACCGCGATGGGAAACTTTTCCGCGACCTCCGCGTACACGGAATTCTCATCCGGGAAACCGATCAGCACTAAGCCGTTATGTTTCATCATGTCGGGGGTCACATCCACATCGCGGACCATGCGGGCGCGGCCTTCAGCATAGGCCTGCCAGTCCGCCGCCAGGCGTCGTGCCAAATCAGCGTTTTTCTCTTGTGTTTCAGGCGGCCCCCCGGTTCCGCAGACAATAATAAAGGGGAAATTAAACACATCCGCCACGGGTCCGCAGACACGGGAGCTTTTGGGAGCGATGGGAGCTTTTTCCGCGGACTCCGCGACGGTTAAAGATAGTTTCCGCTGTCCATTGACAGTCTCAACGTCAACAGCGGCGGTCTTTCCATTCAGCATCACCGTCACGTTTCCCGCGGGGTCCGCGAACCCTTCCGGCACGGTTATGATCACCTTGGCGACATTTTCAGTTGTCAGGGTGAGCGGCCCGTTTTCCGGCCATTCCGCCGCGACCGACGCTGGTTTTCCCCACCGCTGAATCCGGGTTATTTCCGCCCAGTAGGCGCCGGGGAAGCGCAGATTATAGGTTGTGTATTGAAGTGACCGGGGAGCGGCGCGTCTCGTCTTCGCCGGATCCCCCAGCAGTTTCGCGAACGCCCGCCGCCAGCAATCCGGGCGCCAGTAGATATAATGCCCGAGTTCATCCGGGTCTTCAAAAAAATCATGCGGTGCCCCGGCTTTCCCGAGGGCCTCCACCATGGATTTGGTGTGTCCCACTCCCACAAAACACCGGGTGGCGTGCTGGCTGTAGGAATAAAGATTCGACAAATTTCCGGCCAGATCCAGTGGATTGTTCATCCCGAACACATATTGAATATGCCCGGGCAACTGTTTCCGGGCCGGATAGTGAAACATGTCATTCCAAAAGCGGAACCAATCTCCCTGCCCGTTAATGGGCGCGACACCCGCGAACGGAGTGGGATAATGCGTGCTCACATGCCAGACACCGGCGCCGCCCATGGAGATTCCCAGCAGGTAAATCCGGTTTTCATCCACGGGAAAAAACGCTTTCGCCTCTTCAATCACCCGCAAAACATCCACTTCCCCGGCGTATTGAAAGTCGGTGTTTGTCCGCCCGTGAGGGATGGCGAAATAGCAGCCATACTCTTCCGCCAGATCAAGGACGAAATCGGACACCAGGAAGGGGGCCACGCGTGATGTTGAGGGCACGTAGCCATGTAAAAACACCACTAAAGGGAGAGGCGTTTTCCCGTCATGCTTTCCCGGTTTAAAGAAAAACCACGGCTGAGGCGACCGGTCATTCCGGGCGAAATACGCGCGCTCCGTCAAGCGTCCCCCGATGGGCAGAGCGGTCATGTTCCGCTCGACGATCAGATCACTCACCCGCAGATGGAGGTCAGCTTGGGATATGGCGGGAGGGGTGGCGGTCAAATAATCCAGCGCTTTTTCAACCTGCAGGGCGGCCAGAGCCAGGCTTGTCTCCTCCGGCGTGGGAGACGCCTCGGGCAACGCGCCGGGGGTCACCGGTTCAAACACTTTTTCAGCGGACCGCGCCAGCCGTTCCCGCCGATCCAGCAACTGATCCCTCAAGCCCGCGGGGGACACCGGCGGGAGCGCCTCGGGGACGGCGGTGCCGGGCCCGCCGTCAAGACGGGTGTCCTGTCCCTGAAGGTTCAGAATAGACCATGCGGCGAGCAGCCAGAACAACAACTTAAATCCGACCCGGTATCTCATGGATTGATCCGTTCAAAAAAAAATGTGCCCGGCGCGGGCGAAGCGCTCCGCGCCGGATGCCAAGGCACGCGCCCGTCGTCACCGCGGGCACACTGTTCCATAGATATAACCCGGTTGTGTCCTTTTCCATCGCCGGACGCGCTCCGCGGACGTGTGGGGCAAGGTAATGCCAGAACGCGTGTGCCGCCAATATGATGACGCGTGTTTACATCCCGCGAAGCGGTTCGAGTCCAACGGAGGGATACCAATGGCATCAATTGTCGTACACTCCCCCGCGGCCTAAGCGGAACCAGTTGAGACACTGCTCGCCGGCGGTGGCCTTATACCATCCAAGATATCCCGTGTCAGTCACGCGTACCGCTTGCGACACATTCTCAACATGCCCGTCAACAAAGGTCACGTTCACACTATTTTGGGGATGGCGTATTCCCACGTAAACTTCCTCGCCGTGAAAGGAGCTGGTGCCAGCCGTATCAACGTTCCCGGTTGTCGCCGAGGGTGTGTCCCAAGCCCTCCCGTCGAAGAAAACAACCGTTTGTGTGGGTTTTTTGACGCATGTCACCTGGAAAAACTTAACATCAGTGGGATTGTCGGCTAAATCGTCACCAATGTCTCCTAAGAACGCGTTCATTTTAATGGTCCGGCTGCTTTGCCGGGCGTTGAATGAGCCGCTGATGATTTTATCAGGAAACCCTTTCCACAGCGCGCATTGTTTAGACTGGGTGTAGTTTCGATTCGCCGCGGAGGCGCTGCTGTAAGAAAGCCTCTCTTCCCCCAAATAACAGTCCAGGGCGTTGAACCAAAGCGCGGTGCCCCGGGCCGAGGCGTCAGGAATATCCGCGTCCTGTGATGGCTGGGGAAGAAAGTCGTGGAAATCCACGGTGTAACCGATGACGGCAATCCCCAGTTGCCGCAGGTTGCTGGCGCAGGCCATTTCCTGAGCCCGGTCCCGGGCTTGTTTAAGCGCCGGCAACAACAATGACATCAGGATGCCGATCATGGCGATGACCACGAGTAGCTCAATCAAGGTGAAGGTCTTGGTTGAGCTTGACTTCGCCGTGTTCACTCCCGGCCGGCCGGCCGGCTGATCATGTTTTCTCATTCTCACTGGTA
The DNA here is from genome assembly GCA_032251435.1 of Lentisphaeria bacterium. GTDB lineage: Bacteria > Verrucomicrobiota > Lentisphaeria > Oligosphaerales > MVZH01 > JAVVEH01. The sequence continues at coordinate 22,039 of JAVVEH010000043.1, read as the reverse complement.
AAACCCATGAGCCTGAATCCATTTCCAGTGACACCAGGGACAATATAAAACGAGAAATGGAAATGGCACACGGTCATCCCATGGAATGCTGGAATGTTGTTCTCAATGAGAGCACGCGTCCCGCGGACAACCGCGCCATCCCCCCGATCACCCGCCGGGAACGGGTGCGTTCCATGCGCGGGCCGAAGCGGGTGAATTCGTTGTCGGTTTGAATTGTGTTTAGCGGGGGGGGTGCTACAATATTATTGATCTTGCGGAGCTCACATTCAAACGGAGACAACCCACCATGCCAAAGCGCGACGACATCCATAAAATCATGATCATCGGTTCCGGCCCCATCGTCATTGGCCAGGCCTGCGAATTCGACTATTCCGGCACCCAGGCCTGCAAGGCACTGCGCCAGCTCGGCTACGAGATTGTCCTGGTCAATTCGAATCCGGCCACCATCATGACTGACCCCGGGATGGCGGATGTCACCTACATCGAACCGCTCAATATCGAGCGCATGACTGAAATCATCGCCAAGGAACGTCCTGACGCGCTGCTGCCCAACCTCGGCGGCCAGTCCGGCCTCAACCTGTCCAGCGAACTGGCCGCCGCCGGGGTGCTGGAAAGATACGGAGTCAAGATTATCGGGGTGCAGATCGACGCCATCAAACGGGGCGAGGACCGCGATGCCTTCAAGGACACCATGGACAGCCTCGGCATCGAAATGTGCCGCAGTGAGGTGGTCACCACCGTCGAGGACGCCGAGGCGGTGGCGGGGCGCATCGGCTACCCGGTGGTCATCCGGCCGGCCTACACCATGGGCGGCACCGGGGGCGGTTTTGTCTATAATGTCGAGGAGCTGCGGGTGGTGGCCCAGCGCGGACTCCAGGCCAGCATGGTTCATCAGATTCTCGTTGAGGAATCGGTGCTTGGCTGGGAGGAGCTGGAACTCGAGGTGGTCCGCGACACCAAAAATCAGATGATCACCGTCTGCTTCATCGAAAACGTCGATGCCATGGGGGTGCACACCGGCGACAGCTACTGCACGGCGCCGATGCTGACGGTCAGCCCGGAACTCCAGCAGCGCCTGCAGAATTATTCCTACGCCATCGTCGAGGCGATCGAGGTCATCGGCGGCACCAATGTCCAGTTCGCCCATGATCCGGTCAGCGACCGGGTGGTGGTCATCGAAATCAACCCGCGCACCTCGCGCTCGTCGGCCCTGGCCTCGAAGGCGACCGGTTTTCCCATCGCCTACGTGTCCAGCCTGCTGGCCGCCGGCCTGACCCTCGATGAGATCCCCTACTGGCGCGACGGCACGCTTGACAAATACACCCCGTCCGGCGACTATGTCGTGGTCAAGTTCGCCCGCTGGGCGTTCGAGAAATTCAAAGGGGTCGAGGACAAGCTGGGCACCCAGATGCGGGCGGTGGGCGAAGTGATGAGCATCGGCAAGAATTACAAGGAAGCCTTTCTCAAGGCGATCCGCTCGTTGGAGAACGGCCGGCTCGGTTTAGGCGACGTGGCCGAGTACACGGCCATGGAGCTGCCCGCGCTTCTCGACCGGCTGCGCGAACCCTCCAGCCAGCGCCAGTGGCTGATGTACGAGGCGCTGCGCAAAGGCGCCACCGTCCAGCAGCTTCACGACCTGACCCACATCAAAGCCTGGTTCATCGAACAGATGGAGGAACTGGTTCAACTCGAGCGGGAACTGCGCGGACATCTTGGCGGACTGCCGCCGGACGATCTCCTGATCCGGGCCAAGAAGGACGGCTTCGCCGACGCCTACATCGCCCAGTTGCTGCGTGTTGACGAGAGCGATGTCCGCGGGAAACGCCTGGCGCTCGGGCTGGCGGAAGGCTGGGAGCCGGTGCCGGTCAGCGGAGTCGAGGACGCCGCCTACTATTTCAGCACCTACAACGCCCCGGATGTCACAACCGCCACGACCAATCCACGCAAGGTCATGGTTCTGGGCGGCGGCCCCAACCGCATCGGCCAGGGCATCGAATTCGACTACTGCTGCGTCCACGCCGCCTTCGCCTTGCGCGACGCGAACTACGAGACCATCATGGTCAACTGCAATCCCGAAACCGTCTCGACCGACTACGACACATCGGACAAGCTCTATTTCGAACCGCTCACCGTTGAGGATGTGCTGGCCATTTACGAGAAGGAGCAGCCCGCCGGGGTGATCTGCCAGTTCGGCGGCCAGACCCCGCTGAACATCGCCGGCAAACTCGAGGCGGCGGGGGTCCGAATCCTCGGCACCACCCCGGAGACCATCGATTTAGCCGAGGACCGCGACCGTTTCCGGCGGATCATGGAGGACATGGCCATTCCGATGCCGGAGTCCGGCATGGCCAGCACTCTGGCGGAAGCGCTCGATGTCGCCGACGGAATCGGCTACCCGGTGATGGTCCGTCCATCCTATGTCCTGGGGGGGCGCGGCATGGAAATCGTCCACGATGAGGAGATGCTGCGGCACTATGTCACCGCCGCGGTCGGTGTCACGCCCGACCGGCCCATTCTGATCGACCGTTTCCTCGACAACGCCATTGAGGCCGAAGCGGACGCCATCGCCGACGGCGCCGACGCCTTCGTCCCGGCCGTCATGGAGCATATCGAGCTGGCCGGCATTCATTCCGGCGACTCGGCCTGCGTCATTCCGCCGACCAGTATCCCGGAGAAGCACATCGCCACCATCCGCGACTACACCAGCCGGATCGCCCGGCGGTTGAATGTCATCGGTTTGATGAACATCCAGTACGCCATCTGCGATGATGTGGTCTACGTTCTGGAAGCCAACCCGCGGGCGTCCCGGACGGTGCCGCTGGTGTCCAAGGTGTGCGGCCTGTCCATGGCGCGGATCGCCACCCAGGTCATGCTGGGAACCAAACTGGCCGAGTTGAATCTCAAAGTCAGCACCTTCCCCCATTTCGGGGTCAAGGAGTCGGTCTTTCCCTTTCCGATGTTCCCCGAAGTCGATCCTGTCCTGGGGCCGGAAATGCGCTCGACCGGTGAGGTGATGGGCTTGGCGAACTCCTTCGGCCTGGCGTTCTACAAAGCTCAGGAAGCGGCGAAAGCCACTCTGCCCAGCGCCGGCACCGTGCTGCTGACGGTGAGCGAACGCGAACGTAAACCCGTTCTCGTGGATATTGCCAAAAGCTTCGTCGATATCGGCTTCCGCATTCTGGCCACCGACGGCACCGCCGCCTTCCTGACCGCCGCCGGCATATCGGCCGCCACCATCGCCAAGATGGGCGAGGGACGCCCGGACATTGTCGACGAGATCAAAAACGGCACCATCCAGTTGGTCGTCAACACCCCGATCGGACGGCAGGGCAAGACGGACGATTCCTACATCCGCAAAAGCGCCATTCGCTATAAAGTGCCCTACATCACCACTCTGGCGGCCGCCAAGGCGGCGGTCCAGGGCATCGCCGAGTATCTCGACAACGCCGGCGGCACCGGCGTGAACCCATTGCAGACGTATCACCGGGAAATCAGCTGAAACGTGACGCAGTCACTCACATGCTTTCGAGCGTGCCGATGGTCAAGCTTTGGAGCCCGTCTCTGAGCACCGAACGCACCCGGTCGCTGAGAGCCAGGCGGGCCCGGCGCAATTCCGCGGACTCCGCGGACAAAACAGAGCATTCGCGGTAAAAGCGGCTGAAGGCTTTGGCCAGTTCCAGCAGATACCCGGCCAGGCCGGATGTGTCAAAATCCTGGGCGGCCTTACGCATCACATGTCCGTATTCCGCCAGTTGCAGCGCGACACCAAGTTCTTCCGGCGCCTGGAGCAGTGACCAGTCCACCTCGCCGGACAGCGCGTCGGCGGTGGCTTTACGGAACATGGAGCAAATCCGGGCGTAGGCATAGAGGACATACGGCCCGGTGTCTCCCTCGAACTTCACCGACGCTTCGGGATCGAACATGAGGGTTGTTTTAGGATTGACCTTCAACAGCATGAACTTCAACGCGGCCATCCCCAGAACCCGGGCCCGCAGGTCCAGATCTTCCGGGGCCTCTTCACAGCGTTCCAGCGTGGCCGTCCGGGCCAGCCGCTCCATTTCGTCAAACAAATCGTCCGCGTCCACCACCTTTCCTTCCCGGCTTTTCATTTTACCGGAAGGCAGGTTCACCATGCCGTACGCCATGTGAACGAGATTGTCCGCCCAAGGGTAGCCCAGGCGCTTGAGGATGGCGAACAGAACCCGGAAATGATAAATCTGCTCATCGCCCACCACCCAGATCTGCTGATCCGGCTGGAACTCATCCTGTTTCAGCAGCGTCGTGCCCAAATCCTGGGTGATGTAGACACTGGTGCCGTCGCTGCGCAGAACCACTTTGGTATCCAACTTCTCTTGGGTAAGGTCAATAAACGCGGCGCCGTCCTCACGTTTTTGGAAAACCCCTTTTTTAAGGCCATCCTCAACAATGCCCTTGCCCAATGTGTAGGTGTCGCTTTCCAAGTACGTTTTTTCAAATTCAATCCCCATACGGGCGTAGGTTTCGGCAAACCCCTCGAACACCCAGGCGTTCATCATGCCCCAGAGCGCCCGGACATCAGGGTCGCCGTTTTCCCAAGCGATCAGCATGTCCTGAGTGGCTTTGCCTATTTCGGTTTCGGAAAACAGATCCTCATTAGACTTGTCCGCCAGGTCCGGCCGCGCGGCCCGCAGCTCCTCAAGCTGCCGAGTCAGTTCCCGGTCATAACGGACGTAAAAATCCCCGACGAGATGATCGCCCTTTTTATGGGCGGTGGCGGGCGTGACTCCGTCCCCGAAACGGTGGTAGGCCAGCATGGATTTACAGATATGAATTCCGCGGTCGTTAACCAAATTCACCGGGATCACATCGTGCCCCACTTTGCTCAAAATACTGGCGACCGCCTGGCCGAGGGTGTTATTGCGGACATGCCCGAGATGCTGGGGTTTGTTTGTGTTGGGAGCGGAAAACTCGATGACAATCCGGCGCCGCTCACCTTCCGGCAGTAAGACGGCATTCAGCAACCCGGCCGGATCCGCCACGGCGTCCCGGAACACAGCAACGGGCTCTAGGACAATATTCACAAACGCCTTGACGCTTTCCGCGGCCCGCGCGTCGGCATGCGTGGAAAGAAATCGCGCGGCTTCCGCGGCGACCGCCATGGGGTTGGCCCGCAATGGCTTGGTCAATCGAAAACAATTCACGGTGATATCACCGGTCATATCCGGAGGCGGGCATTCGGTCACGATCTCCGGACAGGGCTGCCCGTAGGTCTCCGTCAGATGTTTTTCCAGATCAGCGACAAGTTTAAATTTCATAATTACTTTTTCGGGGGTATTTTATCACGGTGACAAGACGCTTAATATAGCTTCAGGGCATTTGTAAACAACCGGAACACCGGTACGGGTAAAAAGATATTGCGTGACCGAATCGACCTTGAGCCGCGGGGCAGGCAAAAAAAAGACCACTCCGACTCCAAACCATTTAAAAAACACCCGCGTTCATACGTCTCAATCAATAGACACTGACCTGTGAACCGGTTTCACAGCACCTCAGCCAGGAAAGCATGCGCATGACTTCCGGAACCGATGACGGCACGTTGGCTGTCAATAATTTAAATCCGGAGCTGAACGCTCCGCCGGGCGGCTTTGACTTAGTCAAGGTTGTCCGGGAATACGAAACACCGCTGTTGCGGTACGTGGCCCGGCTTATTGGGTCCCGTTATGATGAGGCGCGGGATGTCGTGCAAGACGTGTTCTTAAAACTGCATAAACACATGACAACTCCCGGCCAAGCGGACATCGGCAACATGCGCGGCTGGCTGTACCGCGTCGCCCACAACCTGGCGATGGATTACGGCCGCGGACGAAAGCGCCGCCAGACGCTGGAAAACACGGCGTTGAGTGATCCATCCGTTCTGGAGAAGACGCGGGGCGGAAAACTGGACGACGCGCGGGATATTGAAAAGAAAGAAGCCGCCCAAGTGGCCTTGAGGGCCGTGGACAGATTACCGGAAGAACAAAAAAATGTCGTGTTACTCAAAATTATCCAAGGCTTCACTCTGAAAGAAATAAGCGGCATGACCGGACTTAAAATCGGCACCGTCAATTATCGATTGACGCAGGGGTTACGAACACTCGCGGCCCAATTACAAGACAGGGGTGACCAATGAAAGACACACCCGAAAAAAAACAACTGACTTGCGCGGCCATTGAGAATCTTCTCGGGGCATACGTCTTTGCGGACTTGTCAGCGGCGGACAGCGCCCGCGTTGAAAACCATTTGGAAGTCTGCGCGGCGTGCCGGGCGGAGGTGGCGGCCATGCGCCAGGTGGTTCAGGCGCTCAAAGATGAGCTCGCCGCGGAGGACGCGCCGGTTCTCAGTGGCGAGTTTCATCAACGGTTGGCGGCGTTGCCCGCCGCGCCGCCGGCCCGGAAAAGCATATTGGGTTTGCCCGCGTCCCGGGTGATATTGCAAGTGGCCGCGACTTTTGTCGGCTTAGCCGCGCTGTGGATGTTTATCATTCCCGGATTATTCACCGCGGAAAGACACTATAGCAAAACCCGCCTTGACAAATGCGCGCGGATGAACGATGACGACATCCCCCTTGAATACAACGCCTATCCCGCGGGGACCTTCGACACAAAGGAACTTGACCCGGAAGCGCGGGAGGAATTGACTTTACCCGCGGTTGCCCCCCCCCCCCTGACCATGCCAGCCCCCCCGGCGGCGCCGGCACCGGAAAGCGCGCTGGATTTTGACGGGGATGACACGATGGAGACGCGGCGTGGCGCTCGGCCCGCGACGGAACACGACATCATCCTTCCAGGGCTTTCCGCCAGCCGGTTGGCCAAGAGTGGAAGCGGCGGGGTGGGGAAAGATAAAAGCGCGGTGGATTTTTCTGATGAAGTGTTTGATCAGAGAACCGATGGCGCGAACACCGTCACTCGGTTTGAGAAAACGAAAAAAGAAACGTCTTTCACAGTCCTGACCGACGGGACGGATGTGAACGGTAAAAAAAATAAACCGGCTGGATCTTACCCGTATGGTGGGAAGGTGTCGGCGAGCGCGTCTGAACGAGGTGTCGGCGGCGCCCTCCCGGCGCCCCGGAAAAGTCAATCTGAAGAAGCGGAATCTTTCAAATGGAGGGACGCTGAAGCTGCCAGCAAAGCGCTCCGGGATGAAGGAGACCGGCGGAAAGGTGACATCGCGGCGGGTCCCGAACCAAAACCAGCCGATGCCGCCCCCTTCAGCGTGGCGGCCGCCACGGCGGAACCTTCGCCGGACGTGGCCGGGGTCGGACGGTTCCGAATCGAAAGTGAAGCGAAAACGCGGGGCGCGGGAGTGGAAAAAACTCTCTCACTGACAACACCCCTTCCCAAAACCCGGCAGCAAGAAGCCGTCGCGGCAAAAGACAGCGAACGCGAATATGATGATGGTGAAGTCTTTCTTCGCGAAGCCGGTTCAAAGACAGGGACGGTCGCGTCTGGTGAAGATCTTGCCGGGAATAACGGCAGGTTGCTGAAACAAGCCATAGACGAACCGGAACGCGCCAAGCAGCCATCCAATCTTCCGCCCTCAGAAAAAGAGGAGGCTCAGAGGCTCCCTCTGGACGGCCTCGCCACACGAGTCACGGAGTTACCCGCCGCCCATTTGGAAGCCGTTCAGGAGGCTTGGTTCAAGCCTCTTCCGGTCAACCCGTTCCAATTGACCGCTCAGGACAACCAATCCACCTTCGCCCTGGATACCGACACGGCCTCCTATCGGATCGCGCAAAACTATCTGCGGAATAATCAGTTGCCTCCCGGTGGGGCCATTCGCATGGAGGAATTTGTCAACGCGTTCGATTATAATTACCCCCGGGGGGACCAGGTTTTCACGATCCACGTGGAAGGCGCCCCCTCACCCTTCCGTAAAAACCTAACATTGCTGAAAATCGGCATCCAAGGAAAAATCATCGGTCGGGAAGCCCGGAAAAACGGCCGCTTCGTATTCCTGATCGACACATCCGGCTCCATGGCTCGTCATGACCGCATGCCGCTGGTCATCCATTCCATTGAGTTGCTCTTGAACCAATTAGACGAGCGGGACACCTTGTCGGTCATCACCTACGGCCCGGAACCCGCCCTTATTCTGGATGCCGCCTCTCCACGGGAAAAACAACGCATATTAGACACCTTGAAAGCGATCCAATGCGGGGGGGCGACGAACCTTTACAAAGGGGTTCTGCTCGCCTATGAAACCGCCCGGCGCCAGTTTCAGGCTCAAGCCGTCAACCGGATCGTGCTGTTTTCGGACGGCGCCACCAATGTCGGCCCGACCGACGCCGCGGATTTACTCTCGCAAGTCAGCGCCAACCGCCGCCAGGGGATTAACTTCACCAGCATCGGGTTCGGTTTGGGAGATTACAATGATGAAATCCTGGAAGCGCTGGCGAACAAGGGTGACGGCAACTATCTTTTCGTCGGCACCCCGGAAGAAGCCCGGCAAGCGCTGGTCGAGAATATGGGCGCGACCGCTCAACACATCGCCAAGGACGCCAAGATTCAAGTGGAATTCAATAAAGACATCGTGCGGCGGTACCGTCTCATCGGCTATGAAAACCGGGATATCGCCGATAAAGACTTCCGCAATGACAGCGTGGACGCCGGCGAAGTCGCCAGTGGTCAAAGCGCCACGGCCTTATATGAAGTGGAACTACTTGAGCGCACAGATCCCGAATTCAATCCCGATTTAGGCACCGTCTACGTGCGTTACCGCGACATGGAGACCTATCGGATTGAGGAAATATCGCGGCGTATTTCTCCGGATGCCATTCAAAACCTCACCGTGAAAAAAGCTCCCCGCTTCTTCCTGGCGGCTGGCGCCGCGGAATTCGCGGAACAATTACGCGGGAGTGAACACGTTCAGGGAAGCGCTGTGAGCGATGTCCGTCACCTCTTGGAACACGTCGCGGTCGAATTGCCCTTGGACACGGGAATTCAAACCCTTCTCAACGATGTCCGTCAAGCTGAAAAACTAACCGGAAGGTCAGCGCCATGAAACTAAAATCTGAAAAAACCATTGGTCAACCGGACTATCCGTCGTTTGATGATTATAATGGGAACCGCGACACATACCTGCGCGGACTCTCTCTGAAAGGCGCGGCGTTGCTGGCTTCGGGCGCGGTTGTTTTCGGGGCCGGTTGCAGTGACAGCGCGGCCGGAACATCCGCCCCGCCAGCGGCGGCCGCGCGGGAAGAACTCCGCCTCAAAGGCGACATCGCTGTGCCGGCGAAACCGCTCCCCGCCCCGGCGCCGCCGGTGGAACTGGCTGGCGATATCGCGGTGCCCGCGCCGCCTCCGCCGCCCCGTAAACCGGGCGAAATAGTTGCCCCCGAACCGCCCGCCGCGCCGGGAAAAATAACCCCGCCACCGCCGGACGATTCCAAAACGCCGGCCTGTCCCCCGACATCCGGTGTCCCAATGGTCAGGGGAAGAATTGTCCAACCCGCTCCACCGGCGCGGCTGCAAGGCAAACCCGCGCATCCCGCCGCGCCCGCGCCCCCGGAGGTCAAGATAATCCCGCGGTCTCCAGACGCGGCGATCGCTGGCGGTATCCCCGCCCCGACACCGCCATCCAAACCCGTGCCGCCGACAAAAGGAACCCCTCCGCCACCGGCGCCCCCTGAGAAGCTCATCGCTCCCCCGCCGGAAGTGGCGATCGGCGGGCTGATCGCGGCTCCAGAACCGCCACCACCCCCGAAAGAAGACGAAACGAAAGACGGGAAATAGACTGTGGATGTTTCTCTGGCTCTCACCCATGACTGCAATTTAAATTGCAGCTACTGTTACGCCGGGGCCAAGCGGCGGGAAGCCATGACCCGGACCACCGCCTGGCAGGCCTTGGATTTCGCTTTTTCTTTTCAAGCGCCAAAACTGCAACTCGGTTTTTTCGGTGGCGAACCCCTGCTGGAATGGCCATTGCTCCAAGCCTGCGCGGAGCGCGCGGAGGCTTTGGCGGAAAAAGCGGGAACCCAGTTGCGAACCACGGTCACCACCAACGGGACGTTATTGACCGAGGACCGGGTGGCGTGGCTTCACAAGCATGCATTCTATCCGGCGATCTCCCTGGATGGCAACCGGGCCATGCACGACGCGACCCGCCCGTTTTGCACCGGCAAGTCGTCCTTTGACGCCACCATCCGCGGGCTCCGCGCCCTGCGGGAGTCTTTCCCTGAAATCGAAGTGATTGTGGTTCCCGAGCCGGCAAATGTGGCGCACTTGGCGGACAGCATCCGCTATCTTGTTGAAGAGGAAGATGTTATCCGCATATCGATCAATCCAAACTTTTACACCCCGTGGGATGAGGACGCTTTAGACCTTTGGCGGCAGGGATTCGAAACCATCGGAGACTATTACTTGGCATGCTATCGGGACAACCATCCCATCGCGGTGAACTTCATCGACAGCAAAGTCATCACCCGCTTAAAAAATGGCTATGAATGCCAGGATCGTTGTAACTTCGGTGAACGTGAGATCGCCGTCGCACCGTCCGGCAATGTGTATCCGTGCGAGCGTCTCATCGGTGAGGATCTGGATCACACCATGGTTATCGGCAATGTGTTTGAAGGCTTCAACGAGAAAAAACGGCAAGCTGTTTTAGCAAAACGCGGAAATATCAACGGGGAATGTATTGGCTGCGGCTACCGCCCGCGGTGTATGAATTGGTGCTGCTGCATCAATTACACCTTGACCGGAGCGATTGATCAGACGGACGGCATTGTCTGCTTCCACGAACGCGCCGCCATCGCCGTCGCCGATCGAGTGGGAGAGACGCTCTTCAATGAAAAAAATCCCTGTTTTCTCAAACGGTTTTACTACGAGGAAAACGTGTGAGTGGGGATGAATCGTTAAAGACGTGAAAAGCGTGAAAGACGTGAAAAGCGTGAAAGACGTGAAACGTGGAAGCCAGGGAAAAACATTCATTTTTAAGATAGGCGACTATTATGGATTCCGCAGTCCCCGCGGCTCTTTTCGCAGAGGACTGCCGGATCCAGAATCAATTCCCAGGCATGGGAAATCTCCACTGAGGTAAGCCCTCTCGCAGTCGTCCCCACGTCGGTAATGGAACTCAGGAAATCGACTGAAGAGTTGGTGTAGTCAGCAGCGGCGACATCACGAGCATCCTGCCGGTCATTGTTGCTTTCACTGTTACTCTGTCTGCACGCATCTCCTGTTGACTGGGTTACCAAATAATTGGCATAGGTCAAGCTGCCAGCAACAACTTTGGGAGTCGTGGATCCATACCAGTTTCCCGACCATCCCGAACCACCTCCCTGCCCAGTCAGGTTCGCAATATTGAGTCCATTAAAATCCTCGCTTACTAATGCTGCCTGCGCCGCAAAGCCAAGAGCCAAAGCAAGAGAAATAATGATCGTTGAGGTAGAAAATCGTTTCATGGTCTGTTTCCTTTTTGGATGTGTTTTGCGTCCCGTCAAAATTGTGTGTATTCGTTTAGCAACCAGTTTAAAAAACATATCGGGGTGTCACCTGGAAAATACCGAACACAATTCGGGCAGTCACAATCTTAAAACTCCGTGAGAAAGCGTGACATAACCGGGACAAAGCGTGTAATATAGTTAAAGCTTATGTCAACCTATGGGAGACACATGACCCTCCGAGGCCTTCTTTTTTTTCTTGTAATCTGGCGCCTGATGACCGCCACTGCCGCGCTTGGCGGGGAATTCCCCTTGCTGCTTCATCCTGACGGCCGTCTCAAAGCGGTTTTAATTGACCAGACTCCCGTTCCAATTGAAACGGATCTGGTTTTCCCGGCTGAAAATTGGGAACGAGTGTATTCCATCTCCCAAAAGTCATTTCATCTCACTGGACATCAATCCGAAAAAGCGGGCATTGAAGAATGGCGGCATACAGGCGTTGTCGAAAACGTTCCCGTGCGGTTGACCACGGGAATTGACCGCCAGACGGGCGGATCACAGTTGACTCACACGGTTAAGACCGACACCCCGGTCCAACTGGCCGGCGTGTATCTCCGCGTCGACATGCCGGTCAGCGTCTTCGCGGGTGGATCCGTCACCGTTTTTTCTCCCGTCGGCGAGGCACGCGCCGTGCTGCCGCCGACAGCGGATCCGGACTCCCACCACGTGTTACTCAGCGCCGGGCAGCGTGTCCTGTTATCCTTGCCGGACAAAGACACACCATTGAGTCTGACGTTCCCCCCCTCCGACAGCGTCATTGTTCAAGATAATCGGCAATGGGGCGCTGACTCATATTCCATCCTCATCCAACTTCGGAACGGCGCCCTGGCGGCCGGTGATTCGATTTCCTCCTCACTGGGTGTGGACACCGCCGGGACGTGGCCCGCGGAGACCGCGGTCATCACGTTGTCGGAGCGTGATCACCCTGTTTCTTTCACTGGATTCGGCGGCAACTACTGCTTCCAATACGACACGCCGGCAACCGATTTCACCTTGTCCAAACTGGCCAGCGGTTACCTGCGGACAGAACTGGACTTGGCCGCCTGGGAGCCAGAAAATGACAACGAAAACCCCGATGACTGGGCGGGGCCTGAGGAAAATCCGATCGCCCGGAACCCTCACCTTCAGCGACGGCTTGACCTCTACCAAAAGCTTCAAAAACAGGGATCGCCCGTCATCGCCAGTGTCTGGACGGGGCCGGAATGGTTGTTTGCCGAACCGGGACGGGGATTTTGGACAAATGACCGGATCCTCCCGGCGAAAAACGTTCCGGAATTTGTCGAGTGTGTCACAGCCTACCTGCTTTTCGTCCGCCGCGTCATCGGCTTTGAACCAACGTATTTTTCGTTGAACGAGGCTGACCTCGGCATTCGAATCAAACTCTCCGCGGAGGAACTGGCCGCCTTATCCACCCGGATCGCGGCGGCGTTCAAACGGCACCAGCTAAAGACCGGCCTGCTGCTGGGAGATGTCGCGTCACCGCGCGGGTTGGATTATGTCCGCGCCTGCCGGGACGCGACACCGGACCCGGCTATTTACACGGCGATCGCCTTTCACACTTGGGGCGGGGCTTCGCCTGACACCTGGCGCGCGTGGGCCGCTTATTCCCGTGAAATCGGTCTGCCCTTGCTGGCGACAGAAGTGGGAATGAACGGGTCAGATCACACCACACCTTGGGTCTTCAACTGGCACGACTACGCGCTTAATGAAGCCGCTTTGCACGCCGATGTGTTAAATCACGCGGCTGTTCAAGGGACCATGCACTGGGAATTAACCCCCGACTACGCGGTCGTCACCATGCGTGATGGAGGCGTGGCCGCGCATCCGACCCGCTTCGCCCAGCTCCGCCACTTTTTCAACCTGGTTCCCCCCGACTCCCGGATTTTGCTGGCGGAAGTCAGCGGCAACGCCAACGTTAAAGCCGTGGCGTTGGCCGGCGGGACCCGCAAGCGGACAGAATTCACCCTGCATCTTATCAATTTGGGGGGATCCTGCGAGGTGACTCTACATGGCATCCCCGACTCAATTGGGGCGCTGACATCAGTCATCACCGGCATGGACAGGCAGGCGGAGCGGGGAAAAACGACACCCGTAAAGGCCAATGAAATCCGCCTGCGAATTCCCGGGCGGTCGCTGATTTCCCTGACCACACCCGGGCTTTTGGATTCCCTCTGACAGCTTCAGCCTTTCATGAGCATCCCGGCACCCAGAACCACCACAAAAGCGAGCACAACCATCACGCCAAAACCACCACCGGCGGCGCCGCCGCCCGCGCCGTCCTCAGCGTCAATGGGCAAGGACACCCCGGACTCTGGAACGGAGAGCGCTTTTTGGGTCGAAGCCATGTCCGCGGGAAGATCGGTGACCGCGCGCTGACGTTCCTTCTCCTGCTCCAGAACCTCCCGCAAAGCCGCTTCCAACTCGATGAACTCAAAAGAACCGCCGCCAATCCCCTTGAGGAACAGTTGTCCCGCCTCAATTACCGGCAATGCGGTCTCTAGGGTCGTTTCTGTCATTTTGACGAATGAGTCAAGATCCTTCAGCGGACCTTCAGGCGTTCCCGGAGCGGGGGCGTCTCCGGCGCCATGGACGGAGACCAGAGGGGCCGGCGCCGCGCCGGCGGGCGAGATGATGAGATTTCTTCTCGCTTCCGTATCAACCGCGTCACCCTCCTCAGATGTCGGCAGGCTGACGGCCTCGTCCACAACGGCGGGCTTTTCCGCCGGCGGAACCTCCTGATAATCCAGACTGACGGCCAGCGTTTGACTGGCGGCGAGGCCGTCGGCGAGCGCGGAACATAACCAAACCATCCTTCTCATCACAACCCCCTTTCAGCGTCCTTCGCTTAGTCTGAGAATCAACGACCGCGGCAAGCCGGCCTTGACCATGGCCGACTGAGTCGCGGAAATATCGTACGCCACCCGGTGAATTCGCAGACTCCTGTCCCGGGTTTCAAAGGTCACAAAGGACGCCTTGGGATTCCGGTCCCGCGGTTGTCCGACAGACCCGACATTCACCATAAACCGGTATCCGGCCGGCAACGTCATATCTTTCAATTCCACCATCCGCGGACGTTCCCCCGTTCGATGCGCGGCGAGAATCGGAACATGGGAATGGCCATTGAACACCAATGGGCCGTTTTGAAACAGGAAACTGGCCGTGACGCTGCGGCGGTCAATCACATAATGCCACCTGGGAGAGATCACATTGGAGGCGTGCACCAGTTCAAATCCCCCGTACTTCATGGTCCGCGGCAAGCGCCCCAGCCACTGAATCTCCTCATCCGTCAATTGCTCCCGGGTCCAGTTCAACGCGTCCCGGACATCCGGGCGCATTTTCTGAACGCGGTCAGGTTTCCGCATCATGTCATCGTGGTTTCCCAACACACACGCGATACCGCTTTTCTGAATCAGCGCCAGACATTCCCGCGGATAAGGCCCGTAGCCCACAATGTCACCGCAACAAAGCGTTTTGACGCAATCTTCCATGGCGATCCGGGCTAGAACCGCCTCCAACGCGGCCAAATTCGCATGGATATCACTGATCAACGCGATCTTCATGACACATCCCGGAAAAGAATTTCCCGCCCGGCCGCGCTGTAAACGACCGTCTCGACGGGCATCCATTTGCCGCTCATCCGGAAAAACAAATCATCCCCCCCGTCAGCATGCCCGAACAACCCGCGGGCGAAATCAAAAACAACCTTGGGAAACACTTCCCAGTCGCCGCCGATTTTCAGTCGTTCCAAGTTAACCTCCGCCACCGCTTCCAACCGGTCTTTATACCCGCCGACCGGGCGTTTGGCGGGGCGCTCACGCGCGATCGCCCGCAACGAATCCACTGTCTCTCCGCGTAAATCAATGGGCACCGGACCGGACACGCCGAGAATGGGCCCGCTGTCCATGTCATCGCCCCCGCCGGTGTAGGGAACAGCGATGATCACACTGCTGCGCATGGCGGGCAGGTGGTCTAAAATCGCCCGTTCGACGGGCATTGTATGCAATCCGATCAAATAGCGTCGCCCATCTTTTTCGTACGTCAGATCACCGGGATGCACATTCAGACAGGGGAAATCGCCGGTGATGTTGGTCAACGGCACGAAGCCGGCGAGTATGCCGAAATCAGGGGCGTGCTCCCTCAGAGCGCTCCTCAACTCGTCCGTCCACGCCTCGCGGACAGCGCGGCCCTCAGGTGTGGCGATGGACACCCGGCTTTGCCCTCTTTCACGGTAAAAAGCCCGGA
Organism: Lentisphaeria bacterium; assembly: GCA_032251435.1. Lineage (GTDB taxonomy): Bacteria > Verrucomicrobiota > Lentisphaeria > Oligosphaerales > MVZH01 > JAVVEH01. The sequence goes on along the minus strand of JAVVEH010000043.1, from coordinate 6,342 downwards.
TATCCAACGCGACAACAGGAATGCCATAGGATCGGCCAATCTCGTCGGCGCGGCTGCTCCCGGGCCGGTCAGTGACTAAAACAACGACCTTGAACGGGGCTTTTTCACCCGCCGTGGAACACGCCTCTAGAATCTTCTCGGCGTTGCTGCCGCCGCCGCTCAAGAAAATGGCCGCCGATGGCTTCACGTCTCTGGAATTATCTAAAAAGGGGATTACATTCGGCATACATGAATTTCCTTGCGGACAACTTATTTGACAGCGGCCGCGGGCGCCATCCGCGGAAGGGTGCCGGAACGGTCTGAATATAACACCTTTTACCTGGGTTCCCACCCGGTTTCAGTGGCAAAAGTCAGCCATCAGGCGCCGGTAAGGGATACTCGCACATGTTTTCACACGCGGTGACATGCCGCCGCCCGATTCAATCACACATCAGAGGAAGAAAAAAAATGAAACACTCCGGTCACTCCACCCTCGCGCGCACGCTGATTCTCACTTTGGCTTTAACCGCATGTGTCGGAGCCTCCGCGGGCCCGGTCAGCTGGTTCGCGCGCTCGTCCCTGTGGCCTTGGGGCTGGCCGGACACCCTGCTGGTCACGGGTAACTTCGCGGAGAGCCGCCTGCTGGCTGAAGTCGCCCAGTTCAAAACCAAGCAACCTCTCATCATCATCAGTCCGGAAAGCGATGGCAACCACATCTATTACTTCCCGTACAAAGAATCCGAAGCTTTGGAATTGAAAGAGGAAGAATATCTGGAATTTATCGAATCGATGCTGCGGCCGAAAAAAATCGTTTTTCTGGGCGGAGACGAGATGATTCCGAAAGAATTCAGTGACGCGGTCAAAGCCAATTACACCTCCTTGACCCTAAAGGGCGATGATTGGACCAAAAACGCTAAACAACTGGGAAAAATCATGCATTGCTGGACCCTTAAAGGGGCTTTTGTCAAAGCGCGTAAAAAGTTAATGGAAGGCAAAGCGCATCGGGAAACCTACGATCCCGAAGCGAAAACAATTCAGGCGGTCGCGGGTGAATGATCACGGTCATTTTCCAGATTGCCAAAAACACGTTCCGTGAGAACGTCAGAGAACCCATTTTCCTGTTGATTTTGCTGGCTTCTCTGACCTTGACCGGCTTGGTGCCGACGATGACCCTGTTCGTCTTCCGGGAGCAAACCAAGATGGTCGTGGACACCGCCATGGCGAATCTGCTGCTCGGCGGCTGGGTTCTCGCCGTGATTTGCTCCAGCCACTCCATCGCCCGGGAAATTGAATCAGGCACAGCCATGTTGATTTTGGCGAAACCGGTGGAGCGGGGAGTTTTTATCATCGGCAAAATTCTCGGTGTCACGGGGGGGTTGCTGGTCTTTTGCTTTCTCAACAGTCTGGCCGCGCTGATCGCGATCCGTGTCGCCAAAGACCAATTTTGGTACGACACCAAGGGGCTCTGGGCCTTTTTCATCGGGCTTGTTTTATGCCTGGCCGGGGGGGGAGTCTGGAACTATGTCAAGCGGGGGTCTTACCCCATGAACGCCTTGATCTGTCTCGCCATCGGCCTCCCCGCGGTCACTGGTGTGATCCGTTTTATTCCCGTTGACGGGGACTTTCTTCCCTATGCCTGGCATGTTGTTCCAGCCCTGATTTTGGTCACGTACGCGGTTATCGCCATGGGTGTTTTGGCCGCGGCGTTGTCCACCCGCCTTCAGTTGGTCTCCAACATGCTCGTTTGCGGCGTGGTTTTCACCCTTGGGTTAATGAGCGATTACCTGTTGTCGCTTTTCGCGGAAACGAATTGGCTGGCGGCCGCGCTCTACGCGGCCATTCCCAACTGGCAGCTCATGTGGATGGCTGACGCCCTGGCTTCCGGGGACGGCGGAATCCCTTGGGGTTATGTCGCCTGGGGCGGATTGTATGTGCTGATGTTCGCCTGTATTTTCGTCTCACTGGCAGTTATTCTGTTCCGAAAAAGGGAGATTGGCGACCAAGCGGGACTTTAACCCGCGAGTCCACATCAGCGCCCGCGCCGCGCCGCCGCCCGGCGGCGGGACAGCGGTGTCGGCGAATTCCCCGTTTTATCCGCGGCTGGATTGTCTCGCCGCCATTTTTTTCATTGTCATATCTCACAGTTATTTTAAGGATACCGTCATGCGCATGTCACATCTTATTGGGCAACGGACAAAAGAAACGCCCAAAGACGCCCAGAACATCAGTCACATCTATCTGCTGAGAGGCGGCTATGTCCGCCCCGTCGCCGCGGGAATTTACACGTTACTTCCTCTTGCTAAACGGATTGTGAAAAAAATTGAAACCATCATCCGGGAGGAAATGGACCGGATCGACGGACAGGAAATTCTCATGCCTGTCGTTCTTCCCCAGGAGCTGTGGGACGAAAGCGGCCGGTCACAGACCGTCGGCGCTGAGCTCCTCCGTTTTGAAGACCGGAACGGCAAGGCCATGGTACTGGCGATGACACACGAGGAAGCGGTCGTGCACTTGGCCCGGACGGAGGTCAATTCGTATAAACAACTTCCGTTCATGCTCTACCATGTTCAGACCAAATATCGTGACGAAGCCCGCCCCCGGGGAGGCTTGATCCGCGTCCGCGAGTTCACCATGAAAGACGGCTATTCGTTTCATGCGGACAACGAGGACTTGAAACAGTATTATGACCGCGTGCACGAAGCGTATGAACGCGTTTTCCGGCGGGTGGGGTTGACCAATTGCGTGTCCATTCAATCGGACACGGGCATGATGGGCGGCGCCGTCTCGCATGAGTTCATGGCGATCGCTGATTGCGGGGAGGATACCATCTACATGTCCCCCGACCGCCGCTACAAGGCCAATAAAGAAGTCGCCACCAGCGCCCTGACCTTCTCCGCTGAGCCGCCGTTGCCACTTGAGAAGGTCCGCACCCCGAACCGGCGGAGCATTGACGAGGTGGCCGATTTTCTCGGCGTGACTCCCGAACATACGGGCAAAGCCGTGTTTTATTCCGATATGGATGACACCACCCTGATATTCGCCATGATCCGCGGGGATTTGGAGGTCAATGAGACCAAATTGCGGAATTATTTGAAAATTCCCCAGATCAAATTCGCCACGGACGCGCTCATCAGGGCCGCGGGCGCTGAGCCGGGTTACGCGTCGCCTGTCGGGCTTGACCGGGAACAGGTCCGTATCGTGATTGACCCCTCCGCCGCCCGGTCAAGCAACTTGATTGTCGGCGCCAATGAGGCGGATTACCATTTTAAGAATTTTAATTATGAGCGGGACATGGATCCCGGAGATGTTGTTGACATCGCGGCGGTCCGCGGCGGTGATCCCTGCCCGGTCACCGGCGAACCGTTGGACATGCTCCGCGGGATCGAAGTCGGCAATATCTTTCAGCTCGGCACGAAATACACCGAGAGTATGAACTGCACATTTCTCGATGCCAACGGCAAAGCCAGACCCATGTTTATGGGCTGCTATGGGATTGGTGTCGGCCGCACTATGGCCGCGGTTCTGGAGCAGCGCCACGATGACTATGGCCCCGTCTGGCCCATGTCCATCGCGCCCTATCAGGTGCATCTCTGCGCGCTGAATCCGAAAAAAGAGGGCGTGACGGAAGCGGCGGAGAAAATCTACGCCGATCTGACCGCTCGAGGCGTTGATGTCCTGTTTGATGACCGCGGCGAGAAAGCCGGCTTTATGTTCAATGACGCCGATCTGATCGGCGCCCCTTTGCGTCTGATTATTTCGCCCAAAACGCTCGCCGATGAAAAAGTGGAATATAAACGCCGGGACAGTCAGGACCGGGAATTTCTGGATATCAGCGCTGTCACCGCCACGATCACCCAAGCGGTCGCTGATGAACTGGCGAAATACACCTGCTAACGAGTGACCGAGGGCCGCCTGGCGTTCCGTCGAAGGATTTCACAGCATGACAAAAAAACGGTTAATCACCTCCGCCCTTCCCTATGTGAACAATGAGCCGCATTTGGGAAACATTATCGGTTGCGTCCTTTCAGCGGACGTGTTCGCCCGCTTCTGCCGCTCCCGGAACTATGAGACGCTGTATGTCTGCGGAACGGATGAATACGGAACCGCCACCGAAACCAAAGCCCTGGAAGCGGGCGTGACCCCACGGCAGATCTGCGACAAATTTCACGCTATCCATAAAAAAATTTACGCCCATTTCAATATTTCTTTCGACCTGTTCGGCCGCACCTCCACACCCACGCATACCGACGTCGTCCAGGAAATCTTCCGCGACGTGCTGGCGAACGGGCACTTAATTGAAATAGATTCAGAGCAATATTTCAGCGAGACACTGGATACATTCCTCGCCGACCGGTTGATTGTCGGCACCTGCCCGAAGTGCGGGTATGAGGACGCCCGGGGTGATCAATGTGACGGATGCGGCGGATTGCTGACACCGACCGAGCTGCGGAATCCCAGGTGCGCGATTGACGGCGGCGTTCCCGTATTGCGGGAAACCCGGCACTTGTATTTGAATTTGCCGGATATCAGCGAGCCGTTGGAACACTTCCAAGAGGCCGCCTACACGGCGGGGAACTGGCCTAACAACGCGGTGACCACCACCCGGGCGTGGATGGCCCGCGGCTTGGAGCCCCGGGCCATCACCCGGGACTTGAAATGGGGCGTTCCTGTGCCGTTGGCGGGATTTGAGAAGAAAGTGTTTTACGTGTGGTTCGACGCGCCGATCGGCTATGTCTCAATCACGAAAAGCGGTCTGGGAGATGACTGGGAAAAGTGGTGGATGGATCCGGAAAACACCGAATTATACCAGTTTATGGCTAAAGATAATATTCCCTTTCATTCGGTCATCTTTCCCGCCACTCAGTTAGCCACGGGAAAACCGTGGACCATGGTTCATCATCTCAGCTCCACCGAGTACCTCAATTACGAGGACAGCAAGTTTTCCAAATCCCGGAATATCGGCGTGTTCGGAACCGATGTGATTGATCTTGGCATCCCGGTGGATCTATGGCGGTTTTACCTGTTGGCCGTCCGCCCGGAAAAACAGGATACCGCCTTCTGCTGGCAGGAGTTTTTTGATCGGGTCAACAATGAGTTTATTGACAACATCGGTAATCTTGTGAACCGGTCTCTGGTCTATTGTGTGAACAATTTTGACGGGACATTATCCGCCGTCCCGCTGTCCGCCGAGCAACAAGCCTTTATCCAGGAAGCATTGGCGTTGGAGACCAAAATCACCGCCGCCTATGAATCGGTCAGTCCGCGGGAGGCGGTCCGTCTCATTCTCGCTTTAGGGAAAATCAGCAACCGTTTTTTCCAGGAACAGGAACCTTGGGTGACCATCAAAGTGGATCGCGACGCGGTTCAAGGCACCATAAATATTTTGGCCCACGTGATCCGGGATTTGGCGGTCATGCTCACTCCCATCATGCCTGAGACCGGTGAGCGTCTATTTAACATGCTTGGGATTGAAGCCGCCAATTGGGACGATCTGGGTGATTTCACCAGCCTTCTGGGCCGCGCTGTCGGCGCGCCGGAAATTTTGTTTCCCAAACTGGACAACGCCTTGGTTCCAGTTTATAAAGAAAGATTCAGCGGCGTGACACGCGTGGATCCCTGGGCCAAAATCGAACTTAGAGTCGGGAAGGTCTTGGCCGTTGAGAGTCACCCGACGGCCAGTCATCTGTATGTTGAGACAATTGACATCGGCGAGGATCAGCCGCGCGTTATCGCGTCCGGCTTGGTCAAACACTTCCAGCCGGAGGACATTCTTGGCCAACACGTGCTTGTGGCCAGCAACCTCAGCCCCGCCAATTTGAGCGGGGTCATATCCGACGGCATGATCTTATGCGCCGCCAAAAAGAAAAAGATGGAGATGATTTCCACCGCGGGTTTGCCGGTGGGAAGCATTGTCCATCGGCAGGGCGAGGCGCCGGAAGAGCGCCCGGACAAGATCGGCATCGATGAGTTCAAAGCCGTCGATCTGCGCGCCAAAGATGGCGTTGTGCAGGCGGACGGTATCCCGCTGGTCGTCAACGGCCAGCCGCTGCGCGTGACCGATCTTCTCAACGCCAAAATCGGGTGACATCAATCAGTCACTGGTCGTTTCCAGAGGCAACATAAAAGTGTTTGTCACCAGCGCCATGCCCGGCGGTGCCACCAGCCGATGTGGAACGGTGTTGGGTTTTCACAATAAATAACCCGCCATGACAGGGCGCAGCCTGCCGATCGCCTCGCGCCACGAAGCTTTTCGGGCTAATGACGCGCCCTGTGGCGAGCTGTGGAAGCCTTGATTTTTTAGCTGGTATGGTGATAAAGGGACAGGTTGTTTATAGATTGCATGTGAAAAATCATGGGGTATGG
>JAVVEH010000042.1:0-37344 GCA_032251435.1 Lentisphaeria bacterium | reverse complement strand
TCGGGTTCCGGACAAAGCAACCGGAACAGCTCCGCGGCTACTTTTGGCTCCAACCGGAATATCGTGCCCCGCCCCTGAAAAAAGCCATGTTCGCTGATTAAATGGCCATGCAACGGGGTCAGCAGGAGCTGTTTACCGTGAAATCGCACGTGAATGACCGCTTTGTGAGCCAATGTCCCGCAGCCAAACGGACACGGAATGCGTCCCATCACTTCAATCTCCTCGGCCGTCACTTGCCCGTCCGCTAGCGAAACAGGCCCCCCGAGAGCGGCGTCCACCCGCTGATGCAGATCATTTAAAGCGGCCCCGAGTTCGCCGATCGTGATCCCCTCCCCCTCCAATTCCGCGACATCTTCCGCGATCATTTGGTCAAGCGAGCGCGGATCGGCGCCCAGGAAACCTTCAGCGGACAGCACGCCTGGGCGCATCCGGTCGAGTATTTCTTTTTCCGCCGGGTTTTCTTTCATCTGACGACTCCGTGTTGTGGCAGGGGGAAAACGCCTGGTCAGGCGAACTTATCAAAATAAACATTGTCTTCCGTAAGGCCTTTGTCACCCAAAACCTTCACGCAGGCGTTGCACATGCCCGGTGACCCGCAGAGATAGGCCTGCTTATCGGAACAATCCTCATAGTGGGCGGCGACAACGTCAGTAATCAGCCCGGTTTCACCGTCCCACTGATCGTCCTCCGCCGCGTTACTTAATGCCGGAATAAATTTAAAATCGGGAAGTTTGCTTTCAAATTCTTTCATGTCTTCCACATAGAACAAATCTTTGCGAGTCTGAGCGCCGAAGAAGAAACGGGTCTTACGCGGATTTTGTGTCTGAGCCATGTGGGTGAGCATACTGCGGAAAGGCGCCATGCCGCTGCCGCCGGCGATAAAGATCATCTCTCCCTCTCCGTCATGGAGGCGGAAATCTCCATACGGACCATTCATACGCACCTTGTCTCCTTCTTTAAGATGCTCAAAAACCCAAGTGGTGCAGATGCCGTCCGGCACCAGACGGATCAACAAGTCCACATGACGCTTATCCTCGGGATCCGTGGCGATTGAATACGCCCGATACACCGCCTCGGCACTCATTTTATACGGCGGGCATTCCAGTTGCATATATTGGCCGGGAACAATGTCAACCGTCTCCGGATCATTCAGTCGAATGCGGACCAACTTGATGTCGTAGGTCAATTCTTCAAGGTTCTCAACCGTCCCCTCAAATTCCTTGACTGAGAATAATTCATCAGGAATTTCAATCACCATATCCTCCCGCACTTTCACCTGGCAGGATAAGCGGACATTTTCCTTGATCTCAGCCAGCGTCAAGTGGGGCTCTTCGGTCGGCAAAACGGGACCGCCCCCGCTCTTGATCGTCAGCTTGCACAAGCCGCAGCTGCCCCGGCCGCCGCAGGCGGACGGAATAAAAATTTTATTGGCCCCGAGAGACCCGAGCAGACTTTCTCCGCCCTGCACTTCCAGAACTTGAGTGCCGTCGTTAATGTTGATTTTGCACGGGCCGTAGCTGTTCAGGTAGCGATCGGCCAACACCAGTAGAACACTCAAAACCGCGGAGACCGCGGCCATGACAGCGATGCTTGTTAACAGAATTTGCATATCAGAGTTCTAGGTTCAGGGTTCCTGGTTCAGGGTTCAGTCTATGTGATCGGTCACTGATGATTGTTCAGCGATGACTGATAGTAAAAAAAGTAGATTGTCACGTTGCCGCGCGCTTAAGGCGCCTGACTTGTTGTGAATATTGACATCGAAAGGCGCCCCGCGCCTAAAATTTGATCATGCCGCTGAAGCCGACAAACGCTAACGCGATAATCCCCGTGACCAGCAGGGTGATGCCGGCGCCCCGCAGTCCCTCCGGCACCTTGTCTTCTTTAATTCGGGACCGGATGCCGGCCATCAACACAATCGCCAGCAGCCAGCCAACCCCGCTGCCAAAACCGAATACCAGTGAGTGAACAAATGTGTAGTCCTGCTTGTTAAGCATGAACAGCGACACCCCGAGAATCGCGCAGTTCACCGTGATCAGAGGCAGAAATATTCCCAACGCGAAATACAACGGCGGGGAAAACCGCTCAATGATCATCTCCACCAACTGCACAAACGCGGCGATGACCACGATAAACAAGATATAGTCCAGAAACTCCACATGCAGAGGTTTCGTGACGTAGTAATGCACTAAAAAGTTAATGCCGGCAGTGCACGTGGTCACAAACACCACGGCGACTCCCAAGCCGAGGCTGGTTTTCATTTGACGGGAAATCGCCAGGAAGGAGCACATCCCCAAAAAGCGGGACAATAAAATATTATCCGTGAATGCGGCGGCCAGAAAAATCACCAGCAACTGGGCGATCAGCGCGCCGCCGCCCTCCGCTCCGGTTGTTGTCGCTAAAGGAATCATTGTCAACTCGCTTTCTTGGTCATCGACACGCCAAACCAGCTCACCAGCGCCAGCATGAAGAAGGCGCCGGGAGGCATCACCATGATTGTCCAGGAATGCCACCACATGTCCCGGGCCGGCAGGGCCAACCCGAACACGGTGCCGAAGCCCATGGGCTCACGCACCGCGGCGATGGCCAGAAGCACCAGACTATACCCGATACCCGCGCCGAGTCCATCAAGGAGAGAGGCGAAGGGCGTGTTTTTTGTGGCGAACGCCTCGCACCGTCCCATGATAATGCAATTGGTGATAATCAGTCCCACGTAGGGGCCAATAAACCCGTGCACTTCGGGGAAATACGCCTGAATCGCCCGGTCCACCACAATCACATAGGCGGCGATGATGAGCACCTGCACCATCATCCGCACTTGTTTGGGCGTATGATTACGCAGAAGAGACACGGTGAAACTAGCCAGCGCGGTGGTAAAGGTCAACCCCGCGCACATGATCAGCGTGTTGGTCAACAGGTTGGTCACCGCCAACGTGGAACAAATGCCCAATACCTGGCGAAAGACGGGATTTTCTTCCCACAAGTTTTTGATAAAGGCGTCACCGCCGACTGTCTTAGCCAATGATTTCATGTGTAACTTCGTCACTTTTTCTTTTCATGAACTAGGAAGCTGACCCCCGTTCAGATAAATCGGAAAACCGCTCGTATAGGCACTTTTATGTGTCGCTTCGTCACTTTTTCTTTTCACAAAGCCGGAAACAGCCCTCTGTCCGGATAAACCGGAGCGCCGGTTGTACAGACACTTCTATGATTTTCAATCCACACCGCGGAATCCGCGGCGCGCGCTGTTCTAATTCGCCGCCCGCGCGGTGTCAGCGTTCCACGCCCGATTAAAGGCCCGGAGCGCGTCGTTCAATATTGTATCCATCGCCATGCATGTTTGCGTGGCGCCGGTAATCGCTTCCACATGGCGTTCGGCCTTTTCCGTTCCCGCGGATGGTTTTGAGGAACTGATGATGATATACTTCCCGCCCTCATCACCGGGAGCTTTCACCAGAACACTCGCTTTAAACGGGTCGGTGAAAATCGGCTCCTCCACCCGTCCGCCCAGACCGGGGGTCTCTTTCTGCTCGGTAATCACCAGGCCCACGGTGCGTGAGCGGTCCGGTGTCACAGCCAGCCAGCCCTTGATGGGGGCCCAGAATCCCAGCCCTCTGAAATTAAACGCGACCGCCGTCACACGCCTGCTTTCATCATAGGCTTTTAAAATCGTGAATTCAGTTCCCGTTTCCGGATCGACAATCGGCGTGTCACCCACTTCCACCCGGCTGTCAATAAGAGCGGCCACCTCATCACTAGACAATTTTCCCACATCCCCCAGCCCGAAAACCTCCACGTAAGCCCGCTGGGTCAGTAAGCGGTTGTTTCTCTCGATCACCGGCTGCGACACGATACTCAGGCCGGCGATGCCGGCGCCAAACAGCACCGACAGCGTCATCATAAAAAGAATGGTGTAAAGCTTACTGTGCTTCATCGTTCACGCTCCCTCCGCCGCCGCGGGTTTGGCCGCGGTCTTCGCTTTTTTCTTGTCGGCCCGGGCTTTGAAAATCAGATCCAGTGTCGGGCCGACCGTATTGCCCAGCAAGATAGCGAACGCCACCCCGCCGGCGAACACCGCTTTCCAGCGGAAAAACACAATCAGCATTCCGATAAAGGCGCCATACCAAAGTTGGGCTTGCTTGTTTTTCGGCGCGCTGACCGGATCCGTGACCATGAAAAAACAGGCGTAAACCATGGCGCCGGAGAACAGGGTGAACAGCACAGGCGGCACCGCCGCCGCCCCCAAAACGTGACGGAAAATCAGACTGGCTCCCGCGGCCCCCGCGAAACTGCTGGCGACCAAGCGCCAATTGGCGGTTTTGGTGACCAGCAAATAAATGCCGCCAACCAATAACAGAAGGGCCGACACTTCCCCCGCGGAACCCGCGGCCAAAATATGCCAGCCGCCGTCGGCGCCCTCAAACACGCCGCCGATTCCACCGGAAAAAAGCTGTTTGATTTGATCCCAAAAGGTGAACGTTTCCGGGAAGCCGATATCCCGCCGGAACCACATCGGCGTGGCGGCCGTCAGGGCGTCCACCACTTCCCCGTTCACTTCCATCGTCCGCCGCCCCCCCCAACTCAACAAGCCGCCGGGACCGCCTTGGAAAGCGGGAATAAACCATTTCGTCATCGCCTCTGGAAAAGACACATAGAGGAAAGCCCGCCCGACAATGGCCGGATTAAACACATTGCGGCCAAAACCGCCGAACAATTCTTTGCCAAACGCGACCCCGACCACCGCGCCGACCGCGCCCATCCAGAATGGCAATGTCGGCGGCAAAGCCAGCCCCAGCAAGGCGCCGGTCACCAGGCATGAACCCGTCAGCGGATCACCACGCCGTTTCGCCAGCAAATATTCAGTCACGCAGGCGACACCCATCACCCATAGCGTCATCGCCATCGTCCGCCAACCGAAGAAATACACCGCGCCCACAGCGGCGGGCGACAAAGCCAGCAGGACTTTCTCCATGACTTTCTGGCGTTTAAAGGCGGGCGCCTTTTTCGTCACCGGTGTTTTTTTTGTTGTTGTTTCAGGCATATCGTGGTGATTCCAGGTTCACAATCCGAGTCTCGCAAAGCGCTTTCAATGGCAGTCACAGTCACAGCCGGACATGTGCGGCCACGTCAGAAAAAATCCCTTACCCATAAACGCGCGGTCCACGTCCAGGGAAGCCGTCATGAAAACCGTCATTTTTTCTTTGGGAACAAAAAACTTAAAGCCGTCGACGGTAATGGTTTGATCCCCTTTCAGAGGCGCTTCAAGCGGCTTGAAAATCGGCGCGCTGCCACGGCACGTGCCCACATGCCCCTCAAACCGGAGACCGCTCACCGAGTCCGGGAATGTCGCTAATAACTTAGTCAGCCGCCTGAGGGCGGCGGGAGAAATAACCACCGTGTACCCTTCCGGATGTCATTTTCATGCCTTTTTAAACGCGCCTTACTTTATCCCTTAAGTGACCGCCGGTCAACCCGAAAACACCACGAAAAGATAAAATTACCCCTATTTTACTATCGTTTAACAAGGATCCCTTTCGAATGTAAGGATAAGAGGGGGATCGGTCAGCCTTGGATTCAGCCCCGCGGGTCTTCATGGTCCGTGTTGGTAAGACCGTTCGATGTGAATCGGCGCGACGGGTTGCCGAGTCGTCCCCGGCGGCGGGGGCTTCGCGCCTGTTTTCTCCACTGTCGGTGTCAGCGTGATATTTAAAGACGTGCCATTAAACACCCGCCCGCGGCCGAGAATTTTGCTGTAGGCTTCACACATGTTTTGATCCATGCCGCCGATACTGACGGTTTGACCGTCCCTGGCCAAGACGCTGACCGTCAACTCCTTCACGTCCACACTTAATTTTTCCCCGGTTCGGGAAGTCAACCGGGGATAGACATCGATTTGAATCAATCCGTTATTCAACAATTTTGGCCTGACCTGCAGACTCGCTCCGAAATTATACTCAACATAGTCGCTGGACCACCACGCCCGCCGACGACCGTATTCAAAGACCCATCTGGGTTCCTGCACGGTTTCACCGACCCATATTTGGGCTTCCTTTCCATCAACAGTCAAGATTTGCTGGCTGGTGAAACGTGATGATGTGGTTTTATTCTTACCGGCGTGGATGTCCACCCGGTTATGTTTCACCTTCCCGTCCTCAATAATGACCGGTCCGCCCAAGTCGACCCCCCAGCCGGACTGACCGCTTTCCCCCACCTCGTCAAACGCCACGTTGATCCGGATATTGGGCGGCGGCCCGTCTCCCTCTAACGCGTCAATCACCGTTTGGATATTTTCCAGATTCTCCGGGTAGTCAATAACGACCACTGAGTTTTTCCCTTTGACATAGCGCATTGTCCCTTTGGGTGACAAAAACTCACGCGCCACGACTTCCACATCCGCGTAGTCCGCATGAAACAAAGGAAACATCTTCAACGTCCTTGTGTAGGCCGGCTTTGCGGCTGATTGCTGAGGCTCTTTGAGATCCTCGGCCTGAATCGACATCGAAACAATCAACCCACAAAGAGTTAAAAAGACACACGGTCGATTTATTTTCATGACACTCTCCGCTTGTTTATGCCGCCCTGATATCCGGACACACACGGCTTTTGGCGAAACCCTGTCGCAAAACCAGTGTCTGACCATACGATAGACGATACCATCGTCTTTTCAATGTTTTCGACGGATGTGAACTCGGCGGGTTCCCCCGCCCCATGCGTATAAGGAGTCAAACATGGCCCTCAACCCCGGTGATCCCGCTCCCGACTTTCACCTTCTTGATCAACATGGCGACACGGTGTCTCTCAGTGATTTTAAAGGGGACCTGTTTCTCTTGTATTTTTACCCGAAAGCCGACACACCGGGCTGCACAACGCAAGCGTGCTGCCTCCGGGACGCGATGCCGGACTTTGAAAAATCCGGGGTGAAAATATGCGGTGTCAGCCCCGATGAACCGGCCGCCCAGCGAAAGTTCGCGGAGAAATACAGCCTGCCCTTCCCGTTGTTATCCGATCCGGATCACGCCGTGGCGGAAGCCTATGGCGCCTGGGGAGAAAAATCACTGTATGGGAAGACGTATTTTGGCGTCATCCGGTCCTCATTTCTCATCGACCAGAACGGGTTGATCTTAGACGCCTGGATCAAGGTCGCGCCGAAAGACACGGTCCCCAACGCTCAAAACGTGTTGGCCTGACGGATGTCCACAGTCGGCCCTCCTTTGAAAATCCACCGTGGGTGCCCACGCCAGGTTGGCGGTCTGGGTTCCCGCCCTGCCTGTTACGCTGAGCTTGCCAGCTTCTCACCAAAGCCGCCCCGGCGGCGGGCACCCGGGAAGCGTTGGCCCTACAGGAAAAACTCTCTCGTGACCACATGCTGAGCCAAGCGGCGGCGGCTTTCGCAGCAGCCGCTTTCCAGTCAGTTTGATTTCACTGCGTTTCGAGACAGCCGAAGTCCTTTGCGGAAGTTTTTATGGGGGGGGGGAAGCAAAAGCGCTCCGTGACTAATTACCGGCACCCGCCCGACAGAGACGACCAACGCAGTTGATTTTGCTTCTTCCGGTATTGCCCTGGGGTGACTTTATAGAACTCGCGGAAATTGCGGATAAGCGCGTCAACGGAACTGAACCCGCAGGCGATCGCCATGTCATCCAGTCTGTCCGTGGTATGACAGAGATAATGCCTGACCGCCTGCGACCGTTGATAGCGGATATCTTCCGCTGGCGAACGGATATGTGACGTTGCGAACGCCTTCTGCAGTCCCTGCTGCGTGACCCCCAAAGCCGCAGCAATATCCCTGGCCTGGATGCCGCGGTGGTAGTTGTTGTGGATCCAATGGAGCGCCTTGGCAACCAGGGGACTGCGAACAGCATAGCAATCGGTGCTTTTCCGGACCACGAGCTCTTTCGGTGGATGCCGGATAATGGTGTCGGGGTCCACGCTATCGGGATACTCAAGCAGTTTGCGGAGCAGATTGGCGCCGACACGGCCCAATCCTTCCAGGTCTGTGTCAATACTACTCAAGCCAACGGCCAGCCCGTCGTTGATCAGCTCGTCGTTATCGACTCCCAGAACAGCGACATTCTCGGGCACCCGCAGGCCATTTTCCAGGCACAGGGAGATCAGTTCCGCCGCCCGGCAGTCTTCGTAGGCGAAAAAGCCGACCGACATCTCCTCCAATCGCTGTCCGCGCTCCGTAGCCACATCCTCAAGTTGCTGAAACAGACCCGACCAGTGGTCCAGGTCCCCGTGCAAAATCGTTACTTTCCCACCTTTCTCCTGCATATGTTGCCTGAGGGACGCCTGTCTCTCTTTAAAAATGGGAACGCCCTGGTGTGAAAGAGCAAGAACTTCCCGGTATCCCCGATCGAGGAAATGTTCCGCCGCGAGGCGCCCGATTTCCCAGTTGTCGGTCGCCACCCGGGGAAGCTGGATGTTCAATTCAGCCAGTCCGAGATCCACAACCGGGATGTTCTGGGAATGGAAGAATTCCAGGGGTTCCGGCATATCAAAAACCGAAATGCAGCCGTCTCCCTGCCAGCCTTGCAGTATCCTGCGGCTATCCTCGGCCCCCTTCGGACAGATCAAGTGCCAGCCAGCCTCCTGGGCAACCTGGGCGACCCCGCGATGCGTCCGGTAGTCGTACCACCGCAGGAGTAGCAGAATATGTTTTAACTTATGGATTGGTTTCATGATGAAAGTTTCATTAGTATAGATTTTGAATTCAACAATGCAAATTGATGATCATTTCAGGACTGATAAGTTGTGGGCATTGATTTTTACAGAAAACACGTCAGCAACCGCGAACTCAAATAACCGAAAGCCCCAAACAAAGAGGAAATGAAAATGACTACAATTCTTGAAAATAGGTTCAACAAAGTGCTTGGTCTTGCAGTTGCTATTCTTGCCGTGACGATGGTAAGTGTGGTCACAAATGGTGCAACCGTCCTGATCGACTGGTCCGTTGCAAATAATTTTGAAACGAGTGCTGGAAGTCCCGATACCAACGGCAATTACTGGAACACCCTGGGCCCGACCGGCGTTGGTGATAACGGTGATTTTGCGGCAACACCGGTTGTCACTTCAACCAATACGGTTAGCGGAATCAGTGTGGCCGCCAACCTAAATGGGCAGCAATCTAACTTCACCGGTTCAGGGTTTGGCGGTACAGCCATCAACGGTCCGACGGGAGCCAATCCGTTTGACATCACAGGATCGGACCGCCCGACTGTCGATGGGCTATATGCAAACAGAAACTTTCTGGAAGGGAACCTGGATGGTACTGCCTTTATTACATTCACCGGGCTGCTGGCGGATACGCGGTACGACTTCTCCGCCATTGGCGGCCGGGCCAGTGGCGGCAGTGACGGCTATATCAAGGTAACGGCGGGAACACCCGGTGCTGGTGCTGCCGATATCGACCTTGTCGATAGCGATGACTTCCTTGATACCTTTTCCCTTCTTAACAACGGCACAATCCTTGGTTTTTCCATAACTTCAGACCCCTCGGGTTTGATTGAATTCCGATTCTTCGAAGGGCAGAATGACACGGAGGGGAGCACCAGTGCAACCTGGAACGCATTGAGCATGACAGAATTCGTAGAGATCCCCGAGCCTTCCACAATTATCCTATCCAGTCTCGCTCTGGCGGGTCTAGGGCTGCGCCGTCGGCGGGCGTAAGCAGATCTGACTTCCCAGACCTTTACAACCGCCTCATCCGGGCTTTCCGGTTGGGGCGGTTGTTGTTGCCCGAGTTCCGTCTTATGATTGTCATAAAAATAGTCACCCCGTTCGGCGTTCTTTTGGGGAGGTGGCTGTGCCACCCTTTTCCGACTAAAGTCGGTACACCAACATGCGCGGCCAAACCGTCCGGAAGTATGGACATCCAAGTTGGTGTACCGACTTTAGTCGGCTCTTTCTGTTGGGTAATTAAATAGTTTACAAGCATAAGCGCCTCAGGTGCTGCCCCGCAGTTGCGCGGACTCTGACGGGCGTTTCCAATCATTCAGCCCGTACGCACACTCTGCCAGAGTCCCGTCTTTAGAATGAAGTTTCACTCATGCATATTTATAATTCAAAACTGCAAATTGATGATCTTTTCAGACCCCGTAAATTATGCTACTTGATTCTTCATAAGAGGAGACCCTTTTTTTGGCATGTCAACATTTAACCCTATAACCATTTTATCCCGGCGTAGCCGCAGACGAAGCCGGATTAACCATCCCGCCTTCGCCAAGGCGACGGCGAGAGTCATTCGATTTACCTTAATCGAATTACTCGTGGTGATTGCCATCATCAGCATTCTTGCCAGCCTGCTGGTACCGGCATTATCCCGTGCCAAAGATCAAGCGAAGCTGAGCGCATGCCAGAGTCAACTGCGGCAGATAGCCGTGGGGCTGACGATTCAGGCGGATGATAACAACGGCAGTTTTTACAATCGTCAAAGCGACCCTCAAGCGGGGGCGGTCAATTTAACTTACGTCCAATTCCTGAAATCGACGGCGGGAAGCGACAATTTTGACGACCGGCCAGCCTACGAGGACTATATCGCCAACACGCTTCACGGCTGTCCGATGTCCGGGCCAGCACCTGATCTCTACGGCGCGACCACGACAGCCGTAGCCAGCAGCTATTACATTTTTGCTGGTTACAAGCCGTCAACGAATGATCCCGAGAGTGCCCGCATGCGACAGCCTGGGGATGGCATGACATATGGCGGCAACAGTTTCGACATCATCGCCAGTGACGCTTTACACGCCCACAATCCGGGCGGCGGCGCCTTTGTGGAAAGTTCCCATCCCGACTCGTACGGCTACCTTGAACATCGGGCCGCCGACCAGAATCCCACAATCACCCGGGCCCAGCGCTACGCCCGCAACGCTCTTACCACCACCTTCCCCGGGGTGGGAACCTTCAATATCAACTTTGCCCGCGAAGACGGCTCGGTTTTCCGGCTTGACGACCTATCCATTGGCGATTCCCGGCTGGAGAAAATTCCAGTTAAAAAACATCTGCCGGTCACTTCAGACACCTTCATTGGGCTACCTGCAAGGTAATCGACCTCAATGGTTCACAGCCCATGCTCGTGTTGGAAATAAAGGGAAATAAAGGGACAGGTTGTTTATAAATTGCATGTGAAAAATCATGGGGTATGGTAAGAAAACAGTCTCAGACTCAGAATCGTGGATTGTTTTATCGGTCTCAAGGAAAAAACACGAGGTGACATGATGCGAAGCGCTCGTATGCGTTATGATCGGGAATCTTGTTATTACCACGTTTTCAACCGAGTGAGCGGAGAGCCGGGCTGGCATCCTTTCGGAGAGGTTGAGCGGGAGGAGATGTTCCGGATCATGGATCATGTCAACAAGCTGTACGCGATTGACATTGTGTCGTTTGTGGCGATGGGAAATCATTTTCACGCGGTGGTCAGGGCGCCGTCTGAGTTGCCGGGTCTGGCGGAAGTGAAGCGTCGGTTCAAGGCGTATTACGGAAAGGACCGGGAAGCGCCGGACTGGCGGATGAAGGTGAATTATGAGACATACGCCCGCCGGATGCGGGATGTGAGCGCCTTGATGAAGGATTTTCAGCAGCATTTCACGAACTGGTTCAACCGGACACGGCCGCATGGCCGGCGGGGCGGGCTGTGGGCTGACCGGTATAAATCGGTGATTCTGGAAAGCGGCCGGGCGGTGTGGGAGTGCGTGCAGTATGTGGAGATGAATCCGGTGCGGGCGGGGCTGGTCGCGGACGCCGCGGATTACCGTCACTCAACCTGGGGGATGTTGTGCGGGAGCGGCCGGCATTGTTTTGGGGTCCGCCTGTCAGAGCATCTTATCGGCGGCTTAAAAGAAGCGGTTTTAATCGGCAAGCGGCGGCATAATGAGGAGCAGCTTAACGATGACGAGGTTATCACGTGTCTGCGGGTTAAACTGGCCCAGCTGACGGCGATTGAATCGGGAGCGGATGAGGCGGCTTTCACAGAGGCGGAAAACCGGGCCAGAAAGAAACCGTCATTTGTTTTGACCAGTCAGCGGCGCATGCGTCACTGGACGGAGGGCGCGATAATCGGTTCCAAGCTGTTTGTGAAGAGTATGACGGCGGAATTCTACGGGGATGAGCGGGCGGAGAAGAAGCGTTTTGATGATTCGGGAGCCGGACTGGTGTCATTCCGTCAGTTGAGGGTTCAATTATGAGTCCATTTTAAATGTCCGAATTTCGCCAAAACAGGGGGAAATTTGGCTTTTCAGGGGACAGGTGTCAGGAAGTCCCCTCGCTGTTGGCAAAGCGTTTAAACACTTTTTCAGGAACCGATTAGGAAATTTAATTCCGCAGCGCTGGATATTATTGTCTCGCACCTACAAGCCCTATATGGCTGACCCTTTACCCTCCTGTTAACAGCGTTTGCGCCGACGGAAAAAAACGGTGCCCACGGCGAGAGCGAAAAGGACAAAGCCGACGGGTTCAGGGATTGATTCGATGCCTTTAATCTCAGCTTGACTTAAAACCGTATCGCCAATCCACACAGCCGACACCGTGAGAGGATAATTTTCCCGGGTGATAGAGACATCGTCATCTTTGAAAAGGAGAAGCGTGTTACTGAGCGCCTGACCTCCCGCATTGGACCCCACATGCGTCACGCTTCCCTTCGCACCCAGATAGAGGCGCTCTTCTGTAACGTGGGAATGATCGAAACCCGGATTTTCCGACACAACACTGTTTGGTGTTGGATGGTTTTTACCGACTCCCGGGGTTGAGGCAACCCCGGGCTATATGCCATAACGCCTTTGGCGTAAAAGCTGGATCCGGAAGTCCCCTGCCGTTTTTATCGCCGCGAGGGGCCTGTTTTATCCTGAAACTAAATCTTGTTCCGCACCTTGTTCAAATGTTCTCGCGCTCTAGAGACCTCTCCGACCTCCGACATCCAGAATCTCAAATCCGACATCGAAGCGCTAATTTCCTCTTTCTTCCGCCTGTATTATGGATAACCCGCGTTATGTTAGTGATTTTTGTTGCTGGATCTAAAATAGCGGCTAAAACAGCTGATGGCTTCCATGAGAAAAAACATTCTATTTATCACCAGTGATCAACAGCACTGGCACACGATGGGGTTTCTTAATCCGGAAGTGAGAACACCCAATTTAGACCGTCTGGCCGCTAACGGCACGTATTTCAGCCGGGCCTACACGGTCAACCCAACCTGCACGCCCACCCGGGCGAGCTGGATTACCGGGATGTATCCCAGTCAGCATGGGGCCTATTCACTGGGCACCAAACTCTTTGAAAATGTCCCCACGGTCGGGGATGAGTTCCGCGCCCATGGTTACCGCGGCGCTTTGGTTGGCAAAGCCCATTTTCAGCCGCTTGTCACCACCGACGACTACCCTTCACTCGAAGCCTATCCGATTCTCCACGACTTGGATTTCTGGCGGGACTTCCACGGTCCGTTTTACGGATTTGACCATGTGGAGCTGGCCCGCAACCATACCGATGAATCCCATGCCGGACAGCATTACGCCCTGTGGATGGAAGAAAAGGGCTACTCCGACTGGCGCGACTATTTTCTGCCCACAGCGGCTGACAAACGCGCGGTCGGGCAGGACGAATACCAAACGCCGCGGCATAAACAGATCAAACCCGGGCAGGCCTGGGAAATCCCGGAAGAGATTCACTACAACACCTGGATCGCCGAGCGGACAAACGCGCTGCTGGAGGAATACAGCCACAACGAAGACAACTTCTTCCTCTGGGCGAGTTTTTTCGATCCACATCCGCAGTATATGGTTCCGGAACCTTACGCCAGGATGTATGATCCGGACCGTGTCACCGTTCCCGAACACACCGAAGGGGAGTTCGATGACAAGCCCCCCTATTTCGCTCTCAGCCAAGAACAAGATCCCGACTTCTCGGCCTTTAAGACCGATGAAGGCAGTAACGCCATCCATGGTGCCGGTTCGCATTTAAGAACCCGGGAAACCAAAGCGAAGCATATCGCCACCATGTATGGCATGATGACAATGCTGGATAAATACATTGGAAAAATCCTTGATAAACTAGACAGCCTCGGGCTGACCAAAGACACGCTGGTGGTCTTCACCTCCGATCATGGCGACTTTTGGGGCCAGCATGGTTTAACTAGAAAAGCGATTCATCACTATGAGGATTTGCTGCGGGTGCCGCTGATCGCCTCCAGCCCGGGAACCATTCCCGCCGGTGTCGTGTCCGAAGCGATTCAATCGACGGTGGATCTGGCGCCCACGTTTTTGAGTTTCGCCGACATTCCTGTTCCGCGGCGGATGACCGGACTTGACGCCAAAGCATGTTGGACTGGCGGCGTTCCAGCTCATCGTCACCACGCGATTGTGGAAAACCGGCACAATCCAACCACTATGAACATAAAAACCTATATTGAGGAACGCCACAAAATCACCATTCATTTCAACCAGCCTTACGGTGAGTTGTACGACCTACAAGAAGATCCCGGCGAACTGACCAACCTGTGGGATGTTCCCGAAGCCGGGGCAATCAAACAACAGCTTCTGCTCAAATTCCTCCACGCGGACATGGCCATAGAATCCATGCCCATGCCACGGGTCGCTGGAGCTTGATTTTTTCGCGGCCTCAGCCTTTACTGTCGATACCGGGCCGTTTCCCAACCCAAAACCAGAAAGACATACCCAACCATGACATTCATTCGCCCATCCATTGTCTCAAGCATCTGTCTCTGCGCCTTCTTATCGGGGACCGTATCGCATGCCCAGGACGCCCCAACCCCAGAAAAAGGAAACGCAGTGACTGAAACACCCCAAAAAATTGTCGTCCGTGTCAATGATATTGAGTTGACCGAACAAGAAGCTCAAAACCGGGCCAACATGCAACTCCAGCGGATGGCCGCCCAAGTTCCGCCCCAGCAATTACAGGCCATGGTGCCCCGCGTCTCTCAACAAGTCGTGAATGACTTCATCGCCCAGACCTTGTTGAGTCAGGAGGCGGAAAAGCAAACCATTGACATCGATGACGAAACGGTCACCGCCGAACTTAAAAAGATTGAAGCCCGGCTTCCGGAGGGCAAAACCCTTGAAGAGGCGGCCGCCGCGCAAGGCGTGAGCTTGGATGAAGTGAAAAAAGACATTCGCCGTGATATGGCGATTCAGAAACTGTTGGACGAGAAGATGCCCAAGGACATCGCTGTCACCGATGAGGATGTCAAAGCGTTTTACGAAGCCAACTTGGACAAGATGCGAAAACCCGAAAGCGCTCAGGCCAGTCACATTCTCATCGAAGTTGAGGATATGAATGACACCGCCGCCAAAACCGCCGCCAAAGCGGAAATCGACGCGATCAAGAAAGAACTTGATGCTGGCGCGGACTTCGCGGCCTTGGCGAAAGAGAAAAGCGGCTGTCCCAGCGGGCAACGGGGTGGTGATCTAGGTCCATTTGGCCGGGGACAAATGGTCAAACCCTTTGAGGATGCCGCTTTCAGCCAGGCTATTGGCGTGATCGGCCCCGTGGTCGAAACCAATTTTGGCTATCATATTATTAAAGTCACTGGCCGCCAGGACGCTGAAACCGCCTCTTTAGACGAGGTTTCCGCCAACATCAAACGGCATCTTGAATCCCAGAAGAAGAGCCAGGCTTTCAACGAGTATATCGACACGCTTAAAAAAGACGCCACGATCGTCTTTCCGGGCCAACCTGAAACCAACTAAACACCGCCAATGGAGCTGAGAACATGCTGAAATCCAATGAGTATTTTGACGGCCGGGTGAAATCCGTGGCGCTGACCACTGAGGACGGGCCAGCCACCGTCGGAGTTATTTCTCCGGGAGAATACGAATTTTCAACCACATCCTACGAGTACATGACGGTGCTCAATGGCGAGTTGAACGTGCTGTTTCCCGACGGAGACGACTGGGTGATCGTTGAGCAACTTGAAACCTTTGAAGTGGAGCCGAACGCCACCTTCAAGGTGAAAACAGACACTGACATCGCTTACATGTGCCTGTACACCGAGTCGCCTATCGCTGAGTTTGACGAGGATGACGACTGCGACCGCGGCTGTTCGTGTTCTTGCGGGAGCTGACATCCTTAACGCCTCACGACAATTAAAACGGCCAACCGCGAAACCGGTTGTCCGTTTTTTTGTCGTCACTTCGGCAGAAGCGGACCTTCAGCCGACCCGGGATGGCTGTGAAAGATTTTATTTTTCCACCGCCCTCTCATTGCGGGGTCTGTTTATACGTGTACATTAAATTTCGCCGTTTCGAAAACGTTTCTCTGCTAAAAACAGGACAATTTACCATGGCTCAAAAAGCGTTAGTTGTATATGGCGGTTGGGACGGACACACACCCAAACCCTGCGCCGATTTATTCGCTCCCTGGCTGAGTGAGCAGGGCTTCGACGTGAAGGTCTCCGACACGCTTGAGATCTACGAAGACGACGATTACATGCGGTCACTGAGTTTAGTCGTGCCGATTTGGACCATGGGCAACATTACAGGCCCCCAATCCAAAGGGCTCCTGGGAGCGGTGAAAAGCGGCGTGGGCATCGCCGGCTTTCACGGGGGCATGTGCGATTCGTTCCGCAATAACACCGATTACCAATGGATGACCGGTGGCCAATGGGTGGCCCACCCGGGCGGCTGCATTCCTGAATACACGGTGACTATCACGGATTCCAGCCACGAGATCATGGCGGGCATCACCAATTTCAAACTGGTCGACACCGAACAGTATTACATGCACACCGACCCCTCCAATCATGTTCTCGCCACCACGACATTCGCCGGACTGGATGTGGTCATGCCCTATGTCTGGACCCGGATGTGGGGTGAAGGCCGGGTTTTCTACGCCGCCTTCGGGCACACCGACAAGGATTTTAACGTGCCGGAGGCACTGACCATCGTCCAGCGGGGCATGCTATGGGCCGCCCGGTAGAAGAAGCGCTCCAACAGTCCGAAACCGCTCCGGTATACGGGTACTTAAAACGCCCGTCCATGGTGGATTTCCCGGGAATTCTGGCCGCGGTGATGTTCACCTCCGGGTGCAACTTCACCTGCGGCTATTGTCATAATGCCGCGCTGATGCGGACACGGCGTGATGGAATAACCTGGGAAAAGCTGAAAGAAGGGTGCGACAGGTTCCGTGATCAATGGGTCAAAGGAGTCTCCATCACCGGCGGTGAACCGACCCTTTGGGGTGATGAGCTCGTGCGCCTGGTGAGGGTTCTCAAACGGCAAGGGTTCAAGGTGAAGGTGGACACCAACGGCTCCCGCCCTGATGTGGTGGCCAAACTGGCGGGGATCGCCGATTTTGTCGCCATGGATGTCAAATGCTCACCGGCGAAGTATGGCGAGTTTGTGAACTTTCATCACCCTGAGCGGATCGCGGAGTCCGTCGATATCATCCGTGCCAGCTTTCCCGCCCATGAATTCCGCACGACTATTGTCGAGGATTTTCACACGGACGAGCAGATGGCGGAGATCAAAAAACTGGTGGCCGGGGCCAAACGGTACGCGTTGCAGCCGTTCATTCCCCGGGATGACTTGCCCGACGAATCATTCCGCGTCCGTTTCCGGACCCGGGCCAGCCGCATGGAAGAACTTTTGGATTTCATGGCCGGCTGCGCGGACAGCGTCGAGCTACGCGGTAATTAATGGGTGATTTGCGTTCCGATGCCCTGATCGGTGAAGATTTCCAGCAGCAGTGAATGCCGCAACCGCCCGTCGATCATATGGACTTTCCCGCAACCAGCGGTCAGGGCCTCCGCGGCGCTGCGTATTTTAGGCACCATTCCTCCGCTGATCACGCCGCTGTCAATCAACCCGTCAATTTCAGTCATGCGAATACTGGAGATCAGGGATGCCTCATCCTTGGGCTCCCGAAGTATCCCGGGAACATCACTGAGAAAGACCAGTTTCCGGGCTTGCAAATGGGCGGCGATCCGGCAAGCGGCCATATCCGCGTTGATATTGTAAACAGTGCCTTCCATATCAATCCCCAAGGGGGTGATCACGGGCACCTCCCGGCGTTTAAGCACCCATTGAATCTGCTCCGTATCCACATTCACCACCCGGCCGACGTGACCTAAATCCGTCACCCCGTCCGCGGCGCGGATTTTTTCCGCCCGCAGCACATTTTTTCCCGACATGGCGAAGGGTCTGCCGTCGAACTCATTCATCATCTTCACAAGGTTCGCGTTCACATGCTGGTGCAACACGCGGTCGACGACCCGGATGGTGTCATCACATGTGTAGCGCAATCCGCCGATAAATGTCGTCTCGACCTTTTCCTGGTTCAGCGCCGCGCTGATCGCTTTCCCGCCGCCATGCACCAGCACCGGCCGCATGCCCGCGCATTCCATAAACACAATATCCCGAATAACGCTGCGGGTCTTCTCATCATCCTCCATCATACTGCCGCCGACTTTAATCACCACCACCGCGTCCCGAAACGCCTGAATATACGGCAAGGCTTCCATTAAAATAGCGGCTTTTTCAATCAGTTTTTTCATCATGATCATCCCGGTTCATCGGTCAATCCAGAGGCGCGGCCCCGGACCTTGTCCCATGGTTGCATTCATTCACCGCACGCGTCTTCCGCGGGCTCCGTTTCATCGTTCCAAGTGTCAATCGCCCGGCACGTGTCGCGAAAGCCTGGAAAATTCCAAAAGTTTGGAAATTGTTTGCATTGTTCCGGTTTGACCGGCTGGATGTGACACTCGCCGGTCCGGGTCAAAAAGACGCAATGCCCCTCTTCATTTTCAACCAATGACAACCCCCGCCGGTCCTTCGTCAAAACCGTGTATGTGTCAATGAATTCCGCCACCGGCATACCCAAAAACGCGGCGACCGCGTCCACTTCCGCGGGGGTCAAACGCACGTAACCTTCCCACCGGCAACAATTTCCGCAACGCTGACACGTGTATCTTAATCGCTCTGTTTTCTCTTCGCTCAAACCAGATCCGCCAAAATAAAGAAAGGGGCCGGCGTTTATTTAACGTGGCTTCTGTTTATTTATACGTGTTCAGCACTATGGTATGCCGGTAATGTATCGCTTTTCCCATGGCATTCAATCAAACCGTAAACAAACCTTGATTTACCCTTTACTGATCAATATTGGCAACACATCCGCTCAGTTCGCCTTCCCGGAGGGCGCGGAGGTCATCATCCCGACCGTGGCGTTCGTCAACGGGGCAGCGCCCGAATTCGTCGGCGAGTGGCCGGTTTTCTGGCTGGCGGCATCGGTTGTTCCAAACGCCAAACAGCGTCTCGAAGCGCTGGCCGGTGAGCATGAGGCGCGTTTACACTGGCTGTGTCACGAGGATTTAGTTGGCATCGACTGCTCGCGGGTGGACATGACAACCGTCGGAGCGGACCGGTTGGCCAACATCGCCGCGGCCGCCGCGGCGCTTGACTTGCCGGCGATGGTGATCGACTGCGGGACAGCGATCACGACTGAAGTCGTTCTACCGGGGCCGGCGTTTTCAGGGGGGGCTATTTTGCCCGGTCGAAGGATGCAACGCCAAGCCTTGGCGCGTTTCACCGGATTGCTGCCGGATGTGCCCTTAGGTTCCACAATTCCCCCGGCCATCGGCCAGTCGACACCACAGGCCATTATGGCGGGCATAGACGCGGGAACGCTAGGCACCGTGGAACGTCTGATTCAATCAACCATTGATGAGCTTGATTTAGGCAGGGTGACGATTGTCGGCACGGGGGGAGACGCGGATTTTTTCATTCAGCATTCGCCCCGGATCACACGGGCGCCGAATTCCTTCACCATCCTTGGACTGCGCGCGATAGCGGAAACGATCACATGGTCAAATCAACCGATGTAGACAGGACGCGGGAAAGGGGGGGCGGCGCACCTCCGCGGCGGGCGCTTTTCTGCTTGATCGCCCTGGCGTGTCTCCAAGGGCGCTGTTTGGGGGAAGAACACGCCACCGTCATCCGGCAAGCCCCCCTCGCCACCAGCCTCAGATTGGAAATGGAGGCGGCGATCACGCACGGAGCGTATTTTTTAAGCGGGAGCCAGGACGCGCGGGGATCCTGGGGAAAGAATCCCTGTGTCACCGCCATGGCTGTCATGGCCTGCGCCAACGCCTCCAGATCCGACCGCCAGGCCCCTTTTGAGCCCATGCCTAAAAGAGGCGTTCCCTCCCCGTCGTCCAGTCCGCCGGACACCCTGTCGCCGATCCAACAGCTCAACCGCCAAAAGGCTGCGGAACGTGAAAATACCATTCAACGCGGCTTGGACTATGTGATCAGTTGCCTTCGGCGGGACGGATCCATTGCCAATGAGACGACCGCCCAATACAGCGTTCTCTCGACCGCGATTTGCCTGCAGGCCATCGCCTCTCACCCGGAAACCGGCACGCGGGCGGCCGCTCGACGCGCGAGCCTGGCCTATTTAATCCGCAACCAGGCGGACGATGGCGGGTTTTCTCCGGGCCGCGGTGGAAACTCACATCTCGGCACCACGCTATATGTCATGGAAGCTCTTTATTTAAGCGCGCTCAACACGCCCTTTGATGACGCGGGCATATCCGCCGCTTTGGATAAGGCCGGGACCCACATATCCCGTCAGAACAACCGTGACCATTCGACGCCCCCACCCTCGCCGCCCGGCATGTCTTTCGGCCCGGCCAGTCACGCCGCGGCTATCGTCCGCGGTTTGGTCTACGCCGGGGCGGGGCCAGGCTCCGCGGAGCTGCGGCACGCGTTGACACAATTGGACAAAGCGTTTTCCGTGACGGAAAACCCCGGCCTGGGACAACGGGGCTATTACACGTATCTGTTAGGCGCGCTGAAAACCCTGCGCGTCTGCGAACAGATCGGTGTCGACTTAAGCGTTTACCCACGTTTAAAGAATTGGCGGAACGAGAGCGCCCGGGAACTGATGAAACGGCAGACAGGTTTCGGGCGATGGCGGCAGGGAGAGAGCGATTGGCGGGAAAACAATCCCGACATTGTGACAGCGAATGTCATGTTCGCTCTCGTCAACATCCTGCTTTAATCCCAGGCTGAGAGCGCTGTCGTTGTTGAGACCTGTCGCTGACTGGCTTCACCGCCCCGACGCTCAAGAAAGCCCTCCGCGGTTTTCTCAAAAATAAGTCATTGTCAGATTTGAAACACACGCCATGCCCCCGGACCGACACTTGAAATGGCCTGAAAATAATTTTTAACATTCTTAAAACAAAAAACTTACAAACAAAATTCCCATTTGGCCTTTACTTTTGGCATACCTCCTGCTAAACTAAGGCAATCGCTCGTGCAATGGGCACAGCAACCTGGATAAGATGCGAAAAACAACAAGGAGCATCCATCATGCGTAAGAAACACTTCACCCTGATTGAAATCATGATCGTCGTCGCCATCATCGCCCTTTTGGCCCTGATCGCTCTGCCGAACTTCATGAAAGCCCGCGAAGACGCCCGCGAAGCGACATGCGAAGCCAACCTGAAGCAGATTCATGGCGCCAAACAACAGTGGGCTATCAGCACCAACCAGCTGGACACCGCCACGCCCGCCCTGAGCGACTTGGCTGACTATTTCAGCACGTCCGAAAACAGCATCGCCTGCCCCGCCGGCGGCACTTACACCATCGGCGCCGTCAACACAGAACCCACTTGCAGCATCAATGGCCATGCTCTTCCCTAGTATAATTTGAAAATCACGTTGATTTTAAACCCCCGGAATCTTTCGGGGGTTTTTTTTGCCATTTTCATTTCACCCCTTGCTCACCGGTCAGCGGCACTGACCAGTCAACTCGAATCCCCACGATGACTCACATCTCGAAAACGGCGGCAACCAGTTGGGTTGCCAAAATCAGGAAGCCTCTCTCCTTTCTTCTCGTCGGAGGATTTTGCTTTCTTTTTAGTCTGATAGCCATGATCATCCAAGTTGACGGGATCGGACTCACCTACCTGACCGCCACGGCCATCACCTGGGTCGTCGCCAATGGACTTGGATTCGTCCTGAATAAGCGCATCACGTTTAAAACTCCCGGGCGCGCATGGAAGGGAGAAATGGTCCGATATTTTTTGGTGATGGGAACCAGCTTTACCGTGTCAATGACCTTCATGTATCTGGCGGTGGATATCTTGGGGTGTCACTATATCACAGCGTCGATCGCCCTCGCGATCTGTATGCTTGGGCTGAACTATCTGCTCCACAACGCTTGGAGTTTTGGGAAAAACAGGGGTTAACTGGCTGACGATCCAATGACCATGCCGTCTACGCTTAGGGAGCAAAGACGCGGATCTGCTCATCAACCAAATCCCGGACCTGTTGACAATTCCCCCGTGCGGATTCGTAATATTGGCGATACCAGGAAATGGTCTTTTCGACTGTTTCTTCGAACGACCAGCGGGGGGTCCACCCCAAATAATGGAAGGATTTTTCCACGGCCAGGCATAATTTTCCCGCTTCCCGAACCGCTTGAGGGGGCTTTTCAATAGCCATCTCGCCTGGCCAGTGTTTACAGATTTCCTCAACCAGCTCGCCAACCGGCCGGTTGGCTGTTATCAGAGGGCCGAAGTTATACGCCGAACACAATAGATGAAGCTTTTTGATGGCCGCCGCTTTCTGCTCCCCGCCCGTTGTCCGCGCCGCTTCGGAAGCCTGGACCATCAACCCCGCCAGGCGCAGGTATCCCCCCAACAACTCGAGCACATGCTGCCAGGGTCGGGTCGCCCGCGGATTGCGCACTGTGAGCGGCAAACCCTGTGAAAACGCCCGGACCGCGTCAGGAACAATCCGGTTGTCCGCCCAATCCCCTCCCCCGATGACATTTCCTCCCCGGGCGACGGCAATCAAAAGAGATCCCGCCTCTCCCGGCCGGGTAAATGAATCCCGGTAGGCCGCCACCATCAATTCCACACAGGCCTTGCTGGCGCTATAGGGGTCATGTCCTCCCAGTGAGTCCGTCTCCCGGAACGCGTGAACGGCATCGCTGTTCCGGTAAACCTTGTCCGTGGTCACGACCACGAGAACGCAGGCGAGTTTTGTTATTCGGACAGCTTCCAGTACATTCAGGGTTCCCTGAACATTGGTCTCAAACGTCAATCGGGGATCTTCATAAGAACGCAGCACCAGAGGCTGCGCGGCGAGATGGAAGATAACATCGGGCTGATGCTTTCGAACCGCCTCCAGAATCCCGTCAGGCTGCCGGAGATCCGTTTCAATATGAGCATGGATTCTCGATTTCAACCCAAGTTCAGAAAATAAATTCGGAGATGTGAAGCAGGGATCTGTCCGCGGCGAATGCTTGAGAGAGACTCCAACCACTTTCGCTCCCAGCATTCCCAGCCATTCGCACAACCATGCTCCTTTAAATCCCGTATGCCCGGTCACCAGAATCCTTTTGCCTTTAAATGTGTCCAGTAGCGACATGATCGATTCTCCAAAATTAACCAAAAGGCACCATGCGTGAACGCGGTCAAGGCGCGAACCGCTGCGCTTCACATCTATTTTAGCAGGAAACGGGTTAACAACAACCGCCCGATCATATTCAGTGTGGCCATACACCGGCAGGCGGCCAGGTCAAACCGTGAAAGTCCATAAACCGGATCGCGCCTGATAGCCTTCACATACCCGACAAACGACGCGGCCTGTTTCCAAGCCAGTTGGCGGGTGCATGACCCGGTCCCCACTCGAAAGGCCGTCAGGACCTCCGGCTGCATGACAACATCACTTTTCAGCAACACCTTAAAGTAAAAGGCCAGGTCGACAACAAAAAGATACTCATCCTGAAAAGCGCCGGCCGCCCGGGCGAGATCTGTGCGGAACAGCACATTTCCCGGGGGGCCGAGGGTATTGATGCCCCGGCGCACATTGTTTCGAATCATCGCCAGACCATGCCGCCGTCCCGATTGAGAAAACCGCATGCTGAATTTTCGACTGCCGGTGTCATTCACCACATCCCGGGCGCAGGCCACGATTCCCAATGGACGGCCGGGATCTTCAGAACCAGCGGCGGCGAAAACCGCCACCTGCCTGGCGAGACAATCCGGGTAGAGAAAATCATCGGCCGGAAGGATTTTGACGTATTTCCCCCGCGCCGCCGCCAGACACCGCGTCCAATTTCCAGCCATACCCAGGTTTTCCCTGTTCCGTGACACTCGGACACGCTGGCTTTCAAATCCCCGGGCAATCTCAAAAGACTCATCCGTGGAACAATTATCCATGATGATTAATTCAAAATCATCGTACGTCTGCCGAAGGACGGAATCAATGGCCACGTTCAAATAATCGGCCCCATTGTAGACCGGAATACAGACGGAGACAGTGGGATTCGGTTTCACCTTCCGCCTCCCCCGGCGCTTTCAATACAGCGTCGAAGTCCCTCTTCCAGCGAGACCTCCGGATGCCAACCGGGCAAAACCGTTCCCTGATTCCAGGGCGTCATGACTTCCCGGTCTCGATACGGCCGCGCTCCCCATTTGACCGGCGGCCGCCGCCCGGACAACCGGGCCACTTCATTCACCAGCGTCTTCAACCGTATCGGATTACCGGACGTGACCGCGTATTCCGTCTCGCTTAGACACCCGGCCCGGCCAGCCAGCTCAGCCGCCTGGATAAAAGCCGCGGTGACATCGCCAATATAAACCAAATCAATCAGCTGATCGCCGGGTGACATCGCCAATGGCGGACTCTCCTCGGTCATACCCAGCAGAAACGGCAGAATTTTTTTTCGGCGGTCCAAGGGCCCGTACGTATCAAATAAGGTCAGAGAAATAAGGGTGAACGCCGCCGCCTGCCGGTAATACTCCGCGACCCTGACAAAGGCTTCTTTTGTCGCCGCGTAGAGGCATACCGGATTGTAAGCGGCTTGATGAAAATGCTGCCAGGACGTGGCCGCGTTGATCATGTTACGGCAGCCGGCCAAGCGCATCCCCTCCAGCAGTCGGCAACCAAAGGAAATGTTGGCTTCCACCAAAGCGTCGACATCATTCGGCGTGTGAGTCGCCAAAAAGAGGGATGCCAAATGAAACACGCAATCCGGAGACGCGGCGGCAACCGCCTCATAGACACTTTCCGCCGTCGGTTCGATCGTCAGAATCCGCGCCTCAGCGGACAGTCTTTCAAGACAATCGGTATTTGAAGATGGCCGCGCCAAAGCCACCACCGTCCAGCCTTCATCAAGCAGATGTCTGGTGAGATGATATCCGACAAATCCGGTGGCTCCGGTGATCAACGCGCGTTGGCTCATACTGGCTCTTCGTAGAAAAAGGGGCTGTTAAACGCTTTAAATTCCGGATGGGCGAGATCCCGGCTGGAGATCACGGGATCCATTGTCGGCCATGTCTCCCCAAAAGAATCAAACCGAACACCCGCGTCATGTTCCGGATGGTGTTCCCGGGTGGTTTTATAGCCGAGGAGGGTTCCCTCTTCCAAGGAGCAGAACCCATGCGCGAGGCCGCTGGGGATGAACAAAGCGTCTCCCCGGTCGGCTTCCAAAATAGTGGAGACATGCTTTCCGAAGGTCGGCGAACCCCGGCGCAGGTCAAGAACAACGTCATACACTTTTCCCCGCAAGACACTCACGAGTTTCCCATGGTCCCAAGGTGGAAGCTGAAAATGCATCCCCCGAATCACGTTCACTCCCGAAACAGAAAAAAAATCCTCCCGGAAATCTGTCGGCAAGCCAAGATGCTCAAATGTCGGCGCGTGAAAAAATTTGACAAACGCGCCCCGCTGATCCGTGAAGACCCCCGCCCGCAGGCGCAGACAACCGGGAATGTCAGTCGGAAAAACATCCATGCCAATCAGCCTTTCATCGTCAGGACCGTTTCGAGACTTTCACCCAGGTATTCCAGCATCGTGTCCGTCAGTCCGGGATAAACACCGACGAAAAAAGCGCCATTCATCATCATCTGTGTATTGGCCAGATCACCAACCTTGCGGCAATCAATCGTCAAGTAGGCGGGCTGATGTGTGATACTCCCGGCAAACAGGCGGCGATGTCCGATCTTACGTCGGCTTAACTCCAAGCATATCCGGGTTAACCGTTGGTGGTCCGGTTTCCGCATTCTCAAGAGGAACCCAAACCAGCTTGGGTCACTGTCCGCTGTCGCCTGTTGAAAGGCCCAGTCGTCAGCGAACGCCTTCACCCGTTCGGCCAGATACGCGTAGTTCCGTTTTCGGGCCGCCGTGAACGCGTCAATCCGTTTGAGCTGAACCCGTCCAATCGCGGCTTGGAGATCCGTGGGTTTAAGATTGTAGCCGATATGACTATAGACATATTTGTGATCATATCCCGCCGGCAGGTTTCCCCACTTCCGTGAAAACCGGTTGCCGCACGTGTCGTCATCCCCGCCTTCGCACCAGCAGTCACGCCCCCAATCCCGGAAGCTCATGGCGATCCGGTGTAGACGCGCGGAGTTCGTGTAAACCGCCCCCCCCTCCCCCATAGTGACATGGTGCGCCGGATAAAAACTGGACGTGCCAAAATCGCCGAATGTCCCGGTCGGCTTCCCCCGATAGCGGCTCCCTAAGGCGTCACAGTTATCCTCAATCAAGAACAAATCATGGTGTCGGCAAAACGAACTGACCGCGTCAATGTCAAAGGGATTGCCAAGCGTGTGGGCCAAAATCACCGCGCGCGTCTTTCCGGAAAGAGCCGCTTCAAGCTGTGTGACATCAACATTGACCGTGTCTGGATCGACATCCACAAACACCGGAATACAGCCATTTTGCAGAATCGGGTTAACCGTTGTCGGGAAGCCGGCGTCCACGGTAATGACTTCGTCGCCAGGACAGATCGGATTGTCCAGTTTAGGACTGGTTAAAGCCGACAACGCCACCAGATTGGCACTGGACCCCGAATTGACCAATAGCACATTCTCACACCCCAGATAGGCCCCCAGTTCCTCTTCAAATCCCTTGCCCTCCGGCCCCAAGGTCAGCCAAAAATCCAGACTGGCGCCCACGGCCGCCTGAATATCTTCAGCCCCAAAAACCCGGCCCCCGTAGGGAAGGACGGACTGACCGGGAATAAATGGCTCAGACTCAGCCTGGGTGGCGGCGTGATACGCCTCGACCAACTCAAGAATCTGTTCCCGAAGACACTGGGCGGACGGAGACTTTTTATCCGACGGACGGCACTGATTTGACACGTTACATTCCTTTTGATCTGATGTCCACTCACCACTCCGGGAGCTTACGTTTCACCAGATTTTCCATGGCGCTTTGCCCGTTTCCCAAAGGCTTTCCAGACTGTTTTTGTCACGCAGTGTGTCCATTGGCCGCCAGAAGCCATGGTGCTGGAAGGCGGAGATACGGTTTCCCGAAGCCATTTCTTGCAATGGCCGCTGTTCAAAAATATCCGCGTCGCAATGCAAATAATCAAAAACATCGGGCTCCAGGACAAAGAAGCCCGCGTTTATCCAATCCCCTTCCCCAGAGGGTTTTTCGCGGAAATGACGGACAACAGCGGGGTCATCCGGATCCAGTTCCAGCGTTCCAAAGCGGCCTGGCGGCCGCACGCTGGTCACTGTCGCTGTCCGCCCGTGTTGTTTGTGAAACGCCACGAGTTCCCGGATGTTGACATCCCCAAGGCCGTCTCCGTACGTCATCATAAATGTCTCATTGTCAACATACTCTTTGACACGCCGGATCCGCCCCCCGGTCATGCTGTCATGCCCGGTGTCCACCAGAGTCACTTTCCACGGTTCCGCATGAATCCGGTGATAGTGAATTTCATTGGTTTTAAAATCAATGGTCACGTCCGCGTGGTGCAGGTGATAATGGGAAAAGTACTCCTTGATCATATACCCCTTGTATCCCAGGCAGATCACGAATTCATTGAATCCGTAAGCTGAATAAATTTTCATGATATGCCACAAGATCGGCTTGTTACCGATCAGAACCATGGGTTTAGGTTTAATCACCGTCTCCTCGCACAGACGCGACCCCATGCCCCCGGCTAATATGACTACTTTCATGCCACAAGCTCCTTGCCACTTATCGGCCGGCATCCTTGCCACAGCCCAATTGTGTGATGCCCAAAAGAAACCCATGGAAAAACACTTGTATCCCCATGGCCATGAGACAACCAGCCGGAATGACTTGACGCATCATCTTGGCGGGATCCAATGAACTGAAACCGGCCCGCCCCCAACCAGTCACCGCGCCAACGCTTAACATAAAACCCGTCAAAAAAGCGACAACGCCAAAAACCGCCGACCATTCCAAAATCCCCCGGTAAAACAAAATTCCGGACCACCGGTCCGGCGGCATGAGTTTTTCTCCGACCGCGTAGGATTTGGCCACTAGGAATGAGAAAAGGATCTGTAGACCAACCAAGAGAGAAAACGCCCCGTAAAGCATGGTGTGGATGTCAAAGCCTATACCAAAAATGATTTTGGGACCCGTCGCCAGCGAAATGAATGTCACCAATCCCGCTATGGAGAAAAAGACACCCGGCAACAGGAAAAGCCAAGACGGACAGTAAAGAAGCATAAAGCGCAGATGGCGCCACCCGTCCCGCCAGGTGCGCAAATGGGGCGGACGGGAACGACCGTCCGGGGACAACGTCGTCGGCACCTCACATGTTTTCAAACGATACAGCGTGGCCTTCATGACCATTTCGGTGGCGAATTCCATCCCGGTCGTCTGGAGTTCCAAGTCCAGAACCCGTTGCCGGTTAAAACCCCGGAGCCCGCAATGAAAATCTCCACAGTTATGATTATGGAAAAAGACTTTCCCAATTAAAGTCAACACAGGATTCCCCAAATAGCGATGCGAAAATGGCATGGCGCCTTTGTCAATTCCTCCCTTGAACCGGTTTCCCATCACCAAGTCAAACCCGTCCCGCAACTTTTCGACAAATGGCATCAAATTAGAGAAATCATAACTGTCATCCGCATCCCCCATGATGACATATACGCCTTTGGCATGCTCAATTCCGCCTCTCAAGGCCGCTCCATACCCTTTCTCGTCCACTTGGACGACCCGGGCCCCGGCTTCCCGGGCAATGTCCTGTGATCCGTCAGAACTGCCATTGTCGGCGATTAAGACCTCGCCCGCGATGTGATGGCCAACGAGAAACGCTTTCGCCTTGCTGACGCACCGGGCCAATGTCTCCGCCTCATTCAGGCAAGGCATTAAAATTGTCAATTCCAGTTTAGTCATGGGCTGGTTAACGTGACGGTGCCTCGCGCGGCAACCGCCCGCTCCAAATACCGGTTTGCAACAAATTCCATTCCAACTCGGGAATTCCCGGTTGCCCCGCTCCCAAGATGACCAAGCGGTCTTTGGAGGTCATTTTGTCGATATAGCCTTGATAGAGGCGGGTGTCCTTATTATACAAAATCAAATTGTGGTAAATCTGCCGATTGTCATCCGGCATCAAAGCCGCTTCCATCCCTAAATTGTATTTCCAATGGCCGTCGGGATTATGGAAAAAGGTCTGGTAGAAGAAAGTCATATCCGTGTTATAAAAGATTCCCCCCTCATCTGGAAACAAATCCTGAATGTCCTCATTGGTGTAATCCGCGTGGAGCTGATAATTCCCGCGGCCCCAACGGCCATTCACATCGGTTGAAATTAACAGGAAAACGATGCCGCCCACCACTGAGCAAAGGACAAAGCGTCCTTTACCATCACCGCGCAGGCCGGGGATCCGGTCGAGCAGGTCCGAAAATTCTTTGGTCATCCAAACCATCAAAGCCGGCAGACCAAAATCCCCCCAGAACCGGGAACTTTGCAACATCAACACCCAACCAGCCAATGTCAAAATCAACAATGGATCCCTGAGCCGGTGAAGAAGCTTATCCTTTAAGAAGAAACGGATGGCCAGGAAAAAAAGGATGGGCAACAACGCCAGAAAAGGCGGTGTGGCGGGAACAAGTTCGGAGACCAGCGCCCAGGAAGGCAAATCGCGGCCCACGCTGCCGAGTAACCCAGTTGTGGAATGGATAAAGAAACCGGACCAGTCCCGACACAGTGTCGCGGCGACGAGGCAGGCCACCCCCCAAATTAACGTCATTCGCCAAAAAACCCGCCATTCGCCAGCCACGAGCAGACATCCCAGGGGAATAATGAACAGCAACCAGCCACACCGAAACCAAAGCGACAGTGTCATCGCGGCGAATAAAACCGCACCGGCGGTTTTTGGAAATTCTTTTCGCTTAAAGGTGTCGAACAAAAATCCCATCATTAACATAACTGACACTTGCGAAAGGAATGGGCGGCCGAGCATTAAACGAACCGGGCTTAACAACCCCAGGGTCACCGCCACAATGACCGCGATTCCCCAAGCTTCTGACCGCCGGGCTAAAAACACGGGCGGAAGCAACACGGCCAAAAAGAAGAAAACATAGCTGAAACACACCAAATCCTCAGCGCTTAACCCGGCGTCCGCCAGACGATGCAGCAACCATGTCCATCCGGCATGAAAATCAAAAAGCATGGGCTTGGCGAGGACGAGGATCTCATGCCAGGGCTTCTTGCATACCGCTTGCGCCGCGTGCCGCAACGCGTCGTCCGGCGGCAGAAAACCGTGCCCGAGAACAGCCATGGCGGCGAATAACACCGCCACGACCAGAACAGCCGTGCCAAGCAATGGGTATCGCCGGTCCTCCCGGGGCATGGCATGGAAGATTTTTGCAACAGGATCAAAACTCATTGAACCACCTCATTAAAAGCCGATTTAAAGCCATCATCACAGTCTGGCGTTTAACCTAACCGAGAAATGCCAATTTTCTATAAGCGGCGCGATCAACATCGGCCTTGACTGACATGCGCGGCGACGACACCGGCGGCGCGGAACTCAGATGAGCGCGCGAAGATGCCCGTCACCGGCACGGCGGCGACGGGGGTGCCCGGTCTGAAACGTCATGCGAATCTCGAGCCTTTTCCCGCCGCCAGTCACGCAGAAACCGGCGGTCCGCCGGCGCCAGGGGCATCATGTCGGCCTCGGCGTCCGCGCACCAGCGAATGGCTTCGTGTTCTAAAGCCACGGGCGCGGACTCCGCGGAGACCAGTTCGCAGGCCATGAAGTGCAAGCGTATGGTTTTCTCGGGGTAGGCATGTTCCAATGAGCGGATATGGCGGACATTTTTCACCGGCACCCCCAACTCCTCGTCCACTTCCCGCCTGACGCAAGCCGCCAGCGTCTCCCCGGCGCGCACTTTGCCGCCGGGAAACTCCCAGTGCCCCGCCAAGTGCTTCCCGGCGGGGCGTAATCCCAAAAGAAAAGCGCCGTCATGAACAATCACGGCGGCGCACACATCAATAATCTTTGGTTCTGATCTCAATGGAAACAAACATCCACCATGCCGGCATTCCAATACTCCACGGGATCATTGTGAAGACGGGTCATTCTTAACCGTATTAAACTCACTGAATGCCCAGGACAAACTCAGCCCGCCGGTTTTTGGCATGCTCCGTCTCGGTCGCCGCGTCGGGAACCGCCGGTTTTTCCTCGCCGTACGCGACCGTTCTCACCCGGTCTTCAGCGACCCCCAGCGAAACTAGAAAGCTTTTGACAGCCAACGCCCGGCGTTCACCCAACGCCCGGTTGTACTCATCACTGCCGCGGTTATCGCAATGGCCTTCCACGATCACGTAATAATCAGGGTTGCTCAACAGATGTTTGGCCAGCGCTTCGACCTTGT
The DNA here is from genome assembly GCA_032251435.1 of Lentisphaeria bacterium. Lineage (GTDB taxonomy): Bacteria > Verrucomicrobiota > Lentisphaeria > Oligosphaerales > MVZH01 > JAVVEH01. The sequence continues at coordinate 5,738 of JAVVEH010000042.1, read as the reverse complement.
ATTGCTCACTGACCCCGACCGTGGATTTATCGTACCCGAAGTAAACGACGACACCTTCCCAGCGTTTCTCTTTCGCCGCGGCCCCCGCGCCCCCCCCGGCTGGCTTGGTCGTTGTTTCCCACCCGCCGGGGCCATCCACACCACCGCCTTTAGGCAACTCGAACACGCCGCCACCGTTATCGCCTGTCGCCGGAACTGTCGGTGTCCCGCTTCGGGTTCGTCCACTCGTGTCAATCTTAGGCAGACATCCAACCTGAAGAAGGGCGGCGGCGAACAAGCCAGTGGCGATAAAAAGACGAAGAGAAAAAGTCATGACGGCTTCCTTTTTGATAGAACGCTTGGTGATGATGGGAATATTGAAATGTATTGAGTAAAACGACCAGTTCAACCCCTGCGACCATGAAAAACACCGCCTTTTTTAAGTAAAAACACTTACACCGCCTTGACGCATGAGAAAAAACGGATATTTTACACCTCGTTTTCAAACCGAAAACTTGTTACTGTGATTGTACCTGTAGCTCAATTGGATAGAGCGTCTGGCTACGGACCAGAAGGTTTGGGGTTCGAGTCCCTACAGGTATGCCATTTAAATAAAAAGTGGCGGGATAGCTCAGTCGGTAGAGCAGGGGACTGAAAATCCCTGTGTCGCCAGTTCGATTCTGGCTCCTGCCACCACTTTTACGAGACACGCCTACCCCCCGGGGGGTGTGTCTCGTTTTTTTTTTGCAGCCGCCGACAGTGTCGTCCGCCGCCACGAAAAACCGTGAGAAAAAGATCCGCCTGGACTGACGGGATCCACTTCTGCCTGCAAGAAACAACCACCTATCACGAATCACGAAACACAAATCAACAGCAGCAATGACTCTTCATTGCTGATCTCACCGGCGGCGCGACTTGAAAACAGCCGGAACCAGCCTATTTTTCCTCTTGTGAAACCCCGGATTAACACCCAATGCGGACAGCGAAAAAAATCCCGGAAAATGATCCCGACTCATGAAAATCATTGACTCCCCAAACGTGTATCTCATCGGCAAAACCACTCTCTGTGAAGAGGGGCTCAACGCGTATTTGGCCGACATCGGCTCGCCTGACTGGGCACCGGATCCGGAGGTGTCCGGGGCGGAGAACTTGATTGAGGCGGCCGGGCGCATGTGCTACCGTAGTTGGCAACCCTACGATCCTGAAAAGCCCGAGGCGTCAAATCCCAATGTCGGCCGGGTCCGCAAAGGGAATAAACACTACATCGGCAATGTTCTGGCCCACGCCCACGGCTCGATTCTCGAACACGCGAACCTGACATTCATCATCCGCGGCGTGTCCCGCGTGGTCACCCACGAGCTCGTCCGGCACCGGGCCGGTATGGCTTACAGTCAGGAGAGCCTGCGCTATGTGCGCCTGGACGATCTGAGCGTGTGGCTGCCGGAAGCCCTCAAGGGCAACCAGGCGGCCGTCGATAAGTTCAAAGACGTGATCGCCATGCTTGAGACCGTCCAGTCGGATATGGCGGATATCTTCGACATTGAGAATATTAAAGCCTTTGGTCCTAAAAAAGAGCTGACCTCCATGTTCCGCCGCTTGGCGCCGATCGGCCTGGGAACATCCATTGTGGTGACAGGAAACTTGCGCGCCTGGCGCCATGTCATCGCCATCCGCACCAGCGTTCACGCCGAAGAGGAAATCCGCATCGTGCTTGACCAAATCGCCCGAATCTGCCAACGGGAATTTCCCAACGCTTTCCAAGATATGTCCAGGAATCCGGAAAACGGCGAATGGACGTTTGACAACGCCAAGGTGTGACATCCGAAATCCAAAATCCGAAATCCGAAATCCAAAATCCGACATCCCCTTAAATCCCAAATCCCAAATCCCAAATCCGAAATCCGAAATCCCCTTAAATCCGAACTTAATTCCCATGAGCTTACTTTCTCCGCGAATCGAAGGATACATTGAACGGTCCTCCTGGATCCGGAAAATGTTTGAAACCGGCGCCGAACTCAAGAAAAAATTGGGCGCCGACAACGTTTTTGACTTCAGTTTAGGCAACCCGGACCTGCCGCCGCCGCCCGGGGTGAAGGCCGCCCTTCAAGACATCGTCGCCAAAGCGGACGCGCCCCTGGCCTTCGGGTATGTTCCCAATGCCGGTTTGCCGGCCGCCAGGAGCGCCTTGGCCGACCACCTGTCCACGGAACAAAAAGCCCCCCTCACCGCGGCCAATGTCATTGTGACCTGCGGGGCGGCCGGCGCGTTAAACACCTTTTTCCACGCCGTCCTGGAACCGGGCGATGAGGTGGTCTGTCCGGCGCCCTATTTTGTCGAATACGGCTTCTACGCCGCCAATCACGGCGGCGCGTTGGTCGTGGCGGCGTCGACGGAGTTCACCTTTGAACTGGACGTGGCCGCCATTGAAGCCGTCATCACCCCGAAAACCCGGGCGGTGCTGGTCAATTCACCGAATAATCCATCCGGACAGATTTACACGGCGGAACAATTGGCGTCTTTGGCCGATCTCCTGCGGGCGAAGTCCGCGGAACATGGCCGACCAATCTTTTTGCTGTCCGACGAGCCGTACCGGTTTCTGACCTACGACAATGTGGAGGTGCCTCCCATTCTACCCCTTTACGAACACAGCGTGGTCATGGGCTCCTTTTCAAAAAGCCTTTCCCTGGCCGGAGAACGGGTGGGATACATCGCGCTTAACCCCGGCATGACCGGCGGGGACACACTCCTGGCGGGGCTGGTGCTGTGCAACCGCATTTTAGGTTTTGTCAACGCCCCGGTCATTGGCCAGATCATTGTCACGGAGGCTTTGCGGGACGGTGTGGATGTGTCGGTTTACGATGACCGGCGGCGAAGCATGGCGGCCATTCTGGATGATGTCGGCATTGACTACACCATGCCCAAAGGCGCCTTCTACTTCTTCCCAAAGGCCCCGGGTGGAGACGACTTGGCCTTTGTCAACCAACTGCTGGCGGAAAACATTCTGGCCGTTCCCGGACGCGGGTTCGGCTGCCCCGGCTACTTCCGCCTGACTTTTTGCATGGATAAAGCCATCATTGAACGCTCACACGACGCCTTCGCGCGGGCGATGAAATCTTGACCAAAAAAACGGCCGCGTTTAAAGTAAACCATGATTGACCAGCATGACAACTGGATGACGACCGCTTTAGACGAAGCGCGGCGGGGCTGGGGAATGACCAGTCCCAACCCCATGGTCGGAGCGGTCGTGGTCCGCGATGGTGTCGAAGTCGGGCGGGGCTATCATCACCGCGCGGGAACACCGCATGCGGAAATCCACGCCCTGACGGCCGCCCGGGACAAGGCCCGGGGAGCGGATATGTTCGTGACCTTGGAACCCTGTTGCACGCATGGGCGCACCCCTCCCTGCACCGACGCGATCAGAGCGGCCGGCATCAAACGACTGTTTGTCGGTTCGCTCGACCCCAATCCACGGCACGCGGGCAAGGGCGTGGCCATTCTCCGGGAAGCCGGCATCGAAGTGAATACCGGCCTCTTAAAATCCGAGTGCGACCGGCTGAATGAGGCGTTTTTCCACTGGATCACAACCGGCCGCGCCTTTGTTCAGCTTAAAATGGCGATGACGCTGGATGGCAAAATCGCCACCAAGAACGGACAGTCCCAATGGATTACCGGCCCGGAAGCCAGGGCGGAGGTGCAGCGCCTGCGGCGGTGGTGCGACGCCATCATGGTCGGTGCCGAAACCGCCCGCCGGGATAATCCGTCTTTGACGGTGCGGGAACCGGCTGACTGGCCCCGGCAACCGCGTCCCTATGTCTGGACCCGGCAACCCGCTCTGCCCGCGGACTTGCGGCTGAACACCGGCGAGGGACGGACAGTCGGCCTGTGCGCCGCTCAAAGCCGTGAAGACTGGCTGGCCTGGCTCACAACTCTCGGCGCGGCCAATGTCACCGCGGTGCTGGTGGAAGGCGGCGGAGAACTCGCCGCCAATCTCCTGGCCGCTCAAGTGGTCAGCCGGGTGACGTTTTTTATCGCCCCGAAAATTCTCGGCGGACAGGACAGCCGACCCGTGGTCGGCGGCGCCAATCCTCTCTCGCTGGCGGAAGCCCGCCCCCTCGCCAACGTGGATATCCAGCAGGTGGGCGCCGACATCATGATTACCGGACGCCTGGCGGACTGACGCGTTCTGGATCGATGACATGAGCGCTGATGGCGCGATCGGTTCGTTGTCGTTGTCAGTGAGGCGGGAGCCGAACGGTTGTCGCAGTCGTAATCGGCTCCCCACGTTCGGAGCGCTGAACGCTGGCAAGAGAATCGACTAACGATTACGACAACGAGAAAGGCAAGAGACGGAAGCCAATCGGGTCACTTCAGCGGACGGAGTACCGCCGCTGAGTTTTATCCTTCTGGATTAAGTTTACCAAATCCGCTAAATCCGGACTTTTTAGGCCGGACTCAACGCTCAACGTCCAACCCGCCTTCATATGATTACGGCGTGGCAGGCAGTCCAACATCGAAGTTTCAGAAGCCCCGTGTGAAGGCGGATCCCGACATCATCCGCATTGACATGTCAAACGCTCCAATCCAGCCGAAATGGATGCCCGCGGTGCCCCGGACACCCGAAAGATTCCCGCGCGGACGCTGGTAAGAGAACGACCGGCCCCCTAAATTAACGTCATGATCATTCAAGCCCCCGCCAAAACAAATCTCTATCTCGCTGTCACCGGCAAACGACCGGACGGGTACCACGACCTGGTGTCCCTGTTTGTTCACTTGCATGGCCTTCACGATACCCTTACCGTGACACCCCGCCAACCTGACGAGGGGCTGTCCCTTACGTGCGACCAATCGGAAATTCCCCGCGATTCACGCAATCTGGCCTGGCGAGCCGCCGAAATCCTTTGCCGGGAGTTGGGCCTAAAAGCTGATTGGCATATTGACTTGGTTAAACGAATTCCCGCGGCCGCTGGCCTCGGCGGGGGCAGTTCTGACGCGGCCGCGGTCATGAAAGCGATTCTGGCCATCGAAAACCAACACATCTCCGCGGAACGCTTGAATGGTATCGCGGCCGGATTAGGGGCGGATGTGCCCTTTTTCCTCCAGGACCAACCCTGTTTCGCCACCGGTATCGGTGAAAAATTAACACCCGTCCATTGCGGAACCCCCATTCCGGTCATGCTTGTCAATGCCGGTTTTCCCATTTCCACAGCGTGGGCATACGCCCATGTGACACCGGCAAACCATGCGACACCGCCAGCCATATTGGATTACTTTTCCAAGGGTGACATTCGTCATGTGGCCGAATCAACATACAACGCGTTCGAAGAAGACGTTTATCGGAAGTTTCCAATTTTGGAAATGATCCGCGACACCGCCGCCGAACAGGGCGTTCTGACAACTCGGCTTTCCGGCAGTGGCAGTACCCAATTTATGCTTTTCACAGACACTGAAACACCTGAAAAAGTCATTAAATCCCTCAAGCAAAAACTCGGGTTCACGCCTTGGACCTGGGTCGGCCAAATTCATGCCACAAAGTGACAGATTAAACGTGACGGTGTCACACGGGTACAGCCGAGTGAAGCGAGACGGCCGGCCTTCATGGTCAGAGCAACTGCCCGTTGCGGCGACTCCCGACCGCGGTGAAGTGACCGCCGGGAAAAAACACACCGGCACCGACATCACCGACAAAACCAGCCCGGTCACCACCTACGATTACGGCTACGACTACGACCCCATCGGCAACCGCACAGGTTCGGTGGTGG
>JAVVEH010000041.1:0-37647 GCA_032251435.1 Lentisphaeria bacterium | reverse complement strand
GATGAACAGATGAACAGGGAATAACGAATATCGAAAGAGAGGCGCTTTGGATCTTGCTGAGACAAGAATGATGAGCCAGCGGTTTTTGACCGGTCGATATGGCTGATTTCGGGAACTACCAGAGGCAGTCAGGCAGAAATCGGTCCATGGAGCGCATCCGTCTCGGATGCATCCGTGTTGAGCAGTCGAACATGGTTGCAAAATAATGCGAGAAACCACTCATTCACACTGATTCGACACTAATTTTTGAAAACTGGGGGATAGCCACAAAAAAGCGCAAAAAACCACAAAAAATCAACGCCTTCCTGCCCCTCTTGATTTTCGTGCCTTTTCGTGGCCCTTACTCTTGCAAATTTCTCTTCTTATTTTTGCCGTTTCACTGCTAATTTGGAGTGTGAAATTGCGCATTTCGCAATTCTCTACCGTGCCTCCATATCTCAGTGGTGAATTTTTCCTAGACAACCGGAGACGCGCCCCGCGTCATACCCTCCGCGTTTTCCAGCGGCCGAGTTCAAACCAACCGGCGACCAGCAGACCATGAACAGTCACCGCGACGGCGATCGCCCACCACACGCCCTGGGTCGAAGGAACCATGGTCCGCGACCACCATACCGCCAGCGGCACTTGAACGCCCCATAGACCAATCACCGTGCAGACCATGGGGGCCACCGTGTCGCCCGCCCCCATCATCGCCCGGCCAAGGACAATCGCCAACGCGGTGAAGATATAGAACGGGGAGACCGTGCGCAGATACGCGGCGCCCACCTCAACCACATCGGGATTCGCGTCGAACACCGCGATCAGCGGCCGGGCCGCGAAAACCATGACCACAGCGGCCACCACCATGACGACCAGATCCATAGCGGTTCCCAGCCAGGCGGCCCGCCGCGCCCGCCCCGCCTGGTTGGAACCCAGGTTCTGTCCCACCATGGTCGCCACCGCGTTGCCCAGCGTGAAGGCGGGCATCAGGATCAGCATGTGAAAACGCAGACCAATTCCGTACGCGGCCACCGCCACGGTTCCGGAAGCGGCGACGATCCGCATCAGAACCAGCGCCATCAGACTGCGCGACAGCATCTGCCCGATGCTGGGGACACCAATCCGCAACAGCCGCCAGATAAGCTGTGGATGCACTCGCCACCGCCCGCTATGCGCATGCACGCCGCCCAGGCGGCCGGCCAGCAGAACCGTCAACACCATGGCCGCCGCCAGCGCCTGCGACACCACCGTCGCCAGCGCCGCCCCGTTCGCCTCCAAGCGCGGCAATCCCCACAGTCCGAAAATCAGCAGTGGATCGAGAAACAGATTGAGCAGGTTCGCCAGCACCATGGCAATCATCGGAATCACGGTGTTTCCCGCCCCCTGCATCACACTGTTGCCGACAAACAGAAGAAACAAGGTGAAACTGCCGGCAAAGCAGATGCGCAGATAGGGCGTGCCGATGGCGGCGACTTCCGGCGCCGCCCCTAGCAGAACACACAGTCGGTCGGCCCACAGCCATCCCGCCACCCCGGCGGCCAGCCCGAAACCCAGAGCCAACAGCAACGACTGACCGGCGACATCGGCCGCCTCCTCGTGGTCGCCGGCGCCGATGGCGCGGGAAACCATGGCGACCGTTCCCGTCGCCACTCCCATGACAACTGGAAACAGCAGCATCAGCACGGTGCCGCTCACGGCCAGCGCCGCCACCGCTTCCGACCCAAGCCGCCCCACCCAGAACAGGTCGATCACGCTCTGTAGATTCTGCAGCAGCGCGCTGACAAACATCGGTCCCGCCAGCCGCAAAATCCCCGCCGCCAACGGTCCGTCAACAATGTGGTTACGATACATGCCCCCTAAAATATATGTCCGCCGTCCTGTTGCAACGGGAAAACAGTAATCTCTCCGCGTTTGTCACCAATCATTCCGGATATTGGCGGACATCCGACGGGCGTGTATAGTACTTCCGCGGCGGCGCGGTCCCCCGCTTGTAAACGTCGATCAGGCTGGTCTTCAATCAAGGAGTTCTCTACCATGGACAAAAAAAATCTTTTCGTGCTGGCGGCGGGACTGTTGCTGGCGACCGGATGCGGGGACAGGGAAAAGAACACGTCCCCGGTCGGCGACCGCGCCGCCCGGAAAGTCAGTGAGAAATTGATTGAAGCCCAGATGGGCGGCCAGGCGGAGGTCGACATCGACAAGGATACCGTCTCGATTCGCACGGAAGAGGGCCAGTTCGACTACTCGGCGGGCGCCAGCGTCAGCCTGCCCGAAGGGTTTCCCGCGGATGTGGTCGTGTATGAAGGCGCCAAGCTGGAAAGTTCGATGCGTACCCCGGACGGCTTCATGCTCCAGATGCGGTCGCCGGACGCTTTGGAAAAGATAACCCGTGTGGTCGGCGAGAAGATGAAAGCCAAAGGCTGGAGTCAGTCCGCCGCCTTCAACATGGGCGGACAAAGCGCCCTGTCATTCGAGAAGGAAGGACGCGCCGCCACCGTCAGCGCCAACAAGGACGGTGACAGCACGATGATCGTCATCGTCGTTGACGGCGCGGGGACAGCGGACAACGAATAACTGAGCTCCCGCGAATGGAAGCGGGCACCGCTTATCAAAGAGGCGCTAAAATGAAAAAACTGAACCTCGTCGCCGTTCTTGTCGCGGTGGTTCTGGGACTTGTTGTGATCCTGCAGAACACGCGGCCAGTGGAGATCCGGTTTCTGTTTCTCAAGGCCAGCATGTCCAATGCCGTCCTTCTCGGGATTACCCTCCTGGTGGGGATCGCGATCGGGATTTTGCTGGCCCTGATCGTCACGGGAAAAAGGAAATCGGCGAAAAAATAGCGGGTGCGGCGAAAAATGATCACCGTTGGATGCGGAGCAAGCCCAGCCAAAAATCCGTGTTTATCCTTGCTTTCAGACTCTTTTAGCGCGCCATCGCAGAATCCGGGTCGCAGGGCGGCGCGGATGGCTGGCACAGGGAAAATTGCCGGGTGAAAAGGAAAAACCATTGGAATGAGTATTGCCTTGGCGCGGTCGCTCTGGCCGCGTTCCTCTTTCTGCTTGCGGAAAACACTGACTTCGGCGACGCGCATCCCCGGCTCTTTGCCAGTGTCAACATCGGGGTGTGGAGCCTGTTTGCCGCCGATGTTCTGCTGCGGATCTTCTTCAGCGATGACAGGAAAACCTTTGTCCATCGGCATTGGCTCGAGTTCATTGTCTTTATTCCCTTGATACAGTACCTGCCCGGGGCAGGTCATCCAAGTGTGTCCACAGTGGTCCGGCAGGTGGTCATCGTCGTCATGCTGGTCTCGCGCATTCGCAGGTCGCACGGATTGCTGCAGCTTCTCAACCTCAAGCCAGCCCGGCTGATGCTGGCCGGCTTTCTGGGCGCGATCGGAGCGGGCAGTGTCCTGCTCACGCTTCCCGCGGCCACCACGGCTGGCGAGCGGCTGCCATTGATCGATGCCGTGTTCACCGCGACATCCGCGGTGTGCGTGACAGGCTTGATCGTGCGCGACACGGCAACCTATTTCAGCCCGTTTGGGCAGATGATCATCGCCTCTCTCATCCAGATTGGCGGGCTGGGCATCATGACCTTTTCCGTGTCGCTGACCGTGTTTTTGGGCAAGCGGGTCGACATCAGCCAGCGCGCCGTTCTTCAGAGCGCGCTGGACCACGACACCCTGGCCGGTCTCCGCGGCCTGATTCGCTTTGTGGTCCTCATGACGTTTGTTCTTGAAGCCATTGGCGCGGTTCTTCTTTTCCTTGCTTGGCGGACATCGTTCGACTCCCCGTTTTCGGCAATCTACCATTCGGTTTTCCACTCGGTTTCGGCCTTTTGCAACGCCGGCTTTTCAACCTTCTCGGATAGTCTTGTCGGCTTTCGTGACAACACCGGCGTCAATGTGGTCATCTGCGGCCTGATCATCTTTGGCGGCCTGGGATTTGTCGTGATGAAACGTCTGTTTGATGGCGTGCGGAGAAGGCATCCGGCCGCTGGAGACAGCCGGAGCCGGCTGCAAAGCCGGATCGTCCTGCGCATGACGGTGTTTCTGATTCTCACGGGCATGGCGATTATTTTTCTGACGGAGCGCTCCGGGCTGTTGCGCAATCTGGCGCCCGGCAGTGTCGTCCTCTCATCGTTTTTTCAATCCGTGACTGCGCGAACCGCCGGTTTCAACACGCTCGACATAGGCGCCTTGTCTTCCGCCACGCTGCTGGCCTTGATCATTCTCATGTTTATCGGCGCCTCACCGGGCTCCACCGCCGGCGGTATCAAGACAACGACGGTGGCATGCCTCTGGGCGGCGATCACCGCCAGCCTCCGCAACCGGGCGCACACCGAAATCCACCGGCGCACAATCCCCACGGCAACCGTCTACAAGGCCCTGACGCTGCTGTGCCTGTCGCTGTGCGTGGTGGGCCTGTTTACCCTGGTTCTTCTGGCCATGGAGAAACAACCGTTTCTCGATGTCCTTTTTGAAGTCGTCAGCGCCTTCGGCACGGTGGGGCTTTCCACGGGCCTGACCCCGGAACTTTCGGGTGGCGGGAGAATTTTGATTACCGTGCTGATGTTTATAGGCAGGCTGGGGCCGTTGACCATTGCGTACGCCATGCTCCCGTCCCACGCCAAAGTGACCTACAAGTATGCGGAAGAACAGATCATGATCGGATAGCTGGAGAAAGTCGAATGAAACAATTTGCCGTGATCGGCCTTGGAAATTTCGGGAATGCCCTGGCTTTGGAACTGATGGAGCAGGGCGCGCAGGTGATTGCCGTCGACCGCAGAGAAGAGCGCGTCGAAGCGATCAAAGAATCGGTCACGTACGCGGTCACGCTCGAAGCCGGAAGCGAGGCGGCGCTGAAATCCGTGTCCCTGCACGAAGTGGATGCGGCGATTGTCTGCATCGGAGACAATGTCGAAGCCAATCTGCTGATCACGGTGCTTCTCAAACGGGTCGGTGTCAAGAAAATCTGGGCGCGCGCCATCAGCCCGCTGCAGCAGGATATCCTCAAGGCGCTTGAGGTCGATTCAATCCTTAATCTCGAGCAGGAAATGGGATCCATGGTCGCCCGCGGTCTGGTCATTGATAATATGGCGAAGCACGTCACTCTCGCACCGGGATACAGCATTGCCGACATCAAAGTCCCGCAAGCGCTCGTCGGGACGACGCTGCGCCGCAGCGGGCTGCGGAAGAACTTCAACCTCAATGTCGTGGCCATCCGCAAGCGCACGCCGCAGATCACACAGGACGGGGAAAGAACCTTCGGGGAAACAACTGAGAATGTGCCTTCGCCCGACGCGGTCTTCGAGGAATCCGACACCCTGGTTGTCACCGGAAAAGACACGGATATCACAAAGTTCGCCAAGTCATGAAATCACTGCATCGCAATCCTCGCACCCGCTGGCTCACGCTTCTGTATGGCTTTGCCCTCGGGGCATTGCTGGCCGCGCTTGCCGTGCTGTGTTTCGATCATTCCGGGCCGCTGGCTCTCCGGTCGGGCGTGGGAATGCTTTTGGTACCGGCCTTTCTCGCGCTGCTGTTCGTAGGGCTGCGTCTCCTGCGCTTCCGGACCCGGACTCATACCCTGCTGCGTCGGCTCCTGGCCGGGGACTATCAATCCGGAATCCGCCCGACCCGCCACCTCCAGGACGACATCTCCGAACTGGAGGCGCTGCAGAACCGCCTGGTACAGCAACTCCGGGAGTACGACGACCTGCGAACCGGACGGATCCGTCAGCTGCGGATGACCCTTGGTCTCCTTGCCGAGCACACCATCGAGCCCCTCATCCTGTTCGATGCGCAGAAAGGCGTATTGGATTTCAATCCGGCCATGTCGGCCATCCTGGGAGTCGCCAGGCAGTCCGTGCCACTGGAAACCCTGCGCAATCTTGAAACCAACACGCCCTTTGACACCTTGCTGACGCGCGCGACCCTGGAAGAGAAAAGCAATCAAACAGGTCAAGTCACCATACAACTGCCTGGACAGGCCACACCCAAAACGCTGGATCTGCGCATTATTGTCTACAAGGACAAGATGGACAACATCGCCTTCGCGCTCCTCTTCGTCAAGCCGATATCCGATTCGGACACATAGAAAGGGGCCCGCCGCCTTCCTCCCCCAGCTTTCAGCCCTCAGCCCTTCAGCCTTCCTCGGTTGTGTCAAATTTTTGACAGTACCGTGCTTGATCTCCCAAATCCGCGACCGGATCGACACAATTCGACCGCCCTCGACCAGATCGATCCAGTCGGCTCCGGCAAATAGAAGCGGGCACCGCTGCTGGTCCGCCTCCGCCCTCCCGTTGGTGTACCGGCTTCAGTCGGCCTCTGCCCCTCCGACCTCGGACATCCGACCTCGGACCTCCGACCTCCGACCTCCGACCCCGGGCCTCCGACCTCCGACCTCCGACCTCGGACCTCCGACCTCCGACCTCCGACCTCGGAACTCCCTTCCATCGTTCGTCATTCCGGGTTTGTCGGATCAACAAAATGCCAAAACAGCAAAAAGCCGGACCTTCAAAAGAAGATCCGGCCGCTTTTGCTCATGTAACTGTTCCCCCGGCGCCAAGACTGCCGGAAACTCTCACTTTCCGCGCCGACGGCGCAGAACCAGTCCGGCCAGCCCCAATCCGGCGAGAAGGGCGGTGGAGGGCTCGGGGACGATCGTGAGGGGATCGGACATGGCATACATGGGAAGAGAGTTAGTATAGGAGGCACTTGTATTAACGCGCCAGATCCATTGGTCAAGGGTACTTCCGGCCTGGCTCACCTCATTAACCCCAAGAGGATTCCGTGTTGCTCCCATCCCACTGTTTGTACCGTCGATATACGTGCCGGTAAAGGCCCAGCTCGGACTTTTGGCATTGCCATTCTCATCGATCGCGATGGCATTGTCAATTGTCCCGTCCCATAGTTGGGCGTAGTTGATGGCGACGACGGTGCCGCCATCGAGCAGGTAAATGGTTTCACCGGTTCCGTTCACGTTGGGATTGGTCGATGTGTTGTCCCGGGCATTGACGGTGGAAGTGGAGCCGATCACATTCCAGGTGACGCCTTGGTCCGTGCCGATTCCCAGAGCCGAGGCATCCGCCAGGCCTTGCGCCCAGGAATTATAGACAGCGATATCCGTATCCTGCGCCTGGCGATTCGCGCTGCCGACAAATGCGAAGCGATACTGGTCCCCAAGTTGCCATGCGGCTCCGGTGGCGGGATTGATACCGCCGTTGGCGCCCAGATCCAAGCTGCCCTTTCAGGATGGCCGCGTTGGCGCTGATGGCGAAAACCAGAAAGACGGCGATGACGGGGGCGACCATTTGGACTGTGGATTTTTTCATGATGCTTCTCCTTGTGGCGATGTTGCTTGATTTGGTTTAATGGACAAGGACACACTGTCCCTGACGAGGAGTAAAAAGATTATACCACAGCTTTTTGGGGGGGGCAAGGAAAATACCATGGTTTCTCCATATTTTTTCCGAACGGCCGGCATCTCCTCCTCTTCCGGCGACACCGGAAGGTCCGAGCGCCCCGAAAAAAAACGCGCGAAAAACGGACACCGCCGCCTCCGGATCCGGTTCCGCGACCGGATCGACACGATTCGACCGCCCTCCACCAGATCGATCCAGTCGGCTCCCTCGAATGGAAGCGGCCACCGCTGCCTGTCCGCCTCCGCCCTCCCGTTGGTGTACCGGCTTCAGCCGGCCTCTGCCCCTCGGACTTCCGACTTCCGACCTCCGACCTCCGACCTCCGACTTCCGACCTCCGACCTCCGACCTCCGCCTCCCGTTGGTGTACCGGCTTCAGCCGGCCTCTGCCCCTCCTCCCTCCGCCCTCTTCCTATACGCCCCCGGGGTCATTCCCAGATCGCTTTTGAAATGCCGATGCAGGTTCACCACGCTGCCGAAGCCGCAGGCTTCCGCGATGGCGCGGATCTTCTCGTCCGTTTCAAGCAGCATTTTTTTTGCTTTATCGAGTCGAATCCGGGTGAGCAGGGCGTGGGGGGATTGCCCCAGGTCGGCATCGAACACGTCGTAGAGCCGAGTGCGCGAAACGTCGCAGATGTCGGCCAGCTGGTCAACGCTGACAGGGGCGGCATAATTTCGCCGCAAATAGCGGATGGCTTTGGCCACTTCGGGCATGTGAGCCGCGATGGTGTCGGTGCTGCGCCGGGTGGTGATGCCGGCCGGTGGCAGGAGGATGGGGTTTGACGGCGCGGGTTCCCCGTCCATCATGCGGGCGAGCAGATCGCAGGCGGTCCGCACCTGCTTCTCAAAATCCTGGATGATGCACGACAGTCCCACCGTGGCGCACTCCCGGAAGAAACTGATATCGAACAATCCCAGAACGGCCACTTGGTCGGGGACATCCAGCCCTTCCTCCAGAGCGGCTTCGATGACTTCCACAGCCGCCAGCGGCTCCACCGCCAGCACTGCCAGCGGTTTGGGCAGCGTCCGCAGCCGGTGGCGCAGCCAGTCATGCCGGCCCTCCCACGTCTCTCCCCAACACCCTTTCACGGCCGCCCAGTCCAGCCGGGCGACCGTTCCGCCATGCTCCGCGACCCGCTTTTCAAAGGGCAGATAGGGCAACTTCGTCGCTTGCCAACTGCTGCGGGTGTAATGGGCAAAATGGCGGAATCCCCGTTCCAGAAAATGCCCCGCCGCCAACTGGCCGGCCGCCGTCATATCAAGACTGACATACGGCACATCGATGTCGCGATGATATTGGTTCAAAGCGACCGCCGGGCAATTGGCCTGTTTGAGAAACGCCGCTTCCTCCTCAATCGGGGCGCTGAAGGTGGTGATGATCCCGTCCCCCCTCCAGCGCCGCGGGAGCCGATTGGTCACGCACATCTGGAAGTTGATATGCCAATGACGTTGTGCGGCTTCGCGCGCCACACACCCCATCTGATCCTCCAGCCACCACTGGCTGGCATATAAAACGCGCTTGGGTTTTTTCATGGACAAAATGTAATGTTTTATGGATATAATGCAACTTTTATCCCATTCCGGAGCGTGGTATATTCGGGCAATTCGAAACAGAAAACTGGTGTCACGACCAGCAGCCCAAATCGCGCCGCGGCACAATCCGCAAGGAGACCATCATGAACATACGCAAACTCTTCACCTTTTCGACTGCTTTTCTCGCAATCGCGTTTTTCGCCGCCGGATCGGCCAAGGCGGAAACGATTGTTGTTACATCAGGAGCAACGATTGTTTCTACCGATTTTTCCGATGCAGGATTTACCAAATCCGGTAATACTGCCAGCGGATTCACGTGGGATGACGTGACTGGAGTCACCGCGCCGGCAACGTCACTCAGCGTCTTCGATAACGCTACAGATGCTGCACTGTCATTTTTCGATGTCCGTGCAAACCAGATGGACGTTAACGAAAATATTGGCGGTGGCGGAACTTGGAGGTCTTCCTTCAATTTAGTTCTCGATGGGAGCACGTCTTACATTGATCTGACATCGTTTGATCTGGTTATAGACTTGACCACCGGCACCGGCGGCAACCAGGCAAACACAAGTAACAAAGATGGCATCTGGACCGTGAATATCGTGGGAAGCGGATCATATAACGGAACGGCAAGCGTCACGATCGGGAACTACACGAGTGTGACAGGTCAGGCCGTTTCTGTTGATCTCAGCAGTCTTCCCAATCTGACCAATGCTGAAACCTACACGTTCACCTTTGATGTTATAGCAGACGCAAGCGATACCGACTGGGGCCACAATATCTCCGTGGATTCTTTGTCACTTACAGGTGATGTTGCCACTGTGATTCCCGAACCCTCCACAATGATCCTGGCCGGGCTGGGGCTGCTGGGCGTGACCTTCCGCCGTCGGCGGCGCGCCTGATAGCAGCCAACACCATTCGTAACCGTTTCGTTCTCAACCGCCCTTCTCCGCCGTTCCCGGATTGGTCTCCGACGGCGGGGATGGGCGGATTTTTTTGACGCGCGGATCCCTTTGGGTGCTTGATCTCCCAAATCCGCGACCGGATCGACACGATTCGACCGCCCTCCACCAGATCGATCCAGTCGGCTCCCTCGAATGGAAGGGGGCACCGCTGCCTGTCCGCCTCCGCCCTCCAGTTGGTGTACCGGCTTCAGCCGGCCTCTGCCCCTCGGACTTCCGACCTCCGACTTCCGACCTCCGACTTCCGACCTCCGACCTCGGACCTCCGCCCTCCCGTTGGTGTACCGGCTTCAGCCGACCTCTGCCCCTCGGACTTCCGACCTCCGACTTCCGACCTCCGACTTCCGACCTCCGACCTCGGACCTCCGCCCTCCCGTTGGTGTACCGGCTTCAGCCGGCCTCTGCCCCTCCGCCCTCAGCTTTCCGCCCTCTTGATATCGTCACGGGACAGGCGCCGCCACCTCCTTTCACGGAACAAACCTGTGAACCATGTCTAAACAGGTTCAGGCCGCGGTGGCGGATTCCACCACCCGGCGGATTTTGTCCGCCACTTCCTGGCAGGCGTATTTTTGCCCCACATGCATGATAAAGGACATGGCATGTTTTCGGGAAAACAATTTCACCTCGGCGGCGGAGGCGATGGTTTTTTTGTGGCCTGCCGCCGCCTCCAAGAGCTGCGTTTGTGTGGAAAAGGTTTCCGTGGTGACCTGCCAACTGCCATCCAGCGGCCATTCCCGGGCGTTGTTTTTTTTGCCGCACGTGATGGTTCCCGCCGCCCGGGAAATGACAAATTGGCCCGCCAGATTGCAAATACCAAAGGGATCTTTGGCAAATGAGGGCGGTTTAGCGACAATCCGGTCCGGCTCGAAGGACCATATGGCGTTTCCAAGGGAAATTTCTTCCATGTATGCCGCCCGCGCTTTGGCCTCTTGAAACAATTCCGCCTCGGGATACCGCTTTAACGCCGGGTGGGTGGTCAGAATAAAATAGTCACTGCCGGGCGCTTTCCGCCAGATATTGATGGCGCCGCATTTCCGGCAGAGGTACGCTGGTCGGTCCGAAAGCTCATCTTTCACCTGAAACAATTGCAGGTAGGCGAAATCTTTTTCAGCGGGGCTAAGAGAAAAGTCGTCGCTTTGGGTGACTGGACTGCCGCATTCGCGGCAGTGGATGGATTCAAGGGACAATGTGATGGCGCCGCTGGTGAGCCGATCCTCATTGTCCCGGACGGCCAGAAAGCCGTCCGCGGTTGTCCGATACACCCGTTCACGAGGGCGGCAGTCAAACACGCTGTGACACTTCTCGCAGATGACAATACGACGCGGCCGGGTCAGATCCTGGTTGGTGATCGTCATGACCTGCTTGAGCGGCCCCTTGGCAGGACCGTTCATGTCGGCAAAATCAATCGTCATACCCCGGCAAAAGGGACATTTTTTCTGACCGCGGTTGACCAGCGCCGCGAAGACGATGGCGAGGATGACCAGCAGAGCCGGCCCAATGACATATTCGGGGTTCATGGTTACTGACCACGTGTTTTTCCGAGCCGCCCACCATGTGGCGGATCCCGACGGCCTGTAGTGATGAGCAGGTACTATATCGTCACGGAACAGGCGCCGCCACCTCCTTTCCCGGATGCAGAATCCATTTTCGGCTCTATATTGACCAACAGGCGGACGCCTGTTAGCATCGTGGAACCGCGCGGCGGGCCGCATGCCATAACAACCGTTATTTCCCGGGAGCGTGTCATTCGTTATTCATCCGACATTGTTTATCTGGATCACGCGGCGGGAAGTCCGCCGCTGGCGGGCCTGTTTCAACGCTGGGAAGCGTTGAGCCGGAGATGTTTCGCCAACCCGCACGGGACGACGACATTCAGCGCTGACTGCAAGGTTCTGCTTCATCAAGCGGAGCGGCGGACGCTCGCCGCGCTGGGAATTCCCCCCGAACAGGCGGCGGTCATTTGGACATCCGGCGGCACGGAAGCGTTAAATTTGGCCATTCACGGTGTCCGTCAGGACGGGCGGTGGCTGGTGGACAGCACCGCCCATCCCGCGGTTTTAGCGCCTGTCCAGGCCTTTGGTGTCCATGTGACGACTTTACCGGCGGACAGAGACGGGATTCTCTCCATTCCCACCGCCATGGACAGTGACATCAGCGCCTTGGCGGTCACCCACGTGAACAACGAAACGGGGGCGATTCAGGATTTAGTCCGTTTACGGCGTGACTTGCCGACACAGCGGGAAGCGCCGCTGATGATTGTGGACGCCCTGCAAAGCGCCGGAAAGACACCGCCTCCCTGGGTGGCCGCGCGGATTGACCTCCTCGCCGTGGGGGGCAGGAAAATGGGCGCCCCGGCGGGCATCGGGGCGCTCATCGTCCGGCGGGGCATTAATATCCGGCCGCTGATGTTTGGCGGCGGGCAGCAACGCGGAATCCGGCCCGGCACCGTTGATGTCCCGGCCGCCGCGCTTTTCGCGGAAATCTTATCGGAAGCCGCCGCGGACATGACGGTCAGGCTCTCCGCGGTGTCCGCCCTCCGGGAGACCTTGACAGCGGGATTACGGGCCTTATCCGCTTTTCACCCGCGCGTCATTTCCCCTTTGACATCGTCCCCTTATATTACCTGTGTTTCGTTTCCCGGGTTTGAAGGCGCGGTGCTGACGCGCTTATTGGCTGAGAAGCGGGTGATCATCGGCAGTGGCAGCGCCTGCTCGGCCGAGGCCGGAGAACCCAGTCACGCGCTCACAGCGATGGGCTATGATGAGCGAACCATACGGGGAGCCTTACGGGTGAGTTTCGGTCCCGAGTCAACCCGCGGAGACGTGGCAGTGTTTTTAACGGCATTAGAATCGGTTTTACATAATTATTGATGATATCCCATGAAAAAGCAACTTGACGCTCCCATCCTCAGCAACGCCCGTTTGCAGGGGGATTATTTTCAAATTGATCTGCAAGCGGATGAGATGACACCACTGGTTGAACCGGGGCAGTTTGTCCACGTGCGAATGCCGGCGTTTGGTCACCGCATTCTCCGCCGTCCTTTCAGTATCTACAACGCGGACCCCGCGACCGGCGTATTGAGCGTGATTTATAAAATTGTCGGGGAAGGCACCGCCCACTTAGCCACCCTGAAACCGGGAACCGTGTTGAATCTTCTCGGCCCGCTGGGCAAGGGGTACACCCCGGCCCCGGTCGGCGTGACACCCATTATCGTCGCCGGGGGATACGGGTGCGCGGCCACCTACATGCTCGCCCGGGACAGCGCGGAACCGGCGATCACACTCATCGGGGGGCGCAATGTCGGCGACCTTTTACTGGTCAAGGAATTTGAAGCCCTCGGCGCCGATGTCCGGGTGTCCACGGATGACGGGTCCGCCGGTCATCATGGCCTGGTGACGGATTTATTGAGCCAGGCGCTGGATGAGCGCGTCGGCCCTGTGGCCGTCAGCGCCTGCGGCCCCAACCCGATGCTGGCGGCCGTCTCCCGGATCGTCTTGGACCGGGAATTGGACGCGGAAATCAGCCTCGATCACGCCATGTGTTGCGGGGTCGGCGCCTGTTTCGCCTGTGTGGTGAAAGTCAAAGCGGACAATCCGGACGGGTGGGAATACGCCCGGACCTGTCGGGACGGCCCGGTTTTTCTCGCCAGCCAGGCGGTCTGGGACGACTGATGCCGGTTTCTCTCAGCCAGGCGGGCGGTCCAGCCAACAGCAGGGGGAAGGGCGCTTTGCGAAACGACACATTTTGAATTAGGCGGCTAAGAAAAATGCCTGTGGAACGTTTTGACAGAACCACGCGCGCGGAAAGGACGCTCCGATGAAAACGACATCGACGGGCGTTTCGCCGCCCCCGGCGGGACGGTTAAAGGTCACCCAGATTCTAGAAGCGACCGGGGGGGGCACGCGGCGCCACTTAAGGCAGTTGGTTTTCGGCCTGGATCCCGGGCGCTTCGAGGTGTCAGTCATCTGCTCATTAGGCCGGGAAGCGGATTTTCAGGCGGATGTCACCCGCATGCGGGAGCGGGGGATCATTGTTGAGACCGCCGCCATGTCCCCCGGCTTTTCTCCCGCTAAGGACTGGCTGTCGACGCGCCGGGTGACGCGGATTTTAAGACGTTTAAAGCCGGATATTGTCCACACGCACAGCACCAAAGCCGGATGGATCGGGCGGGCGGCGGCGAAAGCCGCGGGCGCGCCCGCGATTTTACACAGCCCCCATGGCTGGCCTTTTGACATGGGGTTTAACCGGCTTAAACAACGGCTGGTTCAGCGCCTGGAAAAAAAATTGGCCGCCATCACTGACGGATTTATCTGTTGCTGTGAAGACGAACGGGCGAAAGGAATAGATGGACGACTCGCGGAGGCGGACACATTTCACCTGATTCCAAACGGGATTGACGTGACTGAGGAGCCGCCCATCGCCACCGCCCGTCAGCTTCAATCGTTGAACGGCGGCTTAATCATCGGCTTCGTGGGGCGGTTGGAACCCCAAAAAGGCGTGCTATGGCTTGTGGAGGCGGTCGCTTCAATCCTCAAAGCCCGCCATGACATCCGGCTGGCCGTGATTGGCGACGGGGCGCTCAGAAGCGCGCTTGAACGGCGGCTGGCGAATCTGGGGATCCGGGATCGGTGCGACATCATGGGCCACGTTGACGATCCCCGGGTGTTTTTGCCGCGGATAGACATCATCGTCATACCGTCGTGGTGGGAGGGGCTGCCGTACACCCTGCTGGACAGCATGCGGGCCGGCAAGCCTGTCATCGCCACGGATGTCGGCGGCATGACGGAGGTTTTAGCGGGCGGCGCCGGTGTGCTAATTCCTCCCGGAAACGCCGCGCGGGCTCAGAAGGCCCTGCTTGAGTTAATCGATTCACCTGATCTCAGACGACAGCTCGCCGCCCGCGCGGAAAAACGCGTCGAGCGTTACAGTTTGACTGAAATGGTTTACCACACACAGATGGTTTATGAATCTTTCCGCCACCATGGATAACACCCGATGAAACACCTTTTTTTCGCCCTCTTGACATGCGCCGCCTCATCCACGCTTCACGCTGGCATGACCGTCTTAATAAACGCCGCTGACGCGCAAAAAATCACCGCCCCGATGCGCTTGGTGAAGCTGAACGACACCGACACGGAAAAACCGGCCAAACCCGTCGCGGGGGCCGCGGACGAGACCTATTTGGAAATTCCCCAGGGAGCGGGAAAACCGCCGGAAGCCGCCGGCGACGCGTCGTTCTCGTTCACGGTTGATAAAAAAGGGACCTATTACCTCTGGGCCAGAGTCTGGTGGACAGATGGCTGTGGGAACTCCATCGGCGTGAGTATCGATGATGGGAAAGCCTTCATTTTAGGTCAGGACGCCACCTATAAACAATGGCATTGGGTGAAAGTCAAGGGGCGCTTGAGTCAGTTGAATTTGGATGCCGGCGACCACGTTTTGACCCTTTCCAACCGTGAGGATGGTGTCGCCATTGACCAAATCCTGCTCACCCGCAACACGCGCTATGTCCCGGTCGGCATTGAAAAAAACAGTCCGTAGCCGCCATGCCCGCTTCCAAGGGCTTTCACGCGCCGCCTGAGCCGACCCCGGGCCGGAGTTAATCGGTCAGTAGCTGGGGCGTAGACCGGGGTTCCTTGCCCGGCTATGCCTTAAGACAGTCGGCCTTGGAAGACCGCCCCACACAATGTCCCCCAGCCGCTAGCCGGTTACGGCCGGAGAGCGTCCAATGGATTGACAAATCTGTTGACTGGCGCTACTATACTGGTGTCGCCGCCCTTTTGTCAAACCGTTCCTGTATGGCGCTTATGCTGACTAAGATACGCACATATTTTCAGTCCATCCCGATCGCCGCCTGGTTGCTGTTGTTGATGACTGTCTTTTCCTTCGCTGTCTTCAACTACAAAAACACATTACAAACCGCCTCCTACCAGGGATTGCTCCCGCTTGAGGAGCGCGTGCGGGGAACACAGTATTACTTATCCAAAGCCTTTCTCCAGCTCGAACGCCATATCGCCGATGATCAGGAAAAAGCGCTGGAGTTATTTTCAAGTTGCATTCAGGAAGCCGAGAAAAAAGCCCGTGAGGGATTGGAAAGCGCTTGGCGGGAACGGGATTCGCTTCGGGGGCCCGGCGACCGCCCGTCAACAGCGATTGTCCCGTTGTTTATAAAATTACAGACGAATCTGCAACTTTTCCAGGCAATGGCCAATCAACAGATCAAGGACCCCAAGGCGCTGGGGGTCATCCTGAACCGGGAACAGCACCGGCTTTATTTAGAAACGGACCAAACCCTCAACGACATCGCCGACATGTTGCGGCGGCGGCGGGAGCGGATGAATCGCCGCAGAAGAACTATTGAGGGGAGTTTAAGTATGGGCTGGATTTTTTTCTCGACGGGGATGGTTTTGTTCGCGATCCGAATCGAACAGCGGGAAAGCGGCTATCAGCGGAAACTGCGCTTAAACGAAGCGCGATTGCGTAGCCTGTTCGAAGCGCTTCCAGACCCCGTTTTCGTGGTGGACGGCGACGGGATTATCCAGGACGCGCCCTCTCCCAATCCAACCTTATCGCCTAGCCGCCCGGAAGACCTTATCGGTCAACAGATCGCCTGTCTGGTTGGCGGAGACACCGTCGAAAACGCCATTACTCATATTCGCAAAGCATTGGCGGAAAAAACTATGGTGACCTTCAACTATACGCAGAGCACAGATGACGGGGACACCTATTTTGAAGGACGGTTAATCGCCATTCCGGAAG
Organism: Lentisphaeria bacterium; assembly: GCA_032251435.1. Classification (GTDB taxonomy): domain Bacteria; phylum Verrucomicrobiota; class Lentisphaeria; order Oligosphaerales; family MVZH01; genus JAVVEH01. The sequence goes on along the minus strand of JAVVEH010000041.1, from coordinate 20,992 downwards.
CGGAGACTCCGCGGGTGTTGTGGGTCGCCCATGATCTGACCGGCATCCGCGCGTCTCAGGAGCATCGCTTGGAATTGGAAAGGCGCATTCAAGAAAACATGCGGCAGGAAAGTCTCGGACGGATGGCGGAAGGCGTCGCCCATGATTTTGACAATTTGCTGACCGGTGTGATGGGCCATGCGGAAATGGCGCTGTTGCAAGTGGATGAGGCATCCCCCCTGCGGGAATCCTTAAAAGAAATTCACGCGGCGGCGGCGAAGGCCGCTGAAGTGGCGACGCAAATGCTGAAATATTCCGGCAACAGGCACATGGCCGCTGAGGCGGTGGATGTGAATCAACTGGTGCGGGACATTGAAACTGACTTTAAAGCGAAACTGCCAAAGATGATTGATCTGACCACTGTCTGCGCCCGGAAAGTGCCGCTTTTCGAAGGAGATGTTGAGCAAATCCGGCAAGTTATCCGTAATGTGACCCAAAACGCGGTGGACGCGATCGCCGACCAAGTGGGAGGGATCAGTATCTACACCGGCAGCCGCGCGTTCACGGAAAAGGATTTAAAGGATAATTACTTCAAAGAGGATTGTCCCGCTGGGGAATACGTCTTTATCCGGGTGGATGACACCGGGCACGGTATCGGACATGACGATTACGGACGGTTATTTGATCCCTTCTTCACAACCAAATTCACCGGCCGGGGGCTCGGGCTGGCGGTCACTCAAGGGATCGTGCGCGGACACCGCGGAGTGATCCGTGTGAAAAGCGAGTCGGGTAACGGAACAAGTTTTGAAATTCTTTTCCCGTGTGAGAAACAGGGTTCCTCCAGCCAGGCCACCGATTTCAGCGGCGTTTTGTCAGTAACCGGTTAGCAACTGGGGGGACATTGTGTGGGGCGGTCTTCCAAGGCCGACTGTCTTAAGGCATAGCCGGGCAAGGAACCCCGGCCTACGCCCCAGCTGCTAACCGATACCTTTTGTCAGTGGCGTAGTGGATTTGCAGTGTTCCCAGACGGTGTTATAGTTAGACTGTCTGAGGTAAAATTGCATTCAGGGTTTTGTAAAACGGATGGTGGATTATGGCAGGTTTTTCCTTTTTACAGTGTGTGGGCCGCTCTTCATTCATCGCCAGTCAATGGTGTCAAGGTCAACTTTGGGTCATCCCGGCCGCCGCCGCCGCCATCGGCGCGTTAGGTGGCTTTTTCATTATTTTAGGCCGTCGGCAAGTCAAACGCCGAACCGACATGCTGAAAAGGGAATTTATTCGGCGGCGCCAGCTTGAGGAGCAATTGCACCGAACCCAAAAACTCAAGGCGCAAGGGGTCTTCCATGATTTTAATAACCTGTTTCAGGTCATTATGGGATGCGGAGAACTCGCCCAGATGGATGTGGCCGAAGACTCCACCGCCAGAGCCTTCCTCAACCAGATTATTGATTCCGCGGAAAAAGCCAGAGTGCTGGTGAAACAGTTAACCGGCCTTGGTTACCGGAATGTGACAAATCTGAAACGACTGGACTTGGATGAACTGCTCGCCACGCAGATTCCCCTTTTACGCCATGTCGTCGGCGAAAAAAGCACCATGCGCTTTTCTCCTGTCGGGGACGGGAAGGTGATTTACGGGGCTGTGGAACAACTCAAACAACTCCTTCAGGATCTTACTGACAATGCCAGAGACGCCATGCCCAATGGCGGCGAGATTGTCGTCACCACCCGTAAAATGAAACTGTCTGACAACGATACTCAAAAGGGCATGCGGGAATATGTGCAGTTGACCTTTAAAGACACTGGGTCGGGCATCCCGGAAAAGTACGTGCAACGCATCTTCGAGCCGTTTTTCACGTGGGGAAAAGGCTCCGACGCGGTGGGCCTGGGCCTGGCCACAGTCAGTTCGATTGTCGAGGGACACGGCGGCTTTATCGAAGTGCACACCAAAAAAGGAGAAGGCACCGCCTTCGCTATTTATTTCCCGGCCGTTCCTGAATTAAATCAATCAGACAAGCCGATGACCGCCCCGCCATTACGCCTCCAGGTGGAAGGCGGCAATGAGACCATTTTAATCGCCGATGATGATGAAGCGGTGCGCGACATCGCGGTGAAAACCTTACAGGCCGCCGGGTACCAGGTGCTGGTCGCCTGGGATGGTGACGAAGCGATCCGTGTCCTTGAAGAACGCGGGAATGACATCAATCTGGTCTTGCTCGATGTGGTCATGCCGGGTCAAAGCGGCTATTCGGTTTATGATTCTTTGAAGAAGCTTCAACCCGACCTGCCTGTCTTATTCTCCAGTGGCTGCAGCCACGAGCAATTGCTGGAAACCTACGGCATCGACATTCCCCGCAGCGCCATGGTTGACAAACCCTACCGGGCGGATGAATTGCTCCAGGAAGTGCGGAACCAGCTGGACAAGTAAATAAGATTGTGAAAGCAATGCTGGAGACATTCACGTTCCCGCCGGTGGCGTCGTCAGCGGAAACGGGGTATCAATCAGGCTTGCCCGATGCTCAACAAATAGGCGCCATAGCCGCTGGCTTCCAGCTCCGCTCCTAGTTTGTGAAGCTGGTTCCGGTCGATAAACCCCTTCCTGAAGGCGATTTCCTCGGGACAGGAAATCATCACGCCGGTCCGTTCCTCAATCGCCTCCACAAAATTCTCCGCCTGAAGCAACGACTGGTGCGTGCCCGCGTCAAGCCAGGCGGTTCCCCTGCCAAAGGCCTCCACCGTCAGCGTGTCCTCGTCCAAGTAGCGTCGGCTGAGATCGAGAATTTCTAATTCGTTCCGGCGCCCGGGTGTCAACTCCTTGGCGAATTCGCAGACCCGTGAATCATAAAAATAAAGTCCGACAACCGCTTGGTTGGATTTGGGCGCGCTGGGTTTTTCCTCCAATGACAAGGCGTTCCCCCGCTCATCCATTTCCACGACACCGTATCGCTCCGGATCTTTCACCGGATACGAAAACACGGTCGCGCCATGCGTCTTGTCACTGGCCCGGGCCAGAATCTTACCCAGTCCCTCCCCGTAAAAAATATTGTCCCCCAGGATTAAACAAACAGGAGCGCCCGCCAGAAATTTCTCCCCGATAATAAACGCCTCCGGCAACCCCCTGGGCGCGTCCTGCGCCGCGTACTCAAACCGCATGCCCCATTTCTCCCCAGTCCCCAGGAGGCGTTCGAAAAGGGGCAAATCATGGGGTGTCGAAATAATCAAAACGTCCCGGATACCGCCAAGCATCAGGACGGACAAAGGATAGTAAATCATCGGCTTGTTATACACCGGCAACAACTGTTTGCTAATTCCCAATGTTAACGGAAACAATCGGGAGCCAGTGCCACCCGCCAAAATAATTCCTTTTCTCGCCTTTGCGGGTGTCATGATCACAAACCTTTTCGTTCATCTATGTTCATCGCGACGGCGACGCGCGCGCGCAGCTCCGTCAACTCATCCGGAGAGACTTTTTTCGCCGGCCAGTTCCATTTCAAATCATCCCCTTTGACCCGGGGAATAATGTGATAGTGGACATGCCCGACCTGCTGCCCCGCCACCGCGCCATTATTCTGCAGCACATTCACCCCCTCAGCCTCAGTGGCGTTCTTCACTCCGCGCACCAAAGCGGGTAGCATCCGCGCCAGCCGTCCGGATTCATCCGCGGGCATTTGATCCAATGTCTCATAATGGGTCTTCGGCACCAGCAACACGTGACCCATAGCCACCGGATTGATATCCATAAACGCGAAAACTGTTTCATCTTCATAGATGACATGGGCGGGAAAATCTCCCGCGATCAATTGACAAAACACACACGACATCATATCACTCCGGCAATTTATTTTTTCGCGCCGTTGCCCCGCCTGGGTTCCCAAACATAAAAATCCATGTCATCCGTCAAAGATGATTTAAATCCCATGCGCTTTTTCCCGCGGTGTTCAAAGGCCATTGTGAAGGTTTTTTCCGCAACCGAGCACGACACGACAACGCTGTCTTTGTCCGCGGATTTCACGGTGTACGGCATGGCTGTGGAGCGCTCCCCCTGGGTGAAAATCACGTCATCATCCGTTATCTCTAAAAAGAATGTTTCAGCGATTTTCTTCAAAATGACGGGAAGAATTTTAGCGTCCTTTTCGGGATCATATTTTGGGCTTTTTACCGCGCCTTCAAGAGTCGCCTTATAATCCACTTGCCATGTGCCGACAAACGGATCCATCTCCCCGGCGAAGACGCTGGAAACCACCAGAAGAAAAAAAGAAAAACCAAAAACACGCTTTTTCACGGCGGCCGCTCCTATCGATTCATGGGGTGTGTCAGAAAACCTAATGTACTTGCGAAACTGACAAGTTCCACCTTGAATTTTCGACTTTACCACCTATCTTTCACGGCGATTGTTTCACGCTCAACAGCGCGTGTTTCCGGCTTGATAATCCAGTCGGTTAAGGAACATGTCGTCTAAGCATTTAAGCAGGAATTTTTTTATGACACCGGAAGAATTACACCAGGCGGTAAAGCAGGCGCGGCGGCGCCTGGACCACCTAAGGGGGTTCCTTTGACATCGGAACCCGCGAATCTCAATTAGCCGCCGCCGAAGCCGATATGAGCAGACCCGATTTCTGGGATCGGAAAGAAGCCGCTCAGCAGACCGTTGGCGAGGTCAGTCGTCTGCGCGGGATCATTGACCCCTACCGAAAACTGCTGGAAAAGGTTGACGATTTCACGGTTCTCGCCGAACTTGTTGAGATGGAAGGCGAGGAGTCTGACATGCTGGGGGAGGCCGACAGCGCGGCGGCCGGCATTCAAAAAGACCTTGACAAACTGGAGCTGGTTAGTTTTCTCTCCGGAAAAATGGATAAAAACAACGCCATTTTATCCGTTCACGCCGGGGCGGGCGGCACGGAATCCTGTGACTGGGCGGCGATGCTCTTCCGTATGTACACCCGCTGGGCCGAGGATCATGGTCATAAAATAGATCTGATTGATCACTCGCCCGGCGATGAGGCGGGCATAAAAAGCGCCACCATCGTCATCTCCGGCGACTTTGTCTATGGCTACCTGAAACATGAGCGGGGGGTCCACCGACTGGTGCGCATTTCTCCCTTTGACAGTAATAAACGCCGACACACCTCTTTCGCCGCTGTCGACATCGTGGCGGAAGTGGATGACGACATTGATATTGATATTGACGAAAAAGACCTGCGGGTGGATGTCTACCGCTCGAGTGGCGCGGGTGGCCAGCATGTGAACACCACCGACAGCGCCGTGCGGATCACACATATTCCCAGCAATATCGTGGTGGCGTGCCAGAATGAACGCTCGCAACACAAAAACCGGGCGACCGCCATGCGCGTGTTGAAGGCCCGTTTGTATGAACGGGAAGAAGAAAAACGCCAAGCGGAAGCGGCCGCGGAGCACGGCCAAAAAAGCGATAACGCCTGGGGCAACCAGATCCGGTCTTACGTGCTGCATCCTTACCAAATGGTTAAAGATCTCCGCACGGATGTGGAGACATCCAACACCCAGGCCGTCTTGGACGGGGATATTGACCGGTTTATCGAAGCCATGCTCCGAAAACGGTGATATATCGCTCCCGCCGACGGGACATGTTCACTGCTGACAACCCATGTTTACCATAACAAGCCAACCCGCATTTATTGATTAGGAAAAACAAGCATGACCACCTTTCAAAAAGCCATTAACACTGTCCGTGTCCTTTCCGCCGAAGGTGTCGAAAAAGCCAATTCCGGACATCCGGGCATGCCCATCGGCTGCGCCGACTTCGCCTTCACGCTTTGGTATAAGCACATGCGCATGAACCCGGAAAACGCCTCCTGGATGGGTCGGGACCGGTATGTTCAAAGCGCCGGGCACGGATCCATGCTGCAATACACCCTGCTGCATTTATTCGGCTACAACGTGCCCATGGACGAACTGAAAAATTTCCGCCAGTGGAAAAGCGCGACACCGGGGCATCCCGAATTCGGGCACACCGATGGCGTTGAGGTCACCACGGGGCCCCTGGGCACTGGCCTGGCCAGCGCTGTCGGCATGGCCATCGCCGCCAAGCAACTGGCCGCGCGGATGGGGAACGAGACCTTGTTTGACCAGAAAATTTTCGTGATCAGCGGGGACGGATGCCTGATGGAAGGTGTCTCACACGAAGCCGCGTCCCTGGCCGGACACAACCAACTGGACAATTTGATTCTTTTTTACGACAGCAACAGTATCACCATTGAAGGCGCCACCGACCTGGCGTATTCCGATGACGTTGAGAAACGCTTCGCTTCCTACGGCTGGAACGTCATCAAAATCAATGGCAATGATCCCGACCAGTGTGACGCGGCGTTGACGGCGGCGAAAGCCCATACCGGTGGCCCGACGATCATTATCGGCACCACCAAGATCGCTTTCGGCTGTCCGAACAAAGCCGGCTCACACAAAACCCATGGCGCCCCCCTCGGGGCTGATGAAATCGCCGCCATGAAAGCCGCCTTCGGTCTGCCGGGTGACACAGAATTCTTTGTCGATGATGATGTCCGGGAACTGTGCGGCGCCCGCGTCAAGGACATGGTGGCGGAAGCCAAAACCTGGGAACGTGAGCTGGCGGACTTCTTCGCCGCCAACCCGGAGAAAAAAGAGCTTTACAAGGCGCTGACCAAGCGGGAGATGCCGGCCGACCTGCTCGAGACGCTGACCGCCACCGTCGATCAGAAGGCCGCGGCCACTCGGAAATCAGGGGGAGCGACACTGCAGAAAATCGCCGCGTTGATTCCGGCTGTCACGGGGGGATCCGCGGACTTGAATCCGTCCACCAACACCCATATGGACGCCTTGACGGATTTCAGCCCGGCCTGCCGGGAAGGACGCAATATCCATTTTGGCGTGCGTGAATTCGCCATGGGCTTGGCCGCGAACGGGATCGCTCTTTACGGGACGGGCATCCCGTACACCGCCACCTTCGCGGTGTTCGCGGACTTTATGAAACCGGCGATGCGCTTGGCCGCCATCCAGAAAATCAAGGTGATTTTCATCTTTACCCACGACTCCATTTTTGTCGGCGAGGACGGTCCGACTCATCAGCCTATCGAGCAGATGGCCATGTGCCGGTCCATCCCGGGCCTGACCGTTTTGCGCCCGGCTGAAGCGAACGAAGTCGCGCACGCCTGGGCGGCCGCTTTGGCATGTGATGGCCCTGTCGCCATGTTCCTGACTCGTCAGAACATCGAACCGCTGCCAGCGGCGCTCCGGCCGGCCATCAATGTCGCCAAAGGCGCTTACGTGCTCAGTGACGATGAAAACCCCCAAGCCTGCGTCATCGCCACCGGTTCCGAAGTCCTTCCCGCTCTTGGCGCGGCGGAGATCCTCCGCGGGAAAGGCCGCGCCCTCCGCGTGGTCTCCATGCCCAGTATGGAACTTTTCGATGCCCAGGATCAGGCGTACAAAGACCAAGTCATCCCGCCCTGTCCGACCGTGAAACGCGTCATCATTGAAGCGGGAACCACCTTTGGCTGGGGCAAATACGCCGATCGAACCGATCTGATCATCGGGCTGGACCATTTCGGGGATTCCGCCCCGGCCGAGTTGCTGGAAAAAGAATACGGCCTGGACGCGGAGTCACTGGCCGCCCGGATTGACGACTTTCTAGCGTAGGGAAAAACATGAAGTTATCACGTTTTGGCACCAAATTCACCGAACGGATCGGCATCAATGAACTGATGGAGGATCTGGGCAACGCCCTGAACGCCGGCGGTGACATGCTCATGCTGGGCGGTGGCAATCCCAGTCTGATTCCGGAAATCACTGACGCATTGCGGAAACAAACCGAGAGCATCCTGGCTGACGGCGACGCCTTCAGCCGGATGATCGGGATCTATGACACGCCGCAAGGTAAGGGAGCTTTTCTCGAGGCCTTGGCGCGACTCTTGAATGAGCAGTTTAACTGGGGGGTGACGACCGAAAACATCGCTCTCACTCATGGCAGCCAAAGCGGCTTTTTCTGCCTGTTCAATATGCTGGCGGGAACCTTTGACAGCGGCCGGAAAAAACGCGTGCTTTTTCCCCTCACGCCGGAATATATCGGGTATGCGGATTCCGGACTCAGCCCGGACTTCTTTACCGCCGCCCGCCCTGATATTGACCTGCTGGCTGAATCCCTGTTCAAATACCGGATTGATTTCAACGCCGTGGACATTGACGACTCAGTGGGGGCCGTCTGTTTATCCCGCCCCACCAACCCCACCGGCAACGTGGTCACCGATGAGGAAGTGGCGACGCTGCGGGCGTTGACGGAAAAACAGGGCATTCCTCTGATCATCGACAGCGCTTACGGCACGCCCTTTCCCAATATCATCTATACCGAAGCGAATCCGGTGTGGGATGAAAACATGATTGTCTGCATGAGCCTGTCCAAATTTGGCTTGCCAGCGGCGCGGACAGGCATTGTTGTGGCCCGTCGTGAAATCATCAAAGTTCTCAGCAGCATGACGGCGGTGCTCAGTCTGGCGCCCGGCAGCGTGGGGCCGGTGCTGGCTCAGGGGCTGATCGCCGATCATTCGATCATCCGGCTCAGCCGGGAGGTTATTCGCCCCTATTATGAAAGAAAGGCTCATTCCGCGGTGCGGCAACTGACCCAAGAGTTGGCGGGGATCAATTTCCGCATCCACAAACCTGAGGGAGCGATGTTCCTCTGGCTGTGGTTCCCCGACCTTCCCATAACCTGTGACGAGCTGTACCAGCGCCTGAAAAAACGCGGTGTGCTCGTGGTTCCCGGCCATTACTTCTTTCCGGGATTACAGGAGGACTGGCCTCATAAACACCAATGTCTGCGTGTCACGTACGCGCAGGATGACACCATTGTGGAGAAGGGACTGGCGATTATCGCGGACGAAGTCAAGTCTCTGATGGCCTGACGCGGCCATGCGGAGAAGGCGGCCCGCGGTCGGGATGCCAGCCGGTTGGATGATCATGTGGTCATCGGCGTTTTCTGCAAGTACGACAGCTTTTCCGGCAGCGGGATATTATGACCTTGCCGATCCTCGCCATAGCCGCATGCCGCCAGGACTTTGATATCTTCCAGAACACGCGTGTCGCCGGTGAAACTCGCCTCAATGGGCAAGTTAAAATCTATTTTCCCTAACGCCAGCAGTTTTTTTATCTGGTCCACAACAAAAGCCAGCACATTGCCGCCCGCCTCCTTGCCATCACTGTCGATAGGCAGGGGTTGCTCATAAATCACCAGCGCGCGTTTTTCCGCCAACTTCAAAATAACCCCCCGGACCATTTCTTCCGACGCCTTCACGCCTTGGACAGCCGCGGGCAACTCAACAGTCTCCAAGTGCTCCGCCAAACGCATCCGTTTGACAGCGTTGATAGACTCGTTCGCTCTGAATAAATCCAGCGGCCGGGTCGCGTCATAGGTCTCATTCAACACGCGCATGGTCAACGCGCCGCCATAGTGCCGGGCGATTTTGGCGATCATGGTGGATGGCCGCACGTGAAAGCCGCGATATGGAGGGATGGGAACCATCATAGTCCCGACTTCAGAGTGTTTTGACAAAATAGTCAGGCATAGCCGCCGGATAACCGTGGAATACCGCCCGGCGTACCGGGCTAAATACCCGAAAATGAATTCCAGTAGAGCGTCCCGGGTGACCAGCTCATGGCGGGCGAAAAAGGCGTCGTCTTGAAAACAATCCAAATGCCGCTCATAAAAATGAACCATCCCCAATCCCGCCTCGCATAAATGAGAGACCACGCTGACGTGCCCCCGCAAGGCGGGCAGATCAGTGTTCGCCCGTTCTAATTTCGTCATGGCCAACCCGGTGTCATACAGTGATTTAAACCGGTGAAACTCCTGCACCAGGTGACGGATGTTATCCTCATTCACGCGCTCGGGAATAAGCGTCCGCCAATCGTCAAGCGTTGGGGAATCGACGATACTCATCGAGAGAGCCGAGGCCATCAGACTAAGAAGTTCGGTGCAAAACGACAAAATCGTCGTGTCAGAATGGGAGGCGGGGACATCACGGTCAGCCACCAAGGTGCCGATTTCATTAAACTCGGAAAAATCCTCCGCGCCGCAGTCAGCGGCGTGGTGAATGCCCACCTCCTCGGCCTGCTCGGCCAACAAGACCATGGCATGTCTTAAAATCCGGCTGATAAAATTCAGAGCCGCCCAGGTGTCCCCTTGAAAATCTCCCTTGACCGGCGATAGATGATACCGGGGAAGTGAATGATTAATGTGCAGCAATTTATAGCCCACGGCCGAAAACACGCCGCCCACCGCCAGCAACTCCCGCATCGGGTAAAAGCGGGAATTCCGGTGCGCGCCGAAAGAATCGAAAAACTCCTCTAAAATAGCGCATTCGGATAAGATCCTGCCCAGCAATGGACGCGTCAGAAAAACAGGAGCCTGATCCAAGGGGCATTCGCGGGCCATATATGTGGCGGCTTCCAGCAAAGGCCCCAGGCGCGGCGCGGCGATCCGGGCGAACGCCTCACTGGAAAGTGTCGTGCTTGTTTCCGTCATGTCTGTATAAGATTTCATCCTGTATGCTTTCTTGATCCGCGCCTACTATACACAGGAACAACCAGAAAAACAAGATATCCTGTTTGATCAGGACATGATAACACTAATGATGGGAGCGCGGGAAGCCACACGTGAAAATAATGATCCTGATTGGAAAACAGTGGATTTATGGTTCAAGCCCGGCTATAGTACACGCCTTGGCGGTCGGCCCGCTGACGCGAATGGAAACCGCCGGATGGCACACCTTTGAAACATGCCGGACCCGCGGCGCGGTGACATGCCGTGAATCCGCCGCCGCCTGGCATTATGGTCAGATTGATGAAAGAAAAACCTGTGAGCACCCCGCCCTCAAACGCCCAGTTGACCATGGATTTCAGTGGCGACAATCCCTTTTCCCGGCATCTCAACGGGGGGGAATTTTCCGCCATGATCGAGTGCGCCACCCCATCCACGGAGCAACCCTTTGATTCCGCGGTCGTCATGAGCGAGACGCTGGCGCGGAAAATAAAGGACATGCCGTTTATCAGCGGGATGCTGGTGACGGATCGGCAAAAAGGTGAAGACACCCATGATCCGGTGGACATGGCGGCGCGCCTGGCCGCCGCCAGCGGCAAGCCGGTGGTGCTGACAATTTCGGGAAAGGGAAGTGATGAGAAACGCGTGCGGGATCTGCTCGCCCGGGCGTCGTCCGCGGGGATTCGCAATATCCTGGCGGTGACCGGCGACAAATCCGAGGATCACCCCGTGGGCGGGCACAGTTTCCTCCGGCCGGGAAAACACCCCAAAGGCTATTTTGACAGTATTGAAACGATCCTGACGGCCCGCGGCGCGGGATACCCTTTTTGCCTGGGCGCCGGTGTCAATCCCTATAAATACAATGCCGCGGACACCTACCTGCAATATTATAAAATGATCCGCAAGATCGCCTGCGGAGCGGATTTTATGGTCACCCATGTCGGCTGGGACATGAAAAAGCTCCAAGAGCTGCAATGGTATCTGCAAATGCGCGAAATCGGCGTGCCGGTGATCGCCCGCCTGGCGTTGCTCTCCCCCGATGATATCCGTCGCATTGATCGGAATTTATTCCCCGGTGTCTGCTTGTCACGCCCTTTCGCCGCCGCCTTGCAACGGGAGTCGGACCTGAGCGACACGCAATCCCTGGCGGCTCAGCTCCAACGGTTGTCGCTGCAGATCGCCGGCTGTAAGCTGCTGGGCTTTAACGGGGTTCAAATCGCCGGCGTTAAAGATGTCCAGACATTGGACATGGTCTTGAAACGGGCCAAGGAAACACTCAACCGATACCAAGACTACGAGGACTGGGCGACCGCCTGGAATGACCACCATCGGGCGATGGAGTTTTCGCCGTTGGCCCAGGCCTATTACGTGTTTAAAAATCCGTTATCGCCGAAACAATGGCTCTACGACCCTGAAACCTGTAAGTTGACCGACTGCCCGTTTCCCCACGCCAGCCGCCGCGACCACCTGCAATCCGCCTTCATGGATTTTTGCCTGTCTGACAAAATGCCTGAACCCGTCGGGAAAATTCTCGCCAACTTGATCGCTCCCGGACATATCCCTGACCGCAAGCAATTGGAGTACTGCTTCAACCTGTGCCCCCACACCTGCCCGAAAGATTTGGTGTATGGCGCCTGCGGCGGCTCCCGGCCGGATGGCGTATGTGAGTTCGGCCAGGAGGTGTGCTTTTTCCATCGGGTGCTGGCCTTGGCCGCGGAAAAACATCTCCTTGACCGCTTGGAAGAACCCGTGACCCGTGACTGAAGACGCTTTTTTCGCCGACCTTTTCCATTCGCTTCCCACCCCCCCCCCGCCGGTGGTTGTGCCCCCCGGGGATGATTGCGCCGCCATCGACAACGGCGACGGCACATTAACGCTTTTGGCTGTGGATCAGATTGTCGGCGGCCGTCACTACAAGGTGGATCGCCACCGTCCATCACCGGAAGCCATCGGCGGTAAGCTACTCGCCCGGAATCTCAGCGACATCGCCGCGATGGGCGGCGTTCCTCTCTTTTGCCTGGTGTCACTGGCCATGCCACCGGAACGGTCCCCGGCATGGCAGGCCCGCCTGCTCCGCGGAATCGCTGACCGGGCGGCGCTCTTAAATGTGCATATGATCGGAGGGGATTTGGCCCGGACAACCACTGATGAAGTCGGCAGTCTGACGATTGTCGGGCGGGTGGAAAAAAAACGGGCGGTCCTCCGCGGCGGGGCCCGCCCCGGCGATGTCTTACTGGCGACCGGAACCTTTGGCGGAGCGGTTGACAGTGGCCACCACTTGAGTTTTTCCCCGCGGCTGGCGGAGGGGCAGTGGCTGGCCGCCAGCGGCGCGGTGACCGCGATGATCGATGTGAGTGACGGGCTGTTACTCGACGCCGGGCGGCTGAGCGCCATGTCCGGTGTCGGTTTACGGCTGGATGCCGAGGCGGTCCCCCGCCGCGCGCCGGGACTCACCCTTGAGAACGTCCTGACTGACGGCGAGGATTACGAATTGCTCGCCGCTGTCAAGGCCGGGGCCGTGGACACCCTCCTCCGGGACTGGCCATTCGCGGAGCCCGCGCTGACCCCTGTCGGCTGGTTTGTCGAGGAGCCCGCCGGGGTTGTTGACGCGGCGGGAAGACCTTTCCCCTTCGCGGCCGCCGGCTACGATCACCTGCGCGGGTGACTTTAGCAACAGGGGACCGCGGAATCCAATTATGTTTTGCACCGGGCGCTGCCTTCTGGATCCGGCAGTCCCCTGCCGCTCTTTTTGCCGCGGGGACCGCGGAATCCAAAATCTCTCTTGACTGCGGAGCGGGTTGTCTTTTTCGCGCGCCCCCGAAGGGCGGGCTGGTCCCGTCACTCTCTCACGCTCCGCCGGGATGGGTGAAGCCGGCGCGGAGTTTTTCTTTCTGGCGTTCCCGGGCGTCGTTGTATCCCGCCAGTTCCACGGCCAGCTCCGCCCGTAATTGACTGGCTTCATCCCTGCTCAGGGTCAGAATTTTCGGCTCGGTGCGGATTTTAGCCGCGGCGATCTTCGCGTCAAACTTTCGGTCGATTTCCGCCAGCTGTTCCTTTTGCTCCGGTGTCAATGCCTCCACCGGGTCCTCATCATATTTTTCCATGGCCAGTTCAAAAGCGCTTTTCATGATTTATCCACCTTTCGCCGTAGCGGGGCTAATCGACTAGATCCGTCAGCACCAGTGCGTTTTCGCCGAGTTCGGCATTCGCTTTTTCCAATTTATCCCGATTGGAGAGGACAGCCACCGGCGCGTTTTGAAAACCGCTTTCCAACACATCCAGCAAGACGGCTTTCAAGTGGCCCGGCGTGGCTTCCCGGAGCACCCGGTAGCGTTCGCGGCGGACAGCGTGGGTTTCCCCGGTGATCCAGGCGGTCAGCGCGGAAGCGGTGGCGTCTTCGGGGCGGATGGGGCGGATGACGCTTTTCGCCGTGCTGATCATGCCGCGGGTGACTTCCACATCCGTCCACGGAACCAAGCGGACATAATCGACAAGGCCTTGAAACACATCCAAGGTGCGTTTCACATGGGGATCCGCATAGGTTGACAGATTGATGGAGCGGCCGTCATAGGAGCAATTCGCGCCGTACGCGTTGCCTTTAAAACGACATTCGCTCACCATGTAATCCACTCTCAGCATGGCCATGGCCAGACTCAGGAGAGAGGATTCAGGATCGGAACTATGACGGGCGGGCAAAATCTGAGCGCAGTGCGCCACTTGCATGGGACCGATAAAACCGAGCCGCTGAATGCCCGGAACCGGAACAAACCCGGTGGAAACCAGCGCCAGGGGGGTGTCCGGCATCTCATCAAACCATCGCGTCATCGTGTCTTCGCATAACGCGGCGGCGTGATCGCTGCCCGTGAAGCTGACGGTAAACCGCCGCCGGGAGCGGACAAACTGAGCGATCCGCGTCACCTGGTCGACCACGGTGTCAAACCCGCTGTCAAAGGCGTCAACCAGCCGCTTAATTTCCCGATACTGGGACAATCCAGTCGTTTGCTCCTGGAGAAAACCGACTTCCGTCCGGCCGGCCCGAATTTGGGTCAACGGGGTCGCGGGACCGCCATTGACCAGACCGGTCCGCATCCGCGAGAGGCCTTGGTTGAGAACGTCCTTAAACCGGGGTTTGTCCGTGGGATCGGGCTCAAACAGGCGGTCCCGGAGAATATCCAGCGCCCTCGGCATCTGTTCGTCCAGAGCTTTAAGCGTGATGACAATCCCTTTGCGGGTGACCCCGTCCCGCACGGTGTGCCCGGCGTAACTGGTGTGGACATTGAAACCGCCCGTGGCGGCGGATGTGCGGCGGGCCATCGTGGCGAAATCATCGCCGGCCGCGCCCAGACGTTTCAGGGTCTCCACATACCGGGGAACGCTGATCCACAGGTCCGCTGGCAAGCCGTCCAAATCAATGTAGACTTCCAGATAATTCACACCATTGGAAAAGACATCGTTCCGCATAAAAAGGTTACCCGTGGACAGCGTTTTTTCCACCGTTGGAATAAACCGCGGCTCAGCGGGCAAGTCCTCACGCTTTAGTTGCGGGAGTGTGGCCAGCGCTTCGGGCGAGTTCGCCGTGCCAGCCTCCTGTTGAAGTTCTTCGGCCTGGCGCGCCAGCTTACACATGTCATCATCACTGAGCTGAGCCCGCCAGTCGGCCATGCGTTCCGCGAACTCCGCGTCCGTCTTCGCTTTCCACTCGGCATCGGGAGCCATGCAGACATCCAGCCGGTGAGGATTGGCGAGCAATTTTTCCTCAAGGATATTGAGCAGAACCGCGGGATCCTTGCGGCAGGCCTCCCGGCATTCGTCCAGAACGTTTTGCAAGGAAAGGAAAAGTAATGGGTCCGCGCCTTGAATCCAGGCGGAAAGCGCGTTGTCAGCGACATGCAGCGGCTGGGAATGCTGAATTTCCCGGATACTGTAGCTGAAACGTTGAAAGGCCGTTTCCACTAACTCCGGATCCACGCCGTCTTTCACAATCTTGTCCAGCTCGGCCAGAACCAACTCCCGGAAAGCGTCTCCCCGATCCTTTTCACTGCCCCGAATCCCGACACAGAACATGCCGTCCCTGCCCACCTGCATCATTCCCGACGGCAACAGATCACTGCCTAGACCAGCGTCAATGATCGCTTTCTTGAGAGGCGCCGCGTCATCACCCACCAGGACAATGCCCAAGATTTCCATCAGCACCATCTCACGGGGATTCATGTCCAGAGGAACCTGCCAATTGATTTGATGAAACGTCCGCTCGGCGGGATCCTCGTCACCGATATCGTAACTGTCCACAAGCTGAACAGGGGCCGTCCATCGTTGGATCTCACCGAAATTCACCGTGACTGAGCGCTTGTCAAATCTGGCCAGCCGGGGTTCCAGAAACGCCAGATAATCGGCGGGCGGCACCTCGCCATAGAAGACAAAATGGGCGTTGGACGGATGATACCATTGATCGTGGAACGCCAGAAAACCCTCATAGGTCAGATCCGGAATCGCGACCGGGTCGCCGCCGGATTCGTTGCCGTAACACGTTCCGGGAAACAACTGCCGGAAGGCGATTCGCCCGAGCCGGGCTTCCGGCTTGGAAAAGGCGGCCTTCATCTCATTATACACAATCCCATTGATGGACAGGGCCCCGGTGGGGTTCTCCGAATCCGCGGGCACCGCGTGATGCCCTTCCCGCTTAAAGGTCTCCGGGGTCAGCAAGGGGTGAAAAACCGCGTCAAAATAGACCGTGGCCAGATTGAACAAATCTTTCTTGACATTGCTGCAGACGGGATAATAGGTCATATCCGCGCCGGTCATGGCGTTGATGAATGTCGCCATGCTCATTTTGTACATTTCAAAGAACGGATCCCGGACCGGAAACCGCTCGGATCCGCTCAGCACCGAGTGCTCCATAATGTGGGGCAACCCTGTGTCGTCTTCCGGCGGAGTGGGGAAATTGATGGAAAACAGGCATTCGTCATCCTGACAATGAAAATGCAGCGCTTTGGCCCCGGTGCGCTTGTGCGCCAGCCGGTACGCGGTCATGAACATGGTGTCCAGAACAGTGATGTCCTCAACGATGAAGCCGTGACAGGTCTGACCGACCTCCAGCACGGGGGGTAAAATGTGTGGCATGATTAGTCCTTGGTTCTCAGCTAAATGGTGCGAATGGCGTAAAAGTTCATGGTGAAAAATCAGGACTCGCTTTCCCAGACATCGTCCGCCTCAATCACTTCATCCGGATCAAAGCCATTGGCCAACTCAATGCCCCGGAGAGAGGGAAGCGTGTCCACCAGCCGGTTTTCCAGCCGGAGCGCCCAGGTGTCTCCCAGCGTCCGGCGCGCCCAGGTGGTCAAGTCGAGAATCGCGCCCATGTCCCAATGAACAATACCGTTCTCAGCTTTCCGGTCCACATGGCCAGGCACGAAACACACTTGGGGCAGCAACCCCTTTAAGCGCAACTCGCCGCCGTCATATTTCGCCGCCAATTGGCGGATAAACGCGCGGACCATCTTGTTCGCGGCGTTGCTTTCCCAACAGGCGGTTCCACTGGTTTTTCCCCGGATAAAATCGGCCGCGCTCAGAGATTTCCGCATCGCCGCCGGCACCACCAACGCCGCTAAATCGATGGAAAAGGCCTGGCCGTCTTCCATGGTTTCCGGCAGTGAGAGTTTTTTGGATCTATCCAGTGACAAAGGCGTGTCCACCCGCTGACTCTTCCATGCGGGCATCTGTTTGCCATGCCAGGCCATATACCAAGTAAACCGCGCCTGGCGGGGCGGGGGCGTGAACGGCGCGCAGCACATCAGTGGTTCGCGAGTGAAGCGGATGCCGTCCGCCTCAAGAATAATCTTATAACTGCCGTTCTCAGGGCCGGCGCCAAAACTGTTCTGCCAGCGCCAGATATCACTGCCCGTGCCGACTTCGAGACGGGTGCCGTCCGGACGTTCGAAAACCACGGCCAGCGGCGGGCTGTGCCAGTGCCCGAGCATCAGGTTTTTCGATGCCGCGGGGGGAATCTCCCGCCAGACGGGTTTCGGGGCGCCGCCCAACGGCGGAGCGGGAGGAAGGATCAACAGTCGCCGCCATTCACCAGGTAAAAAGATGTCCCCCAGGCCCAAATGCCGTTTCACGTCGGTGTTTTTGGGCCAGTTAAAATCAAACGTGAAGCGCGCGTGGTTGGCGGCGTACCGGCAAACGTGCGAAAAACGAATCTCATTGCCAAACGGAAACACGCCTTTCGCCTCAACCACGGCGGCGCCGCCCCGATGATAGGCGCGGAATTTTTCCAACACCGCGCAATCAGGGGTCAGGTCGTCAATATGAAACCCGCAATCCTTGACCAGCGTGTCATCGCCCAGGCTGATGGAGACGGGGCCGGCCCCTGACTCGGAATGATGCTCCGCTGTCCAAAACCCGTCGTCATGGCCGAGAATCACAGAGCTATCGGTGTGTTTTATCATGAAATGGCGAACACTTTGCTATTGAGCGCGGATCAGATGACCGCGAATAATTCGTTCCGGGTTTTACGCGGGGGCTCTTTTGGAGTCATCGTGCCGTATCCCAACGGGGTCATCGCCACCACATCCCACTCGGCGCCAATGCCCATTTTGGCGTGTAGTTTTTCCTGGTCGAAGGCGCAGACCCAGCAGGTCGCCAAACCTTCGGCAGTGGCGGCCAGCACCAGGTGCTCCATGGCGATAGACACATCAATCACATGAGCGCTGACACCGTTTAACCGGTGCCAGGCTTTCTCACGGTTTCCCAACGCCACCACCACCAGCGGGGCGGCTTTCATCCACGGCTGCGGATACGCCTCGCACACCTTGGCTTTTTGAGCCGGGTCTTTAATCACCAGAAACCGAAACGGTTGCCGGTTGCAGGCGGTGGGCGCCTGCCGGACGGCTTCCAGAACGCGCTCCAGTTTGTCATCCTCCACAGGTCGGTCCGAATACCCGCGGACACTCCGCCGTTGTTTAATCACATCATAAAATTCCATGTGCCGCGTCCTTTCAGTTTTATGGCTCAGAATCGCTGGGCGGCCCGCTTGACACGGAGACATCGGGCCGACTGTTTATTTGATCAACTTGGCGATATCCCGCATGGCGCCATTGGCCGCCGATGTGGCCATCAACCCGTAAGCCTGCAGGGCGGGAGACACCTGGCGGTCCCGGGCGGGTTTAAACGCCGCGGCCCCCTTGGCCTCCATGGCCGACCGCCGGGCCGCCAGTTCCTCATCAGTCAGCAGCGCGTTGATGGTCCGTTCTGGAATGTTAATTTCGATCATGTCGCCATCCTCCAGTAAGCCAATATTGCCGCCTTCCTCAGCTTCGGGAGACACATGGCCGATGGACAAGCCGGAGGTGCCGCCGCTGAAGCGTCCATCAGTGATCAACGCGCACTGCTTGTCAATATGACGGGATTTCAAATACGATGTCGGGTAGAGCATTTCCTGCATCCCCGGTCCGCCCCGAGGGCCTTCATAGCGGATGATAACCACGCTGCCCGGCTGAACTTTGCTCTCATCCAGAATGGTGTCAATGGCCTGCTCCTGCGAGTCACAGACCACCGCCGTGCCTTTGAATGTCAAAATACCGCTGTCAACACCGGCGGTTTTGACAATACACCCGTCTTGGGCGATGTTGCCGTAAAGCACGCACAGTCCGCCGTCCTGGCTATAGGCGCTTTCAACATCACGGATGGCGCCCTTGACCGTGTCCATGTCCGCCGCCGGATAGTAGCTGTCTTGAGCGAACCCTTCCAGACAAAATTTGCCACCGGGCGCGGCGAGAGCGCGGCGTTTGGCTTGTTCGGTCAATTCCGGGGCCTGAAGATGGATGTCATGTTTACGAATCAGAGCGCCCATGGTGTCCCCGGTAATGGTCAGACAATCCTCGTTAACCAATCCGGCGGCCATCAATTTACCCATAATCGTCGGGATGCCGCCAGCCCGGCTGACATCCTCAATATGAACGCTGTTGCTAGGCGCGACCTTGCAGACGCAGGGCGTTTTGCGGGACAGCCGGTCGATATCAGCCATCGTGAATGTGACCCCCGCGGACTGCGCGACCGCCAGAATGTGCAGCACGGTGTTGGTGGATCCGCCCATGGCGATATCCAGGGCCATGGCGTTTTCAAACGCCCCGAAACTGGCGATGCTTTGCGGGAGAACCGACGCGTCGCCGTTCATATACCATTGTTCGCACATGTCAACAATCCGCACCGCCGCGTCTTCGAACAATTCCCGCCGCAGCTTGTGAGTGGCCAGCAGCGTCCCGTTGCCCGGGAACGCCATGCCCAGCGCTTCTGTCAGGCAATTCATACTGTTAGCGGTGAACATGCCCGAACAGGAACCGCAGGTGGGACAAGCGTGTATTTCAACGTCCCGAAGATCCGCGTCACTGATGCCGCTGTCGGCCGCCATCACCATGGCATCCACCAGATCCAGCGTTTTTTCTTTGCCGTTCACGGTGGCTTTTCCCGCTTCCATGGGGCCGCCCGTGACGAAGATGGTCGGGATATTCACGCGCATGGCGGCCATCAGCATGCCCGGCGTGATCTTGTCACAACTGGAAATGCAGATCAAGGCGTCCGCGCAGTGGGCGTTGACCATGTATTCGACACTGTCGGCGATGAGTTCGCGGCTGGGCAGAGAATAAAGCATGCCGCCGTGCCCCATGGCGATACCGTCATCAATGGCGATGGTGTTAAATTCCACGCCCACGCCACCGGCGTCATGAATCAGCTTACGCATCATTTGACCGTAACTGTGCAGGTGAACATGGCCGGGAACAAACTGGGTGAAGGAATTGGCGATGGCGATAATCGGTTTGCCAAAGTCCTCATCCGTCATGCCGGTGGCCCGCCAAAGCGCGCGCGCCCCCGCCATTTTACGGCCGGAAGTGGTTTGAGAACTGCGGAGTTTTCCGGGTGCGGTCATGATGGAATCCTCTAATGATGTCTGAATGTCGATGGGTTTACCATCAGGCGTGACTGATATTAGCAGAGGTGGAATGTAACCCGTAAAGGCTTAATACTCAAACCGGAATGGGGGAAATAGGCGCAAGTCCGTCCCGTAGCTATTCCGATGTCTTCCCAATCGAAATCGCTGTCGAAATCGGAGAGGCGGGCACAGCGATCCCGATTTCGATGCCGAATGGACGGTTTGCGGTCATGTTGCCAATGTCCCGTGTTGTGCTTACGCGGGCGCGGTTTTGGTGATAGTATATCCGCCGCTCTTCGGAATGTGGAAGGGATGCCTGCGGAACTGACTTGCGCCCGGTTTCAGCCGCCTTACCCATCAGGCAAAGAATCAGGTCACAAAACGGTTTCTGGATTCCGCGGTCCCCGCGGTCTCAGAGGCAGGAACTGCCGTGCGCGAATGCGAAATGATATCCCCCCCAATTAAAATTCGGGACATGCCGATCATTGAACTCCCAACTGTCGGAATGACACCAGCCCGGCTCCCGAATCATCAAAACGCTTCTT
>JAVVEH010000040.1:27969-37719 GCA_032251435.1 Lentisphaeria bacterium | reverse complement strand
GTCTCGGTTTCGGTCTTTAAAAACAGCTTTTAGCTTGTGAAAAAAATGTCTTTTGGCAATTTATACGCCGCTTTAAAATGTCATGTCCTTGCCCGGACAAAACCGCTGGATAATAAAAGTGGGCCTACTGTACACGATTCACATGTGAAAAGCCAATACAAAAATATTTATTTTGCGTCTTTTTTTATTTGAATTCGCGTCAAAATGTGATCGAAACGCGTGTTAACCGTTCATCGCGGGGTGTCTGCGCTGTCATTGTGGCGGGAGCTCCTGTCACGGCGGAGCGACTCCGCAAGGTCTTCGGATCTCGCTCCGAACAGGAAGAGACAAGGTCATTGAGCATGCAACCATGTTCGACTGCTCAACACGGATGCATCCGGGACCCGTCTTCGCCAAACTTGGCTTCGCCGAGGCAGGCGCATGCGCTCCATGGACCGTTTTCAGCCTGTCCCGCTGTAGCCCAAAACGGCGCCCCAATCACGTATCATGAATCACGCATCATGAGTGAAATCCCTTTCACATGGCTGTATTTCCGCGCCGCCCGCTGGAAAAACCCGCCGCGTGTGCTAACTTCCGCATATGAAGTCGTCGCGTATGTTTCGCTCTCTGTTCTTCCGGCGGACCGCCTGCGGGTGTTGTCTGGCGGTCATGGAGGTGACAATGGAGGCTCATGCTATGGACACGCGTTTTTCGGGCACCCGGCCAGCGGTGGTCGCGGGGCAGTTTTATCCCGCCGGCGCGGAGGCGTTGAAAAAACAGGTGGACGCATGTCTCAAACGGGCCGCGCGCGCCATGGATTCAACTGTCCGGGCGGTCATTGTCCCGCACGCCGGCTACACCTATTCCGGCGACACCGCGGGGCGGGCGTACGCGTTGATTCAGGGCCGGGAGGACATCCGGCGGGTCGTCATCATCCATCCGTCCCACCGGGCCGGATTTGAAGGGGTGAGTTTAGGCGGCTACGCGGCGTTTCAAACGCCGCTGGGCGGCGTTCCTGTGGACACGGCCGCCTGTGGCCGGTTATTGAAGGCGTCCGCGCTTTTCAGCTCGCGGAATGACGCGCACGCGGCCGAGCATTCCCTTGAAGTCCAGTTGCCCTTCCTGCAACGATGCCTTGGCGATTTTTCTCTGGTGCCTGTCGCCTGTGGATTTTTGACTGAGGAACAAGCCCGGGAGCTTGGGAAAGCGCTGGCTGACTCGCTATGGGAACCGGAAACCCTGTGGGTGATAAGCGGCGACTTCACGCATTACGGCCGGGGTTTTGGCTATGTGCCTTTCACCGCGGATGTGGAGAACAATTTACGTGACTTGGATGGCGGCGCTATCGCCAAAATAACGGCGAAAGACCTGGAAGGTTTCACGGATTATCTGGACGAGACCGGGGCCACCATTTGCGGCCGCGGACCGATCTCCATTCTCTTGGCGGCCATCGCCGCCGCCGCCCCCGGAGCGACGTGTGAAAAAGTGGCCTACACGACATCCGGGCGCGTCACGGGAGATTTCACGCAATGCGTCAGTTACGCCGCGTTAGCCGTGCGGGTTAGCCCGGACAACCGGGAAAACGAAGGGAAAGAGATGATGACTCACAGTGAGAAAAAACAGTTGCTGGATTTAGCCCGTTCGGCGATCGCCGCGAAGTTGGCCGGTGACAAGATGACCTTGCCGACGCGGGAAACCTTGACCGGGATGTTGAAAGAGCCGGGCGCGGCCTTTGTCACTCTGCACGCCCGGGGGCGGCTGCGGGGATGTATCGGCACGATCTTGCCACAGGAGGATCTCTACGTGAACGTTGTGGAAAACGCGGTGAACGCGGCCTTCCATGATCCCCGGTTTTTGCCGTTGACCAAGGACGAGTTCAAGGATGTTCATATCGAAATTTCGGTGTTGACCCCACCCGGAAAAATTGAGTCATGGAAGGACTTTGAGGTTGGCCGGCATGGAATTATTTTGTCAAAACGCGGCCGCCGGGCCGTGTTTCTGCCGCAGGTGGCGCCGGAGCAGGGATGGGACGCGGAGACCACGCTCACACACCTGGCGCTGAAAGCGGGATTGAGCGCCGATGACTGGCGGGCGGGCGCTGAATTCCACGTGTTTGAGGCGATCGTGTTTCACGAAGAGGAAGACTAAGCGGTTCCTTCTGCTGGACCGATGTGTTCCTTTACGGGCTGACCCAAGCTTGAAATTGGCGCCGCCCCGGTAAAAAAGGCGCGTTTAATGGGGATGAGGAAGTGAAAAAGTCTGGTTTTGGATTAGGGTAGACCAGTGTTTGTACAATTTCCCCATTTTGCCCGGAGTGTGTGTGGTGCCGCCTGTCAGACCGTTTTCCCTGTTGATTAAGCCCGCTTCCGCGGATTGTAATCTACGCTGCAAGTATTGTTTTTACCTGGACCATTGCTCATTTTATCCGGACGAGCGGCATCACCGGATGTCTGAGGATGTCTTGGAGACGATGATCCGCTCATATATGGGCACCTCCCAGCCGCAATATTCCTTCGGCTGGCAGGGTGGTGAGCCGACGTTGATGGGCCTGGATTTTTTCAAAAAAGCGGTTGAGTTGCAAAAAAAACATGGCCGTTCCGGGGCGGTGGTCGGCAACGGGTTGCAGACCAACGCGACGTTGCTGGACGCGGAGTTCGCGGCCTTTCTGCGCCAACATCATTTTCTGGTGGGCGTGAGCGTGGATGGCCCGGCCGACATTCATGACCAATTCCGGGTGACCGCGGGCGGCCGGGGAACCCATGCTCAAGTGACGCGGGGCATCCGGCATCTCACGGCCGCCCGGGCGGAGTTTAATATTCTCACCCTGGTCAGTCAGTCAAATGTGCGGGCGGCTGACCGTGTCTATGATTACCTGTGTTCCAATGGCTGGCTGTATCACCAATATATCCCCTGTGTGGAATATGGGGCGGACGGCGGTCTTTTACCTTTCGCCATTGGCGGTGAGGAATGGGGCGAGTTCATGTGCCGGATTTTTGACGCGTGGCACGCGGGCGACACCCGCCGGGTCTCCATTCGACATTTTGACTCTATTTTGACCATGATGGTGGATGGGCACGCCAACGCGTGTTACCTGGACCGCGACTGCTGTCAGTACTTTGTGGTGGAATACAATGGCGATGTGTATCCCTGTGATTTTTACGTGCGCCGGGAATTGCGGCTTGGAAATGTGGCTGAAACCACCTGGGAAGCATTCCAGACATCGCCGGTTTACACGGGTTTCGGCTGTAAGAAGCGGCAGTGGAATCCGGCCTGCGACATCTGTGAGTATGTCGATTTCTGCAGCGGCGACTGCTTGAAAAACCGCGGGTACACGGAGGGAGACGGCGCCGTGCGCATGAGCGCGCTGTGCGCGGGATGGAAAATGTTTTACAGCCACACGCTGGATCGTTTCAAAGAGTTGGCGGCGGATATACGGCGCGAACGGGAAGCGGCCATGCGCCCCTTGCGGGCGGCCGACCGCGCCGCCGGGACTGTCGGGCGTAATGATCCATGCCCCTGCGGCAGCGGGAAAAAATACAAAAAGTGTTGCGGATGATGCAGCGGCGACAACTGAGCTTTCTGCTCAAGGCGGGAACCTTGTGGGGAGTCGGGGTGTCGCTTATTCTGGCGTTGAGCTGGCGGGTCAGTCCGCGGTTCAGGCGCTTAGCGTCCCTCGACGGCGACCCGGCCCTTTACAGCGGGATGATTGAGGAAGCCGCCGACCGGCACGGAGTGGCGCCGAATCTGATTCGCGGCGTGATTCGTCAGGAAAGCGGTTTCCAGCCACGGGTCGTGGGCGGTGCCGGTGAGATCGGCTTGATGCAAATCACGCCGGTGGCGGCCAAAGACTGGTGCGCGGCTCATGGGGTCGACTATCGGTTCCGCGGGTGGTTGTGTGACCCCCGGTTTAATATTGAGGTCGGCACATGGTATTTGGCGCGGGGTCTGCGCCGATGGGAGGCGTATGATGATAAAGAGGTGCTGGCGTTGGCCGAATACAACGCGGGGCGGGGGCGGGTGAAACGCTGGTTGCCCGATGACCCGTCTGAAAAGGCGATCGGGGGGATTGGGTTTTCATCCACCAAAGCCTATATTACACGTATTCTTAAGTTTCGTGACATGTATGATCAAAAGGCCCCGGATTAATCCGTGAAAACAAGTGATAAAGAATTTAGCGCTCTTCTGAGCCTGTTGCAGGACGATGACACCAAGGTGGCGTCGTTGGCGATGGAGCATTTCTTGAAGCTTGGGGATTTAGGAACGGCCATCGCCATGTATCAGGATGACGGCGATTCGCAGGTGCGTAAACGGATGCACCAGATGAGCGCCATTCTTTCCCGGCGGAACGCCCGTAAACAGTTTATCGAGGCGGTGAGAGAAAATGTTCCTGAATTATGGGACGGGGTGTGCCGCGTCAACATTTTGTACGATCCGCAGGCGAGTTTGGATAAAATCAATCGCCAGGCGCGGGATCTGGCCAGTGGACTGCCCGCGTCGGGAACCGGTGTGAAAGCGGTCGCGGCATTCATGAAAGACCGTGAGTTCATGGTGCCGAATGAGGACATCCTGGATGGTGAATTGTACATGATGGACAGCGTGCTCGAAACCAATTTCGGCAGCGCCGCCGCGCTTTGCGCGCTGGCCAGCCGGGTGGGGGAATTGCGCGGATGGGAAAGTCGTCCCGTGCTGTTTGAAGGGCGGTTGTGCCTTCTGGGACATGAAAATATCCTCGTTGACCCCGGAAACGACTGGAAATTGCGAAAATTGGATGCGGATCATAAAGTGCACGCCTGTGCTAAAAAAGACGTGTGGATGATGTTTTTGTCCCAATTGTTTCTGATCGCCCTGGTTGATGGGCAGTTGCGGGATCTGTATCATTTCGGAGATCTGCTCACGGCGTTGAATGGCGGCACCGTGAATGACCTTCCATACCCTTTGGGAGAGAAGTAGCGGTCACCGCCGACACGATGGCCGGCATCCCTCCGGGCCGTTTTTCACGTGTTATTTTTGGAGCTCAGGCAATGATTCAACCTCTTTTCCGCTGGTCATTTGTCGCCTTGATCATCACCGCTTTCTCCGCCCGCTCATGGGCCCGGACCGGGCCGGAGAGTCCGGTCCCGGCAGCGGATGAAAAGACCGTGTTTGTGCTGCCTTTGGACGGGCCGATTGACAAATCCCTGATGATGGTCTTCCGGCGGGCCTTCCGGGAAGTGGAACGGATCCAGCCTGACGCGTTGATTCTCGTGGTCAACACGCCCGGCGGGGGGTTGCGGGAAACCAAGGAAATCGGGGTTTGGCTGCTCTCTCAGAAGATTCCGGTTTACACCTTTATTAACACGGACGCCTTAAGCGCCGGCGCCATCCTGAGTTTCGCCACGGATAAAATTTACATGCATCCGTCCGCCACCATCGGCAGCGCTTTGCCGATTTTAATGAAACCCGGGGGAGGGGTTGAGGAACTGCCGGAAAACGTTGAGGAAAAAATTCTTTCCGCCACCCGGTCGCTAGTGAAAAATTACGCCCAGCAAAAGGGGCACAATGACCGGGTCGCCATGGCCATGGTCGATCCGTCATTGGAAGTTAAGATCGGGGATAAAGTCATTTGCCCGGCGGGGAAGCTGCTGAATCTCACCGCCATGGATGCCGCGGAGGTGATTCCGCCGTCCACGGATCCGGTTCTGAGCGCCGGCACCGTGGATTCCCTGGACGGGGTTTTGGAACTGGCCGGCCTCGGCGACGCCCGGCGCGTCCGGTTCGAGGAGGAACCGGCGGAAACGCTGGCGCGGTTTATCGTGGCCCTCGGCCCGATGTTATTCACATTAGGTATTTTAGGTGTCTTTATCGAGCTTAAAACTCCGGGCTTCGGCATTCCCGGGATCTGTGGAATCGCCTGCCTCGCGGTGTTTTTCTTCGGCCATTATGTCGCCGGGCTGGCGGGCCTGGAAGACATCGTGTTAGTCATGATCGGGCTGTTTTTGCTGGCCTTGGAGATTTTCGTGATTCCCGGTTTCGGCATCGCCGGGTTCACCGGCATTTTACTTATTTCCGTCGGAACAGTGATGGGGATGATGCCGCATTTGCCGACCTTCACCCCCCAGCCGACGGCGGAGCCCTTCGACATGCCGGGGGCGTTACTGTACTTGCAGGGCGCTCTGGCGAAATTCACCCTCAGTATTTTCCTGTCGCTGATTGGCGCCTGGCTATTATCGTTGTGGCTTCCTAAAACAAAGATGTATGGCCAAATGGTGTTGAGCGCGTCGCTGAGCCATGAGAGCGGCTATGTGTCGCACGATGACCGGTCGGCCTTACTGGGACGGACCGGGGTCGCCGGCACCCTGCTGCGGCCGGCTGGCATCGCCTTTTTCGGCGATCAACGGGTGGATGTGGTGACGACTGGTGAATGTGTCAAAAAAGGCGCTCCCGTGCGGGTTGTGGATGTGAGCGCCGGACGAACCGTGGTGGAGGAGATCGACAATGGTTGTTGAATGTATGGTTTCCGTCGTCTTAGTGCTCGCCGCCATGCTGCTCATGATTCGTATGGTGCGCTGGGCGGCCAACGTGGTGATCATCCTCGTCTGCGGGGGAGGATGCGGCTTCGTGGTGTTTAACATTCTGGAGCGGCAGTGGCGGGGATGGGAGCAGATTATTGTGTATTCCCTGGCCACGGGGGTCGCCGCCGCCATGCTCACGCTGCCGGCCCTGCCGTTCAGTAAATTCAAGAAAGACTGAACCCGCTTCCCATGCGACTTCCCGCTGATTTCTTTCTCGCCTTCCGGTATTTGCGCCCCAAGCGCAACTTCCTCTCACTCATTACCCTTTTGTCTGTCGCCGGTCCGACCCTGGGGGTGGCGATTTTAATCGTGGTGATGTCCGTCATGTCCGGCTTTGACCGGGATATCAAGGCCCGGATCATTGAAATGCAGGCGCATCTGGAGATTCTTCCGGGGTACAGCGCCGACGGCGTTCCCGGTGTGATTGAGGATCCGTCGCCGATTCTTGACGCGCTTCACGCCGTCGGCTTGCGGGGCGCGCCGATAATTGAAAGCCCGATTCTGGTCCAGCGCGAAAAAAAAATAAACATAAAATTTCTGCGGGGAATTCAACCGGAATTGGAAGGGAGGGTGACCAATCTGATTCACAATGTCGATGGCAAATACGCCATTGAAGAGGGCGAAGTCCTTATTGGCCGCCAGCTGGCGCTGGAGATGGGGGTTCGGATTGGTGACACGGTGCTGATTCATTCACCGGGAAAACTCACTGAGTCGATTCAGTGGAATGATGACGGGTCCATACAAATCGATGATGACGGGGATGTTTTTCTGCCCGAGGAGGTGGTCGTCGCGGGGATCTTTTTGATGGGATTGCATGAGTATGATTCCAACATGGTTTTCATGCACATTGACCAGGCGGCGGAGGTGACGGGGCTGGATTGGGGCGTGGCCACCAGTGTGCACGCCCAAGTGAAGGATCCGTTTAACATGGAAAAAGAAACCGCCGCGGTGGAAGCGGCCCTGGACCGGCATTTCCGTGTCGTGACCTGGCAACAAGCCAACGCCCAGCTCTTCGCAGCCCTGCGGGTGGAAAAGAATTTAATGATGCTGGTGCTGTCCTTTATTGTGGTTGTGGCGGCCTTTTGCATTTCAGGCACGCTGCTGACGGTGGTTATTCAAAAGACCCGCGATATTGGCGTGTTGCGGGCGGTCGGCATGGGGCGCTTCGCCATCGCCCGGGTTTTTGTCCTCCAGGGAGGGGTGATCGGGGCGTTGGGAACAGCGTGTGGAACGGGCGCCGGGCTGCTGATCATCCATTCCCGGAACCGGATCGCTGATGTTCTCGGCCGAGTCTGGGGCGTGGAAGTCTTCCCCCAGGAGTTGTATCATTTGACTCAGATTCCCGCCTGGGTGAAGCCGGGGGATTTGCTGGTGATTGTGGGTTTAGCCTTCCTTATCTGCGTGGGGGCCTCCTTGCTCCCCGCGCTTTACGCGGCCTTTATTCAACCGGCCAGGGCTTTGCAGGATGACGGGTGACAGGTGGAATCAACGTGACTGTTTTTGACCTTGACAATGTGGAAAAATATTACCGGATGGGTCCCCATCAGGTGGACGTTTTGCGGGGCGTGAGCGCGGCCATCCAGGCGGGTGAGTGGGTCGCCCTGACCGGCGCTTCCGGCAGCGGCAAGACCACGCTGATGCACTTGCTGGGAGGACTGGACAGGCCGACGGGCGGCCACGTCCGGTGCCTGGGTAAAAAGATGACAGGAAGCGCCGCTACGCGTCTGCGGCGGCACCACCTGGGCTTTGTGTTCCAGAGTTATCATCTGTTGCCGGAATTATCCGCGGTGGAGAACGTGGCGCTGCCCGCCAGCGGCTGGGGACAATCCCGGTCCAGGGCGGAAAAACGCGCGGTTGAGTTGTTGACCCGGTTTGGGCTGGAGAACCGCCTCAAACATCGGCCGCTGGAGTTGTCCGGCGGCGAGCAGCAACGGGTGGCCATGGCCCGGGCGCTGGTGAATAACCCGGATATTATTCTGGCCGATGAGCCGACCGGCAACTTGGACGCGGACGCCGCGGAGACCATTATGCGTATTTTGACAGAGTTGAACACCACGGATGGCCGCACCATTGTGATGGTGACCCATGATCCCGCCTGCGCCCGTCGTGCCCAACGGGTTCTGCACCTGACTGATGGCCGTGTGACCCCTGGAAGCTGATCGGCCCCCGGACGGGGTGACTGACGCGGAGAACTGTCACGCGCCGATGAGAAACCCCGCGCGGCCGACTTCATAATCAGAAACAAAGGTGCTGAAGCAGAATTTTCAGGCCGATGAATATTAAAATGCCGGCGCCTAAAAATTCCAGCTTGCGCTCAAAAAGGTGGCCCATTGTGTCACCGATCCATGTGCCGGCGAAACTTAGAACCGCCGTCACCACGCCAATGACCGCCGCCGGGTGCCAAATGTCCACACCCAGGGCGGCGATGGAAACTCCCACCGCGAGAGCGTCAATACTGGTGGCTGTGCCGATGATCAGCAGCATCCGCGGACTGGTCGGGCTGCGTGGATCTTTTTCCGCGTCATCCCCCCCGTTTCGCCACGCTTCCCAGGCCATGTGGCCGCCAACCAACGTCAACAGCGTGAATGCGATCCAGTGGTCTATCGGCTCGATCCAGGCCTTCGCGATGGAGCCTAAATACCAGCCGGCGACGGGCATCGCCGCCTGGAAAAAGCCGAAGCACAGGGCCACAATCAGCCATTGGAGCAACTCACTGCGGCGGCTATGGGCGCCGCCGCTCACCTGAATATGATGAATCGTCATGCCGCTGGTGATCGCCGCGGCGAACGCGTCCATGGCTAAACCGACCGCGATAAAAAATATTTCCAAACCGGACATAAGCTGACCCTGAAAAACGGCGGAAGAACAGTCCCGGGTGAGCGGTACTATACGCCAAATTCACACAGAATCATTTTACCGGGGGCGGTTAGCCCGAAGTTTTTCATACCCCGCTTACACTGTCATCCCGTTCCAGTATTCCGTGATCCGGTTTTCCATGTCGCCCCGGTCTGACGCTCAACCCGCGGCGGCGCCCCATAAGCGCTAACTTGATGCGCGAATCGTGCTCAAGTTGGCTTGAATATCCAACACTCAACATTCAACACTCAACATTCAACACTCAACACTCAACATTCAACACTCAACATTCAACACTCAACATTCAACACTCAACACTCAACACCCAACATTCAACACTGAGTTCATTCTAAAAAAGAAAAAC
>JAVVEH010000040.1:0-27869 GCA_032251435.1 Lentisphaeria bacterium | reverse complement strand
GTTGCCGTTCGCTACGCTCCGGCTCTGCCTTCGGCGGTCTCCAGAACGTTGCCGTTCGCTACGCTCCGGCTCTGCCTTCGGCGGTCTCCAGAACGTTGCCGTCGCTACGCTCCGGCTCTGCCTGCGGCGGTCTCCAGAACTAAATTCCTGAATCGGTCTGAGCACAAAATTGGATTAGGTTCTGGATATTGGATATTCCGTGTTGGATATTGGACATTAAGTTAGCGCTTATGCGGCGGCGCCCATTGCGAAACAACCACCTATCACGAATCACGAATCACGAATCAACGGCAGCAATGACTCTTCATCGCTGGCCCATTGCGAAACACCTGTTTACAAACGGGGAATGCGGGCTATGGTATGAGTTCTTTTTTCGCGGGTCCGGTTTTTCCTCTACTGCCTGTGCCCCGGAGTCGTATACCCATTCGTCCACTCTGGAGAAAATAGTGATGATTGGCTGGTTTTTAAAAAAAATGTTCGGCACGCGTAACGCGCGGACATTAAAAAAGATGGAACCCTTGGTCGCCCGGGTGAATGAGCTGGAATTAGGATACCAGGCGTTGACCGAGGATGAACTTAAAGGCATGACCGGGGCGTTCAAAAAGCGCCTGGCTGACGGCGAGACACTCGATGACATCATGTGCGAAGCCTTCGCGGTGGTGAAAAACGCCTGTCGGCGCATGGTGGGGCAGACGATCACGGTGACTGAGCACCAGTTGGTCTGGGATATGGTTCCTTATGATGTTCAGATTGTCGGCGGCATTGTTTTACACCGCGGGGACATCGCTGAAATGGCCACCGGGGAAGGAAAAACTCTGGTCGCCACGATGCCGTTGTATCTCAACGCCCTCTCGGGGCGCAATTGCCAGTTGGTGACGGTGAATGATTATCTGGCGCGGCGTGACTCCGAGTGGATGGGCGCTGTTTTCCGCTATTTGGGGCTGACGGTGGGCTGTATTCAGCACGACCAGTCCCCCGAACTCCGCCGCGAGCAGTATGAATGCGACATCACCTACGGCACGAACAGTGAATTCGGGTTTGATTACCTTCGTGACATGGGCATGGCCCGGGAACGGGAACGCCTGGTGCAGCGCGATCATTTCTTTGTGATTATTGACGAAGTGGATAACATCTTAATCGACGAGGCGCGGATACCCTTGATTATTTCCGGTCCGGCCGCGGTCTCCACCCACCGCTACGACCAGTTGAAGCCCGCTGTCGCCGACCTCTACCGCCGTCAATCCCTGCTGTGCGCCCGGTTCATTCAAGACGGTAAAGACTTACTGGAAAAAGGGGACGATGAATCCGTATCAGCGGCCTTTGATTTGTTTTGTCTGGTCCGCTTGGGGATGCCCAAACACAAACAGCTCATGCGCCTGATGGAAGACCCCGAGGCGCGGAAAAAAATTGAGCGCCGGGACATGGAAATCCACAGCGATTCAAACCGCGGGCTGCTGCAGGAGTTCCGCAAAGAGCTCTATTTCACCATCAGTGAGCGCAGCGGTGAAGCGGACTTGACGGACAAAGGGCGTAATCAATTACGACCTGGTGAGCCGGAGGCCTTCGTCATTCCGGATTTGGCGGAAATCTTCAGCCAGATCGACACCGATGAATCTCTGAGCGACACGGAGAAAGCCAAACGCCGGGCCACGGCGCAAACTCAATATGAACATCAAAGCGAGACAATTCACAATATCTCGCAGCTGTTACGGGCTTACTGCGTGTTTGAAAAAGATGTGCAGTATGTGGTGCAGGAAAATAAAGTGATGATTGTGGATGAGTTCACGGGGCGCCTCATGCCGGGGCGGCGGTTCAGTGAAGGCCTGCATCAAGCCTTGGAGGCCAAAGAGGGGGTGACCATTGAACGGGAAACCCAGACGCTGGCCAGCATCACCATTCAAAATTACTTCCGCCTGTATGAAAAACTGGCGGGGATGACGGGGACGGCGGAAACGGAGTTGACCGAGTTTAAAGAAATTTATGATTTGGATGTGGTGATTATTCCCACCAACCGGCCATGTATCCGCATTGACTCGAATGACCGGATTTTTAAGACCAAACGGGAAAAATACAACGCCATTATCGAGGAAATTGAGGAAAATCACCACCTGGGCCGCCCGATGCTGGTCGGGACAGTGTCCGTGGATGTCTCAGAACTCCTTAGCCGCATGCTCCAGCGCAAGCGGATCCCCCACAATGTCTTGAACGCTAAAAACCACAAAAGCGAGGCCGAGATTGTCGCCCGGGCGGGGCAACGCGGAGCGGTGACGATCGCCACAAATATGGCTGGCCGGGGAACCGACATCAAATTGGGCGAAGGTGTGAAAGACCTGGGCGGTCTGCATGTGATCGGCAGCGCCCGGCATGACTCCCGCCGGATTGACCGCCAGTTGCGGGGTCGGTGCTCGCGGCAGGGAGACCCCGGCTCCTCCAAATTTTACGTGTCGTTGGAAGATGATTTGATGCGTTTGTTCGGTTCCGACCGGATCGCCACGATCATGACCAAGCTCGGGCTCGAAGAGGGTGAGGAACTCTCCCATGGCATGCTCAACAGCAGTATTGAGCGGGCCCAGCGCCGCGTGGAGCAACAGCATTTCAGCGTGCGCAAGCGCACCTTGGAATATGATGATGTGATGAATAAGCAGCGGACGGTGATCTATGGCATGCGGAAAGACATCCTGTTGACCGATGATCCGCGGGAAATGCTGTTTGATTTTGTTTACACGGCGGTCATGGAACGCGTTGAACTGGCGCAGCGGGAAGCGGAGCGGGGAAAAGTGTTCGACACGCGTCTGTTCCTCGACTGGCTGATGAAAACATTCCCGATCGACTTCACCAAACTGTCGTTGGCCGATGACAAAAAGGTGGATACCGAGGCGTTGGCCGACGAGGTGGTCACCCTGATCGATGAGGCGTACCAGATTAAAGAGAAGACGGAAAATCCCGAAGCCATCCGCTGGCTGGAACGGCAGATCATGCTGTTGGGGATTGATGAATTATATCGGGAGCATCTCTACGCCATGGACGATTTGCGGCAGGCCGTCGCCTTGCGCGGGTACGGACAGCGCGATCCCCTGATTGAGTATAAGCAGGAATCCTATCGGCTGTTTTCCGATTTGTTGGACAACATTAAGGACCAGGTGCTTTCACACATGTTCCGGTCCTCCACCAATCCGTCCGCTTTTCAATCCGCGGCCCCGGCCCCGGACCAGGTGCGGGAGCATCATGAGGACGTGGAACCGTTTGACGACGCCGAGCCATCCCAAGGCGGGCGCAGCGCCATGCGGCCGCCGCAGAAGGCGGTGACCATGCGGCGGGTCCAGCCGAAGGTCGGGCGCAATGACCCGTGCCCCTGCGGCAGTGGAAAAAAATATAAGCAGTGTTGCGGGAAATTAGGGTGACCCGTCTAAGCGGGAAACCAATGGCGGCAAAATTTGGGACTCAACGGGTTGCCTTGAGAAGATCCTCCCGTATAGTAAGCCGTTCGGCGGAGGATTTCGACTGCCAATCTTCCATGTGAGAAAGCGCCTGGGAAGACGGCGGTCTTCCCCGTTCGATTTGTCGTGAGAGCAACGCCTAGGAGAAACGCCATGCGGAAGCTATGTATCGCCCTGACTGTCCTTGCCGCCTCATGTTGTCTTGCCGATGAGACACCGCCCCCGCCCCCGCCGCCCAAGGACTATTCCCCCGGTCTGGAAAAAATGTTAACCATGGGGCTGCCGGATTTGTCTGAGGGTAAGCTTGTCGAACTGCATTGGTCTCCTCCAGAAATTCCTCTTCTTAGGCCGTCCAGCCCGGTCAGTTTTTATGACAAAGCCTGGTTATTGGAAGAAAACAAAGATGGCTTAAGCCGTCTTTTCTTAGTTGACGGACTGTGCGAAGTGTCACTGAGAAAGGTTAAAATAAGTGAGGTGAGACAACCACCCGCCCCGGGCGAAAACCCTGATTTTTTCCAAGCGTTCTGGAACGAAAGTAACGTTGACAGGGAAGCGAAGCGTGTTCTCCGCGAATTCCGCAACCACCTGAAAGAGATGGAATCGTATGACAACACCCCCCCCCGGGGACTGGAGGGCATGTTGCTCTGGGCGGCCATGCTGCACGGCAACGGGAAAACGGCCGCGGCGAACGAACTGGCCGCGGAGATTTTCGAGAACAGTCCGGATCCCAGAGCCTTGCTGGGGAACACGATTAGCCTGATAACCGATGGCAAATATAACGGTGTCATGACGCGTTTCCGAAACAGTGGCAGCTGGCAGGCTTACAGGGATGATCTAACCAAACTGCTGGCTGATAACTCACGCGGCTGGAAACGGACGGAAGCCGCTCTGAAACTCAAACAGCGACTGGATAAACTACTATCAGACACCTTTCCTCCCGCCCTTCCTGCTGAAGGCGGCTTTTCAGACAGTCAAAGAAAGGCCGCTCAAGCCCTGTTGAATGAGGCAAGTTCAGTTAGCGTCATTTCCGACTATGACCCGTGGCTCCTAAGCCCCCCGGATTCTCTGCGCTACGGTCAAAAAAACAGCTCCCTGATTCAGTTCCTCGCGCTTCAATCTGACGCGTTGCCAATTCTGGCGGCTTGGCTGGAGGATGACACGCCAACCACGTCTCTGGCGCAAAACGGGGAAGACGGAATGGGCGGACTCGGCATGGATCTCTCTGAAATGTTGTCACAGGTGGAGGACGCCCAGCAAAGACAGGCTATTCTCGCCGCGATGCGAAGTCAGGGAGGACGCTCGAATCCATTTGCTTTCGGAGGCGCCCCGGGAATGTCGTTGCCCGCTCCCCAAACGCGGGCGGACTTGGCGCGGAACTTGTGCGGCGGCATTCTTCCCCTCTCTTTGCATGAACCATATCGCGATGACCAACCTGTCACGGCTGAGGCCGTTCAAGCGTTCATGGCCCAAATTAAAGGGAAAAAAGGCATTGAACTGGCGCGCTATTATTTTGAGGAGGGGACTGACAATCAGCGACAGAGCGCTTTGGAGTTTATGATGGCGAAAGGCGGTGATGAGGATATCAAAAAAGTCGAACAGGCCATCCTTAATTCGGATGAGGAGTATGAACGCTTATCCATGCTCGGAAAATATCTGGTCAACCAAGGCGAGGACGGGCTTGAGTTCGCCGAAAAAATAGCCGCGGCCTTTGACAGTGACGAAGCGAGAAATCAGGTGAGAGACACCCTGAAAATGATGGGGCTTACGGAAGAAAAGGACCCGGAGAAGGAACCGACGTTTGACGAGGCGTTGACTGCTTTTCTAGCGTGGGAACCGAAAAATGATGAGCCGGAAAACAGGGATGATGAGGATGATGAACGTTCCTTGGAAACGCTCGCCCAAAGCTTTGTGAAAATTCCAGCAAAAGAGCGAATTCCCGCTTTAGAAAAGGCGGTTGAAAAACTGGGTGATGAAAAAAATCCAAAGAAAGCGGTCGTCCTGGCGCATCTTTTCGGGTACGCCCGGATCCAGGGAGGAACAGCGCGCTATTCCCAATACGTTCTGGAAGAGATGAAAACGGTCACGTGGGAAGAGTTTCTGGCGGCGGATGACACGTCGCGAGAAGATGGTGAAGAGCCTGGATATTCTCAGTTCAGTCCAGACTGGGACGTGGCGGCCATGCTGGCCACGATCCGCGCGAATAAAGATGTCTGGCTGAAAATGATCAATCGGAAAGAGTCCTTTGAAGAGAACCCTTTCTATGGCGAAGATTTTACCCTTGGCGTGCTGACGGCTATGACAATGCATAACTTGACCGTTCCCGACGCGAAAACCCTCATGGATCGCTCTTCCGATCAAATCTATGCCCTGCCTGATCGTGGCGCCGCCTTCTGGCTTAAATCCGCCGCGGCTATTATCGAGGGACAAACAGATACGGGGCTGCCGCTGCCAGCGGCGGAGCATGTCACCGCTGAACGGAAGAAAGAATTAATCACCTCCTTCAAGGCGAAAGAAGGCGCTGAACTGGCCACTTTTATGAAGAAACTGAATGACGACGAATACTTGGCTTTCATTGACTTTTCCGGGGAACATGACGACGAGGCCGTGGCCCGGAAACTTGCCCGGTTAGCCACTGTCATCATTCAGGTTGACTGCGATATCAATGATGACAACGTGATGGGGAAAATGAAGGCTCTTGAAGGGGAAAAGGTCTCAACAGCGACGGCGAAAGTGTGTTTGGAAACCGTTCAGGAACAAGTCAAAAAGAACGTCGCGCTGCTGGCTGTTATCCAGTTTTCAGCGCGGGGAGCGCGTTTAAAAGTCGGGCCGGTGCCACCTTCAATGACCCGCCGCCCGGGGTTTGGCATGGGGGGCGGGGAAAAGGCCGGTGTGATGATGAATATCAACTGCGGCTCCAGCAGCGCCTACGCGATGCTGCCGGTTGAGATGCCGCACGGGAAGCAGCCGGAAAAAAAGGTTGGCGAGGACGATGATCTGGACGGTGATTTAGACGGTGAGTGGGATCCTTGGGCGGATGACGATGGGGATCAACAGGAAATCTGGGACATCCTCGATGACCTTGAAAAAGGTGACTTAAATCCGCTGGACGGCTATTCCATGCTTCATTTTATGGGCATTGTCCCAGTCAAATAAACAGGAGATCGCGCGCATGACGAATGAACAGAACAAAACATGGGAATCCGCCCAAGCGGCAATAACCAATTTGCGGGAAGAAGTGGCCCGTACGATTGTGGACCAACGGCGGGTGATCGATGAGATGCTCATGGGGTTGATGTGCCGCGGCCATTGCCTGATGGTCGGCGTTCCCGGCCTCGCCAAAACGCTGCTGGTGGACACCCTTGGGAAATGCCTGGGCTTGTCATTTCACCGTGTTCAGTTTACCCCGGATCTGATGCCCGCCGACATTATCGGCAGTGAGATTCTTCAGCAGACGGCGGACGGATCCCGCCATCTTGAATTTACCCCCGGACCCGTATTCGCCAATCTTATTCTGGCGGATGAAATCAATCGGACACCGCCCAAAACACAGTCCGCTCTGCTTGAAGCCATGCAGGAAAAGCAAGTCACTGTCGCCGGAAAAACCATGCCCCTGCCGGATCCATTCTTGGTCTTCGCCACCCAGAATCCCATTGAACATGAGGGGACCTATCCCCTGCCCGAAGCCCAGTTGGATCGATTTTTTTTCAATATTGTCATTGATTACCCGGGGTTTGAGCAGGAACGGGAGATTGTTCTGCGGACAACGGCCCGGGAGCGGGCGACTCCCGCCCAGGTGCTGAACCCGGAACAAATTGCCGAAATGCAGGAGATGATCTTCGATATCCCGGCCCCGGACCATGTCATTGACGCTATCCTCAAAATAACCCACGGATCCCGGCCAACCTCGGATCTGGCGGATGATTTTATCCGGCGTTGCGTGGAATGGGGCGCCGGGCCCAGAGCCTCGCAAACGCTCACTCTGGCAGCCAAAGCCTGCGCCTTTATCAAGGGTGAAGCCGCCGCGTCTCTGGAAGATGTGCGGGAAGTGGCCATGCCGGCCCTGAGGCACCGCGTCCTGCCCAGCTACAGCGCCACGGGGGACGGCGTGACCGTCGAAAAAATTATTCAACACCTGCTGGACAAACACCTCGGGTGACCGTGTCACTGTTTCAATTAAGCAATCTGTGGTGGCTTAATGGCTCTTTTGGACAAAAAGAATAATCACGGAACATCGGCGGGGACATCCCTGCTGGAGCCGGAAGACATCGCCCGGTTGGAAACTTTTGAGTTCGCCCCGCGTATGGTCGCGGAAGGGCTTTACGCGGGACGGCATCGGTCCCTGACGCGGGGATCATCCACGGAATTCCGTGATTATCGGGAATATTCTCCGGGGGATGAGATCGGCCTGCTTGACTGGCGCGCTTACGCCCGGAGTGACCGTTTCTATATCAGAACCTTTGAGCAGGAAACGAGCCTGGATTGCACGATTTTTCTCGACAG
Organism: Lentisphaeria bacterium; assembly: GCA_032251435.1. Taxonomy (GTDB): domain Bacteria; phylum Verrucomicrobiota; class Lentisphaeria; order Oligosphaerales; family MVZH01; genus JAVVEH01. The sequence continues at coordinate 19,932 of JAVVEH010000040.1, read as the reverse complement.
CAGCGCGTCAATGGGGTTCGGCGAAAAGGTTTCGAAGCTGCGCTACGGGTCTTTCCTGGCGGCGGCTTTATCCTATCTGGTTGTCCGGCGTGGCGATCGGATTTCCCTGCATCTTTTTGACGAACAGTTGCGGCACAGCCTTCCCCACGGCAGCACGCGCCGCCACCTCAACCACATTTTCACCCGGCTTGAGCGGAACGAAGCGGGCGAAGCCACACATACCGCGGCGGCTCTCAACCGGGCGCTGCCCGCCATGCGTCACCGCGGCGCCATGCTGGTCATCTCCGATTTTCTGGACGATCCCGTTTCGTTGTTCGAGGCTCTGGATCCCTACAATCACCGTGGTTTCCGCATTTACCTTTGCCATATCCTTGACCCGGAAGAACTCGACCTCCCGCGCCGTGGCATGCTAACGTTTGAGGATTTGGAAAGCCGCGTTCGAGTCCGCGCCCATACGGAAGAGTTGCGGAAAGCTTACCGGGACGCGGTTTCCCAGCATGTTGAAGTGATCAGACAGTTGGCGAGACGCCGGAAAATAGAATACATCCCCGCCCGCACCGACGCGTCAATCCACGCCATCCTAAACGCCTTGAACCAGACATGATTATCCGCTTCGTCAATCCAGTCTTTCTGCCTTGGCTAGCTCTGGGCGCGCTGCCGGTCTTAATCCATTTATTCGCCAAAGCCAGGCCGCCACTGCTTCGTTTCAGCAGTGTCCGGTTTCTTCAGCGGATACTCAAAACCCAAGACAAGGTTAAACGTCCCCGTGACCTTCTCCTGCTTATTCTGCGTGTTCTGGCCATTCTACTGCTGGTGTGCCTGTTCGCGCGGCCCAAGATGCTGAAGGGGGTTCCCGCCGATCCCGCCGATCCCCGTCAACTGGTCATCATCGTCGACGCCTCCGCCTCCATGGGCTATGTCGACGGCGGGCAGACCCGGTTTGCCGTGGCCGCGGCCAAAGGAGCGGGACTTCTCGCCAACCTAAGAGGTGGGGACCGGGCGAATGTCATCTGGCTGAAACGTGACCCGGAGGCGGTCTTCCCGGAACTGGGAGTCAATATGCCCCATCTGCGCCAGGCTCTGAGAAAAGGCGCCCCGACCCTTGAGCGCGGGGATCCGGAAAGAGCCCTGAAAATGGCTGTCACCATGCTGGAAGGCTGCGGGGAAGCGGAAATCGCCGTCATTTCTGATTTTCAGCGGACAGCCTGGCATGCCATTCAAGTGCCCATTCCCGAAACGATCCGGGTGACAGCCATCTCCCTGGCGGCCAACGCGGCCCCCAACATGTCTGTTCAACGCTTACGAACGACCCCGTCTCTTCCGCTTGCCGGCCAGACAACCCGGGTCACCTGTGATGTCGCTAACTGGGGCGGCAATGCCCGGACCGCCCAAGTGCTCCTTTCCGCCGGCGAAAATCACCAGAAACAGGAGGTTTCTGTCGCTGGTGGAGACATTCAACCCGTTCAATTTGACTGTGTTTTCCCGGCTGGAGAAAATCGAATTGTCATGAGTATTGGAGAGGACGAATTCGCCGCTGACAACCAACTGGTCGGCGTTCTTCAGGTGACACCATCACTGCGCGTCGGCATTCTCAGCGGCGACGCGCGTGTGGTCGATGCCTGGCGACGGGTGATCAACGCGTTCCCCTGGATGCAAGCCAGCGTCCTGTCCCCACCGGTCACAGCGATACCCGATGACATCGCCATTTTAATCGCGGATCGCTGGGAGGGTGATCACAGCTTGCTGGCTCAACGGGTTGATAGCGGGGGCAGCCTGCTGTGGTGCCCGGGGGCTGTCAGCGCCGAAAGCGGTCAACTTATTCTACCGGCGGCTCCCGCGGTGGACATCCAGTGGCAACGGGCGGACGGTTCCCCCTGGCGGCTGTCACCCGCGGCCGGCGACTCTCCCATTCTGACCCTTTTTCAAACGGGTCAATACGGTGACCTTTCCGCTCCCGCATTCATTCAGAGGGCTCAGCTTCCATCATCCTGGAAGACACGCGTGTCCACCATCCTGACCTATGACGATGGTGTCATGGCGCTGGGAATCAGCCACAGAAACTCAAGCAGTGTTGTCATTTGGAATATGCCGGTGGAGGAAACATCCGGGAGCTTTGCCATGCATGGTGAAGAACTGCTGCAGTTGTTCGGGGAAACCGTCCGGCACTGCCGACGGGGACAGGGATTGCAGCGGACCGAGACCCCGGGGGCCCGGTTAATCTTGCGGCGGCAATCCGGAGAACTGTCTAAAATGGTCTTGCGGACACCGCGAATGGACCCATTGCCTGTCGCCATACGGGCCACCGCCGACGGTGTCACGGCCATTTCTGAACGTGTCAAAACCCCTGGTTTTCATGAATGGCGGTTTGATGGCAATCCAGTGGAGACAGTCCCGGTCATTATCGACCCGCTGGAATCCGACATGCGGGTCATCGAAAAGACCGACATAAAAACCATGCTGGCGGATTCTGTCATGGGGCGCGGAGACGATTTGTCCTGGCTCCGGGAGGGGCGGTCACTGTGGCCGACCGCGCTTGTCGCGCTGGCGTTGACCATTCTGGCTGAAGGGACGGTTTTGGTTCTGACCGGCCGGAAAAACATTCGTAATAATCGGGATAATGTATGACAAATCCCTATTGGGCACATGAATACGTCTTAACCATCGGTGTCGCTCTGACGCTTTTGTCCGGTTGGTCAGGTTGGGTCTCAAGCCATCGGGCCAGTTCCCGAATTCGGGTGGGGTGTGTGGGATTGCGGATGCTGGGCGGCACCGCCCTGACGCTGCTCGCCCTCAATCCGGGGCGCTGGGATTACCCGGCGGCCGAATCCCTGCCAGCCTGGTATTTTTTGACTGACCGCAGTCGCAGTATGGCCGAAAAAGATTGCGGGGGGCGGTCTCGCTGGGATGAAGCGTGTCGCCGGGTCGGTGATTTGGCCGCTGAATTGCCGGAAGAGATGCCAGTCCGCGCTGAGGTGTTCGCCGACCGCCGCGGGCCACTCAAAGGCATCGACAATCTTGCTGAGATCACGCCGACGGGAACATCCTCCGATATCACCGGCAGTCTCGCGGCCATTCTGCGGTCTCATCTTTCAACCCCGGATGCCATCGGGGGAATTGTGCTGGCCACAGACGGCATCCAAGTTCCGGCCACTGGAAGCGATGATGTCACTCGGCTGGCCTTGGCCTTGGATGTCCCCGTTTACGCTGTTTGCCTGGGAGGGGAGATCGCCATTCCCGATCTTGACTTGCGCCCGGAACGAGTGACCGTCCCGGCATTTATTAATCAACCGTTGCGTATACCCTTTCATATCAAAGCCACCGGCCTGGGCCGGGTCGCGGTGGATGTCCAGATCCGCGATGACAACGGCGCCTTGCGCGCCACGGTCCCGGTGCGTCTGGAAGACGGCGTCGGGCGGAAAGTCGTGGCCCAATGCTCCGCTCCCGAGACGGCGGGCTATACACGGTTTCACTTGACGGCGCGCGTGTTTCCTGGTGAGACCAGAACCCTGAATAATCAGTTGGAGATCGGTGTCCAAGTCCTCGATTCAGCCATGAACGTACTGATGATTGAAGGCCTTCCGCACTGGGACAGTAAATTTCTCGCTCAATTACTCCGGGCTCGGGATTATATCCAGCTCACAGAGATTTACCGTTTGGGGCCGAGCCGATATTACCGAATTGATCCCGGGGGCGAAAAAATGGACCAGGAAGGCCCTGGCATGTTTCCAGACAGCATTGAGAAACTGGCGGCCTATGACGCCGTTATTCTGGGCAAAGGGATTGACGCCGTGCTCTCTCCGGCGCAAGCCGCGGTTTTGAGCGCCTTTGTCGCCGAACGGGGCGGGGCGTTGATCTTTGCCCGGGGCCGTCCCTGGCGGAGCCCCTTTCCGGAGCTGGCGCGTTTGGAACCAGTCGTCTGGGGAGACAAAATCACGGGGCGGTTCGCCATGCTGCCCACGGCGGAAGGCGCTCAGGCGGGATTATTTGGCGAAAAACTTCCTGAAGCCAGTTCGCAGGTATGGGGGATGTTACCAGCCATCGATCAGTTATTCGAGATCAATCGGGTCAAACCATTCACCCGGGTTCTCGCGGAGACCCCAGGCGAGAAAATTCCCTTGCTGATCAGTCGGCGTTTTGGCCGGGGCATGGTGGTGACCGTCAACGCGGAAGGTTTATGGCAATGGGATTTTTTCCCGCACGTGGAGGAATCGCGCAGTGTCTATCGTGAATTTTGGCCGTTACTTGTCCAGTGGGCCCTCACCGCCGCGGACTTTCCGCCAGGCTGTGACCTTGCCGCCCGGGTCGACAACCCGGTTGTTCGAGTTGGAGACCCCGTGGAAATCGCTGTTCTCGCCCGTACCGCCGATTCCGTCCCTCCCGGTGCCGCCCCCCGTATTGAGATATACGGAGGCAAGTCAGATGAGGGGAAAATTTTGTCCCCTCGGGCGGCCACCGGGGTGACCGGCAGGTGGACGGCCGCCCACGCGTTTGAAACGCCGGGATTATATGAAATCCGTCCCGGGCTGGCGCCGGAAACTCCTGTTGCCGGAACTGGCGTGGAAGTGTTGCCTTTACCGGCGGAAACGGATCACCTGTCGGCTAACCGCGAATTCTTGCGGAGTATATGTGACCGGACAGGCGGCAGACTTCTGGATCTGAATGATCCATCCTGGCCGCCGGCAAGTCTGACTGACACAGTCAATCTACTGGGCAGCCCCGTTTGGAAACCCATGTGGGACCGGGGTTGGTGGCTGGGACTGGTTTGTTTTTTCCTTTGTTTTGAGTGGTATCTCCGGAGAAGGAATATGCTGAGTTGACGATGACTAATTCACATCATGAACCCCATTCGCGGGATCAGTCCATCGCCCAAGTCGAATTGCGCGAGGGCATTATGGCATGGCGCGGGCGGTGGCGGCGGGCCAGGCTGGCAGACTTCATCCAGACCGTGTTGCCACCCGTTTTGCTAGGCGGCATGACCGCGCTGGCTTTGCTGGATATGATTCTGGCTTTGCCCCCGGTCAGCCGGGCGATTCTTCTCGGTCTGACGATCACTGGAATCCTTTTGTTAATTATCCGGAACAGCCTCCAGGTGATGAGCTTCAGCCTAAAAGACACGGCGGCTTGGATCGACAGCGCCGCTGGCGAAAAAAGGCATCCCTTGCTTACCGCCTTTGAACTGCTGCGAAAGGGAAATCAGGCGCCGGAAGCCGGCCTGTCGGCTTTCCACCTGGCACGATTGACATCGCAAGCGAATGATGTCCTGGCTCGAATTCCCCGGAAGGCGGTCCGCGGAACCACCCGGAAAAAGGGAAACCAGATTCATGTGGTCATTAGCGGCGCGGTTTTTCTGGGCCTTGCTCTACTGCCAGGCGGGCGGGTGTCCATCGCCCGCGCCGTCGCTCCTTGGTTGGATATTCCGCCGTGGAGCAACCTTCAATTCGACATTACGCCGAGTCCTGTACGGGTGGTTTATGGCGACGGGGTCGAAATCCAAGCGCGGATTACCGGCGAAACTCTCAAGCGCGATGTTCTGTTGAGAACCCGGGACGCCAATGGCAAACGGGAAACCATTTGCTTTGAAGAAGGAGATTCAACCTTCAGTCAGCGCTTGGAACATGTCACCGCCCCTCTCACTTTTTGCTTTTCCTCCGGACGCGCCCGTAGTCAGTGGCGCGCTGTTGAGTTGTTGCTCCGCCCCCGCGTTTTATCCGCCACCATGGACATCGTTCCTCCCGAATACAGTCGCCGCCCCCCCCGTTCTTTCGCCGTGGGAGAAAAACCCGTCCGGGCGCTGTCGGGCGCCGAAATCACTCTCACACTCACCACCAACCGGCCCCTGCGGCATGGCGCTGTCAGTTTTACCGACCCGCGCGACGGACAACGATCGACGCGGGAGGCGAAAATAGAGGGAACACAGGCGATGTTCACTTGGATGCTGATCAAGGATGCTGATCTGGACGTTGTGGTCACAGGTATTGACGGCCTGGCGGGCGCCGACCCAATCAAACTGAGGCAGACGATTATTCCCGACAACCCGCCAGTGACCGAGATAACGGAAATTCCCGGCTTTGCCCTCGCCACCCCCGAATCTATTGTCGATATCGGTGTCCGGGCGGAAGATGACTTGGGTATCTCACGGGTCGACCTGGTGCGCGCGGTGGCCGGCTATCGGGATCGCGCGCTGCTGATGGGCCCGGAAAAAATAACTGTTGATTATGAATCAAAAATCGCTCTGAACTTGGCTGAAGTGGGCATCGTGCCCGGCGAAGTCATCGAATTTTTCGCCGAGGGACGTGATACGAACCCCACTCTGGGCGGCATTTCCACCTCCGCGCCAGCCCGATTGCAGGTCATTTCCCAAGACGAATATGCCGCAATCCTACGCAAACGCACCACGATGGATGAGTTTGCCACCCGCTTTCAGGTGGCCCGCGCCACGGTTCAGGAACTACAGAAAATCCTGCGTGAACTCCGGGAAGCCCATCGCCAGGGAACCTGGGATGGGGCCCGATTGAATGAAGCCAGAATAGCGGCGGCTGAACAGGCGGAAATGGCCGCGGAACTATTCGAAAAACTGGGTGGAGACTTTCCCATCTATGACCTGGAAAAACGCTTTGGGGCGGACTTGCTGAGTTACGCCGGAGATCTGAAAGTCGCCGCCCATTTTTTACGACGGTTTGAAGCTGAAAATGAGGCCTTTTCCAGCACGCTCGATTTTGTCATCGACGAAAAAGTCGGCCCCGGCGGTGAAGCGCTTGCCGCCACGGTTGAACGGTCCAATTTAGCCACTCTGGTTGGCCGGGCCATGCGGAAAGCGGCTTTATTTAACGGGGTGGTCAAGGAGCAGGTCTGGCTGACTCGGGTTATCCTGCGGGCCGCGGGCGGCCGGGTTCCCGATCTGCCCCTGCTGAAAAACCAGGCGGCGCCGCAGAGGGAGTTGGCCCAGTCGTTGGCAAATTGGCTGAACAGCCTGAAGGCGCTCGCGGCGGACATGCCGGCGGAATTGGCGGAGCTCAAAGAGGATATCGAAACCTTTGTCAGTGAACTGGAACGTCTGCGGATTGTTTCTTTGATGGATGAATGCGCGGATGCCGCGGAAGCCGGGCGCAGTGCTGAAGCCCGCCAGAAAGCGGAAGAAATCATTAACCGGCTGATGCGGATGCGCGGAGAATGCGCGGCCAATGGCAATTGTGTCGCTCAAATGATGGGCGGCCAACTGGGGTTTTCCCCGCCAGAAGATCTTCAACAAACACTTCAGGAAATGCTCGATTGCTTGAAAAATGGCTCTGGAACCGCCAGCGGTCAGGGCGGCGGCGGGGGACCGGGCGATCCAAATGACGGCTATTCCGTCGCCGATGAAGGGGTGCGCAATGTTCCTATGTACGGTCCGGAGCGGACGCGGTTCCGGGCCGCGGATACGGACACCCCCGGCCAGCGCGCCAACCGGGGCGAGGGTGGCCAGAGCGGGACGGGGGTGGGCCAGGCTGTCGCCGCTCCTTCACGGGAAACCCGGGGGGACGGGACAACAACAACCGGGGAGGGGGCGGATCTGGCGCCATTCCGCCGTGTTCACCCCCGGTACCGGGGCGTTATCCGGCGGTATAACGAATATTGACAGTATCTGGTTGTCAGGTCGGCCGGCGAAGTGGTTATGACCGGTGAACCTGACACCTGGAATAGATCACCCGTAAAAGAGGCGACGTATGAACATCCAAAATCAAAATCTCCGGCGACAAAGCGGAAGAACGCGTCCGCTCCTCCTCATCGCCGCGTGTGTCCTTATTCGCGCGGGGGTGTCCGCTCAGGCTAAAGACGGGGCCATTCAATGCGGCAATCTAGTCTATGCGGGCACGCATACATCCCGTTGCTTCAGTCCGGAATTTCTCAGTACCGTGCAACGGGAAACCGCGGTCGCCACCGAAAGGCGGTTTAAAAGTGTGAAGCTGGGCTCGGATGAACTGTTTGGTTTCCCATTTGTGGTCATGACAGGTGAAGCCGATTTCACCTTGACCCGGAAAGAGCGGCAAAACCTCCGGCGCTATTTGCAAAGTGGCGGGTTCATTCTGGCCTCGGCGGGATGTTCCAGCAAAGAGTGGGATACGGCATTCAGGCGGGAAATAGCGAAAGTCTTTGACGATAAGAAAACACCGATCGAAAAGGCGGATGAGGAACCCGTGAAAACCACGGAAGAAAACGAGGCGGGGAAAAAACCGGGAAAACTGGAAAAAATTGACATGAAACATCCGATGTTTTCCAGCTTTTACACCATCGAAACACTGACGTTATCGCATAAAGCCGCCCTGCCTCCGTCACTGGAAGGGCTGATTATTGAAGATAAAATCGTCCTCATCTATTCTCCACATGGCCTGAACGACACCGCTCATGCCGAAGGGTGCTGCTGCTGTGGCGGCAATGAAATTAAAAATTCAATGCAGGTCAATGTCAATATTTTAATCTATGCTCTGCTGCATTGATCAACAGCGGTTACGACAAACCCGGAGTTGTGAATTGTTTTTAAAAAAATGTCAATCAATCATCTGCGCGGCGGGATTGCTGTTGTCAGCGGTATGCCAGGCGAATCCGGAGGCCAAGCCTCAGGCGGACTGGTTCTCCGCCATATCAGACGCCATCGCCGCCAAGCCCGACTCCCAGCTGCCCTTGCTGCTTTTCTTCTGGACACCCGAAGCCCGCTGGGATACCCGGATGAGACGTATTCTCACTGACGCGGAGCAATTGACTGAACTCTTGAACGGATTTATCCCTGTCAGTCTGAAAATGCCGGCGAATCAACAGGTCGCTGACGCGTATGGCATCCGTAAGACACCCGCCTTGGTCGTCGTTTCTCCCTCCGGCAAAATCATCGCGGCCCGCGCTGGCTTTCTGGACACCGCCGGTTGCCGGGAATTCCTCCTCCAAGCGTTAGGGCCGGTTGGACAGGCGATCGCGGTTGATGAATTGAGCCATGCGCTGACCACACTGGCCCGGGGGGATGAAGACATTCCTGACACGGGGTGGATCCAGTTGTTTGTGGGCATGGGCAATCCCGCTTTCCGTCAGGAGATCCGCAAGCGACTGCTGCTACTGGAAAAATTCCCGGCCGCTCAATGTGTCAATCATCTGACTCACCCCCGACTGTCCGTCCGGCTCGGGGCGCTTGAACTTCTCGAGGAAAAAGCGGGCCATAGCTTCGGATTTGATCCCTGGCTGCCGAGTTCGGCGGGATCAGTCCTGGCTCACAGCCGGTGGGAGGCGTGGAGTGAAAATCCCGGTGATTCAGATGAGGAACCCCTCTACGCCGCCATCAGCCTGAAAGACGTTTCCCAGTGCCTGGAGGATCTGTCGTCCACCGATTGGGGACGGGCGGCCCGGGCCCGCCGAAGTCTCTTCAGCGGCGGTGACGGCACCGTGGCCGCTGTCGGCGCCTACCTTGAAAAGCATCCAGAGCTTTCCCCCGGACTGGTTCAGCTGTTGCGCGAAGTCCAGTTTGCCGCCTGCCTCCAGAAAGCCCCAGCCGTGGATGGAGAACGGCTCGCCCGGCAACTCGCTTTTGGCGATCTGGACGCCCGGTTGGCGGCCATCCCGGAACTGGAGAAAGCCCGGCTGGCGGCCGTTCCCATTCTGCGCGATTTGCTGACCTCCTCAGATCCCTTGATTCGCGAGGCCGTGGCGGATTCTCTGGGAGAAATCGGCGGGAACACAGCCGTGGAAGTTCTTGGCGACCATCTTCAAAACGAGAAAGACGTGGATGTTATTGTCACCATCGCCACCCGCCTGGGCAAAACCAAAACAAAACGATCCATGCTGACGCTTAATCATCTTTTGCGGCGGGATGACGAAGAGATCCGCGTCGCCGCTCTGGAAGCGCTGTCCAATTTTGAATCGTCGCTGGAAATATCCGACGATATCCTTGCCTGTCTGGACGATACAAGCTGGCGGGTGCGGGCGACGGCTGTGGCCTGCCTGGGAAACTCCGGGCTCAAACAAGTGGTCGGCCACATTGTCCCATACTTGAGCGATGAGGATGCTTTCGTTCGTTCCTCAGCGGTCGCGGCGCTGGCGAAAATGGATGTTGAGAAGCATGCGAAAACACTTGAAAAAACGTATCTTCACCAGCCTGATCTACGCCCGTTGATCATGCCTTTACTGGCCAAAAATGGCGATTTGTCGAATGATATCCTCGCCTCCCTCCCGCGGGAAAGCGGAGAGTCTCTGCAACGGATGCTGGCGATTTTAGAAGCGGAGGCGGGGGATTACGCCTTCAGGTCTCCATCAGTTCAGGGAAAACGTATTAGAGCCGCCCAGGAAAGGATTGCTGAAGCGGCTTTGATTAGCGCCGATATAGACCTGAAGGCCGTGGCCTATGCGTCGTACGCGCACATGGCCGGGTTGAGTTCAATGGCCAGGGGGAGAACGATTGAAGCCTTGGCGTCGCCTGAACGCCGGGTCCGGTTAGAAACGCTCCGATCCTTGAAGATGCCTCTCATACCAAGCGTTCTGAGTCAAGCGCTGGGAGCGGCTTCAGTGACGGAAGATGTCAGGGGCGAACAGTCGCCTGACAATGAACAGCTTGACGAACTGATGGGCCTGTTTGGCGCCCCCTCAGAGAAAAAACCGGCGGCCGCTGAGCCGCGACGTGAAGAAAAGCGGAAGGACGAAGGGAATCCTGTTGACAATCTGGCGGCCGCTTTTGGTCTCGGAACCGACGATGTCCCGGCTACCGGCGGGCCGGTGAAAACAGAGGCTTCCCCCGGCGGCGCCCCGGAGGCGGATGTCACCGATCTTTATCACGCTCTTATGGATGCCCATAGCAAGGCGGCGGACAGTGAAGAACGAGCCTTGGCGGCATTCCAGATTGTCCAGGCCGGCAACCCCGATGGGTTGACAGACCTTGTGGATGGCAGAGCGCACCTGTCTGAGCGGCAGAACGACCTTCTGATTAACCGCCTTTTCGCCCTCAACACGTTTTCTGGAGCAGACACCATCGCCCGGGATCTTGTGTTCGGCACGGATCAACAGGCGCGGAGAGAGTTCTGCGCGCGACTCATCAGTGAAGGCGGACCGGATAAATGGATCGACTTGGTGTTCACGGAATTGCGGAAGCCGGGCGGCCCGGTCACACTTAAAGATTTCCAAAGTTACAGCTTACGGTCTCTCGCTGAGGATAGCGGTCGGCTCACCCGTTTCCGCCCCCACGCCATCCAATTGGCGGCACCCGGCCATGGGAGCGTCGGCACTCAGGCGCTGGCGATCTATTTACTGCTGGGCTCAAAAGATCCGGAAGCCATAAAACTCGCCGGCAATTATCTCGATAGCGACGAAGCGGGCTTACGGGCCCTGGCATGGATCTTCTCGGGCTTGGCGGACACGGATGTTTTTCTGCAGCGTCTGCCGCGAGTCATAAATGATGCCGATGTCAGTATCCGCCGCATGCTTCCACTTATCATCACCGGAGGAGAACTGCGACTCGAAAATGGGGATGACTTGACGCTCAGTCTTTCTGATGACCTGATAAAAAAAATCCGCCGGAAACTACTGTTTTCCGATGCCGGCCTATTGACTAAACACCTGAACACACTGGCGACTGACAAGGATCCCCGGATTCGGATTCAATCGCTGCTGGCCTTGGGATTGCTGGGAGAATCCGTTGACACCAACGCTTTGCGAGGGGCTGTCGCCGCCGTCGCCAAAGACGCCGAACAACTGATAGAAAGGACACTGGCTTACGAATATCGAAAACTATTCCGCCGCAAAGCCCCTGAAACGGCGAGACTTCTGGGCGAAATGTTCCCTGATATCTCGTATTTCGGAAAATCGTCGGACCTTTATGGCGACGATGAACTCAATGAGGAACGTCCCGCGCCGTTGCCACCGTCTTTGGCGGACATGTCCGGGAAGTACCAATTCAGAGACTCCCAAGATAACAAAACACCTGAAACCAACCCCAACCAAGACACCTTATCGATCGACACCACACCTGAGACAACCGCCCCAAGCCCCGAGACAGAACGCCAGTCCGTTAAAATCCTCGTCTTCTATAAACCGGGTTGTGGTGATTGCCGTCAATTGGCTAAAATGCTGAAAAGTTTAGAGCGTGGGAAAGTCATTCTGGAAATAGAACGCTGGAACATTAACACGCCGGAAGGTATTCAACTTAACCGTGTGCTGTGCGACCGCTTTGGCGTGTCGGCCAGGCAGCGGGGAATAGCCCCGGCTGTTTTTACCTCGGCAGGCGCTCTGGCGCATGGGGATATTACGGATTCAGCCCTGCGGAACCTTATCACGGCGGCCGCGGAAGGGCCCGTCAAAAAAGGCTGGAGCGTCGCGACAACCGGTGAAGAACGTCAAGCGGAACAGGCTATCCGGGACGATTTTGATCACATTACTTTCGGTTTCGTGCTGATGAACGGCTTGGTGGACGGCATTAATCCGTGCGCCTTCGCGGCCCTTATTTTTCTACTTTCGTATCTGTCGGTCACCCGTAAGACCACCCGGGCTATTCTCGCTGTTGGCGGCGCCTACACGCTGGCGGTATTCATCACCTACCTCTGTCTTGGGCTCGGGCTGACCGGCGTGGCTGAATCCTTGACAAGTAACCCGGTCGGCGCTCGAATTGTGCGGGGAATCCTCATGATTTTGCTGGCCGCTCTGGCCATTTTCAGCCTTAGGGACGCTGTTCTCTGCTGGCGGGGAGGGGCCGAAAAAATGACCCTCCGCCTCCCCCCCTTTCTTACCCGGATTGTTCACGCCCGGATCCGTCAAGGAGTCAAGGCGCGTTACATTGTCCCCGCCGCGTTTATAACCGGAGTCATTGTCTCCCTGCTCGAGCTGGCCTGCACCGGGCAAGTTTACCTGCCCACGATTCTTTTTGTGCTCCGTTCTTCAGCGACATCCCAATCAGCCTTTCCCTGGCTGCTGGTCTATAACTTAGCCTTTGTCGTTCCATTGTTAATCATTTTTGGTCTCTACGCCGGCGGACTCCGCAGTCAAACCCTAAGCGCCTGGTTTAACCGTCATGCCGTTCTCGCGAAACTCCTCCTCACCACGATCTTCCTCGCCATGCTGATCCTTCTCGTTGTCGGCGGGTGAGTGTGAACAGCTCATGCCCAAAAATGGATGCCGCTCGTCATCATGGGAGGGTATCCTGAACGACACTCATATCGTTAATATCACTCAGAATCGTTTGAATCGGGCGTTTTTGGAAGTACATTATCCCCCCTTTAGACACCCCCGGCCCCGGCCGCCCTCTCTTGCTGGCACGAGATTGTTGGCGCGGCAGGCAAGCTGGATCGCTGAACCACCGAACATCGGCGAATGTCAACGTTAGGAAAAAAGAAACGAAATGAATAGCGGACCAAAACATAAACTGTGTCGTCGCTTAGGCAGCTGTGTGTGGGGAAACCCCAAGTGCCCGAGCGTCAAACGCCCTTATCCCGCCGGCGCCAGTCCAAAATCGCGCCGCCGGAAACTCTCCACCTATGGTGAATTGCTTCAGGAAAAACAGCGTTTGCGCGCTCATTACGCCTTGAGTGAACGCCAGATTCGTTTCGCCTACGAAAAGGCGAAACACGGGGAAGGCTCCACACCGGAAAAATTCCTCCGGCAGTTGGAAATGCGTCTCGCCAGCGTGGTTTACCGCAGTGGTCTGGCGCCTTCCATCTTCGCCGCCAAGCAGGCTGTCTCGCACGGCCATGTGCTGGTGGACGGGAAAAAAGTTGACCGCGGCAGCTTCCAAGTCCGCCCCGGCCACGTGGTGTCCATCAACAGCGAAGTGTCCCCCTCTGTCGCCACGATCGCTCAAAATACCGACGTGGTTGTGCCGCCGTATCTTGAAGTGGACCGGGCCAACTGCAAGGTGACCGTCGGCCGTATTCCTTTGCTCGAGGAAATTCCGGCCAACGTCGAAATCATGCGCGTGGTCGAATTCTACGCGCGATAAGCGGGTTGTGTATTTTTCAAAAAGGCCGGCCTTCACAGGTCGGCCTTTTTTGTTTGCCCGGATGGATTGGCGGGGGTATCCCACCAAGACGAGGCGGTCAATTGGCGGGGCGGCTGATTTCGGGACGAAATCGGTTCAGGGCTGCCCGCATTGCTTGAGCTCGCGCTCCAGCTGCAAGCGACCCGCCTGTAGCGCTTGCAGTTGGCAACCGCAAACAATGCGGACAGGTGTGGGCGGGTCCGTGTTAACTGGTCGTGCCATTGCGGCATAATTGCCCCGGGGGGAAACGTGAAATATGCGGGTTCGTCCGCTTTTTTTTCTTTTGGTAGTATATTTCGAACGTTATCTCATCCTTGTCACTTTTTTAAAGGTTTTTTCATGGCCCATTTCCACGAAACCATCCATTGTAACAGAATCAAGCAGTTCCACAATCACATCAAGCGGAAAATTGTTGTCGACAGCATTCCTTTGCCGGTGCGGTATGGACACAGTGTTGAACCGACCCCCTTTTCACGCGTCAAAGACCTGGCGTTTGTCGATGGGAAAGAGGGGGATCTGTGGGGGCGGACGTGGGAAAGCGCCTGGTTTGAAGTCAACGGCGACATCCCGGAAGCATGGGACGGGGCTTACGTGGTTCTTCAGGCGGAATTGGGCGGTGAAATACTTGTTTGCGACAGCGACGGCAATCCTCTGGTTGGACTGACCAATGGCAGCGTCTTTGATTTCTCCTTCGGTAAACCCTTCTACCATATGCTGCCCAAAGCGAAAGCGGGAGAAAAAGTCCACCTCTGGCTGGAAGCGGCCGCCAACGGTCTCTTTGGTGTCCATAAAATCGACCCCGAATTTAATAAAAACCCCGACCAGTTCCACGGCCATTATGAAGGGCGGGTGCAAGCTCTCCGTCTGGTCCGCTTCGATTACGCCCTGTGGCAGCTGCACCTGGATGTGGAAATGCTGTTTGAGCTGGCCCAATCCATGGACAAAGAAAGCGCCCGCCGGGCGGCCATCATCCGCGGATTAAGCCGGGCGGTCAGCGCCTATGAAACAGACGGGCCGGAAGCCTGCAAAGAGGCGCTCAATCCCCTCATGGAAATGACCAGTGATCCGGCCGCCATGGATCTCTACGCCGTCGGGCACGCGCACATCGACACAGGCTGGATGTGGCCTGTCCGCGAGACCATCCGCAAATGCGCCCGGACATTTTCGTCCCAGCTTCACTTGATCAGCCGGTATCCCGATTACGTGTTTGGCGCCTCCCAGGCCCAGCATTATCAAATGGTTAAGGATCATTATCCGCGGCTTTACGCCCGTATTAAGGACGCGGTGAAAAAAGGCGCCTGGGAATTGCAGGGGGCTATGTGGGTCGAGGCGGACTGCAATGTGCCCTCCGGAGAGTCCTTGATCCGACAGGTGCTCCATGGAAAAAATTTCTTCATGGATGAATTCGGGGTTGAGATCAAAAACTTATGGTTGCCGGATGTCTTCGGGTATTCCGCCAATCTGCCGCAGATTTTGCGCAGGGCGGGAATTGACTATTTCCTGACCCAGAAACTTTCCTGGAGCAAATACAACAAATTTCCTCATAAGACATTTGTCTGGGAAGGCATTGACGGCAGTCAGGTCCTGGCGCATTTTCCACCGGAGGACACCTATAACGCGGGGGTGCGTCCCGAAGAACTCCGAAAAGTGGAAGCGAACAATCCCGAACGGGGCATTGTCACCCAGGGGCTCTCTTTGTTTGGTGTGGGCAATGGCGGTGGCGGTCCCAAGGAGGAGCATGTGGAACGGGCCTTGAGAGCTTATGATCTGAACGGCCTGCCCCGCTATAAAATGAGCCACGCCCAGCCCGTTCTGGAAGAGCTGGGAAAACTGAAGGATGAGCTGTCCGTATGGGTCGGAGAGTTGTATTTGGAAGTCCATCGTGGCACGCTGACCACGCAGGCCAAAACGAAACTGCTCATGCGCCGCGGAGAGGAAGCCCTCCGGGCGACGGAGATGCTCTGCGCGGCCGCCGGCTTGGAAACCTATCCCGCCGAAATCCTGGACCGGCTATGGAAAACACTGCTGATCAATCAATTCCATGATATTCTCCCCGGCTCTTCCATCAATATGGTGTATGAACAGACCGAAAGAGAACTCGCGGAAATCATCGACACATGTGACGGCCTGATGGCCACCGCCGCGGAACGCTTGTTTAAACCCGCCGATGATAAACTGATCCTGTTCAACCCATCCTCCACTCCCTTCTCCGACACCGTTGAATTGCCGGACGACTGGACCGGGGCCGCCGCGGACACCGCGTTGCTCACGCAAGCCGGGGAAGACGGATGTGTGGCCGCGGTCAACGTGCCGCCTTGCTCATTCGTCGAACTGAGCCGGACATCCGCGGCGCCCGCGGCGGTGACCGTCACACCCGCCAATGAAGGCGCGGTCTTGGAAAATGACCGCGTCAGCTATGCCTTCGACGCCAGTTTGAGACTGGTTTCCGCCTATGACAAAGAAACTGGACGGGAGCTGTTCAATGAAGACACCGCGGGCAATGTGCTCTCGCTTTATGAAGACCGTCCGCATAGCTGGGACGCCTGGGACGTGGATGAGTATTACGAAGAGACCCTGCTTGAACAAGCGGTGGTTCAGAGCATCACCCTGACTCAAGGGCCGATCCGGCAGGAATTGTCAGCCCACATGACGATCGGGAACTCCACGTTGATCCAAATCGTCAGCCTGCGTCAGGATTCCAAGCGCCTGGATTTTGAAACGGAGGTGGATTGGCAAGAACGGCATAAAATGTTACGGGTCGCGTTTGAAACGAACATCCGGGCCGAATCCGCGACCGCCGAAGTGCAATATGGGCATATCCGCCGGACAAATAACCGCAACACCTATTGGGATCACGCCTGTTTCGAGGCGGTCGCCCATCGCTGGATCGATGTTTCCGAACCGGATTATGGCGTCTCCCTGCTTAACGATTGCAAATATGGACACAAAGCCCTGGGCGGCACCTTGGATGTGAATCTTCTTCGGGCCCCGACGATGCCCGATCCCGTGGCCGATATTGGCCAACACAGCTTCACCTACAGTTTTTTCCCCCATGCCAGTGGACTTGACGGGGCCGGGGTTCAAGCCGAGGCGGCCATGCTTAACCAGGGATTGACGTGCTTGGAGGGTGTGGAACTGGCCGGTCAAAGAATGCCGGTATCGCTTGACGGCGAGGGCGTTGAACTGGCGGTTCTGAAAAAGGCGGAGAAAGAGGATTGTCTGGTCGCCCGTGTGGTCGAAACCCGGGGCCGCCACACCACCGCGGTGATCACCGCCCCGCCAGCCGCCACGATCGTGCCGACCAATTTAATGGAATGGACCGAAGACGCGGACGCCGCGGCGACCGGCCGTCTGGAGATCTCGCTGTCGCCCTTCGAGATCGCCACGTTTAAGATTAAAATCTAAGACGAGGCGTGATGTGATGAATATCATCCGTCGCTTTTACTGGATGTAGCCGTCGGCGTCCCCGCCCGCGGGGAGTTTGGGAGTCGGCGGCGGCCAAATACACTGGTGGCGCGCATCCGGAATATTATCACTCATCCTGTTCGCGTTTGATCGGTAAATCAGCGATGACGATGTCATTGCCGACAACAGATTTTGACATGGCTAAGATTTTTCCTTCGCCGGTGATGACGCAGCTGTGACCGCGGCCGGGCCAGGTGTCCTCTTGGGTCTGGCCTGACCAGTTGGCCACGACAATATCGAAACCGTAAGGGATGACCGCTTTCCGCGGGAAGACATTTGAAAACCAGTTTTTCTCGTTGGGTCCATACCACCCGACGGAATAAAGAATGATGTCAGCTTTCTCTTTCGCCAAGAGCGGGGGAAGGGTGTGAAAGTCATAACAGATCATCAGGCCGAGACGACCGTATTCGGTATCGACCACTTGAATCGGACGATCGCCTGGGGCGCACCACTCGCCATCACCCGGTGTCCAGAGTGATTTTTTTCGATGATGGGCGGCGATTGTTCCATCTGGAGCGAACAAAACTTGGGCGTTGTAATATTGGCCTTCAGCCACTTCGATGATCCCGACGCAGAGATACAACGTGTGTTTCCGCGCCAAACCGGCTAAATACTTGGTCGATGGCCCTGGAACCGCTTCGGCCACGGTCTTGACGGCGTCTTCCGCGGTATGCTTTGACCAACTTCGCCAGCGGCTCGGTTCCATGTAGCCCTGAACGGCGCATTCCGGGAAGACAAGAATTTTCACGCCTTTCTTCGCCGCCTGCTCAGTGAGCAAGCCAATCCGCGCTAAGTTTTTCGCCGTTTCCCCCATGGCCGACGGGCACTGCGCCGCGGCTACCCGCACGGTATCTTGGTCGTCCCCCCATGTCGGTAAGATGAGGGCCAAAAAAAGTAACGCGACAGTTTTTTTCATGGATGGTAAAGGCGGGGTTAAATGCCGTAGGTGTCAAGTTTGCGATACAGGGTCCGGCGGCTGATGCCGAGTTTTTCCGCGGCGCGGGACCGGTTGCCGTCGCATTGTCTCAAAGCCCGGATGATCAACTCTTTCTCTTTGGTGTTGATATCGAGGCTGCCGGACACCGCGGTGTCGGTCAGCTCCGGATGAGCGGCCGCGGATCGAATCTCCGGAGGCACATCGCCCAAGGTCAAGGTGCTGCCTCTGGCCATGACGACCATGCGTTCCACGCAATTGCGCAGTTCGCGCACATTGCCCGGCCATTGATAGCCGGTGAGAATATTGAGGGCTTCCGGAGAGAACCCGTCGATGTCCCGGCTGTTTTCGTCTGAAAAGATCTTCAGGAAAAACGTCAGAAGCCGTTCAACGTCACCGTCCCGCTCGCGCAGCGGCGGCAAGGTGATATTGACCACATTCAGGCGGTAGAAAAGATCTTCCCGGAACGATCCTTCGGTCACCATGGTTTTTAAATTCCGATTTGTGGCGGCCAGCAGACGCACATCGACTTCAATGGGGGTGGTGCCGCCCACCCGCTCAAACGTCCGGGTTTCAAGCACCCGCAATAATTTGATTTGGGTGGAAGCGTCCAGCTCCCCGATTTCATCTAAAAACAGGGTGCCGCCATCGGCTTTTTCAAAGCGGCCGAGCTGCCGGTCGGTGGCCCCGGTGAAGGCGCCTTTTTCGTGTCCAAACAATTCACTCTCCAGAAGATTGGGGTTTAGAGAGGCGCAGTGGACCACCACAAAAGGGCGGTCGCAACGCGGACTGAGTTGATGAATCGCCTGCGCGGCGACTTCTTTCCCCGTGCCGCTTTCACCCGCCAGCAGGACGGTGCTGCGGGCGGGGGCGACTTGCAGGATGGTTTCGTAAACCGCTTTCATCGGTGTGGAGTCGCCGATGATTTTGTCTAAAATGTCATTTTCACGGGGCGTTCCGGAACCGTCTTGCAGATCGGCTCTTTGGCGTTCCTTCAGTCCCCGTTCGATCATCATCTGGAGATTTTTAAGATCCACTGGCTTGGCCAGATAATCATAGGCGCCGCTGTTCATCGCGTCGTCGGCCACTTGCATGGTTCCGTAGGCGGTGAGCAGAATGATCAACGGGGGAGTGGAGCGGGCGGTGACCCGCTTGATGAAGGATATGCCGTCCATACCGGGCATCCGCAAGTCAACCAGAACGATATCGACAGACTTCGACTGAAGAATGTCGAGGCCGGTTTCCGCGGAATCCGCGAGATCCACGTCATAGGCGCTCCTGAGAAAACGCTGGAGACCCTCACGGGTGTTTTTCTCATCATCAATAATTAAAATCTGTGGCTTCACGAAAAATATCTCTCGGCTGTCATGTGAATGGCTCAAGCGTACTATATAAGAGGGGACGGCGTAGAGCAACTCGTGCGCCGTCAAATTTACGCGTGACAACGCCACCATGTCCAAGCCGGAGGCGGCCGAGCGGGATTGTCTCCCCAAAAAACCGGTTCTGTCAAAAATAGTATGAAAGAAATGAAGAAAGAGAAAAGCGAAGAATCTGACAG
>JAVVEH010000039.1:0-39299 GCA_032251435.1 Lentisphaeria bacterium | reverse complement strand
CTCAGTTCAACATGGATTATGATTCGGCTCCGCAAATCATAATCCTAAAGACGTTATAGGCGACGTGCCATTTCATCGTTGTCAACTCGTTATCAGCAGGCCCCAGGGCCAATCCGGGTGACCTGGGATCGAAAAAGAGATCGTTGTTATCCAAAGCATACATGGTCTTCGCCAGCATGATTTGCTTGAGGCTGTTCTTACAGGCGGCCTCCTGGGCGGCTTGCCGCGCCTGTTTCAGGGCCGGCAGCAAAAGAGATGCTAAAATTCCGATGATGGCGATGACGACCAACAGCTCAATCAAGGTAAAGAGTCTGATTGAGCGTGATGTCGCTTGACATGGCTTTGTCCGGCAGGCAAGCGACGCGATGAGCGGAAACGTGTTTGAGGCTGATGTCAGCCTCTGGCGCTGGAGCGCTCTCGTGGCCGCGCCAAGCTTTACCTCGAGTGACTCATTCAGAGCCAACGTCCGCCGATGGTGTGTGACTTTCATTGCATCAGTCCTTTTGAAAGGAGTCACGATCGACTTGGTCTCCTGGGACAAGCGCGGGTTCAACCACCGATGTGACGTTTATCGCCGCGGCGCGGTTGTTGATGTGCCACAGAAGCTGTTCAACCGCCCGCCGTCCAATTTCGCCGGGCCGGATGTCAATGGTCGCCGGGCGTGGATCAAGTCCGGCAAGCTCCGGGACATTGTCGCAGGAAACAATCTCGATATCGCGGCCGGGTTTGACACCCCGCATGCGCAAGACGCGGTACATACGGATGGTCAAGGGGTCGCGGGGAACAAAAAGCCCCGTCGGCATCCCCCCTTCAACGGCGAGAAGTTGGTCGACCAACGCGTCGAATGGCGCGTCGTCTCCCGGTGAAGGTCCGACATTGATTGGCGAATTGTCTTTGTCAGCCAGCGTGGTGGCGAAGACACCCGCGGCGCGGGCCGCGCTTTCGAATCCCTCTATCCGGGTGGTGAATCCCAGATGCGACGGATCACAGTTGAGCGCGGCGACGCGTGAGTGCCCGCGGCCGACCAAGTACTTGGCCGCGACCGTGCCGATGGTGAAATTGTCCGGAGAGACGCGATCTCCCCAATAGCCCAGCCGCCGCCGCTGGCTGAGCAGCCAGACACAGGCTGGATAGCGGGACAATTGCTGTTGGATCTCGGCAGACGGCGGCAGACCCTGCAAAAACAGGCCGTCAACTTGCCCGTTGGCCACGTTCGGGGGCAGGCCGCTGTCTGATTTGATTTGTCCAAGGGTCAGGTTTAAACCGTGCGCCGCGAGCGCGTCCTGAATGGCATGCAGAACCAGCGCCATGACGGGTGAGGTGGCCAGGGTCGGCGCTTCGCCGAAAAACAACATGCCGATCGTGCCGGCGCGAATGCCTGACGACTTGCGCTTGGGGCCGCGCCGTTTGGCGGGCGGCACGTAACCAAGCTTTTGCATCGCGGCACGGACACGCAGGACACTGGCCGACGACACATTCGGATGGCAGTTGATCACCCGCGAGACTGTGGCGGAGGACACACCGGCTAATTTGGCGACTTCAACAATAGACATGGCGCTAAATTTATCCGCGTCCGCCGTATTTTCAAGGGACATTATACATTTAATTCCCTGGAGCCCTTACAAAACAGCGGACGCGCGCGGTGCCTTCGGCTTGACATCAAGCGGGGCTGATGCCTCCGCGTCCGCCTGCGCGCTCCTGTTAAAAGCAGCCATTCCACCGCGGAAGCCCGCCAGCTTTTAGTAAAAAAAGTGTAAATTTATTGACAGATGTGGGTCATGTGCTAAGGTAGCGGCGATTCACCGGGATTTGACATCCGTTAATGGCCGAAAAGATGACGAGTGAAGATTGAAAACGCTCCTGACAATTCTCGCCAAACTTGCCATCGCCTTTGGAGGGGTAATGGTGTTCTGCGTGCTGGCCGCATGGCTGGTTTCTCCGGATCTCGACGCCGAACTGCCGAACCTGTCGGCCGACGCCTTGGCGCGGCTGGGGGAGCAGCGGCGCCTGGAGGCGGGGAGCGATTCGCCGCCGACGCTGCATGTCGCTGTTGACTACGCGGAAGGCGCCACCGCGTCTTGGTATCCTAAAGGCGAGGCGCCATTGCTGGCCGAACTGGTGGCTGAGGGCAAACTGCCGCCCGTCGCTGAGCGCGTCGGACCGGAACCGGTCGTCATGCGCGGGCACGACGGCATCGGGAAATACGGTGGCACCATGGTCCGGGCGGGAACCGGCGCGGTGATGAATTTCCGCCTGTCTTACGCCTCGCTGTTGCGCTTTTCGCCCCGTGGCTTTCCGATTGTGCCGCACATCGCAAAATCCTACACAGTTTCCGAGGACAAGCGCGTGTACACATTCACCCTGCGCAAGGGGCTGCGTTGGTCCGACGGGCACCTGTTGACGGTTGACGACATCATGTACTGGTGGGAGAGCGAGCAACTTGACCCCGCCGTTTCCGTCGGACCGCCGTCATGGATGCTGATCAATGGCCGTCGGCCGGACGTTAAAAAGCTGGACGACCACCGGGTGCGGATTACTTTCCCCGAGCCCTACGCGCGCTTTCTTTATTGGATCGCCGGACCGAGAGGCCGCGCTCTGGTGGGATCCCCCAGGCATTATCTCGAACAATTTCACCCGACCCGGGGGGACCGCTCCGTCATCGACGACTGGAAAGAGACGTTGGGACTCCACAACGACAAGGCCGTGTATAGCCGCGCTAAGGATATCACCAACCCTGAGCACCCCCGTCTTTGGCAATGGGTCTACCGCACCTACAAAACCACCCCTCCCCAGGTGTTTGTGC
This sequence comes from Lentisphaeria bacterium, assembly GCA_032251435.1. GTDB lineage: Bacteria > Verrucomicrobiota > Lentisphaeria > Oligosphaerales > MVZH01 > JAVVEH01. Next base: position 36,496 of record JAVVEH010000039.1, on the reverse strand, counting down.
GCAATCCCTATTATTACGCAGTGGACACGGAGGGCAATCAGTTGCCCTATGTGGACCGCGTGATTTTTAACGACATTCCCCCGCGGATGTTGCCGGTCGCCGCCTCCAACGGAGAGATCACCATGCAGCGGCGCAATATCAGATTTGATGACTACGCCCTGCTGATGAGCCAGCAGGAGGTCGGCGGTTACACGGTTCGCCACTGGCTGGGCAGCCGGAGTTGGTGGACGTTGTTTCCCAATCAAGTCGGGCCGACCTTGACGGACGTAGGAGAGTCGCCGTGGAAGCGCAAGCTGCTGTCCGACCGCCGCTTCCGTCAGGCCCTGTCCCTGGCGATCAATCGGGAGCAGATTGTGAAGGCTTTCTACTATGGGCAGACCGACCCGGCCAACGACGTGGCGGGACCAAGTTCACCCTTTCATCACCCCGGGGCGTACACGGCGTTCACGGAATACGATCCGGACCGGGCCAACAGGCTGCTGGATGATTTGGGACTCGGGCGGCGCGACACGGAAGGCTACCGCACGTATCCGGACGGCTCACGCATGCTGTTCCGCATCGCCTACACAAGCTGGACAGGCTTGGGCCCGGGGCACTTTGTGGTGGATGACTGGGGCGCGGTCGGAGTGCGGGCCATTCTCAAAGAACAGGCCCGCACACTGTTCGCCACGCAGCAGGCCGCCGGTTTGCATGATTTCCAAGTGTTCGAGGGTGAAGGCGAGTTCCTGCCCCTGCTCGATTCCCTGCACACGCGGGCGACCCCGGCCTATCATAAGTGGTTCGAGCGGGGTGGCCTGTACAGCAATCCCAAAGCCACTCCCGAGTACGGATGTGTGCCCCCCCCGGAAGGGCATCCCCTGCGCCGCGCTATGGAAATTTCCTGTGAGTTGGAATCGGCGGTTGACATGGCCGCTCAGAAGGCCATTCTTGACCGCGTCAATGACATCTTCGCCGAGAATATCTGGAACGTGAACATCTGTTCGTCGCCGCCGATCCTGGCTGTGGTCAAAAACGGCCTGCGCAACGTTCCTGAGAAGCTGGTTGCGACGTATATGTTCCAGACCCCGGGCAACGCCGGGCCCGCCCTCTTTTATTTTGACGAGCCGACTATGGACCGCCAAACTGTCGAACAGACAAAAGCGGCGATCATAAACCCCACGCTGCCGCCGCGTCTGGCCAGGGACACCGAGTCGAAAACCGGCGCCGCCCGCCTGTCGGGTATCCTGGCGCGGTGGGTGTTCATCAGCGTTGTCCTGCTTCTGCCGTCGTTGCTGATCGCCAAGCGCCCGCAGTTTCTGTGGCGCTTAATTCTGATGATCCCCACCCTGCTGTTTATGTCCATGCTGGTCTTCACGGTTATCCAGTTGCCGCCAGGTGATTTTGTGACGGCAAAGATTCAGTCTATGGAGGCCAGCGGTGATGATGTCAATCCGCAGGACATACGCGATTTGCGGGAGATGTTTTATCTGGACGACTCCATGCCGGTGCGCTATTTGCGCTGGATGGGCTTCACATGGTTTTTGACATTCGCTGACGAGGACAAAGGATTGCTGCAAGGCAACTTGGGGCGTTCCATGGAGACACTGCTGCCGGTTGCCGACATGGTTGGTGATCGTGTTTTGCTGACCGTGGCCATTTCGCTGGGAACCATTCTGCTGACGTGGGCGATCGCGCTGCCTATTGGCATTTATTCCGCCGTGAAGCAATACACGATCGGTGATTACATATTCACGGTTGTCGGCTTTATCGGCATGTGTGTGCCGGGATTTCTGCTGGCTATCATCCTGATGTATGTCAGCCAAGTTGTCTTCGGGGTGCCAATCTCCGGCCTGTTCTCGGCGAGGTATGCGGCGCAGGCGGGCTGGAGTTGGGGCAAAGTTATCGATTTGTTGCAGCATATCTGGATTCCAATCGTGGTGCTGGGTGTCGGCGGCACCGCCGGCATGATCCGGGTCATGCGGGCCAACTTGCTTGACGAGTTGAAGAAACCCTATGTCGTGACCGCCCGGGCCAAAGGCGTGCGGCCTATGAGGCTGCTACTCAAATACCCGGTGCGCCTGGCGTTGAATCCCTTTGTATCGGGTATCGGCGGCATCTTCCCCAATCTGATCTCCGGCGGCGCGATTGTGGCCATTGTGCTGAGTTTGCCCACGGTGTCACCCTTGATGTTGGAGGCTTTGCAGAATGAGGACATGTACTTGGCCGGTTCATTGCTGATGATTTTGAGCGTGCTTGCGGTGGTCGGCACACTGGTCAGCGATCTGCTGCTTTTGAGTCTGGATCCACGTATTCGGCTGGAAGGAGGCGCGCGATGAAAGCCGCCGCAGAGGAGAGTGTCACGATAGGCGAACTTAGCCAATGGCAACTGGTGCGCATGCGGTTTCGCCGACACAAACTGGCGGTGGTCGCTCTCTACGCGCTGGGCGCGATGTACCTGATCGCCGTATTCGCCGGGGTTGTGGCGCCGTATCCACGCGACCTCAAAAATCTTGACCGGATGCATTGTCCGCCCCAGATCCCGCGCCTCAGTCTCAAACACGGTCTGCACACGTTCAACGTCCGACAGCATAGCGATCCCGTCTCTCTGCTGAAAATCTATCGCCAGGACCGGGCCGACATTGTGCCGCTGGGGTTCTTTGTCAAGGGCTATCCATACCGCCTGTGGGGGATGTTTCCCGCCCGCCGCCATCTGTTTGGTGTCAACGTTGACCGCTACGCGCGACGCGTTGACATGACGGTGGAGGAGGCGCGTGAAACGGCGACATTTCATTTGATGGGCTGCGACCGTTACGGGCGCGACCTTTTCAGCCGGATTGTGTACGGCGCCCGGGTGTCGCTGTCGATCGGGCTGCTCGCCATCGTATCGACGTTTATCCTGGGACTGGTCATTGGCGGCATTTCCGGCTACGCGGGGGGCAAGACGGATCTAGTCATTCAACGCCTGATCGAAATCATCAACGCCATCCCGCGGTTGCCCATGTGGCTGGCCTTGGGCGCTGCGGTGCCTGCGACCTGGTCCGGGCTGACCACCTACTTCTGCATCACCCTGCTTCTGAGCCTGCTGGGATGGACGGGACTGGCGCGCGTGGTGCGTGGTAAAATACTGTCGTTGCGGGAGGAGGACTACGCTGTGGCCGCCCGTCTCCTCGGGGCGAGCGACGGTCGTATTTTGTTCCGGCACTTGCTGCCTGGTTTCACCAGTCACATTCTGGTGTCACTGACGCTGCGTGTGCCGGTGATGATTTTGGGCGAGACCAGCTTGAGTTTCCTTGGTCTCGGGCTGCGCCCTCCAGTCGTGAGCTGGGGAGTGCTGCTGCAGGACTGCATGAGCATGCGCGCGGTGGCGCAGACACCGTGGCTGTTGCTGCCCGTGGTTTTCATTATCGTCACCGTGCTGTCCTTCAACTTTCTCGGCGACGGTTTGCGCGACGCCGCGGATCCGTACCACTAGCAGCCTGTAACGCTTGAAACGTCGCAATGGACGCAGTTATTCCGGCGCGATTTGATTGTCGAGTGGCCGGACCGCGCGCGGTGAACATCGGGCACACCATCAAACCTATGAGCTTCGGTCACACATGCAAGAAAATTTTACATTTAATTTGCTAAAATATTTGCTGAATGGACGATTTCAGCGGATAGATGAATGTCGGATCCAGTGACACAAAGGCCGACAGCCAGCCCGGTGCGGGGCGGGTGCCCGCCGCCGGATACCCCGCGTATGTGATAGGTGTTTTATCACGGAGGGCGGCATGGGTTTCGACATCGGCGCTGACGGCTCAGCGAGCGTGATGGATCCATGACGGCGTTTGCGGCTTTGCGCGAGGGAGGCGGGGGTGGCTTTAGCCTCGGTCAGACTGGGTTTAAAATTAAATGAAAAATTATCTTGACACTCATAATATTGGGCGCTATACTGGCGGTGGTTCTTCGCCATGTCACGTCTATCCGCCACGTATGAAATCGCGCGATTAAACGATGGGATCGTTTTTGATTCATAAATGACCGTAACTGACATCCAGACCGCTGGAAAAACAAACCGCCTCAAGGGCAAAAAGGAGATTCGATCATGACAGCGTCATCCATAGTCACTCACGGCAACGTCAGTCTCAACATTGTCCGCACGGAAAAACAAGCCGCCGCGACGACCATTAAACACATTGGAGAAAAGATGGTGAAAACCTTCGCCCTCACCTTGGCTGTTTCCACGCTGGCTTTGGCTCCGACGGGTTTCGCGGACACCGTTTTCCTGGGAGGTGATATCGCCCTTTCCGGCAACTGGGATAATGGACTGCCCACAAGCGCCGGGAATCCGGGAAGCATCGCGGTGAACGGCACTGTGAACGTGGATTTCAACAACACCTACTTCATAACCCAGACCGCGGGAACGATCGGCAGCGCGGGGTTTGGTAGTGATTACAACCTCAATGGCGGCGCCTTCACACAGAATGGCGGCACGTGGGGATCCGCAGGAAATAGAGGGTTCAAAATAACCGGGGGCAACCAAACCACCCTTGAATCCGGCGCCATCATTGGCGGCGCCAATTCAAATTCATCTATCACTGCCTCAACGATGATTATCAACGGCGGATCGTTTACCCAATACGGGACTGGGCGTGGCGTTTTTTTGTCCGGGGGGGCGGTTCTAACGATCAATGGGGGAGCGTTCTCGACTATTACTGAGTCGGCCACCAACACGTTTGGAATCAATTCATTAGCCTCAGGCGATAATTATATTAACCTCAATGGCGGGACCGTAAGTGTCAACTTTTTGGGTTTCGGCAGAAATAACAGTGGCTCTCAGTTAACCTACGTTATTGGCGGAGCCACCCCCGGCTCGTTTACGGCGGTTGATTTTGTGGCGCTGAGCGCTACCGAACTTATCACAGAAAGAAAATTCAACTGGCTCTCTGGTTCATTGATGACATTCACGGTCTCCAATGCGGATGACTGGGCCGAAATCGAATGGAGCGCGGATCGCCTGCTCTACAATGGCCAGTCATCCACAGCGCTTGGGGGTCTGTCCTGGGCCGATGCCACCAACCCGACAGTCGGGTTGGGCGACGGCGCTTACTTTGCGTTCGATGGCGGCGCCAACACCCTCAGTCTGGGGGCGCCGATCCCTGAACCGTCCACGTTTGCCCTCTTGGGTCTGCTGGGTTTATTCACCGTGCGCCGTCGGGCGAAATAAGGATTGTCCGCCGCATGGAATATCAGCCCCATGAGGGAGGTGGCGCTTTAACATGCCCTCGCTCCCAGGTCGGAGAACCGGGAAAGATGAACCGTCCAACAACATGACGAAGGGATTATCCCCATGTTTAAAGATCTCGTGAAAAAAGCCCGGACCTACCGGCGTTTTGACGAATCGGATCCCCTGTCCGCCGACGCGCTGAAAAGCCTGGTGGATGTCGCCCGGCTGGCGCCGTGCGGCGGCAACAGCCAGAAACTCCGCTACATGATCGTGAGTCGGCCTGAAGACCGGGCGGTCCTCTTTCCGAACCTGGCCTGGGCCGGCGCGCTGAAAGACTGGCCCGGCCCGGCTGCGGGCGAGCGCCCGACCGGCTATATCATCATCCTCTCGGAAGCCGCGCCCGGGCATAACGTCGGCATCGCGGCTCAAACCATCCAGCTCGCCGCCGCAGAGGCGGGTTACGGGTGCTGCATGATGGGCGCGATTAAGCGTGATGACATCAAAGCCGCCTTCAGTATTCCCGAGGCGGTGAACGCGCACCTTGTCCTGGCCTTGGGCAAACCGGCCGAAACCGTGGTTCTCGAACCCATGCCGCCCGACGGCGGCACCGCCTACTGGCGCAGTGAGGACGGTGTTCATCACGTGCCGAAACGAGCTCTTGAAGACGTGCTGGTGGATTATAGACAGCGGAAATCTTGACCGATATCAATTTATAATTAAGTTCAACCCACACCCCTGACGGTAAACAAACCACTTGAGACAGAGTAAAAGATTGAAAAATGAAAAAAATTGCGATGATCGTTTTTGCAGGTATGATGGTTTTTGGAACTTATGCCGCCCGCGGTGCGGAGCTTTCGGGCGACACCACGGTATACTACGGTAGCGGAAAACGCTGTCATGTCGTCGGCTGCAGCCGACTGACAAAGGATCCAGACGAGCTGGCGAAGATGACGAAAATGACACTGGCCGAAGCCGAAAAGAGGGGACTGCCGCCATGCTCCAAGTGTCCGGTCGGCGCTGTGACGCCGAAGAGCGGTTCCGCGGCGTCAACCGAAGCTGCCCCCGGCATCAGCGGCGATATTGAAGTCTACTATGATGGCAAGGGTAAACGTTGTCACCGCGACGGATGCCGGCGGCTGACTGACGAGATGAAAAAAACGCACAAGAAGATGACGCTGGCCGAGGCTGGCGTGCCGCTGTGCTCACGGTGTCCGGGCAGCACCACACCCGGCAAAGGAAACCCCGATGGCGGCAAAAAGAATGAAGAAAGCCAGAAGGCAGCGGACGGATCCAGCAAATACGGACGGAAGGGGGCAAAAGCAAGAAAGAGTTGGCTTGAGATCCCGGCGAAGGAGTATGATCCCAACACCAAAGCCTATTGTGACGTGCTCTGGATGCGCGTTCATGAGGAGAACTGCCCGATGCTGCTTCTCAAGGATAGGAAGAAAGTTATCACGTTGGAGCAGGCTGACAAGGAGGGCTGGAGGATTGGCGAATCAGGTCAATCAGGACGAAGCCGCTGCTGCTTCCAAGGCTACCGGCGGAAGTACCCGGAGAAGGAATTTACTGAAGACACCCCCGGCATCGCTCAATATATGAAGGACGGAACAAGGCTTAAATGGCATCAAGCCGGGTGCCACCGTTTTTTAGTCAGTCCCGACAATTTCATCATGACGCAGAAAGAAGCCAAAGCATATGCGGAAGACAAAGGGCTTGAGCTCTTTTACGTGTGTGAACACTGTATCGAGAGAGGCCCGAGCGTCACGAAGGTAGACATGGAAGCGTTGAAAAGGATGCCCATCCCGCCAGCGTTTACGCCTCCTGAAGGGTGGGCGCCGAAAGCCTTCTCCTATGACCAATTGCCTTCGAAGGAGGAGATTGATGGTCTAATCCAGGAGACGCTGGCCACGAATTACGGCATCCTGGAAACGCCGTTTGAAGATCCACTGGCCTCGTTGGAGCAGTTCATGGGTATGCGGTTCTTCTTTCCCGTTGGCCAGTGGCTTACCTACTACCAGGCCTATCGAGCCACAGGAGACAAACGTCTCCTCGACGCCCTCTACGTGTCGGCCCGGCATTACCACAAGCGGTGCGTGGAGTATCCTGATGTCGCCCAACTGAAAGCAGGAGATCCCGAGGGGATGGCGTTCATGTATTCCATGGCCGTCAGCGCGCGGATCACGCTGCAACTGGCCCGGAAGGGCGAAGCCAGCCAGGAAGAAATCGATGAGGCCGAAGGATTCCTCAAGGGCATCGTTTCCACGCTGAAGCCAACCTGCGAAGGAAACGAGGACCTCGATCCTGAAATGGGCATCCCTAAACCGCTGGCGGATGATTTTAGAGGCCGGGCCTTTAACCGTGCTTCCAATGGCGTCGGCACAATCGCTACGGCAGCGGCAGCGCTTGAGGATCTGCAGGCGCTCAAAAAGACGAAGGCCTATCAGCCGACGATCGACCGCTACCGCAAGTGCGTCCAGGAATGGTACAAAAACTGGAAAAAGATTGGATGCTTGTACACTGAAGCGGATGGAAAGAAATATTTCTACTATCCCTACGCAGCCGGGGGTAACACAAAAAGGGAAAACGGTCTCCTGCTCGGCGGGGCGGATGATGTGGGCCATTATTCGATCAGTATGCAGGGGGTGATGCTGGTGCACGAGGCGACTCCGGAGTTGGGCGCGGATGACGAGTTTATGACGGCCATCGCCAACGCCGTATACCATAATTCCTATACAAAGAATGGATCCATTCAATGCCCCTCCGCGGACAAGATCAACCCCCTAAGTCGCCATCCTTGGAATCCAAACCCGAAAAATCAGTTCTATATGTTCGAAGCTTTCAGGGATGGCGTTATCGATGGCCAGTTCAGCAAGTTGAGTGAGGCAAAGAAGGAAGCTACGCTTAGCGAGTACAGTCATAGACTCAAAACGCTCCACGCGCAATACATGAAAGCCCTTCGCCAGGATCGCAGCCTCATTCACCTGGGCGAGAGACAGGAGCGATAAACATGAAGAGACAAATAGTGGCGGTGTGTGTATGCCTGGCGGTAGGCGCGGTCTGTTCAAGCAGCGGCTCATCGAACGAATTGATAAAGAGAATGCGGAGGCGGTTTTGCAATAGTGACAGGGGTCAGAAATAATACCTCGATCCTTTTGGCGCAATCAATGCCATTCGCAGAGACCGACAGACCCGAAAGGCCTGCAACGTAAACACTTGCGTGCGGCGAGGTCGCATATGCGGAAAAAACATGGTTTCACACTCATAGAACTTCTCGTGGTCATCGCCATCATAGCCATTTTGACGGCGATTTTGCTTCCCGCGCTATCCAAGGCGAGGCAGGCGGCCGAGGATATTGCGTGCCGGAGCAGCATGAGGCAGGTCATGCTGGGGAAAATAATGTTTGCGGAGGATCATGACGAAAGACTTGTCTGGCCGTTGGATCCCGACTCTGGCTGGTGGCTGGGTGGTATGGGCGAGCTGGAAGGGAAAAAATGGCCCGTCTTCATCAATGAGTATATTGAGGGCAGCCCATGCCCGGATCCCACCTACTATCCGTGGCGGTTCCTCAGTGGGTTCGGAGAGGTGGCCTCGCCGGTATGGAACGGCTGCCCGGCTAAACCGAAAGCCACGCAAATTCAAAGGTATCACTACGGTGTTCCGTACAGGTCTGGTTTGCCGGGAGCCCCCTATCTGCCTGCTTTCGGGCTGAAGATTTCGGCGGTCGGCAAGCCCAGCTCAGCCGGTATCCTTTTTGATAACTACGATGTCTGGCAAAGCACAGGATGGACCCGGTTTGAAGGCGACAGGCTCGGACAGTATCTCCACATTACAGGGGTGCTCTATGGTGGTATTCACGGCAAAATGGCCAATAATGTGGCTTTCCTGGACGGTCATGTGGCATCCTATGATTTTCAACCCGTGTACAAGGTGATGGCGGAGGAACTGATCAGCTATGATTCCGACCTCGAATTGGGCTCCGGCGGCGAATTGTCGCCCACGCCGTAGAATGGGCGCCTGCAATCATTTTTGCTCACTATGAGAACCATGCCAGCAGCAGTTAACTTCGTTCAAATTCTTACCGATGACCAGGGCTGGGGTGACCTTGGATGCTTTGGTCATCCCTTCATAAAAAGTCCTCATCTTGATCAGTTGGCGGTCGAAGGGATGAAATTCACCCATTGCTACGCCGCGGATTCCGTCTGCTCACCCTCCCGGGCCGCGATTCTGACCGGACGAACGCCATTTCGCAACGGGGTTTACCGATGGATCCCTCACAATCATTTCTGCCACCTGCCCAAGAGTGAGGTGACCACGCCTCAAGTCCTTAGGAATAACGGTTACCAAACCGCGCACTTCGGCAAATGGCATCTCAGCTACTACGATGAGACATCGGTTCGAGGGAAGCCCGAAGAGACACACAACTTCAAGATGGGTGGAGAGCTTGCCGGCCAGCCGACCATGAACGACTACGGTTACGATGATTGGTTTTCCACGGGCAATGTCGCCCGCCCAAACCATGAGAATCCGCGGAACTTCTTCCGCAATGGTGAGGCTATGGGCGAGATGAAGGGCTTCTCGGCTCAGATTGTGGCGAGAGAGTTCGTCACCTGGCTTAGGGAACATAGAGAGGGAGGTCGGCCCTTTTTCGTCACGGTCTGGTTCCATGAACCCCACGGGCCTATTAACAGCGATCCGGAATACCTCGCGCGTTATCCGGATGTGCAAGATCCAAGTTTGCGCCAGTATTACGCCAACATCACCCAGATTGACGAGGCTGTCGGGGTCATCGTGAACGCACTGAAGGAAGGGGGTCTGTTTGACAACACGATGCTGTCCTACACCAGTGACAATGGCCCCGAAGGAAAGCACGAATTTGGCACGTTCAACACCAGCGACAGCCCCTATGACGGAAGTCGGTATCGCGGATCCACCGGCGGCCTGCGCGGCCGCAAGAAGCATACGCATGAGGGCGGCATTCGTGTGCCGGGAATCATCTCCTGGCCGTCAGGGTTTAGGGAAGCGGGTGTCGCGGCGGGCACCATCTGTTCCGAACCGGTTATCGGTTCGGACTTTTTCGCGACGACGCTTGACGCCGCCGGATTGCCTATACCCGACGACCGTCCCCTGGACTGTCAGTCGATCCTGCCGCTGCTTCAAAATCAATCATTCCGGCGGCACAAGCCGTTGTACTGGCGCAATACATTCTTCGAGTTCACAGTGGCTTTGCGTGAAGGAGACTGGAAGATCCTGGCGGATCCCCTGCGTGAGAGATTCGAACTGCATAATCTGGCCAAGGATTCCCGGGAAACAGCCGATGTCAGCAACCACTACCCCGAGATTTTCGAGGAGATGAAGCGGAAACTGATTGCCTACGATGATGAAGTGCTCGCCGAAGGGCCCAAGTGGTGGAAAGATGAAACAAGACCGGGAACGATGAACCAGCTCATGCCCGAGCCCATGTGGTAAGCGGGGAATTGCGAAATGCGCAATTTCACACGTTGTCTCGCACCTCGCACTTTGTCCGGTTTTCCGTGCTCGTATGCATTTTAGACGAGGTGCGAGACGAGGTTTTTATCTATTTCGCACGACCCTCTGATGTGGTAAGATTAAGGAGACTAAAATGCCCGCAATTAGATGGATGCAAAAAGGTCCCTTTGGCCTGATGGTGCACTGGGTCTCTCAGACGGCCCCCCGCCCGGGCGCGCCAGAGCTCAAAGACTGGGATGACCGGGTCAATGCCTTCCCCGTGGCGAGATTCTGTGATGAAATCGCCGCTACCGGCGCGGGTTGGCTGATCTTTCCGTTTGGTCATGGCGAAGGCCTGTTCTGCTCACCCAATGCGTATCTGGAAGAAATCGTTCCGGGCCGCTGTTCCAAGCGTGACCTTTTCAAGGAGATCGCCGAGAATCTGACGCCGCGCGGTATTCGGGTTCTCGCCTACATGACATCAACTCCCTGCGGGGACGAAATGATTGAGGGCTTTGACTGGGATCGTGATCCGTCAGACAAGAGCGAGTTCCAGAAACGGTATGCGGGCGTGGTGCGGCGATGGTCGGAACAGATGGGATCTCAGATTTCCGGCTGGTGGTTTGACTGCGCCTATTCGGGGCCGCGCACCAAGTTCACGTGGGACTGCTCACGCTTTGAAGGTTCCGGCTGGGGCGAGGCCGTCCGCGCCGGCAATCCGGACAGTGTCTACGCGCTGAACCCGGGAGCCAATACCTTTCAGTATGTCTTGGAGGATGAGGGATTCCTCGCGGGAGAAGCCAGTGATCTGCGTGTCCGTCCCGGACGGCCGTTGATCGGCGACAAGCAATGGCACAGTCTCGTGTGGCTCGACTGCTTCTGGTATCATAGCACTCCGGGAGCAAAAATAGATGCGCCGCGTTTCTTTGATCCGGAACTGCACGATTACCTTCATACCTGCCATATTAATGGCGGCGCGGTCACCCTGAATATCGGGATCTACCAGGACGGTTCCCTGGCCGAACAGTCACTCGCCCAGGTCACACGCATGGGCGAACTGATGCAGGCTGGAAAGAAGCCGGAACCCATGAACCGGTGGCGGCGGAGGTACAGCCTCTAGGCCGTTTTTATTATCACTGAAAGATCTTGACAGAACGGACAGTTTCGGAGAAAACATCATGAAAACTCTTTATGCTATAGCGGCGGCTGGTGCGGTGGCCACAATGGCATCCTGCACGAAAACGCAATCACCGGAGGCACAGGATATGAACAAAGACAGCGCTCAGGTCCTCTTTGAGGATCCGATGACTGAGACCTGGCGGAAGAACTGGTTCCTCGACGGCAAAAACGCCGTCCTCGAACACCGTGAGGGCGGACTCGCCTTCCTGACGACCGCGAGCGATGTCGACAAACGCGTGGACCGGGCCGCCTTCGACGCCCGGCACGCCGTCCTCTGGACCCGGCGGGAGTTCGACGGCGATATCCGCATCAGCTATACGTTCACCCAACTTCCAGATTGCGGCTGGCAGAAACTGATTTACGTTCAGGCCCGGGGCATCGGCACGGATCCGTACGTCGAGGACATCTACGCCTGGAGAGATCTCCGGGAAGTCGCCAGCATGGACAAATACTTTAATTGCATGAATCTGATCGGCCTGAGCCTGCGTGACGAAATACGGTGCAAACGGTACCCTTGGAACGACAGTGAGGGAAACAAGCTTGAAAGCGAGTTCCTGCCAAGAGGCGAAAACAAGGGCATGCAGATAGGCCGGGAACTCCATGTTCTAGTGGAAAAGCGCAGGGACTCAATTCTGCTGCGCGTCACGGATGCCGAGACCGGCAAGTCTGTGGTGGACCACGCTTGGGATCTGACGGATCAAAATGTCATGAAAAACAGACGGCTGAAGTTGGTCGATAAAGGGAGGATCGGCATTCGCCTCATGGGAGGCCACAAGATTATTTTCCGCGATTTCAAAGTCGAACGTCTCTGAAAGATCCCCCCTGATGAGAAATGAAATTCATCGCCGGATTGACCGCGTTCCCCGCGACAATGGTTATCAGGACGAAAACTTCTGGGTGTGGGGCAGCACCGTTGTGAAGGCGGACGACGGGCTGTACCACATGTATGTCTCCCGCTGGAGTAGGGAACTGCCGTTTCATCCAGGCTGGATGACGGATTGTGAAATTGCCCATTGCACGGCTGAAAAGGTGACGGGCCCCTACACCTTCAGCGACGTGGCCCTCGGCAAGCGGGGCGCTCAGTATTGGGATGGGCAGTCAACCCATAATCCGAAGGTGGTGCGCCACGGGGACACCTATCTTCTCTTCTACATGGGGTCGACCCACCCCTTTGAATCCTTTTTTGATGCGGAACGCCAGGACACAGGATCCAAGCACTGCATCGTCGGCCGGGCCAACAAGCGGGTGGGTGTGGCCGTTGCCGACTCCCCCTACGGCCCCTGGATCCGGCAGGACGAGCCGATTCTTCCGACCCGGCCCGGCACCTTCTACAGTTTTCTCACCAGCAATCCTTCTGCCGTCGTGCATGCGGACGGATCGGTGCTGCTCATGTTCAAAGCCAGGGCCCATGAGGGAGACACCCATGGGGAAATGACCATCGGCATCGCCAAAGCGCCGCATTATCTGGGTCCCTACACCGTGGTGAACGAGAAACCGCTGTTCGGCCCCGGCAATGTGGGCGTGATCGAGGATCCGTCCATGTGGCTTGACAACCAAGGCTACCACATGCTGGCCAAGGATATGAGCGGCGCGATCAGCGGCGAAAAACACGCCGGCATTCTCTGCCACTCGGACAATGGGATCGATTGGGAAGTGGATGCCTCCCCCAAAGCCTATTCCAAGGAAATCGTCTGGGAAGATGGCGAGACCGGCTTTTTCGGTCAAATGGAACGCGTGTTTCCCTATGTGGAGGATGACAAATTGACAACACTTTTCTTCGCCGTGATGGATGGCGGCGGCGGGTTCCACAAAGGAAAACGATCCTGGAACATCGCCATTCCACTTACAATGGTCGACACTGTATGACTAGCGAGATCCATATGACAGAACACGATGCACCCACCCGCTTTGTCAGTGAGGCCGAGGTCTTTCTCGCCCGATTGAGCCACGAAGAGCTGTACGCGTTTGCCCGGACTTGTACAGAAAAACTGGAGGAAATTCTCCGGCAGGGCTTCGCCGCCGTGAACGAAGGCTTCAATCCGGACGAGGGAACCAAACCCATCAACTTGATCCGGGAGAAGCTGTTTCCCGTATTCGGAAGCAAACTCGCATCGACCTTCACTGCGGACGACATTCCGTTGAGGGAGGAAAAAATTATCTTTGACATGTTCAAGTCGGAGCACCCCGTCGATGTGGCCATCAAGTCGCTGCAGGAGAAGCTGAAGCTGATCGCCGACGAAACATCCATGGCGACCTATGTCGCTTTCACCAACGCCCTGGACAAAGCCATTCACGGTGGTCTGACCGTGCGGGATCCGATGTTCGTCAAAGCCGACGCCCCGGCCGACGCCCTTTACGTGGTGTTCGCCGGCATGGTCTGCTTTCCGGAATTCAAAAAGAGCATCGCCAGACTCGGCCATGTCGATCAGCTCCACATCCTGGATCCCCATCGGTCCTGGTATATGCAGGGCCCGGAAGGAAAATGGAATGGCTACGGGTACTACACGCGGATGCTGGACAAGCACATTGGCAAGCTCAAAGCGGAGACACCTTACAGGAAGGTCTGCTTCCTCGGGAATTCCATGGGGGGCTCCGGGGCCTGCCTGTATGCCACGCGCGCCGACGCGGTGCTGGCCTTCTGTCCGCAGACGATCATCCCCAAGCAGGGAGTCCCGGAAGAGGTCAACCAGACCTATCGGAAACGGCTCGCCGAAAACCTCACCGCCGCCTGGGCAGCCGGCAAACAGATCCGCATCCATCGCGGCGGCGGCGACAGCGATGTCGTCCAGTGCGGCCGCCTGCCCGACATCATCACCCCCATCGTTCACGAGGGGTGCGGCGTTCATAATCTCCCCGGGTATCTGAAAGAACAAGGAACTCTGATGGATGTCCTGGGCAGTGTGTTGTAGATGAAAGCCGGGCTGGTCGTGGAGGACAGTTGACAGTGCCTGGCAAACGACGGACTGACCCGGCACGCGCCGGGAAGAAACAAGAAAGCGCGATGTGGGAATCGCACCCGCACCGCGCTTCTCGTACGTTAAAAAGCCTGTGACGTAAACCGTCCGCTACCGGCGGCGGCGACGGATCACACCCAGCCCGGCCAGCCCCATGATCAGGAAGCTGGAGGGCTCGGGGATATTGTTGAAAGTGAGGGTATTACCGACAATCAGGAAATTTTCTTCAAACGTACCGTCCTGGATGCCATCGACTGTCAGTCTGCCAGCATCCCAAAGATTCTGCCAGGAGGACGCAGCACCCGCTTGAACAATCGAGGTGGCCGTTAAGGAGAACAGCGAATCGGATGTCCAGTCGATGAACATGTTCCGTGTTTCCAGAGTTCCTGTAGTAAGGGACCCGGTTCCTAAACCGATATTCACCAACCGGTTGGCTGCCTGGTCTGCACCAAACTGGCCTCCAACTGTCACAGAAGTGCTGCCCGAAAAATTGAAGGTTCCGTCAGCTTGGAAGCTATTTGCCATGTCATCCACAACAGTGACAATGCCGCCATCAAAATTGTAAACTTTGTCAGATTCCGTACCCGCACTACTCACAGCGATGTCATTGGACACAGCTAAAGTTCCGCTGGTAATCGTAAAACTACCAGCAGTGATCGTGATGGAACGTGGGTTGCCGGAACTACCCAGGGCTACGTCCCCGCCGCTGATGAGTAATGAAGCGGCGTTCGTAAGCACAAGACCGTTGATGTTCATATTACCCCCGCTGATTTCATACTGAGTAGTGTCCAGCGTCTGGGTGATTCCGGAAGCAGAGACAAGTCCACCGGTCTGCTCGATGTAAAGACCGATGAGGGCGGTCGAAGTCATAATCCCATTGTTTGGCGCGGTGTTGTCGGCATCAATGATCCCAATATTGCCAATAGTTGTCGGAGCCCCCGTATCCCAGTTGGTTCCGACCGAGAGGTCACCACTAATAAGAGTGTTCGCCGCCGAAGCGGTCAGGGCCATACCGGTAAACAGTCCGATTGAGAGAGTTTTCACGGTTCTTGTTTTCATTTCATTCTCCATTTTTTATCATGTTTTAACGCGGAACGCGAAATCGATACGTAAAAGAATTTAGCGACACTTTTGACGAAAGTCAAGATAAATTTCACATTAATTTTACACGGATGGTAAAAAGGCCGCACAAATGGTTTTTTCCGCTCGTATCAGCGTGAAAAAATGTAAATTAATGTTAATTTCTTCGACAGCTTTAATCCAGATTCCAGCCAAGCTTCTCCGCGGATCAGCGGGGAACTTTTTTTGCCTTGGCGATGAGCCAAGTTTTCACGTTAAAGAAAGAGTCCGCGTCTCCATATGATTGCTTAAAAATGATTGAAAATGATTAAAAATGATAAAATCGCATTGAAATCTGATTGTTTTCGATTATTGTATTGGCATGAACGCGCATAAACTATTGACCGCGGAACGTGAAGAACAGATCCTGCGTCAGCTTCGGCAGGCTGGCACCCGTTCGGTCCAGGAGTTGTGCCAGGCTTTGAACGTGTCCGAAGCGACGGTGCGCCGCGATTTGCAGAGCATGGATGAGCGCGGGCTGCTGCGGCGCGTCCGGGGCGGCGCCACGCTGGCGCGGAATCAGCGGGTGGAACCGCTGTTTTCGGACAAGGAAAGTCAGCACTCGGAAGAGAAGGAAAGCATCGCCGCGGCGGCGTTCGAACTGATCAACGATCATGACACGATTTATCTTGATGGCGGCAGCACGGTGTTGGGACTGACACGCCATTTGGATAAACGTCGGCATTTGACGATTGTCACCAACTCCATTATGGCCGCGGCGAATTTGATGAACACCAAGCACCGGCTGGTGCTGGTCGGCGGCGAGTTCCGGGCCATCAGCCGCACGTTGGTCGGCCCGTTGACCGCGGAGATTATTCAGGCGTTAAATATCGACAAAGCGTTTATGGGGACGATCGGGTTTACGATCGCCGACGGCATGACGACCACCGATCCGAACGAAGCCTACACCAAAAATCAGATCATGAAGCGGAGTAGCCAAGTGATCCTGCTGGCGGACAGCAGCAAACTGGGGATATCCTCCTTCGCCCGCAGCGGCGACGTGACCAGCGTGGACACGCTGGTCACGGATGCGATCGCTCCGTCGCTCCGCAGCGAGTTGGAGGAACAAGGTATTAACGTGGTGGTTTGTCAATAGCGGCGTTTTTTTACATCATGTAAAAATGCAAAAAACAAATCGATAGCTACCGAAAGCTTCCGAAAGCAACCGAAGGCTGTCGAAGAGACTTTCTTAAGACTACGAATTTGAAAGGCTTAGCCTTTAAAAAGGGGTAAAATCATGGCAGAAGCGATTATACTTCCCAAACAGGGAAACACGGTCGAAGAGTGTATTCTCACCAGCTGGAGCAAAGCGGTCGGCGATGATGTCGCCGTTGGTGATATCGTTTGCGAAGTCGAGACCGACAAGGCGAATTTCGAAATTGAATCCACCGCCGCCGGAAAAATGCTGGTTCAATTCTGGGAAGAAGGGGATTTGGTTCCCGTGTTGGTGAATCTCTGTGTTGTCGGCGCTGAGGGCGAAGATGTGTCCGGCTTCGCGCCCGAAGGCGGCAACGCTCCCGCGGAACCCACGGAAGCGCCGGTTGAAATACCTGCGGATCCTGAACCTGTGCAAATCGCGGAGGGTGTTACCAGTCGAACGATGGAAGAAAAAGTGCCTGTGGCACCCGGGTCCACAGCTCCCCTTAGCCCCCGGGCGAAAAAGTTTCTGGCTGAGCATCCATTCAACATGCCGGCCATCGCCGGCAGCGGGGCGGGCGGCCGCGTCATGGCGGCGGATGTTGAAAAAGCCTACCGCGAAAACGCCCATCTATCACCGGCCGCCGCCAAAATGGCTGCCGAAGGTCTCTCCGCGCCCGCCGCGGGCAGCGGGGTCGGCGGTATGGTTACAGCCGCTGATATGAGACAGGCAACCCCGGCGGGTGACACAGCCACTTCTCCTCTAGCTTCTCCTGTGACCCAGACAACTGCCCAAGCTTTTCCGGCTGAGCCGGGCGCGGTCACCAAGACCAAGCTCTCCAACATCCGCAAAATCATTGCCGGGCGCTTGCATGAATCCCTTCATTCTCAAGCGCAATACACGCTGAACACTGAGATTGATGTCACCAGTCTTCTGGAATTACGCCAGCAGTTGAAAGCCAAGGCCGAGCTCCTCGGACTGGGAAAAATCAGCATCAACGACCTGGTGATGTTCGCCGCGATCAAGGCCTTAGCCAAACACCCGGAACTCAATGCGGAATTTGACGGTGAAACCATCACTCAATACAGCGATGTGAATATCGGCTTCGCCTGTGACACCCCCCGCGGGTTGATGGTGCCGGTGATCAAACAAGCCAACCGCATGAGCCTGGGTGAACTCGGACAGGCGGTCCGTGCTCTGGCCAAAGACGCGGTCAGCGGCAGCTTGAACCCCGATTACCTCAGCGGTGGAACGTTCACGGTCAGTAACCTGGGCGCTTTGGGAATCACCACCTTCACACCGGTGATCAACGCCCCGCAGGTCGCCATTCTCGGCGTTGGCGGCACGTCCCTCAAACCCGTCCGGGTGGCTGGCGGGATCGAATACCGCGATGTCATGCATTTCAGTCTGACGTGCGATCACCGGGTGGTGGACGGCGCCCCCGGCGCCCGATATCTGGCGACGTTGAAAAGCATGATCGAAAACTTCGCTCTCGTTTGTGTGGCGGGATAAGGCAGTTAAAGAGGACAAAGAACGCAGAGACACAAGGACGCAAGTTAATGACGAGCAGGGTTGGATTTTAGTGTCACTGAGTCATTGCGTCTCTGTGTCCTCCTAACGTTGAACAAGGAAATAACATGTACGACTTAATCATCATCGGCGCCGGACCGGGCGGATACGAGGCCGCGGCTTACGCGGCCAAAATGGGAAAAAAAGTCGCTCTTTTTGAAAAAGAAGAGGTCGGCGGGACCTGTCTGAATGTGGGATGTATCCCGACCAAAACATTCCTGCGCAGCGCCAAGGCTTATGGTGAATGCAAAGACGCGGACAAATACGGCATTGACGTGTCTGATCCCAAAGTGAATATGGCCGCCATTCAAGACCGCAAAAAGCAGGTTGTCTCAACCCTGATCAAAGGGGTCAGCGCCATGCTGAAGGGCGCGGGCGTGGAGGTCATCAAAGCCAAAGCGGCACTGACTGGCCGCCATTCGGTCGAGGCCGATGGTCAGACCTATGAAGCCGCGAATATTCTGCTGGCCACCGGTAGCGTGCCCATGACCCCGCCGATGCCCGGCCTCGCGGACTCCGCGGCGGTTTTGGATTCAACGGGCATCCTGAATCTGGATTCCCTGCCAGAATCTCTGGTCATCATTGGCGGCGGGGTGATTGGCCTGGAATTCGCCTGCTTCTTCGCGGAATTCGGCACCAAAGTGACAGTGATCGAAATGATGCCGGATATCGCGCCGATTGTCGATGGGGAAATCCGGAAAAAACTGCTGTCGGAACTGAAACGCAAAAAAGTGACATTTAATCTGTCCTGTCACGTGACCGGCATTGAGGCCAACCGGGTGAGCTACACGGATGCCAAAGGCGAGGAGCGGAGTCTTGAAGCGACCTACATCCTCAATTCCACCGGGCGCAAACCGGTTTTGGAAAACATCGGCCTGGAAGCCGTCGGGATTGATTTTGATCGCCGGGGTGTCAAAACGGATGACTTCGGCAAAACCAACATTCCCGGGGTGTGGGCTTGCGGTGACTGTACCGGACGCCTGCTGCTCGCGCACTCCGCGTCCCGTGAAGGCATCGTGGCCGTGAATAATATGTTTGGTATTCCTGACCGCATGCGGTTCGGCGCCATCCCCAGTGTGATCTACACGCATCCGGAAGTCGCTCAGGTCGGAGCGACGGAGGAAGAACTGAACGAAAAAGGCGTCGCCTACAAAAAGGCGGTTGTGCCGATGGCTATCGCCGGGCGGTTCATTGTGGAACACGCCGGTAAAAGCGGCACAGTGAAAGTCCTGACCGATGAAACATACGGGCAGGTTCTCGGGGTCCACATGATTGGCGGCGAATGCGGTGAATTTATCGCCTCAGCCGCGGCCATGGTTGAACTGGAACTCTGCGTCGCCGATGTCCGGGAAATTGTTTTCCCGCATCCCACCGTCAGCGAATCGCTCAAAGAAGCTGTGCTGCATGTGTGAATACGGGGTTTTCTTCAGATCACCAGTAAAATTTTAAACGTCACTAAGTCACTGAGTCACTAAGTCATAAAAGGTAAATAAAATGCCAAAATCACTCGACATCTTGCCGGCAAAACTCTTCGCTCCCGGAGCGATCACGTTCACGGATATTCCGATTAACCAGTATAAGAAGACGCTGGCCCAGGAAAAGAAACTCTTCAGCCCGGAAGATTTTAAAACCATGTATCATGACATGCTGGTGCTGCGGACGTTCGAGCAGATCATTGATGACATCAAAAAGACCGGCGCCTATAAAGGTGTCGCCTACGATCATGCCGGGCCGGCTCATTTATCCATCGGGCAGGAAGCCGCCGCGGTCGGTCAGGCCTGGTCCCTGGATGTGAACGACTCCATTTTCGGCAGTCACCGGTCCCATTCGGAAATTCTCGCCAAAGGCTTGAGCGCGATCCGCAAGCTGGATGATGACACGTTGATGGACATCATGAAAAACTTTTTCGACGGCGCGACTCTCGCGGTGGTCGAAAAGAACCATGACGGGGATGTGAAATCTCTCGCCCGTAAATTCCTTATCTATGGGGCTTACGCTGAAATTTTCGCCCGGACCACCGGTTTTAATAAAGGCTGGGGTGGCTCCATGCATGCGTTCTTCACTCCCTTTGGCGTCTTTCCGAATAACGCCATTGTCGGGGGCTCCGGATCCGTCGCACCGGGCGCGGCGCTGTTCAAGCGTGTCAACCGCAAAGACGGCATTGTCGTCTGCAATATCGGCGACGCCTCCTTCGGTTGCGGGCCGGTTTGGGAAGGCATGATGTTTTCGAGTATGGATCAGTACCGCAAACTGTGGGACAAATCTCTCGGTGGCGGTCTGCCCATTCTATTCAACTGTTTTAATAACGGCTACGGCATGGGAGGACAGACTCAGGGCGAAACCATGGGCTACGAGTTCCTCGCCCGGATTGGCGCCGGGGTCAATCCCGAGCAGATGCATGCTGAACGGGTCAATGGGTACGACCCGCTGGCGGTCATCGACGCGGTCGCCCGCAAGAAAGACCTCCTGCTGGCCGGCAAGGGTCCCGCCCTGCTTGACGTGGCCACCTACCGCGTCGCCGGCCACAGTCCGTCGGACGCTTCCAGCTATCGGAGTATGGAAGAACTGCAAGCGTTTATCGATGCCGATGCGATTCCCGCGTTCCGGGACAAGCTGGTCCAGGGCAAGGTCGCCACGGCTGCTGAAACAGCCGCTATCGGAGAAGCGGTCGAGGCGCTCGTTTTTGACCTGTTCAAGCTGGCCATTGACCCGGAAGTCAGCCCCTATGAGTCTATGGACAGCCGGTTTATCGAGACCGTGACGTTCTCCAACAAAACGGTGGAGAAATTTGATGACCGCGAGCCTGAATTCCTGGAAAAACTGGAAGACAACGAACAGTATCAGCGCATTCAGAAGAAAGAGCGCTTCGCCATCAACGCCAAGGGCAAAGAAGTCCCGTCCATGAAGCAATACAACTTCCGTGACGCGGTGTTTGAAGCCATGGTTCATCGTTACAGTATCGATCCGACCATGACGGCGTTCGGTGAGGAAAACCGTGACTGGGGCGGGGCCTTCGCCTGCTACCGTGGACTGACGGAGCTGCTGCCCTACCATCGTTTGTTCAACAGCCCGATTTCCGAAGCGGCCATTGTCGGCGCGGCGGTCGGATACGCCCTCAGTGGCGGCCGGGCGGTGGCGGAACTCATGTATTGTGATTTCCTCGGGCGCTCCGGAGATGAGGTCTTTAACCAACTTTCCAAATGGCAGGCCATGAGTGGCGGTGTCTTGAACATGCCTGTCGTGCTGCGCATTAGCGTCGGCTTTAAATACGGCGCCCAGCATTCTCAGGAATGGTCGGCCCTGGTCAACCACATTCCGGGCTTGAAGGTGGTCTATCCGGTGACACCCTATGATTGCAAGGGGCTGTTGAACAAGGCCCTGGCCGGAACGGATCCGGTGATCTTTCTGGAAAGCCAGACGCTTTACGGGAAGGGTGAATTCTTCCACGAAGGCGGTGTGCCGGAAGGTTATTACGAAATTGAAATCGGCGAACCCGATGTCAAGAAAATCGGTAAAGACTTGACCATCATCACCTTCGGTCCGACCCTCTATAAGGCGCTTGACGCGGCGAAAGAGCTGGCGGCATACGGCGTTGACGCGGAAGTCATCGACTTGCGCGGCGTCAACCCTCTGAACTATGACAAGCTGGTGGAATCTGTTAAAAAGACCGGCAAAGTGGTTCTGGCCAGCGAATCCGTCGAGCGCGGTAGCGTGATGCATAATGTCGCGGCCAACTTGACGCAATTGGCTTTCGATTACCTGGATGCGCCGCCGGCTGTGGTCGGCGCCCGCAACTGGGTCAGCCCGGCGGCCGAGCTGGAAGAAATGTACTTCCCGCAGGCCCACTGGATTACCGATACCGTCCACGAGCGGATCATGCCACTGGCTGGCTACACTCCCAAAGCCAACCGCACCCTCGGCGAACTCGCCCGGGTCAGCCGCCTGGGGGTGTAGAATGTCGAATGATCAACAAGGACCGTCCAAAGGACAGAGCCAGCCCTACTGGAGCTGGAGCGAAGCGTCAATGATGAATTCTTAAGGTGATTTTGAGCCCCCGCTCCGGCGGGGGCTTTTTTTTGAGGGGAAGAGGACTCAGGGACGGAGGACACAGGGACGCGAGGTTTATTCAGGAGGGGACCAAGTTGACTTGATGCCCGGTTTTTCCCTCATCATCTTGTAACTTGTGTCACTGTGTCCCTGCGTCCTCTTTTCCCTTTGTCACCGCGCGGGTTCCCCGGCAGTCGGGAAATCCCGGGCATCCCCAGAAAGGTTTTCCGGCGTTTGCTCCGTTACGGGGTATGCGCTTTCGCATGGTTTTCCCGCATTCAGGGCAGGATGGAGCATCCGGTTCCGCCGGAGTTGTTTTGTCACGTTCCTTGCTTCTCGACTGATACATGCGTTCCCGAAAACCCCCGTCTTTTAAAAATTCTTTTCCCAAATGTTCAATCTGCGCATCCAGCATGGCCATGGTCCGAAGAATCAGCACCAACATGGAATTTGCCACAATCACACTGTCTTCACTTTCCAACCAGGGAGCGAATGATTGTTTTTCTTTGTGGAAATACACCCAGTAGTCATGCATCGTGTCTTCGGTGCGCTCAAAAGTTTTCAATTGCAGGTTCCCAACCGCCTGCCGTTCCCGCCGGTCCCGAGCCCAGGGAATTTCGCCTTTGTCAGCAAGAAAAATCTCATAATCTCCAAGTAATTCGGCCAGGCTAGCGCGAGCCACATCGGTGAGCTTTATTTCTGTTTCCTTCGATGTGGCAGCTCGTTCAGAGCCTTCAATGATATTCTGCCTTCCGGATCTAGCGGCTCCAACCATTTGTCCGGCGGTTTTCCCCAAGGGATCATCCTGATAGGGAATAAACCGCTTACAAAATCGGTTAGTGCCAAGATGTATCATTGTGGCGAAGGTAAAGGAATGAAGTTTCCGGTAGCCACCTGCGGCAGTAAAAAGAGAATTTGACATGACGAGACTCCTTTTTAAAACACTATTTTATAATAGCTTTTAAACAGAGTCTTTCAAGAGGGATTTGGATTTTTTTTGGGTAAGGGACGCAGGGACACAGGGACGCAGGGACACAGGGACGCAGGGACACAGGGACGCAGGGACACAGGGACGCAGGGACGCAGGGACACGAGGTTTATTCAGGAGGGGACCAAGTTGACTTGAGGCCCGGCTTTTACCTCCTCATCTTGTAACTCGCGTCACGTGGTCACTGTGTCACTGCGTCCTCTCTGTCATCCCGGCGAGGGCGAGCAGGGCGACGCAGGCGGTTTCCGTCCGCAGGACACGCCAGCCGAGGCTGGCGCGGGCGAAACCATGGGCGGCGAACAGGTCCAGCTCATAATCCGTCCAGCCGCCTTCCGGACCGACCGCGATGAGCATGCGTTCCCTGTTTTTCGGCATAAACACGCGGGGCCGCGCGTCGGGTTCGGGGTGAGCCATGACCCGGCGGCTGTCGGGAAACATGTCGTCCAGCTCGTCTTCCAGAAAGATTTTCAATCGTTTTTTGATCTGAACTTCAGGCAATCGCGTGTCGCCGGTCTGTTCAAGTCCCTCAATCATGCGCTCCCGGTAGTAGTCCGGCCGGTTCCAGTGACTGTCAAAATACGACCGTTCCACCTTGTTGGCATTGGTCAAAATAACCCGGCGCACCCCCATCGCGGTCACTTGCGGCCACAGTCGTTTGAGGACGAGCGGGCGCGGCATGGCCAGGAGCAAGTCCACCCGGGATTCGGGGGGTGGCGGTTGATCAATCACGCAGGAAAGCACCACTTTTTTGTCATCATTGCTTTGAATCGTTCCGGTGCCGCGGCCGCCATTCAAAACCCCGACCCGGACGGATTTACCAATGTCCGCTCCGAGGATGGTATGAATGTGGTCGGCGCGGCGCCCTTCCAGGCAGACCCGTCCATCGCCGGCAATTTCATCAGGGAAAAGAATAATGGTGTTCATACTTAGTTAAGCCGTTTTCGCTCTCTCGCTTGTTTTGCTGCCAATCGATTGATTGTCCGCCCCACTTGCCGACTCATTTGCCGTTCGGGATCATCGTTCGGATTGTAGGGCGGCGCCGGTGCCAAGGCGTTGCGCACCTTCGCCAGCAACCCGCCATGCCGCTCGCGAAACCGCTCAAGTTCTTTCCGCATCCGGCTTAAGCGCAAGGGCGGCACCCGTTTTTCACCGATCCGAATCGCCCGGCCAAGCTCTCTCTCGGCCAGCCGCCATTTACGCAGGTGTTGAAAGGATTTCGCCAAAAAGTACCGCGCCAAAATGTTGTTTGGCGACTGTTTAAGGTACATCGTGTAAAGGTGGACCGCCTTGAAATAATCCTGGTGATAATAGGCAGTCTTGGCTTCTCTAAACAAGCAAAAGCGTTCAGTCCGCTCCAAGTCCATCATCAATGTCGCTAAACTGCTGTTTAAGGGGATGTTGTTGCCGACAATCAACTCTTCCAAGGCGTCGTCAGCATAGGTGTCCAGGATTGAATCCCGGTCTTCCGGCAGGTCGTAATCCGGCTGATAATCCGCGGAGTCCGCGGCGGCGCCCGCCTGATCCAGCCGGGCGTCATAGCGGCGGCGCGCTAAGGGGTCCGACAGCACATTGAACGCCGCCACCACCCGCTTAAACTCCTCCTCCTTTACCCGATCCCCGCCAAACCGATCCGGATGACATTCTTTCGCACGCCGATAATAGGCTTTTTTAATCGCCTGAAAATCAGCGCCCGCGTCAATGCCCAATAACGAATAATGAGTGCTTCCGGCAACCATTTTTTATCTGCCAAAGAAACGCGCGATCACATGAAAAAAACCAAAACAGAACTTACCGGACGAAAGAAAACGGCATGGAAAAAAGCCGAAGCCCGCGGCCGGCCGCGGGAAAAGCTCTCCGCGGGACTTAATGCGCCGCCCGATAGACGGACAGAATCGCCTCAACCGCTTTGGGGTGCTCCACAAACAACCGGTAACGCATCAAGCGGATGACGGAGGCCAGACCTTTCCACTCGGACAGAGCCGATTTAGGGTCGGCGAGCACTTCCCCGGCTTCGCGTAAGGATTCTTTGGCGTACTCAGAAAATGACAAATCAGTTATTTCCTCCTCCAAGGCGGTGATCAGCTTTTCAAACTCGCCTTTCTCCAACCAGGAGCCCTGACATGTCTCGCAATAATCCACCGACACACCGGTTTCTCCGCAGGTGAGCAACACGGTGCGCTCTCCGCACGACGGGCACTGCGACGATGTCAGATCCGCCGTCAGATCACCGCTTTTCCACACCTTGAAGTCAAGCCAGTTCAAATCCCCGTCAGCCGCGTCTTTCGCCTGATCCAACTCACCCTTTTCAAACCAGATACCGCCGCAGGAGGGGCATTCATCCACGGAGACTGGCCCCAGTTGGCGTTGAACAAGCGCCACATCACAGACCGGACATGTCATTTTTTTTGTCGCCATAATTCATCACCTTTCGCAAATAGAAAGAACCCGCCTCTAAGATAACGCGTTCCCCTCGTCCCGCAACCAGCGCGGAGCGGTGATTTGTCGGACGGGAAGGTCCCGCGTCAGGGCGGAGCTGTTTAATGGAGCCAGTTTCCCAGCACCGGTTTTTTGTCCATGTGGCGTTTTCCGCCCTTTGGCCTATATTCCCCCGCGTCAAAAATGATCGTTCACACAGTGTCACCAGCCCGCTTTAACGTGAGAAAAAAGATGCCCGTCAATCCAGACGCGACACCGGAAAAAACAGAAAACCAGTTTGGCACGTTTGGCGGAGTGTTCACCCCGTCCATTCTCACGATCTTTGGTTTGATTATGTTTATGCGCGCCAATCAGGTGATTGGCGCGGCGGGCATTCTCCCCACCTTCTTCATTCTCAGCCTTTCCAGCGGAATCACTTTTCTCACCGGATTAAGTATTGCCGGCATTTCCAGCAACACCCCGGTCAAGGGCGGAGGGGCTTATTTTCTGATTTCCCGGGTATTGGGACCCGCGTTTGGAACCGCGATCGGCATCGCTTTGTATCTGGCCCAGGCCATCAGCGTGCCTTTTTATATCCTCGGGTTTGTTGAGGCGCTGACTCAGACTTTCCCAAGCCTGGCACCCTATTATTTTTGGATATGCCTGGCGGTTTTGTGCATGTTGTTCGGCCTGGTATGGACCGGAGCGGGATGGGTCATCAAACTTCAATATGCCATTCTCGCCGTATTGCTGAGCTCGATCGCGGTTTTTCTGCTCGGCGCTGTCCGCCAGTTTGAACCAGCCCATTTTCACAGTAACCTTTTCGCCAGCTATCCGGAAGGGCGGAATTTGTGGAGTATGTTCGCGCTGTATTTCCCGGCGGTCACGGGAATCATGGCTGGAGTCAACATGTCCGGCGATTTGAAGGACCCGGCGAAATCCATCCCCGCCGGCACGCTGTTGGCCGTCGGGGTCGGTTTTTTGGTTTACGCCCTGCAAATTTTTCTCTGCGGCGGTATGGCTTCCCGGGAGGAATTGATCCAAACGCCGTATCTGCTATTAGTGAGCAACGCGCTTTTCGGTATGGGCTGGCTGGTCACCGCCGGGGTGTTTCTAGCCACCATCTCCAGCGCGATTGGCAGTGATTTGGGCGCTCCCCGTGTCCTCCAAGCCCTGGCCCGGGACCGGGTGCTGCGTGTCACCAACCCATTCGCCAAAGGAACTGTCAAAGGCGATGAACCCCGCCGGGCGTTGGTGTTAACCTTCCTGATCGGTATTGGCACAGTGCTGATTTTCGGCCGGGGTGGTGGTGGCGGTGGCTTGAATATCGTCGCCAGCGTCGTCTCCATGATTTTTCTCTATACGTACGGGATGACCAATCTCGCCGCGTTTGTAGAGCATTTTTCTCTGAATCCATCGTTCCGGCCCCGGTTCAGATTTTTCCATTGGGGAACAGCCTTAATCGGAGGTCTCGCCTGTATTTGGGTGGCGTTCATGATTAGCGCCGGCGCCGCGCTGATCACGTTGCTGTTTATCGGGGGCGTTTTCGCCGCCGTGCGCAAACGGAAATTGACCGAGGCTTTTGGTGACGCCGGCAGAGGGTTTGTGTACACTTCCCTTAGTCGCTCTCTTAAACGCCTGGCCGCCATGCCCGCCCATCCGAAAAACTGGCGGCCGACAATCCTGGTGTTTTCCGGCAATCCCCACGCCCGCGGGCCATTGGTTCAGTTGGCGAAATGGCTGGGACTGCGTTCAGGAATTATCTCTCTTCTCAACATCGTGCAGGGAGAGAAAGAGACGATGGCGCGGGAACGAGATAAAATGGCCGAACAACTGGAGGCTTTCCGGGACTCGGAAGCTCCGGGAATTTTCACGGAGGTCGTCATCGTCGAGAACTTCGACCGTGATTTGAATATTATCCTGCAAAGCTATTCCATCGGCCCCATCAAGCCCAATCTTGTCTTGTTCGGCTGGCCCCGGGGCACCCGGCGGATTGAACTCTATTTCGACCATTTGCGGACGGTGATTGATTTGGGTAAAAGCTTGTTAGTCTACATTCCCGGCCAGACGGTCAAGCGACGGGAAAAAAAACGGATTGATATTTATTGGCGGGGACAGGCGAACGGCTCGCTGATGTTGATTCTGGGTCACTTGCTGGTTCTAAACCCCGAATGGGCCGACGCGCGCCTGCGCTTGTTGCGGGAAGTGGAAACCGGAAAAGAAGCGCCGCCAGCCAAAGCTGAAATCCTCGCCATGCTGAGGGAGGCCAGAATTAAAGCCGACATCATGGTGCTGGTTTCAAACGATCCTTTCCCGAAGCTGTTACGGGATAACTCGTCTGACGCGGATATGGTGATTCTTGGACTCAACCGAATCGCGGAAAACGTCCAAAACGCGTATTTCGCCAACATGGAAAAGCAGCTGGAAGGCATGCCGCCGACATTGTTGGTCTATTCCACCGGGGAAGCGGATTTACTTTGTTGATCAAGAACCGTTCGTAAAACGACGGGCTTGTCCTCCATAAACACCAGCTCAAACTCCCAATCGGTGTCACCGGTGATCCGCTCTTGGGCGAGATACTTGTCGCTCTGTTTTCCCGCCGCCTCGCACCACCAGCTGATGTCGGACAGCCCCTTGGGAAAGCTTTTTTGGAAGGATTGATTTTTATCCAAGGCGATCACGTGGTTATTTACCCGCACGGTCACGGGAACGTGGGCGGAATTGATAAAATTCAACATCACTTGGTTTGGATCGCGGGCCACGGTGACAGTTTCCACCCGGCTTTTCCGGGCGCTGAACATGGGGGAATAATAATCCGCCGTCACCATGCAGGTTTCAATCAACAGGGCGAGTAGAATATAGGATTCTTTCCTGAGTCCCCAGTGCCTCCGGCGGTGGTGACGGTCCGGCGACATGACTGGAACAGACGTGTCTTTGTCCGACACCGCGACGGAAACGGAATCCTCATGCCGGGGTTGCTCCGCGGGGTCAAAGCCCTCCGCAAGGGCCGCCTGAAGCGTGGAAATGCGCTCCAATTCATCCCAGGACACAGGCTCCGACTGAGGCGCGCGACGGGTGTTGATATCCTTAATCCGCTCCCCAGGCCGAACTTTAAATGTGAATTTGGCCGACCCCGTATCGGGATGGGGGACAACTGGCATGAATGTGTCCGCCGAAAACGCGGCCGCGGGGGGCACCTTCGCGCCCTCTAATGGCGTGATAGCCGCGGATTTAGGCGAGATCGCGGGCGAGTCGGGCGTTTGGGTGCGAACGGCAGCCGCGGGGGCCGCCGACGCGCCGACAGCGAAAGCGGTGTCAGAAAACCCGCAACGCGGACAACAGGCCATGCCGGGTGTCCACGGGCGATTACATTTGGGGCAGTTTTTCATCGTTGATACCAAAGCTGATAACGTTGCCGAATGAAGAATTGGCAATAAAGTCCAGTAACTTAGTAGCATAAAGCGGGCCAATAACATTTTGACTAGCGAAAAAAAACAAAATTCTCAAGTTTGAGAATTTATCTCATGCCCGGCCCAACAACCCTGTCCTATCCGATCCGCATTGAATGGGTGCATGCGAAACAATGAATCGCACCCATTTGAAAGCCAGCCACTCCGTGCGAAGAGACGTTTTCAGTGACATGCGTGTTCAATCAGAGAAATTGTGCCGACAGAGGGTCTTCCAGGAAGATAAAGACACCGACGACCATTGCGGTGGATGCTGCGTCAATAGCGACTGTGACTGGAATGCCAAGCATCCTCAACTGGTAATTGCCGTTGACGGCTCATGGTCACATACGCATCCCGCCATCGACCTGAACCACTTGTCCGGTGATATAGCCGGCGTTCTCGGAGACCAAATAGGCCACCAGGCCGGCCACTTCCGCTTCTTGGCCAAAACGCCTGAGCGGGATCATCGCCAGTTGCTTGTCTTTTTTCGCCTGCGGCATCTCAGCGATCAAGTCGGTTTCCACCACGCCTGGCGCCACGGCGTTCACCGTGATGCCGACGGCGGCGAATTCCCGGGCGACTGCCTTTGTCAAGCCGATCAAGCCGGCTTTGGCGGCCGCGTAATTCGCCCGCGCCACATCGCCCATCAACCCCGCCGCGGAAGAAATGTTGATAATTCGGCCATAGCGCTTCCGGGCCATCTCCCGCCCGCAGGCTTTGATGCAATGGAAGGCGCCTTTCAGGCTCACATCCACCACGGTGTCCCATTCCTCGTCGGTCATAAACGTCACCGGTTTATCGATCAACACACCCGCGTTGTTGATCAGAATATCAATGCCGCCAAAGGTTTCCTTCGCCGCGGCGGTCATTGCCATCACCGCATCCAAATCCCGCACATCCGCCTTGACCGCCAGCGCTCGTCCGCCGCCGCTTTCAATGGCCCGCGCGACTGTTTCAGCCTTGTCCGCGGACAGCGCGTAATTCACCACGACATTGGCGCCCCGGCCGCCAAGAGTCAAGGCGATCTCCCGGCCGATACCCCGGGAGGCGCCAGTGACAATCGCCGTCCGCCCCTGTAAATATTGATCTGTCATAATCAAGTCTCCGTCCGGCGCTTAGCCGGCCTGGTTCAAAAAAGCGTTCACCATCTCCTCATCCACGGTTTCGGCACCGTTTTTCCGCGCCACCTCCGCCACATCCACGCCGTGCTCCCGAGCCAATCGGCGGGCGGCCGGTGTCGCCCGCACCCGCGGGCCCTTCTGCCGGTCGCGGCCTCCGCGTTCTGACGCCTGCCGCCCCCCGCCGCCCGCCCGCACCGTGAACGCCGCGAGGATTCGCTCATTCTCCTCCGTCACATCAGGCAGGGTGTCACCCGGGTCACCAATCAATCCCATGACATAGCCCACTGGCAACATACTGCCTTCCTCCGCGATAATGGCCAATAACCGCCCATCCACAGGCGCTTCAACCTCAATCACTCCCTTATCGGTCGTGATTTCCTCGACAATTTCTCCGGCGGTGACATCGTCGCCCACTTGCTTCAACCAAGCGGTCAGCGTGGCGTTTTCAACATTGGCGCTGGGTTTGGGAAAATGAAATTTAGTAACCATTAAGTCTGTCTTTCGATAATGGACGCGTTAAATAGCCCCGTCCCATCTTTTATTTTTGAAAAGGGAGGTGATTCACAGGTCTCGCATTATAATAAACCCTCCCTATAAAATCACAACACCCCGCATATATCATGACGCTTTGCGAATGGTTACATCAACATGTCTGAATCCATCACCATAACCCCCATCGGCACCTTTCGTTGTTCGGAAGTTTATCCCCAGGAAGCCGCCCGCCAAGGCACGGTCCGCCCGGACAGCGCCGGGGTTGTCGAGTTGAATCCCGGCCACAATTTTGAGCAGGCGGTTCAGGATCTGGATGGCTTCAGCCGGATCTGGCTGATCTTCATCTTTGACCGCAACAAGCACTGGAAGCCCCTGGCCCAACCACCCCGCGGAAACCGCAAAGTCGGGCTGTTCGCTTGCCGCTCGCCGTACCGGCCGAACGGCATCGGTCTGTCTTGCGTGGAACTGGTCGCCGTCGACGGGCTGCGGCTCACTGTCCGGGGGCACGACCTGCTGGACGGCACGCCGATTCTGGATATCAAGCCCTATATCCCCTACGCCGACAGTTTCCCGGAAGCCGCCGAAGGCTGGCTGGAGACCTGCTCCTCAGACAAATGGAATGTCATGTTCGCGGACTCCGTGGCGGAGCAACTCGCTTGGCTGAATGCCAATGGTGTCACCTTTTTAACCCCGTTTATCCAAGTCCAGGTCAGTGAAAATCCCACGGACGCCGGCCGCAAACGGGTTCGGCGGTTAACCGATGACACATGGGAAGTCGCCTGTCGCACGTGGCGATTGACGTTTAAAATGGAAACCGCCAGCCGGAAATTGACCATCCTCGCAATCGCCAGCGGCTATAAAGCTGAAGAACTCTCCCAGGCGAATGACCGATATCACGACAAGGCTGTCCACCGGGCGTTTCAGCAACGGTTTTGTTAATTACCGTGTCTTTCAGCGCGCGTCAAAAGCGAAAATTTTCGCGGTGTCCGCACCCCAGGTCCCCAGCGGGGTCAGCCGGATGGTTTTGACTCCCACAGCCAGGGAAACCCGGACCAACCGCTGGTAATTGTTGTGTTCCTCGTGGACAGTCGTCCAGCCGCCGTTTTCGCCCTGAATCTCAAGTTTGAACGATTTGACCATGCTTTCCGGAACAGACCAGTTTTTGTCATTCAGTTGGTAGCAATGACGCATGTTGTGAACGGATCGGTTGAGATCACTGTCAAAAACGATTCGGATTTCTGACACTTTCGCGGACTCCGCGAAAGTGTAGGTGACTGATTCTCCGCAAGCGGCTTCCCAGGCGTTTTCACAGCCGTCGACGGGCCGGTCAACACCATTACGCAAGGGTTCCGGATCGCCGGCTGTGGCGGTCAATTCCGCGGTTGCCGCGAGCGCGGGAATGGGGCGGGCGCGCCAGGGCAGCCAACAGTCATCATCCATCAATGTCTGTTGCAGTTCACGGATCGAGTTTTCATAGACGCCGCGGGGCGTGAGACCATCCCGATTGGCGATGGCGGCGGCGGTGCCGACGGCCTGCCCCATGAGAGATGTGGTTCCCATCACCCGGGTGGCGCTCATGGCCGCGTGCGTGGCGCTGTGGTTACGGCCGGCGCAGAACAAATTTTCGATGTTGCGGGAATACAGCGTGCGGTAAGAAATCCCGAAAGGGCTAGGGGCCGGATGGAAGATGGTTCCCGCCTCAGGATGATAGAAACCCGCCGGGAAGTGATCATCCATGGTCCAGCCCCCGTAGGCCACCAAATCGTCAAATTTCCCGGCCGCCTCAATGTCGTGTTGGGTCAGGATATGATCTCCGACATACCGGCGGCTTTCCCGTTTTCCGGGTAGAAATCCCTGCCAGTCAAGGGCCCAGTTGGCAAATTCATCCTTATCCGGAGAATAATTTTTAATGTAGTCCCAGACCCCGAAAGCGATCTTCAGCAATTCTTCCCGCATGACTTCCGTGTCATGGATGGAATCATAATCACCCCCGACCTCCATCCACCAGAAGTTTGTCCGGCGCAGATTCGTGCCCCTGCCGCGCAGATCTTCGGGTTTAGTGAAAGAGTAGGCCCAGTCAGGAGCGATAAACGGCTGCGGAGTGGTATGCTCCCGGGCTTGGAAAAGGCAGGACATCCCCATGGTTTTTTTGTCTCCTTCAACCGGAGCGATGGATTCGCCGAACTCGGATCGCGATTCACGCCCGATACGGTATTCAGCCCCGGTCAAAGGAGCGAGAACGCCATCGCCGGAGCAGTCGGCAAACAGCTTGGCCTCAATGGTATGCCAGGTTTCTGTTGTCATCTGCCAGCCGGTCACGGATTTTACGCGTGTCCCGTCCATCTGGCAGTCGCTGACACTGCAGTTGAGAAATAGCGTCAGGTTATCTTGATATTGGGCCTTGCCGTAGAGGACGCTATCCCAAATTGAATAGTTGGGTTGGGAATTACGATAGTGATTTTCCAGTAACGTTTCTTCCAGTATACCTGTTTCCCGATTGTTTTCACCATGTGCCCCGCAAATATGCATGCGGATCTCACTGGACGCGTTGCCTCCGAGCACAGGACGATCTTGGATCAAGGCCACTTTGGCGCCATGCCGGGCGGCGGCAATCGCCGCGATCATGCCGGCCATGCCCCCGCCAACCACACAAAAATCAAACGAATGAGAGAGTTTTTTCATGATTTTCCCACGTCTCTGATGGCTTAAACAGTCACATAATTTTTCCTCAGTGACTACGGGCGGCCGATGAATCAATACCCGCGGCGGGGGGATATTCTTGACCCCTCACCGCCTGCGTGACGGCGAACGGCTGTCCCGCGGAGACCATCGTATGAGGAAAACCAGTCAAAATAGCGATGTAAACGCGGAGAGCAACTCCGGCGGGATCATTTAAGAGAAAAAATCCGGCACTGCGATGAAAGACGTGCTCACCTGAATTAATCAGGCTAAAACAGCCCTGCCGGTTGCATGGTTAATTACGCGGATTATTTTGACAGATGAAAATCACGCCGGTTTCCCGTGGCCGACGGTGATAAGCGAACTATTTCAAAGGTGATATTGAGAACAGGCGGCATTATGAGCAGTGACATTAGCCGGGCGACACTTGACGATGTGAAAGATGTGGATTTCACAGTTTCCACTGTGGGGAAGCCGACGATGAGCTCACCTGTGGCCCATGTGGATTTTATCGGCCCGGATGAGAGGATTTCCTACTTGTCGAAAGTGTCTGAAATTGAAAAATGCGCGGAACGGGGTGTGCCCATTCCTGGATTTGAGCCCGCCGGCCCCCGTGAAATGATCTATCATGATCCGGCTTGGACTCGGGCGGCGATTGTGAATTGCGGGGGATTGTGTCCAGGATTGAATGATGTGATTAAAGCCATCGTCACCACGCTGTGGAACCAATATGGGGTGCGGAATATTTTCGGTATCCGTTACGGGTATCGGGGGCTTGTTCCCAGTTATAAATTGGATCCTATTCAGCTGACTCCGGATGTGGTTGATTTGATTCATGAGGAAGGCGGATCATTGCTGGGCTCTTCCCGCGGGTATCAGCCGGAAGAGGAAATTGTGAAAACCCTGGTCCGCCTGCAAATCAATATTCTGTTCACTATCGGCGGGGACGGCACCCAGCGCGGAGCCCGCGACATCGCCCGGGTTATCCAGGAGCAAGGCGCCCCCATCAGCGTGATCGGTATTCCGAAAACAATTGACAACGACATAAGCTTTATGGATCGAACCTTTGGCTATGAGACCGCGGTATACGCGGCCGCCCCGGTGATCGCCTCCGCTCACAATGAGGCGAAGGGCGTTTTCAACGGTATCGGGCTGGTCAAGTTGATGGGGCGGGAGTCTGGTTTCATCGCCGCCGCCGCGAGCTTGGCTAATTCCGTCGCGAATTTCGTTTTGATCCCTGAGGACCCCTTTAAGCTTGAGGGAAAAAAGGGGTTGTTACGGGCCATTGAGCGCCGCCTGGAAATCTCCGATCATATCGTGATTGTCGTCGCGGAAGGCGCGGGCCAGGAGTTAATGAAGCATGAGGATGTCGGCCAAGATCCTTCGGGCAATAACCATTTAAAAGATATCGGTCTGTTTCTCAAAGAAAAAATCAGCGCCTATTTGGCGGAGCGGAAGATCGATTATTCCATCAAGTACTTTGATCCCAGCTACCTGGTGCGCAGTGTGCCGGCCAGGGGCACCGACGCCATTTTCTGCTTGATGCTCGGCACGCACGCCGCTCACGCCGGCATGGCCGGTAAAACCGCGATGGTGGTAGGCCATTGGAACGGGCAGTTTACCCATGTGCCTGTCGATCTGGCGGTGATGGAACGCCGGAAAATTAATCCGTCCGGAGCGCTCTGGAAAGCCGTGCTCGGCTCCACCCAGCAACATCAGTATTTTGACTGATCTCCAGTGCCGTTCAGGATCCGCGCCCATGTCCCTCCGCGAAAATTTTCTGACCGCGCTCATACCGTCCAAGTGGCGGACTTTTTTGGCGGAATCATGCTCGGATCCAGGCTTTGAACGGCTGGCGGATTTTGTCAAAAAGGCCTATGAGAGCGGACCGGTCTATCCTCCCCAGGACAAGATTTTCCGAGCCTTTGACCTGACCCCGCCCGAGGCGGTGACATGTGTTTTACTGGGTCAAGACCCGTATCATGGCCCCGGACAGGCGGAAGGCCTGTGTTTTTCGGTGCCGCCCGGTGTCCCCCCCCCGCCGTCGTTGCGGAATGTTTTCAAAGAGCTGGGCAGTGACACCGGCCAGCCGGAACCAATGAGCGGCTCATTGGTTCCGTGGGCGAGGCAAGGCGTGCTACTGCTCAACACCGCGCTCACGGTCAATGCCGGGAGCGCCGGTTCCCATGCCGATCAGGGATGGGAACGGCTCACCGACGCGGTTCTCGCGGGTCTAAACGCCCGCGCTGCCCACCCGTTGGTCTATATTCTGTGGGGCGGACAGGCTCGGAAAAAAGCTGTGTTGATTGATGAACAGAGACACTGTGTCATCGCGTCAGCCCATCCGTCACCATTGTCCGCCTATCGGGGATTTTTCGGAAGTCGGCCGTTTTCCCGAACCAACGCGTTTCTCCGCGGTCAAAACCTGCCGGTGATCGACTGGCGGTTGCCCTGCCAGCCAGAACTGAAATTTTAGGTTAAGATGTCGACAAATCGGAGGATTGTCCCCGTTTTGCGCGCTTCCCGGATGCCGCAGCCCTCCGCGGTGGCGGCAGAAGACTCTCCGATTAAAGCGCAAGATGACTTAATGCGGAATTAGCAATGGAGTGAACTCAACATTAAGCCCGTAACTGACGAAAGGACACCAGCCCGGCTCCCGAATCATCAAAACGCTTCTTCTCCGCCCGCTCATCCC
>JAVVEH010000038.1:0-42750 GCA_032251435.1 Lentisphaeria bacterium | reverse complement strand
CTGGAAAAAACAACAAGAATATGCGAACGAATTAATCAATCATGACACTAGATACCCGATGTTGTTATTCGTAGCGACGGTTACAGAACCTGAAGCGTATGAAACGGTCCAACCGCTGGGCAGACCAGAGACAGAAGCGCCCGGGTCACTCGAGAAGCCGCTGATGATGGCGTTTAAGTCAGCCTGCCCATGATCAGCAAGTGAGATGGAATTGACGGTGACCGGCGCACTGAAGCTGAGAGTCAACGTTTCGCTTCCTTCAACCCCGCCGGCTTTCCCGCCCCCTACCACACCGATGAATTCAGGATCGCCGCCAAAAGTTTGCCAGCCCAGATTCGCGACAATGCCGGTCGATGCAACCGTGAAACCACCAACGGTGATCGAACTGTCACCGAGATCTGCAGTATCTGGGTTTGTCGCCGCAGTTGAAATGTCACCCGAGGTAACGATGGTCGCCGCGCCTATCGAGCCGACGGTAAAAAGGCACATCATCGTTGCTGCAAGAAATGTTGGTCTGTGAATTTTCATCGCCATTTTCCTCTTCGTTATGAGAGTTTGGTACTGCTTTTGAACACCGGCATGAATCGCTTTAAACGTATTATTTTCACACATTCCTATGAATATAAAATGAAAATGAGTTTTGTCAAGTGCGCCTCTCTTTGAAATCTACGGCATCACCGAATACACTTTTTTGTGACTTTTCGTGGCAATCTCCCAACTAAAGTCTCAGAACAGTGTGAAGAACTCTTAGCCATTCGCCTTAATCTTTCCCATCTGCCATGGCTATGCGATTATTGAAATCCAAGACAAGGT
This sequence comes from Lentisphaeria bacterium, assembly GCA_032251435.1. Lineage (GTDB taxonomy): Bacteria > Verrucomicrobiota > Lentisphaeria > Oligosphaerales > MVZH01 > JAVVEH01. The sequence goes on along the minus strand of JAVVEH010000038.1, from coordinate 41,937 downwards.
TGATTCAGTCGTCCCGTGGGGTGACTTCGACGCTAATCCGTGTAAAGGAGAGAGGCGGGAGCGTCACCTGGGCGCCTGATGGGTTGATTGTCTGGACGACTCCCGGGGCCACATAAGCTTCAATGTCAAGAACTCTCCCCATCTTTCCACCCGAAATAGCGAAGGTCGCATTTGCGGGTTTCTCGTTTTTGTTGAGGAGAAACACCTGGACTGCCTGCTCGGTGCGGCTGGCGAAGCCGTAGACGCTGTTTTCGGAGCTTTCCACCTCTAGCAGTTTTTCGCCCATGGCCTGAGCAACCATGACGAAGGGGTGGCGGATGGGGTTCATGGTGACCGTGCCATCATCGTTGACGGTGAAAATCCGCGTCTGGGGATCGCCCATATTGAGATTCCAGTAGCAGGCCGTGGCAATGGGCGCGCGGAATATTTCGATCAGATAGTCTGCTCCGAGAAGCCCCATCCGATGCGGATCCAGCGGTTTGCCGTCGTCGGATAACGGGTCGCCGAAGCCCCATTCGTTGTAGCCCACCTGTAGCCCGGGTTTGCCGGCCTCTCTGGTGAACGCTACTATCCTGTTGGCATAGCCGGTCAATTGTCCGTTATACAGATAGGGGGCCTCCTTCATCCAATCTGAAGCAGTCTGCCCGCTGGGCACGCCCCATCGCTCCCCCCATTTTTCGTGCACTTCGAGGATGTCAAGCTCTTCGGATTTCTCCACGATTTTCAGGCACTGCCGGAAGCGATGCTTCGTTTCCGGCCCATATTTCCAGTCGCCGATGATCGTGATGTCGGGGTCGACACCGCGCAGGACGCGGGCGTAGGTGTCAATGGCCTCAACGTATTGCTCGGCGGTGAAGCCTTTCGCATAGCCTTCGTTGCCGATGTACCAGAATTTGACGTTATAGCCTTTATCCACGCAATACTGGATCTGTGCCCTCGCTTCCGCATGGGAATCCGCCTCGGTTCGGTATTTCCTTCCCGAGAGGATGTTGACGCCGATGCAGGGTTCGGCGCCGACCTCCCGGCAGATGGCGATGAATTCATCCATATCCATAAACTGGCTTGGATCACGCCGGGGCAGAGCGTACGCCGGATCCCAGGAATCGTAGGGTTGCTTTTTGCCGGTCAGCTGCTCGACGTGGAATGGAAAGCTGTATCCGGTCAAGTCGTTCCAGTGGGTGCTCATGGTGACCGTTCCCCCCGGCCAGCGCAGGATGCCCACTTTGGCATCCTTCATCCATTCGATGATCTGGGGATTGTCCCGGTAGAGGGCATCGGGCTCGTGCCCGTAGACAAAATGGGAACCGGTCAGGTACTTGGAAATGGTCCATTTCGGCTTGGATGCGTCAATGGATACAGTTACTTCCGTGGCAACGCCAGTAACATGATCCGGGCTGGCAGGCTGGGCTAAAGCTACCAGAGGACAGAGCGCGAGTTTTCCCATAAATGCAATTGACTTTCTTATCATCGTTTTTTCTCAAGAATGGTTGCGATGTTACGCTGACTTCTTCAGCCAGCGCAGATAACGCCGGTGAAGAAGGTAACCCCAGACGGGTAGGGTTGCCGCGATCAGTAGAGCCTTGGCATAGTTGCCGACGAAAGTGTACCCGAAGGAAAAAATAAAACAGAAACTGAAAAGCAGGCCAAAAACTACGCCCTCAACGTCCCGATGCAGCGCATCCGGGCTTTTTACATCGGGACAGCGCGCGGCGACCGGCTTCCAGCCGGGCCCGGTCGGGCGGATGCGACGGTAGAAGCTGTCCAGGACTTCCGGTGAGCTGGCTTTGGTCAGGATCATGCAGACAACGGTGCATGTTACCGTAATCGCGGCGATCATGGATGCCTCCACGGCAAAATATAGGTCTTTAAACGGAAAATTCCCTGTTCCTATTCCGGTGGCTTCGATCAGAGCCGTCGCCGGGGTGGTGAGCCCGGCCTTCTTCATCAGAGTGAAGGTTACAGCAACAATTAAGCTGGTGAGAATGGCGGTGATTTCGGTTTTGACATTAACCCGCCAGTAGAACCAGCGGAGTATCCGGACGAGACCGCAGCCCATGCCGAATTTGGCCAGCAGTTTCAGTGTCTCGAGGATGCCGGACAGCTGAGTCGCCAGTAGAATCCCCAGGACAGCCAGCAGTACCGTTGCCAGGCGGGAAACCAGGACATAGAATCGCTCGCTGCGGTTACGAAAAAGGAACGGGCGGGCCAAATCGTTTTCGAGCCACGATGCCCCAAGGTTCAGAAAGCTGTCAATGGATGAGAGGAACGCCGAGAAAAAGGTGATGAACATGAGCCCGAGAAGCCCGTGGGGAAGGAGTTCCGAGATCATGCGGGGAACGGCACTTTCATGGTCGACAATATCCGGAAAGAGGAGCAGCGAGGTGAAGCCAATGACAAACCAGGGCATGAAGCGGATGCCGAAGGTCAGGACAACGTTGAAAAGTCCCGTCAAAGTGGCCTCTTTCTCGTTGCGGCAACTGAGCATGCGCTGAGTCGCGGCGCCTCCGCCATCGGCCCCGCCAACCATGGAAAAAGAGAAGAGGTACCACATGAATGTCCAGGTGAGAATGTCTCCCCAGCCCGGAAACAGATTGAACGGGTCAGCCGTAGACCCTCTGGCGGTAAAGACGGCCTGGGCTCCCTCGCGCATGGCAGTCAGGCCGCCGACTTTTTCCAGACCGTAGAACATGAGCGCATAGGTGCCGATCATGGCTACGATAAACTCGAGGAAGTCGGTCCAGGCCACCCCCATGATACCACTCATGGTCGAATAGATTAGGGCCACAAACACAAGGACGACTGACACAACAAGACCGGTGGAAACCGAGCCGACGACCGGGATCTGAACGGTGGGGGCCAAACCCAGCAGGACCGTGCACATCTTCTGCATGCCCAGGATGAACACAGCGATACGGAGGGGGGTGATGATCAGGCCCTGATACACGGCCATAATGCATCGCAGGGCGAGGGCATCGTCACCGTAACGGATTTTGTAGAACTCCAGCTCGGTGATCACTTCACTGCGCCGCCACAGTTTGCCAAAGAAGATAAAACTGACAATCTGCGTGAAGATCTGCTGAAAGTAGAACCAGCAGCCAAGAAAGCCCGCCCGGCGTGTCATGGCCGACATATGGAGTGGCGAATCGCTGGCGAAACTGGTGGCGGCGGCTGACATGCCCGCCAGCCACCACGGCATCTTGCGGCCGGCCACAAAGAAATTCTCGGCGGATTCGCCGCTCTTTTTGCTCAGCTTGATACCGATGGCGAGAATGGCCGCCAGAAAAATCCCGCTGATGATCCAGTCAAGTACATTCATGAAAATAATGACATTTAATTCGTGGTTTCCTAGGAACAAAAAGCAATATAGGGAGGAAAAATCGTTTGTCAATTTGTTTTGAAGACTTGAGAATACCGGCTATGTTAGATTGAACCGGAGAAGATGAATACAAGCCTGTGTGAAGTTCGCGGCCCGATGTTGCAATACTGAAAGACTCATGACATATCCAGAACACTTGAAAACAAAACTGGCCCAACCTGCGTCGTTTCAATACGAGGCAATTGATCTCTTTGCGGGTTGCGGAGGTCTATCCTTGGGTTTTGAAGCCTGCGGTATCCGCACAAGCGGATACGAAATGGAGCCAGACTATGCTGCGACTTACTCTCGCAACCTCGTAGGCTCCTGCAAGTGCAAGCGACTTGAACTTGGCGAAGAATACCCTACAGCACAAATCGTAATTGGTGGTCCTCCGTGCCAGCCATTCAGTGTCGGAGGGAAACAGCTTGGCCTCCAAGATTCAAGAGACGGCTTCCCCGTCTTCATTGAGGCCATTGAAAAGGTCGATCCCGACATCTGGATTTTCGAGAATGTCCGAGGGTTACTCTATCGCAATAAGCACTATTTCGAAGAGATTCTGACTCGGCTCAAAGCTTTGAACTATGTGGTTGAATATCAGTTGCTCAATGCCGTTAAGTTCGGGGTGCCGCAAAACCGAGAACGTCTCGTCGTGGTGGGGCATCGTGGAAACTTCCAGTTTCCACAGGAACTCTCCACCAGAGTAACGGCAGGCGAGGCCCTTGGGGAGTTGGCTTCATCCGTGCCGGATGACGCCAAGTTCCTGACTCCAAGTATGGATAGGTACGTTGCCAAGTATGAGAAAGCGTCAAAATGTGTCAATCCGCGCGATCTTCACCTAGACCGTCCTGCGCGGACGCTGACCTGTAGAAACTTGGCAGGCGCAACCGGAGATATGCATCGTGTGCGCCTGCCTGACGGCAGGCGAAGAAGAATTACTGTTCGCGAAGCAGCGCGCCTACAAAGCTTTCCCGACTCGTTTGAATTTTCCGGAACAGAGACAAGTCAATACTATCAGGTCGGCAATGCAGTGCCGCCACTGTTTGCTTATGCAATTGCCAGTGCCGTTGTTGACTACCTCAAATCAGAGCATCGCCTTTCGAGTTCTGAAGTTCTGTACAGGAACCTACCAGCGCAACCAGAACTCTTTGTAATGGAATCACGAAAGGAGGAATACGCCATGCCTGATTTTATCCCCAAGAGCAAGAAGCCACACCCCATCAAGAAGGTCATCAACGAGGCCCTTCATATTCTCAACAGTCTTGGCATTCCGTTTGACGGCCTGACGGAGCGTCGCCTTGAAAAAATGGCGATGGCGTTCCTAGCGGTGGTTGATGTAGAGCGCTCAAGAAACTGGCCGGAAGCGAAACAAAGTGGAGACGGCTGGGCTCCTCAGACGCGCCAGATTATTGACTACATCAACAAGAACTTCAGCGAATCTATCTCGAGCGGATCCTACGACGATATCCGCAGAAAAGATTTAAAACTGCTTACCGTAGCAGGGATTGTTGAACGTAGCGCCAATGATCCAAATGCAGCGACAAACAATCCGACTCGGGGCTACGCCCTCAGCCCTCAATTTTCCTATATCGTTAGGTCATATGGAAATGAAGGTTGGGAAGAGGATATTGACGAACTTCTTGTTGAGACAGGCACATTACGTGAACGGCTCTCCGCCATGCGGGAAATTGAAACGGTCGCCGTTTTGCTGCCTGACGGACAATCGCTGGAGTTCTCCCCGGGCGTGCACAATGACTTGCAGAAGGCCATCATTGAAGAATTTCTTCCCCGATACGGGTTTGAATCCCAAGTACTCTATGTTGGCGATACGGCAAAGAAACTGCTTCTCTGCGATAAGGAGAGATTAGAAGAATTGTGCTTCTTTGAACTCACACATGATGAACTACCAGATGTTCTCGCGTACAGCTTGAAGAAGAACTGGCTGTTTCTTATTGAAGCGGTCCACAGTTCTGGCCCAATCACCCCAGTAAGACTTGAGGAACTCAAACGCCTTACTCAAGACTGCACCGCAGAGATTGTTTATGTCACCGCCTTTCTCGACCGTGCAACTTTCAGGAAGTTTGCCCCGGATATTGCATGGGAAACTGAAGTGTGGATAGCCGATTCTCCAGACCACCTTATCCATTTCAACGGGGACAAGTTTCTAGGCCCATACAAGAAATAGAATGGGGCTACTCATCTATGAAGATTTTAGGGAAGCACCCCCAGCAATTTCGGATTCCGGATTTTGGATGTGCAGAATAAACCCGCTCCGAATTCCGCCAAGCGGGAAAACTTGATCACCCCGCACAAGCGGGGCAGGCTGAGCACGGATTAATGACTTACTGATTATTGAAGTCACAGGAAAGAACATGTCATCGATTGATCCCAACTCGCCGATACCGAAATACTTTCAGATCGCCCGCTGCATTGCCACGGACTACATCCAGAACAAGGGCTATCCGGAGGATTTTTTGCCGTCTATTCCTGATCTGGCCAAGCAGTATGGCGTGGCCAAGGCCACCGTCGAGAAGAGCATCCGGTACTTGAAAGATCAGGATGAAGTCTACAGCGAGAAAGGACGGAAGACATATATCAAGGCGCGCCAGCAGCAGAAAGGCAGCAGAGCTTTGCGGCGTGTGGTTCTGGTGGGGGGAAAACCGAACACCTACTACAGTCTGCTTCAGGGCGGCATCAGCGAACTGGCCCGGGAGTATCATTTTGAACTGACCACGGTGCATACCTCCGGGGCCGAGGCGGAGAAGTACCTGCATAGGCAGGGATTGCTTAATGGCAATGGCGAGACAGGATACATTGTCACTCTCACCGGCTTTGCTCATCGTCATCTCGTGGATCTGCTTCGGGAAGGGGACATGCCCCATGTCATCGTCAACAACCAGTCCTTTCCAGACAGCCCGACTGTCGGCATCGACAATCGCAAAGGGGCCGAAAAGGCGGTGCGGGCCCTGGCCTTGGCGGGTCACCGTCGCATTGCGTTTCTCGGCGCGCATACCCAGGAGGACATCCCGCGGTGCGAGAGGCTGGCTGGCTATCAGGAAGCCCTGCGACGGTTTGGCTGTGAAGAGGATGATCAACTTATTTTTCTCAATCCGGTGGACAAACGCACGGCGCCCGATGGCTACGCGCTGGCTATGAGCGCGCTTACATCCGGTGTGCCGTTCACCGCCTGTTTAAGCCTTACCTACGACTTCCTGCTCGGCGCTCTGCTGGCGGCCAAGGATTGCGGTCGCCAGGTGCCGGATGATTTGTCGCTGGTGGGCTTTGATCACCAGCGCGACAGGAGCGCGAACATGGTCCCGGCACTGGCCGTGGTGTCATACAGCGCTCATGACCTGGGGCGTTTGGCCCTGCTAGCTTTGCTGGGCAATCACAAGGCGGAACTGGTGGTTCCGCGCGTCTACATGCGCAAATCGATCAAAACCATCGCCTAAGAGGAGAGGGCAGGAGAAAATAACAATAAGAGCGTCCCCGATGCTGCCGCCGCCGGGACTAGGATTGACATGTTAACCGTTTAACCGAATGGAAAAGAACGATGTTGAAGAATGGATGGAATACCTGGAATGTCAGGAGTGTCACCTCCCATGTGTGTCTGCCGGAGGCCTTTGCCATTTCCCTGGGCTTCAAAGTTTACAACAGCGGCCGCTGCCTGCGTGAAATTCTGATTGGCAGAGCAGGCAAGATGGATGAGAAAGTGGTGCCGGGACCGCATGCGTATGACGGTTCATATACCTCGCTCGAAGTGACGTGGCCCGCCCAGGGGGTCTCCACCGATTGCCTGAAGGTCCGGGTCGAGACGGCCCACGACGGGAATGACTGGTATGCCCGGGTGACACCCCTGAGCGAGCTGGTCACGCCCCCGGCGTTGACGATAGAAGGCGCGGTGCTGTGGAACCGGCCCGGCAGTGTGAGACGGGAGGGCGGCAGCCTGATCATCGAGAATGGTAATCGGACCATCACCGTCCAGGCCACCGGAACCCCGCGTCACGAGGAACCGGTCGTCGAAATCACATCTCCCTATCTGCTGGTTACCCTTGACACCCCGGTTCTGATCGCGACAAACCCCGACAAATTGGCGGCAGCCGACGAGGTGATCGATGGCCGGAAGAGCGAATTCCAGAAAAGCCGCGAATCGTTGAGCGAGGTCCACAACGCCATGCAGATCTGCCTGGCCTGGGACACCATGTATGATCCTTTCAAGGATAGGATTATTTCCCCAGTCAGTCGACTCTGGAGCTGCAGCTCCGGCGGTTGGGTGCTCTTTGATTGGGATACCTACTTTGCCGCCTGGATGGCCGGTGTGGAGGATAAAGAGCTTGCCTACGCCAACGCCACAGCGATTACCGATGAAGCCACGGAGCGGGGGTTCATTCCCAATTTCGCCCATCCCAGCGGCTTTAAATCACGGGACCGTTCCCAGCCGCCGGTCGGCGCGATGACGGTACAGGCGTTGTGCGACATGTTTGGCGAAACCCTACTCGCCGAGAGGCTCTTTGATCCCCTGCTTAAATGGAACCGCTGGTGGCCTGAGCACCGCGACAAGGACGGGTACCTGTGCTGGGGAAGCGACCCCTACGAGCCGACAACGGGATGTCAATGGGAAACCCATGGTGTCAACGAACGTTTCGGCGGCGCGCTGGAATCGGGTCTGGACAACTCGCCTATGTATGATGACGTGGCTTTTGACCCGGAGATTCACCTGCTCCTGCTCGCCGATGTGGGACTGATGTCGCTCTATGTCGCCGACTGCCTGGCCCTCGCCGATCTCGCCGGCCGTATTGGGCGCGGGGAGGTTGTGAATGAGTTGACTGAACGAGCGGAAAGATACGCTGACAAGCTGAAAAGCATGTGGTGTGAAAAAACCGGGCTTTTCCTTAACAAGAATCTGGCTACCGGTCAATACTGTCCGCGCCTGTCACCCACCCACTTCTATCCCCTGATCGCCGGGGTGGCGACACCGGAGCAGGCCCGGCGCATGATCGATGAGCACTTCTTCAATCCCGACGAGTTCTGGGGGGAGTGGATGCTGCCCTCCATTGCCCGGAATGATCCCGCCTATCCCGATCAGCGCTACTGGCGTGGTCGTATTTGGGCGCCAATGAACTTTTTGGTCTATCTGGGCCTGCGCAATTATGACCTGCCTGAAGCGCGAAAGGCCCTCGTCGAGAAATCCGAGGCGCTGCTTCTCAAAGAATGGCGCGAAAAGGGGCATGTGCACGAGAACTATCACTGTGACACAGGTACGGGTTGCGATATCGGCAGCAGTGACGCCTTCTACCACTGGGGCGGCCTCCTGGGGCTGATCAGCGTTATGGAGGAGTAGAACCGGGGTGAGGAGGAACAGAGGTGACAGCATCTGAGACTTGTGAGAGTAATCTATGATCCAACATCCTGATTTTCTGATGGGTGTAAATAAAAATAGTACCCTCTTTGGACTCCTTTTTCGGGGGTGGCTATACCCCCTTTCAGTCGGCTATTCCGAGTGGCTCGATTGATTTGAATCACTTGTTTTGCAGGCGGTAGCGGAACGGGGTGACGCCCCAGCGGCGTTTGAAGCGTTTGTCGAAGTATTTGCGGTCGTAGTAGGTCAGGGTTACGGCAATGGTGTCGATATCGCGAGAGGTGAAGAGCAGCATCTGGGCGGCACGCTCCATGCGCAGATTCTCAAGATAGTGTAGCGGTGACACCCCCAGGGCTTCCTTGAAGAGTGCGCAGAGCCTGGGTTTTGAAAGACCGGCGGCTTCGGCGGCTTCCGCAAGCCGGGTGTCCCTGCCGACCCGACCGTGCAGAAAGTGTCTGGCCCTTTCAACTCTTCCATCCAGTTTTCTGAGCGGGTGCCGGTTGCGGATTTCCAGCAGCACATAGTCCAGTTGGTTCAGAATCAGCCGTTCCGACATCATGGAGTGTCCTTCCCCCCAGGTGACCATCCTGTCAAAAGCCTCTGCGACCAACGCTGATTCCGCTTTCCCCAAGCGTACCTGTCCGATGCCCGGCGCCAAGTTGTCCTGGGGAAGAATATCAAGCAGGCGCGGCGGTAGATCGGTGATGATGTAATAGACGGTCCAGCCGGTCGGGGAAAAGGCAGTCCAGTCCTGCCAGGCGCCAGGGGCGAAATGCAGGAAATCCCCCGCCTCAATCCGTTTCGCGCCGTCGGGAAACTGATAGTCGGCACCCCCCTGTAGCGTGATCGAGAAAAGGTGGTGACTGAACGTCCCCTGCCAACTCTCACCCGCTGCCTCCTCCTGGTGCATGACAAAGGGAACAACACCTGAATAACCAGATTCCGGCATAAGACTATATGACCCTTTTTTGAGATTTTCGTATCTTTTGATTAGGTTCAAATATACCCTATATTCTTTTTTGTGTCAATACTTTTGTTTGCCTGCATCAGATTACAGCGCGATAAGACGACGCGGCAAGCCATGAAACCTGAACACTGTGAACATTGATAAATTTCGGACTTTTTTTTGAGTTGAAATAGAAACCCACACGAGAACATCCCCAAATAAGGACATTGACATGAAAAAACAACTCGCGACCACACTCTTCACATTTTGGATCGCGGCCGGCGTATGGATGAATCTGCCTGCGGACGCGGCCACGATTGTCACCACGGGGCAATACGTTGGCGGAGGGACCACCTTGGACCTGACGCTAAATGCCGCTTCGGTGGCTGCTTCCAGCAATATGGACTCCAATGATGGTTCTGGAAATCTTGTACTGACCTATCCAACCGGTGCTGTAGATGATTTCTGGATCAATTGGACTACAGTCTTAGGCACCACCGTTCCGTCAGCCACCTACAAATATCTTCAGGTTGATTTCTTGTCCGTCTCAGCCGGAGCGGTCGCTGGGACGTGGTCGGCCTCTTACATTGATGACGATAATGGTGACTTCGGCAGCAGCATTCATGCGGTGGGCTCCGTCACTCCCCAGACGACTCCGTTTTCTGTGGTGCTCGATATGACGAGTGCGCCGTCCGGAAGGGAGTGGGGCCCCGGAAATATCACAGGATTGCGTTTGGACATGTTTGAGACCGGCAGCAATGGGAACGACGGCAAGGTATTCACGATCAGCGGCGTTACCCTCGGGTCAGACTTAATCACGCCATCTTCTACAATCAGTCTGGATCTGAATAGTACAAACTCTGCTGACATCAGTCTGGAAAGCGGTGATAATGAGTTTGATTTCAACGCTACCAATGGTGGCTCAGGTCTAGATGTTGATTACCTGATCGTCGCCGGTGGTGGCGGTGGCGGTGCTGCTAAGAGAACCACGGGTGCTGGTGGCGGCGGTGCTGGTGGTCTGCTAGAGGGAACGACAACTTTGACTGGCGCGGAGGGGATTGTGGTCGGCGATGGTGGCGATGGAGGTACTTCGCCCAGCTCAAGCGGAACTAATGGAGACGATTCCAGCGCATTTGGCGAAACCGCCATCGGTGGTGGTGGCGGGGCCAGTTCAACATCAGCGGCTTCTATGAAAGGGAACCCTGGCGGATCCGGCGGCGGTGGTAGCGCCGATACTGGCGGTTCAGGCACTGCGTTGCAAGGCAATGCCGGCGGGAACTCTACAGCCATTGCCACAGGTGGCGGCGGTGGCGGAGCCGGCGGGGTCGGCGGCACACCGACTGGCGGAGACGGACTGCCCAGCACTATCACCGGGACATCGGTTGACTATGCAGCAGGTGGTGATGGCAATGTTTATAGTGGTGCTTATGCTGATGGTGCTAACGGTGCGGTAAATACAGGCAATGGTGGAGGGGGAGCTAAATCCGCAGGGTCTAGCACCATAAAGAATGGCGGGAAGGGTGGTAGCGGTATTGTCGTTGTGCGCTATACCGGCGACAACCTTCTTACTGGTGGCACGGTCTCGACGGTAGGTGCCGACACGGTTCATACGTTCACGAGCGTCGGCTCGTCCACTCTGGGCTTCAACGCCACCATCGATGGCGACATCAGTGGTGACGGCAATCTGATCTGGAATGGCGGCGGCACCCTCACTCTCAACGGCACCAACACCTACACGGGAACTACGACGATTGACTCCGGAAGCACGCTCCAGATCGGCAGCGGCGGCACAACCGGGACGCTGCCCACCGGGGATGTCTTAAACAACGGCGCGCTGGTTTTCAACCGCAGTGATATTACAACGATTACCAATGATGTCTCCGGCACAGGTTCCGTTGAACACGCCGGTTCCGGAACGCTGGAACTGACCGGTACTCTCACTTATGACGGCCCAACGTCCGTTACCGGTGGCGGCATCCTGGAGATGGCATCCGGGTCGTTCGGAGCTCTCTCCGTTGGCAATGGTACGCTGTCGATTGATAGCTCGGGCATTGGTGAAATAAATCTGGTCGCAAACTCTTTGACGCTTAACAATGGTGCGACCATCGACTGGCAGTTTACAGATAGCACCGATGGAAACTATGATCAGATCGTCAGTACCGCCGGCGACCTGCTCGGTTCTGGCACGATCACCATCCATGTCAGCGGTTTTGGTGACTATTCGGTTAGCAAAGGAGATCGGTTCAAACTCTATGACGGTACCGTCAGCGAGGGCGCATTTGATAACTTCGCTTTCGTGTTCAGCGGCGACAATTATCAATATTGGACAATGGAACTCGGAAGTCTCGACATCGTTTCCACCATCCCCGAACCGTCCACGGCAATCCTCGCCGGGCTCGGACTGGCAGGGATGTGTCTCCGCCGGCGCAAACGCAAGTGACAGCAAATAATTACGATGTCGCGGCCTACATCTGGCCGTCTTATACCGGTGACGAGCCCCGCAGCCGCATCTTTTGGCCGGATGGCGAAGGGGAATGGCAGACCGTGCGTACGGCAACAGCGAAGTTCGACGGGCATACCTGGCCGCGCAAACCGCTTTGGGGATACTGCAATGAAGCGGATCCAGAAGTCATGGCGCGGCAGATCGATGCCGCGGCCGATCATGGCGTCAATGTCTTCATCTACGACTGGTACTGGTATGACAACCGGCCGTTTCTGGAGCAATGCCTCAACAACGGCTACCTAAAAGCTTCCAACAACGAACGGGTCAAATTCTACCTCATGTGGGCCAACCACGATGTCAAGTACGTCTGGGACAAACGGCTGGCCCATGTCGATCTGGATACGGTTGTTTGGCGTGCGCAGGTCAACCGCGCCCAGTTCGAGCAGATTGCATCGCGCTTGATTCGGAAGTACTTTACGCATGCGTCCTACTACACCATCGACGGATGCCCGGTCTTCCAGATTTATGACCTCAACAACCTGGTCACCGGACTCGGGGGGCTGGCGCAGACGGCCGAAGCCTTTGCCTGGTTCCGGGAACAGGCCGTGAAGGCGGGACTGCCCGGACTTCATCTGCAGCTCACCAGTTGGGGAGCGGCCAAGCTCAACCTGAGTGGTGTGGATGCCGGTGCCTCGACCACCCCGGCCGGCGTAGTCGAGCGACTTGGCTTCGACAGTCTCACTCACTACCAGTACGTCCATTTCACAAACATCGACCGGGATTACGCCGACATCATGGTGGATGTAAAGAAGGAGTGGGCGCACATGGACCGTGATTATTCAGTTCCTTATTTCCCGCATGTCTCGGTGGGCTGGGACAACAACCCGCGCTTCCAGACCTTCCGGCCGGGCGTGGTCAAAAACAACCCGCCGGAAGAAGTGGAAAAAGCGTTCCGCATGGCCCGGGACTATGTCGACGCTCATCCGGATCAGCCCCCGCTGGTGACCGTCAACAGCTGGAACGAGTGGACGGAAACCAGCTACCTGCAACCCGATGACCTCTATGGCTATGGCTATCTGGAGGCGGTGAAAAACGTCTTCGGCGGAAGAAACAATGGATAAATCCCGAAAAAAACTGTCGCTCAAGGAAAAGATCTCCTACGGGTTTGGCGGATTCGTCGACCAGATTATGGCTAACTCGTTTGGCCAGCTCGCCTTTCCTATTTACAACATTGCCCTGGGACTGGATGCGAAGCTGCTTGGGATCGCCCTGGCCGTGCCGCGTTTCGTGGATGCCGTCACCGACCCGATGATGGGGCACATCTCCGACAATACCCGTTCCCGCTGGGGCCGGCGAAAGCCATATATTGCCATTGGTTCCATACTGATGGCCCTGTCACTTGTGCTCGTATTCAGTCCGCCCGCCAGTCTCGGAGACAGAGGGCTGTTCCTCTATATCTTGATCATGGGCGCTCTCATGTATGTCGCCTATACCATCTTCGCGGTTCCCTATCAGGCCCTGGGATTCGAACTGACTGATGACTATCATGAGCGCACCAGCGTACAGGTCTGGCGCATGGTCATGATCTCAGCCAAAGCCCTGGTCGCGCCCTGGCTGCTCAAGGCCTGCTTCGTCATCGGCAAGTGGCTGCCAGCCAGCGAACGTCCCGTGGAAGTTAGAGGTGTCTTCTTTGTGGCCATCGGGCTGGGGTTGCTGGTTGTTCTCGGAACCATTCCCATTCTCATCTTCTGCCATGAGAATGCCGAACACATGAAAAAGGCCAAGGTGGCGGCGTTTGCGAGCATAAAGTCGACGTTGTCCAACAAGGTGTTCCGCGTGCATCTGATCACCATCTTCATGGTCATGATCGGGGCTTTCATCTACGGTCCCCTGACGCTCTACATCAATAACTACTATGTCTTTGGTGGCGACAAGGATGCCGCCGCGACTCTGGTTGGGTACAGCGGAAGCATGATGGCCATTTGCGGCTTTCTCGCGATTCCCGTAATCTCCTGGCTTTCACGGCGCATTGGCAAGAAGGCCACCTATGCCGGCGGCATTATCGTGTGTGGCCTAATGTATCCGCTGTCCTGGTTCCTGTTCAACCCGAACATGCCCTACCTCCAATTGGTGCTCCCTGTCATCACCTGCCCGGCGCTCACCTGCTGCTGGGTGCTGAATCCTTCCATCACCGCCGACATCTGTGATCATGACGAGCTGAAGACTGGACAGCGCCGGGAAGGAATGTATGGTGCCGTGTGGGGATTTTCTTTCAAGTGCGGGCTCAGTGCCATCTCCCTGGTCATGGGGTTGCTCATCGCCTGGACAGGCTTTATCGCCGACGCGGCAGCCCAGACCCCGGAGACAATCCTGCGGATTCGACTGCTTATGGTGGTCATTCCCCTTGTCTTTCTAGCCGGTGGCGGCATCTTCTTCGCCTGGCGCTTCCCATTGACCCGGGCACGCATGCAGGAAATTCAGGATGAACTGAAAGAGCGCCATACAGCGGCGGAATCCCTGGAGTTAGAGTAATTTTAGGGGTGAAATCCCGGCATGTAATAGCCAGGGGCTTGCCCTGGGTGTTGAACCAAGGAGGTCTTTAGCCCTGTAGGGCGATATGAAGATAATACGTGCATTTATCATGCCGCCCTTTCAGGGCTAAAACTATACTCCGCCACCAACCCAGGGCGAGCCCTGGGCTATTTCATATCGGGGCGTTGCCCCTAAACTCCCCCACTTTTCTTGAAAAGTTCAGCAAGAGCTCAGAACTATGAAATTAAACGAAAATTTGCTGAAAAAACTCACACTTTGGGCGGTGCTTGCTCTCTGGTTCATCATGACAGGGCTGAATCCGTCCGCGATGGCCGGGGATGAATTGCCCGGGGGTGTCACGGCGGCATCATTCCAAACCCCGCCCAATGAGTACCGGGTCGTGCAGTATCAGTTGACCCCGGACACGCTCAAGGAGTATCCGGAATGGGGGATTGGCGGGTACATGGCCTTTTTCTACAGTGTGCTCTACCCCGAGTGCGAGCGAGAGAACTACCGGCTGGCCGAGAAGGGCTCCGACATCATTGGCAAGCTGGTGGATGCGGCCCATAAGGACGGCTCTCCTGTCTGGCTGGCGGACGACTGGGGGTATCCCAGCGGCATGGCCGGCGGCCGGGTGGTGGCGGGGAATCCGGACTTCGAAGTCCGGTCACTGGTGATGCTGACGCAAAAGGGCGGCGGGAAAACCGCCGTCAATTTTGAGTTGCCGGACGGTCTCCATGACATCGTCTACGCGGCCCTCTACCCGGCACTGGAGAGTGGTATCGATGTGACAGCGGGGAAACGCGTTGCGACGCAGCAGCGAAAAATATCGGCCCCGGGATTAACGGGGTCCTGGGAACTGCGGGTCTTTGCCCGCTATACCCGACGGGCGAAAACTCAGGCCCAGTCGACCATGAAGCAGTTCGGCCACACGGGGCGTTACCCGGATCTGATGAACCGCGAGGCCATGGCAAGCTTCATCGACACTATGCACGCGCCGATTCTGGCAAGAATTACAGACCCGGAAACGAAGGTGGAAGGGTTTTACTGCAACGAGCCAAACCTGATGCAGACGCACTGGGAACGGTCCAAGGCACTCTATGCCTGCGCGCCATGGAGCGGGGAGCTGCCCGCTCGCTTCAAGGCGATGCATGGCTACGAGCTGGATACCATCCTGCCGTACATCTTCGAGGGGAGCAGCGACGACGCGCGGCGCGCGCGGATTCACTATCGGCAAGCGGTGGCGGATCTTCTGACCGACAGCTTTTCCCGGCAGATCCGGGCGTGGTGCGATGCCCGTGGCATCAAATCCAGCGGCCATTTTCTGCTCAACGAGTACCTGTCTCAACATGTTCAAGGCTATGGCGACCTGATGAAGTTCGTCTCCGAGTTTGATGTGCCGGCGCTGGACATCCCGATTCCCAACCCGGACCAGTTTATGGACTTCCCGTATCAGCAGAGCCGGTTTTTCAGCTCGGTCACCGCATGGAAGAAACGTGACGCCACTCTGATGCTGCTTGATCCCATTATCGGGGGATATGGCATGGGCAGGCTCTCACCCGATCTGCCGTTGCTGCTCAATTCCGTCAATATGGCGAGTTTTCATGGGGTCAGCATCTTCAGCTCCTATATGCCTCGGGTGCCGAGCGCAGAGGCCAAGGGCTATAGCAAAGAGCAGTACCGGTTTCTGAATGAATACATCGGCCGCCTAACCCAGGTCCTGCGCGGTGCGAAGCGTGAGGCAGGCGTCGCCCTCTACTACCCGATTGCCATGTTTCAGGCGGACCTGCTCGCATCCGACCAGTTCTGGCCCGACATCGTCAAATGGCATAAACACCGGCAAAATGACTGGGACACGACGGAAAAAGCCCTCCTGGACCATGATATCGACTACATGATCGTTCATCCCGAAGGCGTGGCGGAGGGTGCGGTCGCGGATGGCAGGATAAGGATTGGCGATGGCACCTACCACACGCTGGTCATGCCGCAAATGGAATTCCTGCCCCTGGCGGCGGCCAGACAACTGCAAACATTCCACCGGGGTGGTGGCACAGTCCTGTGGGTCGATCAGGTTCCCCGCCGGGCTGAGCACGCGAAAAACGATGCGGCGGTGCAGGCTATTCTTCAGGATATGAACTCCGTCAACGTGCCGGGCCTGGCCGCTGCCATTCCACACTCCCATTCCCGGGCATTTGATCTGAATTTTTCACCGGGCCCGGCCAAACTTCGGGTTGGCCGATTTTACCGGGACGGTCTGCATATCTACCTGCTGGTCAATCGCCTACAGGAGATTGTTCCGGTCGATATAAGGGGAGGGCGGGGCGATGGCGCTGGGCGGGTCACAGTGCTGGACCCGTCCACGGGTAAAATCACGTCGATAGAGCTTCCCCGCACCCTAGTTATGGGGGCGACCCGGGCCCTGATACTAATCCCGGATCAGACGTATATCGCTCAGAACCTGCTAACAATTGAGGAACGTCAGCCATGATAAAAATGATGCGCCGGATAGCGCCTGCCGCGATGAGCATGGGGCCTATGCTCCTGCCATCATCCCAATGCCTGGCAGCCAACGAAGGAGTTGCCTCAGAACCCAAGAGACCGAACATCATCTTTATCCTCTCCGATGATATCTCGCCGAAGGACTACGCGCTTTATGGCGGAAAGACCGCCTCACCGGTGCTGGAAAGAATGGGCAGAAACGGCGTGTTCTTTAAGACCGCCTGGGCAACACCCCGCTGTATTCCCACCCGTGCCACGTTGCTGACCGGTAAGTACCCTTTCCGCACCAAGGTCTATGAAAACCAGGTCTATCCACGGGGAAAGGACAACTGGATCAAACCGGTCGGTCAGCGCTTTCCCAATACACTGGGGTCGCTGATGACGGCCAATGGCTATCGCACGGCATTTATTGGCAAGATTCAGACTGGAGATGTCAAGAGCTACGGCTTTGAGCGGTGGTGTACGGTGAACCATGGCCATATCTTTGATATGTCCTTCTCGGACAACAATGTGGACGGCAAGCAAGTGGTGCGCGAAGATACCCACAGCACCGACTCCCTCTTTGACTATCTTCATGACTTCACAGCCGAAAAGTCGCAATCCCCCTGGTTTGTCTATATGCCACTTAACCTCCCGCACTGGGTGCGGAATCCGGATAATCCCGACAAATGGGGGCCGCCGCTGGTGCCGGAGCTTGATGCGAACTGGCAGAAGACCGGCAGGCTGGTGCAAAATGACTTCGGCGCCTGCATCCGCTATATCGATTATAAGATAGGTGGATTCATCAACCACCTTGAAGCGACAGGCCAGCTCCAGAACACCGTTATCATGTACGCCGGCGACAATGGGAGCACCGGGTATGGCAAATCCAATCCCGATTCAGAAGTGGGTCCTCGTGTCCCGTTTGTGGTGTATGCTCCGGGAATGCTCAAATCCACCGGCGCGTCGGATGAACTGATCGACTTCACTGACGTACTGCCAACCTGTGTGGAACTGGCCGGCGGCACACTGCCTGAAGAGGACATCTTTGACGGACATAGCTTCGCGCCTTTGATTCTGGGCAAGCCTTTTGACGGGCGGGAATGGATCTTTTCCCAGTGGTATGGCTGCCGCTGGCTGAGAACCAAACGCTGGTTGATCGATGGGCGCGGGCGGTTTTATGACTGCGGCGACAACCGCAATGAATGGGGCGAAGGCGCCTATCAGGATGTGACCCAATCAAAAGACGCCAACGTCATTGCGGCCCGAAAACGGCTGGAAAAGATCTTGGAGAAACGTCCCGCGCCGGACTATCAGGATCCTGAGCTGGCCGATCAGTGGAAGAGGGAATGGCTTGGCCAGGAGCGGTTTGTGCAGCCCTTTGTGCCCCCATATTTGAATAAAAAAAGATAATCATGACGCGACTTATATTATGTCTGCTTCTCGGCATTGGGTTCATTGAATCCGCTGACGCTGAAGATGGGAAAAAAACTATAAAAACCATGGCAGATGCAGGCATGCTTCTTTCGCGTCTCGATCTCGATGCGCCGGGGCTGGAGGAGGTGAAAAAGGCGGCCGGCAATCCCGAAGCGGCCGCCCGGCAACTGCTCGCCTATTACCGGTCCCGGCATCGTGTGAAGCACCCCGTCGACAGGGAGCAGAGATCCGCAATGCTGGGCAAGTGTGCCAGTAAAAAGAATCTTGAGGTCGCTGACAACGCCTTGAAACACATCTTTGTCGGTCAACGCAACTACCCGCCACATTTCTGCGGTGAGGATATCAACTGGAACACCCGGCCGGTTCCCGACAAAGAGTGGGTATCCCAGCTCAATCGCATGTATTTTTGGAATGACATGGCCCTGGCGTACTGGCACACGGGTGATGAAAAATACGCGCGGGAATGGTGCGCGCAGGTGCTGGACTGGACGAAGAAGAATCCGCGCGACAAGAAACACCGTTACGCCTGGCGATCCATTGAAGCGGGCATTCGCGGTCGTATGTGGACCGGGCTGTTTCAACGGTTTCTGGACTCGCCGTCGTTCACTCCGGATGTTCTCACGGCGTTTCTCAATAGCTGCCATGATCACGCCTCGTTTCTCATGACCACCTACAGGAAAGGCAGCAACTGGGCCTTGATGGAGGCCGAGGGGCTGGCATTTATCGCGATAACCTTCCCCGAATTCAGAGACGCGACGAAATGGCGTGACGAAGCGATCAGGCGATTCAATCGTGAGGTCAAGGGGCAGGTAAACGCGGACGGGCATCAGCGCGAACTCGCCATCGGCTATCACATCGGCGCTATCGGCTGGTTTATGCGCACCCTTGATCTGGCGAATATGAATGGCCAGAAGGATGCGTTCCCTCCGTCCTACCTGCAGACCATCGAAAAGATGTGCGCTGTCGTTATGAAGCTTGGTCTTCCCGACGGCAGCAAGACTCAGTTCGGCGACAGTTGGACCGGGAAGCCGGGCGACAACTGGAAACTGCTCGCCAAATGGGCGAAGCTATTCGACCGTCAAGACTTTCTCTATCTTGCCACCGACGGCCGTCAAGGCGAGAAACCGGATGCGACCGCTTTCGCGCTGCCACAGAGCGGCTTTTACTCCATGCGCAGCGGCTGGGAGCGAGATGCCATTTGTCTTGTACTGAAGTGCGGACCCGACGGCGGATTCCATTGCCAACCGGACAACGGGACGTTTGAGCTCTTTGCCAGCAAGCGAAATCTCATGCCCGACTCGGGCGTGTATATCTATCACGGCGATGCAAAAAACCGCGCCTGGTTCCGGAATACGAGTCATCATCAGACCTTGACGCTTGACGGGCGCGACTCCATCTCCGCCCCAAAGCTTTTGCTGTGGAAGCCGGGAAAGGACGTGGATACGCTTGTCGTGGAGAACGGCAGCTACAAGGATCTGAAACACCGACGGACCGTCTTCTTTGTGGACAAGACATTCTTTATCCTGGTTGATGAAGCGATCGGCACCGCCGCCGGTGATATCGATCTGCATTTTCAGCTGGCGCCGGGAAAGGCCGTGTTCGATAACGCTTCACATTCCGTGCGTACGGATTTTGCTGACGGGTGGAACGTGCTTGTACGATCTCTCGACCAGAAGGGGATGCGTTTGGAAGAGGAACAGGGACAGGTGTCCTTCGTCTACACGCAGAAAGAGCCCCGACCCGCCTTTCGCTATCGTCTCCACAAGGAGGAAGACCAGCCCGGCGTCCGCTTTGTCACGCTTGTCGTTCCCTACAGTGGAAACATGCCGGAACTCGAAGTCAAGATCGTCGGAGAGCGTCCCAGCGGGGACATTTTCATTTTCCGCTCCGAGGATGCTGCAACTTCTGAAGTTAATAGGAAACGTAACGAAGTTACAGAAGAGCCAAAAATTGGCGCGCAAGGGATAGAGCTGGATGTTCTGAAAAACGGGGTTGCGAAGCGAATTGGCTATGATCTACCGAAATAGCGGAACCAGGACATCAGTATAATCAGGAAACTGAATGACTGCGAAACGATCATGAACCTAATGAAGAAAATGCTGCTTCCGGCGGCCGTCCCCGCTCTGGCTTGTGCCGCAAATGCGGATCAGGCCCCCCCGCCGAATGTCATCATGATTCTGGTCGACGACATGGGCTGGGCGGACAGCTCGACCTACGGCTCGACCTACTACCAGACGCCCAACCTGACGCGATTGGCGCGGCAAGGCATGCGTTTCACCAACGCCTATGCCGCCAGTCCGCTCTGTTCGCCGACGCGGGCCAGTATTATGTCGGGGCAATACCCGGCCCGGCTTCACATGACGGTGGCGATCACAGGTGAGAGCGTCTCGCAGCCGAAAGTGCTGCCACCCGCAGAGACCGCGTATTGCGGCAAGGTTCAAAGTAAGGACCGCATGCCACTTGAGATCTACACCCTTGCCGAGGCACTGAAGGACGCGGGATACCAGACCGCTCATATCGGCAAATGGCATCTCGCACCCTATCAAAACGGTGAGACGTTTTACGCGGATCACCAAGGGTTTGATTATGTGATCGGCGGCGGGCATCTGCCCGGGCCGCCCGACTACTATTCGCCCTATAAGAATCAAATTCGGAACCTGAAACCGGGGCCCGAGGGTGAATACCTCAACGAACGGCTGGCTGAAGAATCGATCAAATGGATCGAGTCGACCAAGGACACCGGCAAACCTTTTTATCTCAACTTCTGGCACTACGCCGTACACGGTCCCTGGATCCCCAGCCAGGAATCACGATAGACGGCCAGAGCATTATTCCGCTGCTGAAAGGCCAGCCCATGCGGCATCAACCAATCTTTACCGACTTTCCACATCTCTTTGGGATCATGTGCGCCCCATCCAGCAGCGTGCGGGTGGGAGACTGGAAGCTCATCCGCTATTTCCATGCTGGAAAAGACGCGGGGGGCCATGCCTACGAACTGTTCGACTTGAAACGCGACCCCTATGAATCTATCGACCTGTCGAATTTCCTGCCCGCAAAAGTAAAAGAGCTCGATGCCTTGATCGAGACTCATCTGATGGAGACACAAGCACTGGTCCCCCTGAGAAACCCCCAATTCAAAGGCGACCCCCGCAGCCCGCGGTGGCAGAAGAAGGAACCGGGGCGGCCGCGGAATCTGAGTCTTGAGACAAACACGATTCATATTCAGACAGCCGGAAGTCGCCGCTTTCAGTTACTCGATCAGGATAACAAACCTCGTCAAACACATGCCCTGGTGCTGGAAGGTGCCGAGTGGGTCTCCACCAAGAGTAATCCCGATGGCAGCATTGAGGTTATCTATGAGAACCCGGAGAAAAACGCCACCGCGACCGTCCTCCTTGGCTGGAAGGGCGGAGCCACCTGTTTTGAGATCAATGACTGGACAATCCCGCCCTGCAAACTGGTCTTCAATCCGAAAAAAATGTGAAAGAAAATCAGTGTGATCCCATAACTCGCGAAACTCGGATGATTTTCGGCTTTTTCGTGCTTGGGGTTTCGGTTTTTTCGAGCCCCCAGTTAGGACTTTTTGTTCTTCGTGCATGCAAAACTCAAACCTTGTCCCGAACCTTGTCCCGAACCTGAATCCATTTCGAGTTTGGTTCGGGACAAGGTTCGGGACAAGGTTAGTTCAGCCATCCCATGGGACGGCTGTGAAAGAAAACCTAACTCAGAAGGAAAGAATATGATGCATAAACTTTGGGTACTGTCTATCAGCCTGTTTCTTGGAAACACCTGTTTTGCTGAGCTAAAGCTCGCCCCAGTCTTTGCCGATGGTATGGTGTTGCAGTGTGACACGAAAGTTGCTCTGTGGGGATGGGCGGAACCGGGTGCGAAAGTGACGGCCTCCTTTTCGGACCAAAACAAATCCGTCACGGCAGAGTCGGACGGCAGGTTCATGATGCATCTCGACAGCATGGAGGCCTCTGCCAACCCGCAATCCCTGTTGGTGATTGCCGACGGCGAAACAGTCGAGGTCAAGAATATCCTTGTCGGCGAGGTCTGGCTTTGCGCGGGTCAGTCCAATATGCGCATGACAGTGCGTGGTGTGGCTGATGCCGAGCAGGAGATAAGCAGCGCGAATTATCCAAACATCCGGTTCTTCACAGTGCCGAAAGTCAGCAGCAAAACTCCCCAAACCAATGTCAACGCAATCTGGACCACCTGTTCGCCTGAGACCGTGGGCAGTTGCACGGCGGCGGGCTACTTTTTCGGCCGAAGACTTCACCGGGATCTGAAGGTGCCGATCGGGTTGATTGATGTGTCCTACGGGGGAGCGACAATTTACACGTTCATGGATGCTGACACCGTTAGGAAAACACCGGCAAGTGACCTAATCTACAAACGCGACAAGGTGGAGTTGGCGAAGGAAAAGCCGCGTCCGAATCAGATTTCATCCTATTGTTATAATGCCATGGTACACCCCATTGTTCCTTTCACCGTTCGGGGCACGATTTGGTATCAAGGCGAAAGCAATGTCGGTACGCCTGAAGAATATATCTCCTGGTACCGGGACTATATGGAAATGATGCGCGCCAAGTTCAAAAGTCCTGAGATGCCTTTCTATCATGTGCAGTTGGCTGGCTTTGCGAATCAGACGAAACCCAGGCCCACTCATGTGCCTCCCGACCTCTGGGCTCGATTCCGCCTCGCCCAGGCGAAGATTCTGGAACAACCCCATACCGGTATGGCCACGGCCATGGATATCGGCATGAAAGAGAATATACACCCCAAGAATAAACAGGAGGTAGGACGTCGTCTTGCCCTGTGCGCCCTCAACAAGACGTATGACAAGACAGATGTAGTGTGTGAAGGGCCTATGTTCCAGTCACTCCAGCGCCAGGGATCCACGCTCGTCGTCAGTTTCTCCAAGTGCCATGGCGGCTTGAAGCTCAAGGGCGACTTTGGAGGATTCACCGGAGTGCTTGAGGATGGCACCACGGTGGCGGTGGCAGGAAAAATAACCGGACCAGATACTGTGGAACTCAATCTGGACAATCATCCCATCCAGCGATTGCGTTATGCCTACGCGAATTACCCGGATTGTCCGCTGGTCAATGGTGCCGGGTTGCCGGCGTTATCATTTGATCAGCCTGTAAACCAAGAAAAGAATTGAACAGTTATAGTCCCGCTCTATGAAATCACCCAAGATACTTCTCATTCATGTGGATCAGCAGCGTTACGACTGCCTGGGTTTCACTGGCCACCCGTTGGTCAAAACCCCGAAGAAAACAGATAATTACAACTCAAAGTCAAAGAACATTTTGACAAAACGCAGACACAGTAAAGGAATAGAAGAATGCGTGATTTGCGCATAGGTGTTTTAGGTTCCGGAGGGCGTGGCGGTCTAGCGCGGGAGGCGCATAAGCCCGACGAGGGTAGCCGGATTGTAGCCTGCTGCGATATCAACGACTCGGTTCTCCAGCGTAACCGGGAGTGCTATGGTGATGAGGTTTTTGTGACCTCGTCCATGGATGAACTGCTTGAGCGAGAGCTGGACGCGGTCATGATCTGCACCCCTGATTTTCTGCATGAGGATCAGGCCGTGGCCGCGCTGAAAAAAGGACTGGCTGTCTTTCTTGAGAAACCTTTGGCCATCACGGTTCCCGGCTGCGACCGGATTCTCCGCGCCAGCGCCGAAAACAACGCCCGCTTGTATCTGGGGCACAACATGCGGCATATGCCCTTTGTCCTCAAAATGAAAGAGTTGATCGATAGCGGCGCGATCGGTGAGATCAAGACGGCGTGGTGTCGTCATTTCGTCGGGCACGGCGGGGACTTCTATTTCAAAGACTGGCATGCGGATCGCCGGTTCAGCACCAGCTTGCTGCTTCAGAAGGCCGCCCATGACATCGATATTCTGCACTGGCTGAGCGGGGGCTATGGACAACGGGTCAACGCCATGGGAGGGTTGACGGTTTACGGGGGGATAACGGACCGACACCCGGAAACAGAACGCGGGTGTGATAAACGCAACTTGAAAAACTGGCCCCCCCTAAGCCAGAAACAACTGAACCCAGTGGTCGATGTCGAGGATGTCAGTATGCTGAACATGGAACTGGATAATGGTGTGTTTGTCGCCTATCAGCAATGTCATTTCAGTCCCGACCACTGGCGAAACTACACGTTTGTCGGTACTGAAGGCCGGATTGAGAACTTTGGCAATGTTCAGGAAGGCACTCACATCAAGCTATGGAACAAGCGCGTGCATGGCTTCGGATTCGAAGCGGACGAAACCTTTTCCATCGAAACAATAGAGGGAGGACATGGGGGCGCGGATGCCCGGATTGTACCGGAGTTCCTCGATTTTGTCAGAGGTAATTGCAAGGCCAGCACATCCCCGGTGGCCGCGCGTTACAGCGTGGCTGTCGGTTGCTCCGCCACCGAGTCGCTGCGCAACGGCGGTGTCCCCATACCTGTGCCTCCGCTCGATGCCGACCTCCGCCGGCATTTTTCGCAATGGTGTCAATCCTGACTGGCAGGCGGAGAACTTTTTTCCGTAAAGGCGAGAAAGCCGCTGACAGGTTGTGCCCTTGCTCTCCGGCATGCTTTACCTTGCTGCGGACTCCGCAAAAAAACAACCTAGCGAAGCTCCGCCTCAAACCGACGGGCGAAGACAGCTCCGTGTCTCTGCGATCTCCGTGGTTCAATTCTTCTTAATCGTCTCTACGAGACAACCTTGTCGCTGGCGAAACTCCAGCGGCGTCAAACCGTACCTCTTGCGGTACATCTCGCACAGGTAGCTGACCTTCGGTATCCCGGACAACTGTCCGATCTCGCTGACCGACAGCCTGGTTGTCTCCAGCAACTGTCGGACCTTCTCCAGCCGTAGAGAAATCAGGTATTGCTTTGGGGATGTTCCGCAGACCTTCTGGAAGCGTCGTTCAAGGGCTCGGCGTTTCAGCCCGGATTGGAGCATAATATCTTCGATTTGGAGTGGTTCCGCCAAATTTGTGTGCATGAAATCCAGCAGGAGGCGTATAGCCGGGTCTTCATCTGTCGTGTAGTCGACACGGGTGGAATCCCGCGAAACAACCTCCGCGGGAGGGATCTTAATTTCTTCCGTCGTGGCTTTCCCATGGATCAGTTCCAGCAGCAGTTTCATGGCGGCAAACCCGATCCGTTCGGCACCCAGGTCGATACTCGACAGGGCTGGCTGGTGATCCAGGCAGTATTTGCTGTCGTTGTCCACACCCAGTATGGCCAGATCCTCGGGAATCCGCAGATCCAGGCCCTGGCACATGTCGAGGATGTTAGGATAGAATTTATCCATGGGCAGGAAGAGACCAGCCGGCTTGGGCAGATCGGACAACTGCCGTCGCAAGCGGTTCGTCTCCTCAGGTGTGAGCTCCGCCTTCAGCCAGTTCTTTGCGCTCAGAACATAGGGTAGAAAGCCGTGGGCACGGCAGCTTTCGACAAATGACTCGCCGCGAAGACAGAGAAAGTTATCAAATTCCAGCACAGCAAACTGCCGGAGTCCGAGGGAACGGAGCGATTCAAAGGCCATTTGCCCAACCTTCCGATTGTCGGTATGGACGCGGGGGATGCCGGACAGTTCATTGCTGAAAACACTGACCATGGGCACATTCTCCGGGGCGAATCTCCGCCGGGGCCCATAGCCGACAACACCGTCAATGCGCGGGGGGGCTTCGGGCCCGAGTATCAAGTCGTTATGGATCATGTGCAGCTGGATAGAGGGATGCCGGACGGCATAATTCATGATCCCCATCGAGACCTGCTGATGATAGTAGGTCTGCCAGAACTTCATATTGATTGCAATGATCACGGAACCATCCGCCTTCTATCGTTAAAAAGTCATCAAATGACGCAATTATGATGCTAATGTACGCATTCATGGTCTGTTTTTCAATTAGTGATCACGATATAATGAGGTACTTAATTGAATTCGGGTGTGTCATCCTGCCATGGCTTGGTGATTCACTTACATTGATTTGTCGGCTTGAAATCAGTCTCTTATTATCACAACGAGTAAACGAAAGGATCACGTTATGTTTAAGAAATTATTTGGCATGATCGCCTGTCTCGCCCTGGCCAGTTCCGCTTCCGCCGCCACATTGATCAGCTGGGACTTCAGCAACATCGTGGACGCCAACCAACCCGCCACCGGCACCGTGGTGACCAATGTGAACAGCGGCATCCTCCTCGACTCAAGTCTCGGCAACGCAGCTACGGGTCTCAGCACTAGCCATCTGCTCGGGGGTGGCAACCTGATATACTCAGACGGCAACGACGCCGACGGAGAACTCAACGTCAAGGGGTGGGATGGCGATTCTTCTAGCGGAGGAGACGGAATCAACGACGGCTGGATGCAATTCACCCTCACCGCCGGAGCCAGCAACACCATAAGCCTCACCGGCCTCTCCATCAGTTCGTGGCGCAACGGACCAGCTGCGCCGGATGACATGATCTTTCACGTCGATGTCGATAGCGCCGGACTCACCCAATTTGGATCCACCCAGTTGGACAGCGGCTCTGGCGACGGGACTTTCGCCACCTACTCGTTCACTGACTTGATCACCGGTGCCAGTGAGATTGAGATCCGGTTCGCGCCGGTCGGTCCCAGCGCGGAAAACGGCCGCGGTGACGGCAATCTGCACATCAACGCCCTCACCGTCAGCGGCAGTGTGGTTACCCCCTCTACAATCAGTCTGGATCTGAATAGCACAAATTCTGGGGACATCAATCTAGCTGTCGGTGATAATGAGTTTGATTTCAACGCTACCAATGGTGGCTCAGGTTTAGATGCCGATTACCTGATCGTCGCCGGCGGTGGCGGTGGCGGTGCTGCTAAGAGAACCACGGGTGCTGGTGGTGGCGGGGCTGGTGGTCTGCTAGAGGGAACGACAACTTTGACTGGCGCGGAGGGGATTGTGGTCGGCGATGGTGGCGATGGAGGTACTTCGCCCAGCTCAAGCGGAACTAATGGAGACGATTCCAGCGCATTTGGCGAAACCGCCATCGGTGGTGGTGGCGGGGCCAGTTCAACATCAGCGGCTTCTATGAAAGGGAACCCTGGCGGATCCGGCGGCGGTGGTAGCGCCGATACTGGCGGTTCAGGCACTGCGTTGCAAGGCAATGCCGGCGGGAACTCTACAGCCATTGCCACAGGTGGCGGCGGTGGCGGAGCCGGCGGGGTCGGCGGCACACCGACTGGCGGAGACGGACTGCCCAGCACTATCACCGGGACATCGGTTGACTATGCAGCAGGTGGTGATGGCAATGTTTATAGTGGTGCTTATGCTGATGGTGCTAACGGTGCGGTAAATACAGGCAATGGTGGAGGGGGAGCTAAATCCGCAGGGTCTAGCACCATAAAGAATGGCGGGAAGGGTGGTAGCGGTATTGTCGTTGTGCGCTATACCGGCGACAACCTTCTTACTGGTGGCACGGTCTCGACGGTAGGTGCCGACACGGTTCATACGTTCACGAGCGTCGGCTCGTCCACTCTGGGCTTCAACGCCACCATCGATGGCGACATCAGTGGTGACGGCAATCTGATCTGGAATGGCGGCGGCACCCTCACTCTCAACGGCACCAACACCTACACGGGAACTACGACGATTGACTCCGGAAGCACGCTCCAGATCGGCAGCGGCGGCACAACCGGGACGCTGCCCACCGGGGATGTCTTAAACA
Organism: Lentisphaeria bacterium; assembly: GCA_032251435.1. Classification (GTDB taxonomy): domain Bacteria; phylum Verrucomicrobiota; class Lentisphaeria; order Oligosphaerales; family MVZH01; genus JAVVEH01. The sequence goes on along the minus strand of JAVVEH010000038.1, from coordinate 13,679 downwards.
ACGGCGCGCTGGTTTTCAACCGCAGTGATATTACAACGATTACCAATGATGTCTCCGGCACAGGTTCCGTTGAACACGCCGGTTCCGGAACGCTGGAACTGACCGGTACTCTCACTTATGACGGCCCAACGTCCGTTACCGGTGGCGGCATCCTGGAGATGGCATCCGGGTCGTTCGGAGCTCTCTCCGTTGGCAATGGTACGCTGTCGATTGATAGCTCGGGCATTGGTGAAATAAATCTGGTCGCAAACTCTTTGACGCTTAACAATGGTGCGACCATCGACTGGCAGTTTACAGATAGCACCGATGGAAACTATGATCAGATCGTCAGTACCGCCGGCGACCTGCTCGGTTCTGGCACGATCACCATCCATGTCAGCGGTTTTGGTGACTATTCGGTTAGCAAAGGAGATCGGTTCAAACTCTATGACGGTACCGTCAGCGAGGGCGCATTTGATAACTTCGCTTTCGTGTTCAGCGGCGACAATTATCAATATTGGACAATGGAACTCGGAAGTCTCGACATCGTTTCCACCATCCCCGAACCGTCCACGGCAATCCTCGCCGGGCTCGGACTGGCAGGGATGTGTCTCCGCCGGCGCAAACGCAAGTGACCAGCGGGGCAGGGGACAGGAGTTGCCGGGACGCCTAAGGTGTAGCGGCAGAGAGACACGGACCTGTCTGCACCTGTCCGCATTGTTTGCGGTTGCCAACTGCAAGCGCTACAGGCGGGTCGCTTGCAGCGAGAGCGCGAGCTCAATTAATGCAGGGCGCTCCATGGACCGTTTTCCTCTTGAAAACATCCGTTTCGACCAGTCATAACCCGCTGGCGCCACATTCTTGTCTCACAAGAGCGACCCTGCAAACGCCAGCAGGACCCTCCGAACCGGGCGAAACTTCACCCGATGGGAAAGATAAATGGCCACAAAAAGGCATAAAAAGCCGCTGAGGTGTACATGTGATTAATCTTGTTTCTGTACTTTTTTGTGACTTTTCGTGGCAATCTCCTAACTTAAGCTTCAGGAGATCCGACGGGCGACGATCGAAGTTTACCCCGCGGGTTGCGGGGCGCTCGAAAGTGTCCCGAATAAGTCCGGATAAATTTACCCTTATCGAGCTTCTGGCCTGCCAAGGCGTAGCTCAACGAGCGAAGCGCTCGAAAGTGTTTACCCTTATCGAGCTTCTGGTGGCCTGCGAGCCGAAGCTAAGAAGCGGCCCCAGCCGCAGAGAGCGAAGGCCAACTCGATTGAGTTTTACTCTAATCGAGTTGCTTGTCGTCATCGCCATCATCGGCATTCTGGCTTCGCTGCTGTTGCCTGCTCTGCAAAAAGCCAAAGATTCAGCTCAAAAAGCCGCTTGCCTGTCACAGTTTCGGCAGGTCATGATTGCCAATGCCGGGTTCGCGGGGGACAACAATGGAAAAGTGGCTTGGCTTTCAACCTGGGATCCGCACACGATTTGGAAGAAATATTTCGGTGACAAGGGCCCCGATCAGGGGGTTGTCAACCGGTGTTCGGGCAGCGGGATTCTCCTGGACCAGGATTATTTGAGCGATTCCCGTGTTGTCTACTGTCCGGCTTCGACACATCCGAAGCTTCAGCCGGGTGCTCCGCTTGTGTGGCGTGATGATCCGGCAAACACGTTGGGTTCGGATTATATTCACCAGGGCATCATGCAAAGGACGGATATCAGGTCTTTTAATGATTCGTCAGCGGGCCCCGGAACCAGCGTGGCGTCCGACTATTTTACGTACTTTTATGGCGGTGTGACCACCCACCATCGAGATGGCTACAATGTGGCCTACCTTGACGGTTCGGGCCGTTATTATGAGGACCCCGATGCTGAGATATACAGCGTCGGAGGGCCACTTTACAACGGGGGCCAGTGGAATACAGTTTACAAAAACTACTTCGACCTCTGAAAATCCTCCATATGAGCAGCTATAGTACTGCTCTATGAAATTACCCAATATACTTTTTATCCATGTCGATCAGCAACGCTACGATTGCCTGGGATTTACCGGGCATCCATTGGTAAGGACTCCCAATCTTGACCGTTTGCGTCGTGAGGGCATGTCGTTTACCCACGCCTTCACACCCATCCCGTTGTGCTGCCCGGCCCGTCAGACGTTGCTCAGCGGGGTGATGCCGGAAATCCACGGTGGCCTGTGGAATTACGACTCGCAGCAAATCCCCGGACTCTCGACCGATTTCACCACCTGGACAGGACTGCTCAAGCAGCAGGGATACAACATGGCCTATTTCGGCAAGTGGCATGTTTCGCCTGATCATGATCCCACGGCTTTTGGTTATGACCGATATCAACCGGAAAATCTCGGACGGACGGAACAGGTCAAACGCTATGACATGCCGCATAACCCCGTCTGGCCCCATACGGGCTACATCAATGGTGCGCCGCTGGATGAAACGCCCACCCATGCGTTGGCGGACAGCGCGTCCGACATGCTGAAAACCTTTGCCGCCCGGCGCGATGCCGACGGCATCCCCTGGCATGCGCGCTTCGATCTCAGCGAACCCCATCTGCCCTGCATCCCCGCCGAACCGTTTGCTTCCATTTACAAACCGGAAGACATGGCGCAGTGGCCCAACTTCCGGGAGACCTTCGAAAACAAACCGTTTATCCAGAAACAGCAGCTCAAAAACTGGTGTATCGAGGATTGGACCTGGGACGAGTGGTCAGTCTATGTCGCTCTCTATTTCGGCATGATCTCCCAAGTCGACGATGCGATTGGACGGGTGCTGGATGCTTTGGAACGCAGCGGGCAAAGCGATGACACGGTTGTCATTTACACCACCGATCACGGCGACGCCGCTGGCAGTCATCGGATGATGGACAAGCATTACGTCATGTACGAGGAGGAAGTCCACGTTCCCCTGCTGGTGCGCTGGCCCGGGCGCATCGAGCCGAATTCCACCTGCGACGATTTTGTCTCCAACTGTCTCGACCTGGGCCCGACCATTCTCGAAGCCTGCGGAATGGATATTCCCGAGACCTTCCAAGGCAAATCGTTCCTGCCGCAGTTGCGGGGGGAGAATGCAAAGGACACCTGGCCGGTAGCCTTCGCCACCTACCATGGTCAGCAATTCGGCCTCTACGATATGCGTATGGTCAGGGACGAACGCTACAAGTACGTCTGGAATCCAACGGATGTGGACGAGTTCTACGATCTTCAAGAGGATCCGGCCGAGTTAGTCAATCTCGCCGGTGGCGAAATGGACAAACGTCTAGGCCCTGCCTACAGAAAGAAGGTTTTTAATCTCTTCAGCAGCATGGACGATAAGTTAATGACCCGCAGCACCTGGGTTAAACATTGGCTGGGACAAGGGAAAGAATCAACCGGCAAGTAAGACTATTTATGTCCGTCAACCCCTTGATCCGTTTATAATCGTTAACTTTTTTGACTGAATTCCCTTTTGGATACAATTGAACGGAAAGATGACGATGGCTACTGAACCCTCAGGCGAATACTACGACTACAGGAAAACCATGCGGCCGGAGCGCCCGTGGCTGGTGGACTGGCATCAGCGATTTGTCTACCGGCATATGAATGCCCTGCGCGGCGGCACGGGGCTGTTTAGCGGGGATCCCGAGATGGCGGCCGCCCGGCCGCCCGGTCAGCGTTGGACATTCGGTGACGGAAAGATTGCCGAGGTCTGTATGAGATTTGAGGATTCGCTTGAAGCGATCCGGCGGGTGAGCAACCTGACCTGCAATGTGCCGCAGATGGTGCTTCTGACTGGCTGGCAGTACGAGGGACATGACTCCAAGTATCCGGCCTGGGGGGAGGTGTGCAAGCATCTCAAGCGGGACGAGGATGCGACCGCCCTCGACAGTCTGCGCTGGCTGTTCAGAGAAGCGCGCAAATACAACTGCCTGGTGACGCTCCACGTCAACATGTTCGATGCCTACGCAGACAGCCCGTTGTTTCAAGAGTATATCGACAAGGACATCATTGCCAAGGACGTGGAAGGCAAGCCCATCATCGGCAACCGCTGGAGTGGTATGGATTGCTACCACGTCAGCTATACCCAGGAATGGAAACATGGCTTGGCCCAGAAGCGCATCGACGGCCTGCTTGAGATGGTTCCTGAGCTTCGCGAGAACGGGTGTGTCTACATCGACGCGTTCCTCGGGGCGCGGATGAAAGACCAGCAGGGGCCGATCAGCCCCTATCTCGGCTACAGTAAGGAGGAAGAGGCAGGCACTATGCGGAAAATTCTCCGCTACTGGCGGGATCAGGGCGTCGACCCGGGGGTTGAACATGCCTGGGGAATGAGGATCGAACGGTGTGTTGGACTCACGCCCTATGTCGCGGATTCACGCAGCCAGTACGACCTGCCTGACGCGCTCTACACCACATCCCCCTATCATGCCGGATTCAATGGCGTCAATCCACCAGCGGATTTTCTCGAACGGTTCTGTCTCGAAACCCTGCCCTACTACCATAAAAACAACCCCGACGCCAACTATGACTATGGCCCCATTCAGGATCCAAAGGACCTGTGCGTGCCTGCTCTGTGGTGCGAAGAGCCAACACTGATTGCCTACAGCAAAAATGGTCAGACCAACTGTAAATGGCCACTGCCGCCGGAATGGTCGGATGTCACCGAGGTCCAGATTTCCCGCCTGACGACCGACGGCCCGAAACTGCGGGATACCATACCCGTGGGACCTGGCGGCATTCATCTGACCTTGGCACCGGGCGAAGCGGTATGTATCACTCCGGCAACCCAAAATCAGTAAAGTCCCACGAGTACCGCCGGGTGTGTTAAATGGGTGTACCCGGAGCATGAAAGTGCGCGGCGGCTTTGAATTGGATATGTCTTTGCCAGGATGGTGTTCTTCATGAAGCCATCCTTCGCAATCCGTATGCTTATGGAAGGAGAAAGACCATGACAACCATTAGATTCTACGCTTCTATTTTCTGGCTCTCAATATGCGCTGGAATATTTGCGCAGGGAATGGCGACAGTCGAATCGGAGAATGCGGACAAGGTAATTCAACAGCAGAAGTATATGAATACCAAGTTAAAAGAAACCTATGAGACCATCACGGCGCTCGATGATGGTCAATCCTTGATTCCGGAAATCACACGCACGATTCACATCAAAGACTTTGGCAGCCTGGGGGATGGCAAAACCGACGATGGCCCAGCCTTTGCAGAGGCCATGGCGATCATTGCCGAGAGCAAGGGAAATGTTCGCTTACTCTTGGAGCCGAATAAGACCTATCGCATTCTCCCAGGGGTAGACGCAGGCCCCGACGCCAAACAGAGCAGGCCTGCTCAAACGCACGCGATTCAGCTAAGCGAGGTCGAGAATGTGATTGTCGACGGACAGGGCTCAACGCTGATTCTGACCTGGCCTGTCAAGTTCATTCGTATTAACGAAAGCAAGAAGGTGTGGATTGGCAACCTCACGATGACCTACGATCCCTTTCCGTGCGCCCAAACGCGAATCGTGGCGAAGCAACCGGATCTGAAAGCCATCGATGTCCAACTTGAGCAGGGCTATTCTCTGCCTGACTTCGACCCTCCGGGAGAAACCGCGAATCACGGCAAATGGGCGTTCTCATGGGGCATCAAACCGAACTGTCACTTCTGGACTAAGCACATCAAGGAGATCGATCCCGAATCCAGCAAGAAGGGCGTCTTCCGTATCTTCCCTCAAGAAAAAGCCGAGCGATTCATCGGCGGCCTCAAAATCGGCCAGCGAATGCTGGTGCCAACCCTGCGAAATGGTGCCAGGACGTCCGGGACCCACTCGAGCATTACAGGGAGCCAGGACGTGATCCTCTACAATGTGGTCACTCAGGCTGCGAATCAATTCTCCTACCTGGTCGCCTACAACCAGGGCATGGTGGTGATCAAGAAGTGCGGCATCCGCCCAATCACCCCCACTGGTGCCACCGAGCCCAGTGTCTTCGCCGGCTGGCGTGACGGCTTTCACACCAAAACAAACCGTGGCCCAATCGTTTTTGACGGGTGCCACTTCGACGGACTTTTCGACGACGACATCAATATCTCACATCAACAATACCATGCACCGTCAGGTGGTCTTTAAGAACGCCAGGGACATCACTCTGATCGGAAACCACTTCATAACCGGGGATGAAACCTCACCTGTCCTCATAGAGAACTGCAAAGAAGTCAACATAGGCCCGGGAAGAATTGACAACCAAGAACTCAGTGCAGACCAGATGCGGCAACGTTTCAGAATACAATAACGCCTTCGGTAACAAGACAGGCGACTACCGGTTGTCAAAACAGGTTTCAAATTCTGACAATACCAGTGATCCAAAAGGCAGATCCCAGCCAAAACGATTCACACCCAACCCGACAATAGGTTTTAGAGCTTTCACATGATGACATTGACAAACAGATTTTCGCGGCTATAATGAACAAACGTTTGTTCCCGGAGGTGTTATGTCAAGGCCAACGCTGAAATCTGTTGCGAAGAAGGCGGGTATCTCATACTCGGTGGTCTCCCGTGTATTGAGCGGGCGCATGGGCAACACCCGGGTCAGCGAAGACAACATCGCCAAAATCAAAGCGGTTGCGGCGGAGCTTGGCTATACGCCCAATCCGGTGGCCGCCAGTCTGCGCAGTGGCAGAACCAGCAACATCGGACTTATCCTGACCACCACCACCAACCCTTTTTTCACCGATATGCTGCACACCTTCGAGGAGGTGGCAACGGCGAATGAGCACTCCATTATTTTCAACACATCGCAGGAGGGGATTGATTCGGAACTGGCCGCCGTCCGGCGGATGCTCGACTGCTACGCTTGCGGCGTTATTGTCAATCCCTGGACTGAAGACTCTCAGGTCGCGATCCAGGAGATGATCGGGAAAGAGGGGATCGACACCCCGGTGGTTTTCATCAGTCAGGCCACGGACACGGGCAGTTATGTGCGCTGCGATCTGGTGGAATCCTACGCCCGCGCCACCCGCGAACTGAGCAGGCGTGGCTACGGAACAATCGGCTATCTGGGGCCTTTGGCAAAAGGAGACCGGCAGGAAGGTCTCTTCCGGGTTCTTGGTCCAGGGGCGCTCTCCTGCGACTACCAGATGCCGTGCGACTTCACTTGGGAGGACGGAGGCTTTGGCGATGCTTACAAAGCAGTGCTGAGTCATCTGGAAGGGGGGCGGCCGCTGGCCGAGGTCTATGTGGCCTACAGCGACCTGGTGGCTCAGGCCATGTTGCGGGCATTCTCTGAAAAGGGGGTCCGGGTCCCGGAGGACGTATCCATGGTCACCACAGACAACTCGATTCTGGCAAAAACCAACAGCGTTCCCTTGACCAGTTTGGCGTATCCCTCTGAAGAGATTGCTCGTTTGGCCATCGAGTCGGTTCTTGAAGGAAAGCAGATCCAGAAAACGCTGATCGCGCCGATGGTCTGGCGAGGGAGTACAAGATGATGACGAATCGGGACGGAAGCGACCATAGCCGCAGCAAAATTGGAGTTTGCCAGATGTCATGCGGGAACGTAACATCGCCCGCGTATGAACGGATGAAGAAGATGGGGCGCGAGCGATTCATCAGGACCAACTTTGCCGCGCTTGTGTACGGTATGGACCGTGGCATCGGCAAGCTCATGCAGACGCTCGAGGAAGTCGGCGTCGATGACGATACACTGGTCATCTTCACCAGTGACAACGGCAGCATCATGGGCTCCAACTACCCTCTCACCGGATGCAAGTCCAGCCACTTCGAGGGCGGGGTGCGTGTGCCGATGATTGTCTGGTCGAAGCGGGATGTTCTGCCCAAGGCGCGGTGTACAAGGAACTGCCCACGCGAGCCCGATCCCTAGAGACGCCTACGGTGGCCTTCAGAGAGGAACTGGTCCTCGACGGCAAGTTCCCGACAAGCCAAGCCGGTAGAGATCTGTGGAAAGAGTTCGTCGACTACACGATGACCCGTGGTCCGGACGAACTAATGCACGCTGCCGTTTTCAAGGGAACGGATGCCGTAAAAGAGAAACGAGCGAGGGACTATCTGCCCAACAGAGAAGCAGGCACAGGCGAGGAATAGCAACCCATGAAAGCGATCCTTTCATACAGTTTCATATGCTGGCTGGTCATGTGTGCCAGCGGATTCGCGGAGGATATGACGATGATTCAACTCCAAGATACCGGCGAAGTGCTGATCAATCCCGGCATGGGATGGACGATGCACTTCTACTCAAATGTTGCGCGCAACTATGGGTCGAAGCTGGAACCTTCTGACACATTGGACGACTTTCCCGGTCTCTCGACGGTCTATCTGCGCCTGCCGTGGTCCTACCTGGAGCCCGAAGAGGGTAAGCATAACTGGGCTATCCTTGACACGCCGGCCCAACGGTGGATCGCCAAGGGCAAGAAGATCGCGTTGCGGATCACGTGTTCCGAGAACTGGATGACCTATGCCACACCGAAATGGGTGAAGGATGCCGGAGCCAAAGGCACACACTATCAGTATGGCAAGGGCAGAACCAAAGACGAGGGGCCGTGGGACCCGTTCTTCGACGACCCGGTCTTTCTGGAGAAACTTGAGGCATTTCTTGCGACCTATGCCAAACGCTACGACGGCAATCCGAACGTGGAGTTCGTCGACGTTGGCACCTACGGTCTGTGGGGTGAAGGGCACACCCATGCGAGCAGCAAGCAGGACAGGATCGAACTGCGGAAGCTGCGCATCGCCCTGCAAGCAGAGGTGACGGAGAAGGCGCCATGAAAAAAATACAAGCCGGAACCATTCTCCGAATTCTGACGGTGGTGCCGATCCGAGACGACTGGGCCCCGATTGGTTTGGTCAACCTTTACAACCCGGGCGGCACTGTCGTGGAAGCGACTGCCGATAGCGTTGTCCTTATGGGAGGCGGCACGTTTTTGGCCTGGTGCAATGAGCCCCCGGTATCGATTTCTATCAATGGAGCGGCAGTGCCCTTTGGGTACGAGGCGCACTCGCTCCGCGTGACCATTGACTCGGAGCGGAAATGCGTGCTGAAAAGACTGAAAAGAGGCGTTGACGTATCATGACCATGCGGAAGCTGTTTATGGTGGTATCGGGTGTTCTTCTGGGCATGTCCGTGGTGGCATGGCTATGGAGAACGGACGATGACGCGGGCGGGAAGACGCGTTTGGTATGGGTGTCTGATCCCAATCCGATGCGGATTCGCCAGGTTGAACTCTTTAACGACCTTAATCCGGATCTCTCCCTAAAACTCGACCCCGACAACTCGGGGACCATGAAGGTGATCGTCCAGTCATCCGCCGGGATGGGTCCTGATTTAATCGGGCAGGTCACCTTTGACCGCACCATGGGACTCTATCTGGATGCCGGTGTCCTGATGGACCTTACCGAGGTGGCGCCCAAGTATGGGTTCAGCTATGCGACCTTACCGGAACAGGTGCAGAGGCTCTGTTATGTCAGGGTGTATGACGCCGAAACGAACACCCTGAAGCGCGGCCAGTTCGGTTATCCCGCGAACAATGCCAACAGCTTTGTCATCTTCAACAAGACGATCTTTGACCGATATGGGGTCCCATATCCCAACTCAGATATGACCTGGGAGCAATTTGTCGAGGTCACCAAACGCGTCACTATTAAGGAGGGCGATGCTCCCGCCATCTTCGGCTTCGACGGCAATGTCTTCAAGGAATTGCTGCAGATCTACGACACCGATGTGATCAATGAAGACGGCACCCGCTCACTCGTGGCTTCCGAGGCCTTTATCAAAGCCGCCACCGAGTACCACAAGCTGTACTTTCGCCACAAAGTATGTCCGACTCGGGATGACCGCAGCAATATGACCAGTCAGGGTGGCTGGGAAGGCAGCAGCGGCCCGGCGCTGATGGCTCAGGGAAGGGTCGCGATGATTGGCGGAGCGCGATGGATGCTAATCGGTCTCAGACGCTACCATGACTATCAGACATCACAGCGCAAAAAATTCCTCGAAGCCCATCCTGACAGGGCAGACGAAGCACCCGTCGTAATGGCGTATGGCGCCTGCCTGATGCCCAGGGATATTCACGGCGTAAACGTCTCGATGACTGGGGCCCGGCAGGTATGTGTGAACGCCAAGACCAAGAATCAGGAAGCGGCTTTCCGCTTTATGCAGTACCTGGCTTCTGAACCCTATGCCGATATGATCAATGAGGGTGCCGATGCCAAGCCCGGGCCTGCCAGATTCCATGAACTGGACCGGTTCGTCTCGGATGCTTATCCTGGCGAAACCGAGATCCATCGCATGTCATTAGAGGCGGTCAAATATGGCCGCATCGCCCATTCAAGTCTGCTCGTGGGCAGTGCCGTCATCACCCGCACGGTTGATCAGGTCCGCCAGCGGCTGGAAGCGCAACCGCTGACCGATGCGGAGATTGAAAGGATGTGTCAACGCTATTCGGCGGAACTGGACCAGTCCATAGCGAGGGAGATACAGCGGGACCTCACCAAAAAGAAGATCTATAGGCTCCTTCTGGCTGAAGGCGCGGAACCCATTCGGGGGGACGATAAATGATCATGGGCAAACTTTCTTTATGGAACGGGCGCCGGGAGCGACGCAACTTTCTTGTGGCCATGGCGTTTTTGCTGCCTAACTTCCTCGGTTTTCTGATTTTCACCGCTTTTCCGGTACTGCTGAGCCTCTACATGAGTTTCACGAACTGGACTCTGAAAGCCGGTCGGCCCCTGGAATGGGTCGGGCCGCGCAATTACACGGATATATTCAGTAGCGGCACTTTCTGGTTTTATCTTTACAACACCGTGTTCTTTATGCTGGCGATCCCCGTAGGTGTTATAGGCAGTCTCCTCCTTGCCAATGCTTTGGCCGGCAGCATGCGCATCAAGCATTCCGGCAAACGCTGGAAGCTAGCCGCGAGCTTTGCAGCGCTTGGAATCTTCACCGTCGGCTTCCTGATACTCATGGGTAAAACAGATGCCGCTCTGCTCTGCGCCATTGCCTATATCGGCGGATTCTTCGGCATCCTCTTTGGCAGTGTGACCTATCGCACCATGTTTTACATTCCCAGCTTTGCCTCGGGCGTGGCTACAGTCATTCTGTGGACCGCGATCTACAAATCCGATGGCGGGCTGGCCAACACCATTATTTCCTCCTTCCTTCCTGCCGGCGCCGCCTTGCCCACCTGGCTGAGTTCGACGAAGAACCTCCTGGGCTTTCTACCGTTGCCGGAGTTGTTCGCCAATGGCGGTTTCGGCCTGGGGGCTCGGGAAGCGATCATGATCATGGGCATCTGGATGGGAGTGGGCGGCAACAATATGATCCTCTATATCGCCGCCATCTCCGGTATTCCCAACTCCCTGTACGAAGCTGCGGATATCGACGGGGCGGGGGCTTTGAGCAAGTTCTGGCACATCACTGTACCCAGTGTGGCCCCGACCACCTTCTTCATTGCCATCATGGCCGTCATCGGCGGGTTGCAGGGCGGATTCATGCAGGCCAAGATTATGACGGGCGGTGGCCCGGCCGAGACCACCACCACGCTCGCCTACGACATCTACACCACCGGCTTTGAAGAGCTTGAGTTCGGGGCGGCTTCCGCCATCGCCTGGGTGCTCTTTGCCATCGTCTTCATCTGCACCCTGATCAACTGGAAATACGGCAACAAGAAAGTCGAAAGTGCAACATGAGTCGTCCATTCATGTCGTTTCGAGATATTGCAAGATCCGCTGAATATCGTGCCTTCATCGGGGTGTTGAAGTTCTTTTGCATCACCGTTCTGGCCGGCTTAATGTTCATTCCGTTCATCTGGATGGTCTGTACGGCCTTCAAACCGGAGGCCGAGGCTCAACTGCCGCATTTCCTGCCACACGCATTCAAGCCCGATAATTTTCTGATAGTCCTGGGGTTGAAACCGACAAGTCTTGGCGGGGATAGGATCAACGTGAACCTGCTGAAATGCATCTTCAACAGCGTATTTGTTGCGTCATGGGTGACCACATTGCAGACGATCACCAGTTCTTTAGCCGCCTTTGCCTTCAGCCGGATTCAATGGAAAGGCCGGGACAAGGTCTTTCTTCTCTATCTCGCGACCATGATGATTCCCGGCCTGGTGCTGACCATTCCCAATTACCAGATCATGGTCTCGCTCGGGTTGGTCGACACCTATGCCGGGCTGATCATTCCCGCCGCGTTCTCCGCATTCGGCACCTTCATGCTGCGTCAGTTCATGCTTGGCATTCCCCAGAGCTATGACGAGGCAGCCGAGATTGATGGCGCCAGTTGGCTGCAGATCTATCTGGATGTGATTCTGCCCCTGACCAAGCCCGGACTGATCACCCTGGCCATCTTCACGTTCCTGGGGAACTACCGCAATCTCATGTGGCCCCTGGTCATGATCAAAGACGAAAATCTACGGACCGTGCCTGTTGGCCTGCTGTCGTTCAGTAGCGGGTATGGGCCGGTAACCCAACTGCTCATGGCGGGGACAGTAGTCTGTATCATCCCATTGATCATTCTATTCATTGTCATGCAGAAACAACTCATCCGCGGTATCCACCTCGGCGGAGGCGTGAAGGGATGAAGCGTTACAAGAGTGGCGAAAAGGAAATACCCATCATGACAAACCACTGGAAACCCAACCATGATTAACGCGGCATACAGCGCGGATACGCGCCACTTCGAAGAATTCTCCTGTGACTACGATGTGGTGGTCGTAGGGGCCGGTCCCGCAGGGCTGTGTGCAGCCATCCAGGCGGCGCGGCTCGGGTCAAAGGTCGCCCTTGTCACGGATCGTCCCATCCTCGGGGGCAGCGCCTCCAGTGAGGTGAGAGTGGGGCCTGGTGGCGCCTCCAATCCACCGTGGAATCGGCATGCCAAGGAAACTGGAATCTGGGAGGAGATCGACAATACCCTTTTCCGCAAGGCCGGCTCCGCCGGGAAATGGCGCTGGTTCCACTATGATGAGAGCTACTATGAAAAGGTGCAGGAAGAGGAAAATATCACCCTCTACCTGAATACGTCCGTTTTCGACTGCCAGAGGGAGGATACTACCATCACCCAAGTGACGGGTGTGCAACTTCGGTCTGAGAAGATCATTCATTTTCGTGCGAAAATGTTTGTGGATTGCAGTGGCGATGGCGTGCTCGCTTATCTCTCGGGTGCCTCATACCGGGTGGGACGGGAAGCAAAGGATGAATTTGGTGAAACCCTTGCTCAGGACGTTGCTGACCGCAAAACTATGGGAGCAACGCTCCTCTTCACCTCAGTGGACTGCAAGCATGAAGTCAAGTTCACCCCTCCCAAATGGGCCATCAAGGTCAATGACCTTCCAACCATCATCGACCCGGAGCACAATGTCGGGCGCGGTATCGGGCGCTTTCCGGATGGGCACTTTTATGGGTTCTGGTGGATGGAATACGGCGGGGACGTGGACAGTATTAAAGATGACGGACAGGTCATAGACCATCTCCATGCACTGGTATATGGTGTCTGGGACTACATCAAGAACAGCGGAAAATTCGCTGGTGTTGCCAACCAGGACATTAATTGGATCGGTTATCTCCCGGGCAAACGCGAATCGCGTCGAATCATGGGTCCTTACGTCTGCAAAGAGCAGGATTTCTTCCGTCAGAAAAGCTTTGATGACACCATCGGTTATACCCCTGAAAATCGGATAAAACGCACACTTTAAGCAAAAATAGCTCCCCGAGCACGGT
>JAVVEH010000037.1:27339-43567 GCA_032251435.1 Lentisphaeria bacterium | reverse complement strand
TCCCGTAAAAAAAGCCACAGTGTGGCTCGTTGGTGTAAGTATACTTCGAGATATCGGTCGCGCCAACGTTGTTTTGGACATAAACGACCAGGCCAAAGTTTGCCAGCCAGTAGTGAAGCGGCCAATTTGACATTAAGTATTTTATGCTTATAATTGTCATTAGTTTTACGGTCCGGCCATTTCTTCATGAGGTTGACAATGACTGAACAACTGGCGTACATCGCTTTAAACGGGGTGACGGACATCGGGCCGGTGCGCGTGAAAGCCTTGCTGGATGTTTTCGGCACGGCGGAGCGGGTGTTGGCGGCTTCGCCCGAGGCGCTGGCGAGGGTGCATGGTATCGGTGCCAAAGTCGCCCGGGCGATTCATGAGCGGGAGCCGGATTTCGCCGAAAAAGAGTGTGAGCTGGCGGCGCGGGCAGGCGTGGACATCATCACCTTGGCGGACGCGGCGTATCCGGCGTTATTGAAAGAGATTCATGATCCGCCCCTCTGCCTGTATGTCCGGGGCGATCCCGGAGTCCTGTGCCGGTCACGCTCATCCATCGCCATGGTCGGTTCCCGTCAAACCACCCGCTACGGGATGAAAATGGCGGATCATCTATCCCGGTCAGCCGCTTTGGCGGGTTGGGTTGTGTACTCCGGTTTAGCCCGGGGGATCGACACCATCGTCCACAAGGGGGCCTTGGACGCGGGGGGCGAAACGGTGGCCGTCGTGGGCAGCGGTCTGGCGCATATGTATCCCCAGGAAAATATGGATTTGGCCCGGCGGATCGTGGATTCGGGGGCGTTGATTTCCGAATTTCCCATGCGTTTTCCGCCGAGCAAACGGACGTTTCCCATGCGGAACCGGATTATCTCCGGGTTGACACTGGGCACCATCGTGGTGGAGGCCGGCTTTCACAGCGGCTCGATTATCACCGCCAATCAGGCGCTGGATCAAAACCGGCTGGTTTTCGCTGTTCCCGGCCCGGCTGACTCGCCGCAATCCCGGGGATGCCATGGGCTGATTAAGGGGGGCATGGCTAAATTGGTGGAGAATTTTCAGGATGTTCTGGAAGAGTTTTCTTTTCTTCCGGGGCTGACAAGCGAAAAGAGGGATATATTACCTGGCGGCGGTTTGGAAAAAGCCGCCCCGGGGGACTTGACTTTATCGCCACATGAGGTCAAACTACTCTCCTTGATCGGCGAAGAGGACATCGGGGTGGACACGCTGGTGAATGAATCGGGTCTTTCCGCCCCGGAGGTGCTGTCCGCTCTCTTGATGTTGGAAATGAAGCGTCATGTGCGGCAGTTGCCGGGGCGCCGTGTGGTCAAATCATGAATTTTTTTGCAGTGAACGGGACTTATGCCTAAAAAACTAGTTATTGTCGAATCACCCACCAAAGCGCGGACCATCGCCCGGTTTCTCGGAAAGGATGTCCATGTCATGGCCAGCATGGGGCATGTGCGGGATTTGCCCGGCCATGACTTTGGCGTGGATATCGCCCACGGGTTCGAACCCACCTACACCATCACCCCGGGTGGGAAAAAAATCATCGCTCAGTTGAGCAAGGCCGCGGCCGACGCCACGGATATTTATCTGGCGACTGACCCGGACAGAGAAGGGGAGGCGATCGCCTGGCATCTTCAGGAAGTGCTGAAGAAAAAATCCAAGGGCACGTTCCACCGGGTGGCTTTCCATGAGATCACCCGAAGCGCGATTCAACACGCCTTTGAGCAATCGGCGGCTGTGGACATGCCCCGGGTGGACGCGCAGCAGGCCCGTCGGATTCTTGACCGCCTGGTGGGCTATAAGGTCAGCCCCTTGCTGTGGAAAAATATCAAGCGGGGCACCAGCGCCGGCCGCGTGCAGTCAGTGGCGCTTCGACTGATTGTCGAGCGGGAACGGGAGATTCTCGCGTTCACCCCCGAGGAATATTGGAATTTAACCGCCACCTTTTTGCCGGAGATGCCGCCCCAGGTCTTCGCCACCCGGTTGTTTAAGCTGGACGGGGAGAAGCCTCAGATTGGTGACGCGGAGACCGCGGTGGCTTTGACCCGGGAATTGGAGCGGGCGGCCTTCAAGGTTGTCGCCACCAACACGCGGCCCAAGAAACAGCGGCCGTCTCCCCCGTTTATCACCAGCACCTTGCAACAGGCGGCGGGGGGGCGTTTGCGCTTCTCCACGCGTCAGACCATGCAGGTGGCTCAACAGCTTTATGAAGGCGTGGATATTGGCGCCGAGGGAGCGGTGGGGTTGATCACCTACATGCGTACCGACTCCGTGGCGATCGCCAAGGAGGCCCAGGAATCGGCGCGGCGCTACGTGAGTGAAACATACGGCGCCGACTATGTGCCCGCCAAACCCAACACATACCGTTCGGGCAAAGGCGCGCAGGCCGCGCATGAGGCCATCCGGCCCACGGATGTCAACCGGTCGCCCAAAGACATGGCGCCCTATTTAGACGCCCGCCAGCTCAAATTGTACACGTTGATTTGGAACCGCTTTGTGGCCAGTCAGATGACACCCGCTCAATTAAAAGAACATACTGTCGATGTGGCGGCGCTGCCGGGAGATACCGCCCCCGCGCTGACCCATGAGTACCTGTTTCGGGCGACGGCGACGAAGACCGTTTTTCCCGGTTACACCCGGGTTTACGGCACGGGGCAGCAGGAAGAGGATGAAGCGTCACAGGATGACGCGAACGCTCTGCCGGATGTCAAAACGGGTGTGGCCTGCGCGCTGGAAACGCTTGACAAAGAGCAAAAATTCACCGAACCCCCGCGGCGGTATTCTGAAGCGGCTCTGGTCCGGGCGCTGGAACAGAACGGTGTCGGCCGTCCTTCCACATACGCCAGTATTATCCACACGGTTCAGAGCCGGGATTATGTCAGCAAAGCAAAAGGCGCCTTGGTGCCCTCGGAGCTGGGTTGCGCGGTGAATGACTATCTGGTCGGCAGCATGCCGAACTTGTTTGACATCGGTTTCACCGCCAGCATGGAAGAAAAACTCGATGAGATTGAAGAGGGGCGGATGGACCTGCGCGGGATGCTGGAGGAGTTCTACGAGAATTTCCGCCAATGGGTTGTGGATGTGGACTTGATCCACGCGCCCAAACCGGATGTCTGCCAAAGATTCTTAACGGTTTTTCCAGATGATTTTGACTGGAATCCACCGGAGAAACGGGGGCGGACCACGTATGATGACGGAAAATTCAAAGCGTCCATTTCTGATCGCCTGGACAGTGGCCAAAAATTAACGGATCGTCAATGGGTCGCCGTGCTGGGACTGGCGGCGAAATACGCGGATAAATTGCCCCGCCTTCCCGAGATGGTTGACAGCCTGGGCTTGCAGGATGAGTTCGCCACCGCGCTTCTGGATGGCAAAAAGAAAAAAGAAGCGGCTAAGCAGCGTGAAAAACGGGACGAGGCGCCGCCGTCGGCATTGGCGGTTGAGTTGACCGCCGCGTTGCGGCATGTGGATTGGGCTGAACCGGAAAAACGCGGCAACCGCGTGTATGACGATAAAAAATTCTTCACCTCATTGAAAAGCCGTATCGATGACGATAAACCGCTGACGGACCGTCAGGAACAGGCGCTGGTGAAGTTGTTTTTGAAATATCGGGGCCAAGCGGAAAACTTCGCCGAAGTGGCGGCGAAACACACGCTGGATGCCGAAGCGGAACCTGTGGATGAGGCGGCCGCGGCGGAAACAGCCGAACTGTTGGCGGTGTTCGACCGGATCCAGGAGTGGAATCCCCCCCGGAAGGTCGGCCGCCGGACCTATGATGATCAGGATTTCGCCAAATCTGTGATCAACCAGTTCGCCCGCAAAAAAACGTTGTCTGACCGGCAGGTGGGGGCGGTGAAAAAGCTGCTTTCGCGCTATCACGGGCAATTGCCGGATTACGCTGAATTGCAGGCTAAATTCAACCTGCCCGCCGGCGGCCAGTCCGGGCCTGAGAAAAGTGGTGGCGGCAAGGCGGCGTTGGTTGAGGAGACCTGTCCGGAGTGCGGCAAACAATTGGTCCTTCGAAACAGCAAGCGCGGACCTTTCCTGGGATGTTCCGGGTATCCGAAATGTCGTTTCACCAAAGAAGCTCCGTCCGCCTGAGTCCAGTCGAACAGCGTCACACCATAGCGGCTCCAGGGGATCGTATGTTTACGGTTAGCGACTTCTCGGATACAAACCCGTTCGCCAATTTGGCCATGGAGGAATGGTTGACCCGGGCGCGTGCCGACGGTGTCCGGCGGCTCCTGTTGTACCGGAACACGGCGGCGGTGGTGATTGGCCGCAATCAAAATCCCTGGTGTGAATGTGATCCGGGAGCCTTGCGGGAGCGGGGTGTCCCGTTCGTCCGCCGCATGTCCGGGGGGGGGACGGTTTATCACGATCCCGGCAATGTGAATTACGCGTTTATTCTTCCGCGTGAAGATTACTGCCCGGAAAAATATGTCGGGATCATCTGCCAGGCGTTACGGGCCGCCGGCGTGCCGGCGGAGCAAAATGCCCGGCATGACATTATGCTGGCGGGCAAGAAAATATCAGGCACCGCGTATATGCTCAGTTCGCGGACCGCTCTGCACCACGGCACCCTGCTGGTGGATGCGGATTTAGACCGGTTGCGGCACGCCTTGCGGCGCCCGGGGTATGTGGAGATTGAGACACGGGCGATCCCGTCCGTCCGCGCGGCCGTCGCCAATATCCGGGATCAAGCGCCTGATTTTTCCGTCGCCGATTTTAAACAAGCCCTGATGGATATCCTGGGTGATGATGCTCAGGATCGTCCGATGAACACCTGTCCGGATGAGCTGCCGGAAGCGGTTCGAGCGCTGATGCGCGATCGCCTGACCCCGGAATGGATCTTCGGCCGGACCCCGCCCTTCACCGCCACGGTGAAGCCAACGGGAAAGCCAGCCTGGCGGTTTTCCGCGAAAAAAGGTGTCGTCACCGCTGTGGACATCAGCGGCCGCGCCTGGCTGCGTCCCGATACGCCGGTCAGTGAGTTGGTGGACATCTTCTTTTAAAAACAAAAAACCCGCCGCTATGGTATCTCACAGCGACGGGTTTGAATGTGACTGGTACGCGTGACAGGGCTCGAACCTGTGACCCGCTGATTAAGAGTCAGCTGCTCTGCCAACTGAGCTACACGCGCGTTCCAAGTCCCTAATATAAACTTCAAGCGCCGCAATCCAAACGCATCCGAAAAAAAACACGCCATGCCTGACCATTTTAACACCTTGCCTTCTGTCGACATTGACACCGCCGGCGGGCGGATCACGCAAAAACGCTTGCGGACCGCGATGCGGGCCAGCGTGACATCCAGCGCTTTGGGCATGTTATGGTTCGCCGTGGCTTTTGGCGTTCCGACGACCATGTTTATGGAGGCGCTGGGGGTGTCCGGGGTCCTGATCGGCGCGGTGGTGACGGTTCAGCAGTTGGCGATGATTGTGCAAATTCCGGCGGCGCTGTTGCTGGAACGGTTGAGGGAGCGGAAAAAAGTCTGGGCTGTCGTCACGATGGCGCATCGGCTGATGTGGTTTATTCCCCCTGTTTTACCCTTTCTGTTTAAGCATAACATGGCCTTGGCGGCGCCGGTGATGCTCGCTGTCATCGGTGTCAGTTCGATATTGCTGCAAACAGTCTCGGCAGCGTGGATGAGCTGGATGGCTGATTTGATTCCGGACCCGGTCAAAGGCCGGTTCTGGGGACGTCGGCAGGGGGTGGTCATGGTGGCGTTTTTGATCAGCACCGGGTTCGCGGGGTGGCTGTTGGAACGGTTTCCGGCCCCCGGCGAACCGGGCGGATCATTCACCGGGTTCGCCATCGCCTTCAGCTTGGCCGCGGTGTTCGGCGCCGCCGACATCATTGTCCACTGTTTCGTTCCTGAACCGCGGCCGGAGAAACACGCGCCGGGGGAGAACCTTCGGGAACGCCTGGGCGCGTCGTTGCGGGAGAAGGATTTTTTGTGGTTGACCTTGTCGATGGGGATGTGGGCTTTCTCGGTCGGCAGCGTGAGCTCGTTCGGCATGGTCTATTTGAAGCGCCAATTTGAGGTGGGCTACGGGGCGCTCACCGCCATTTCCGTCGCGGCGGGAATCGGGACCGCTGTCGCCGGGGCGTTCTGGGGGCGGCTCATGGACAGAATCGGCTGCCGGACTTTCGGGGCGGTGATGATGACGGTGGCGCCCTTGACGGGCATATCCTGGTTTATCCTAAACGACTCAAGCCTCACGTTGCCGTGGATCACCGGGAGTCTCACGTGTCCGCAGCCGGTGTTTATCATCTTTTTCAGCTCATTGGCGGCGGGAGCCTTTTATTCCGGAGTGGGGTTATGCCAGTTTAATTTAGCCGGCACCATCGCGCCCAAGCAGGGGCGCACGCTGGCGATGGCGATTCACTGGAGCGTGGTCGGAGCGATGGGCGCGGCCGGGCCGCTGTGCGGCGGCCGTGTAATGGATTGGTTCGGCAGCCATCCGGTGACCATGACCCTGCCTGGAGGCCTGCCTTTCAGTTACATCCACGTCATGGTTCTTTTTCACAGTCTGACGGTTTGGCTCGCCGCCTTGCCGTTGTTTGTCAAAATAAGCAAACGCGATGTCCGGGAAATGTCGCTGCGGCGTTTGGTCGGGAATCCCTTGCGGGCGATGTCCACCTTGCAAAACATGCTGGCCATGGACACGTCTTCTCCCAAAACGCGGGCGAAGGCGGTTCGGAATTTTGGTAAATATCGAACATCGGAAGTGACGGGGGTGTTGATGTCCCAGTTGGATGACGCCCGGGCGGAAGTTCGGGAAGCGGTTGTGGACGCCTTGGGACGCATCGGCACGCCGGAGGCGGTGGATGCTCTCATTGAGAAAATGGATGATCCGGAAACTGATTTAGAACACGCGATCATCAAGACCTTGCGGAAAACGCGGGATCCGCGGATCGTGCCTCCGTTGCTCAGGCGTCTGCGTGAGGGGGAAAAATCCATGAAAATGGCCGTCTCGCGGACCCTGGGGGAGGCTGGTCATCGCCATGTCGCGCCGGAATTGCTGGCGTTGTTCATCGCGGAGCGTGATCCTAAACTGGCTTTCGCTTACGCGGAAGCCCTGTCCCGGTTGCATTACACGCCCGCGGTTGACGCGTTGACGCGATTTTTACGTGACGCTCAGGGGGCCGGGGGAAGTCAACGGCGGGCGCTCTTGCTGGCCCGGTTGACGGGCCATCCGGAGCGCTTCTACGCGCTGCTGAGTCAGGAGGAGGCCGCGCGGGGGGAAGGTGTTGACATGCTGCTTAACCGGCTGCGCAAAAAAGCGAAAAAAACGGCGGGCGGCGATGTGCCGACGCGGTCCCTGTTAAAAAAAATCGAAACGGCTTTTGACGATGAAAACTACGGGGCGGCGATTTTATATTGCGCTGAACTCTGGCGGCACACCCGCGGGGCTGATCAGGCGCGCGGGGAAACCGTGGCGGACCGTTTTTTCGCCCTGTGTCCCGAGTTGTGGCGGGCGGGTGAGAAACGCCCGCACGGTAAAACCGAAGCGTTGGTCGCCATTCATGCGCTGGGTGAAGCCTTCACCCGGGTGTGAATCCGGTTGTCTTTACCACCTGTATCAAGGCGGGGGGTGGACAAGCGCCCGTGTCATTGTATATTCGCCAAGTGATTTTATAACCCCATCGCGGTGTGATTATGCGTCCATCATGTGTTGAAAAATTAAGTCAAATTATTTCCCGGGTTGATGATGACGCGGAATTGAACATTCTGCTTGAGGGCTTGTTAACGCCGCATGAGCTGGAAGAGGCGATGACTCGCTGGCAGTTACTGGTGATGCTGGAAACGGGAGTCACCCAACGGGATATCGCCAAACATCTGGGCATCAGCCTGGGAAAAATCGCCCGGGGATCCCGGTTGCTGAAATACGGGCCGACCGAATTTGAGCGGTTGTTTCGAAAAATAGCCGGCGAACTGGGTGATCTGTGATGGGCGTGTTTTTGATGGCGGATCCGCATGGGCCGCGCGGGTCAGAAACGTGGTTTGGACTGGCCGCGCGCGGATACGCGCCGGATGGACTGATAACGCCGCCGCCCGGGGGACGGGGATGATGATTCCCGCTTTATCAGAGGCTTTGTGACATGAATAACCTGCCGACAACATCTGTTTTACTGTGTGAGTGTTCGATCAGCGAGGCCATGCCCGCCGATCAGCTCAAGGCGGTCAAGGCGGTTCTGGCGGAAACACACGCGGCGGTCACGCATGTGGATGATTTGTGCGGCGCCGTGGAGAACAGCCGTCGTGGAGACGGCCCGGATCCGCTTACGGCCGCCTTCTCTAAACCGGTGACCGGGGATGATGTGATGATTATTATCGCCTGCGCGGAGCGCGCGGTAAAAAGTTTGCTGAACTGGGGGAAACGGTCCGGCGCCTGGCCGGTGTGCCATTTTCTCAGTTTACGGGATGAGCACTGCGCGGACACATTGCGGGGGCTGCTGATGTCAGCCCCAGCGGCGACAGCGTCGGTCCAATGGGTGAACGCGACGGGGGAGTGGATCCCCTGGTTTCCGGTTATTGACCGGGAAGCATGTGTGAATTGCGGAAAATGTTTTGACTTTTGCTTGTTCGGGGTGTACAGCCAAGATCACGAGCATGTCGTCGTTGAGCATCCGCGCGCATGCAAGAACAACTGTCCGGCTTGCGCCCGGGTGTGTCCGGTGAACGCCATTGTGTTTCCCAAGTTTCCGAACGCGCCCATCAACGGCGAACCGCTTTTGAGCGGAGACGGTGAAAAACCGGGGCCGAGTATCCTGAGCATGCGCAAGGCGGCGCGGAAAACATTGTTCAGTCAGCGGTTTGAAAAGAAACTCGGGCCGGGGCGCTGACATGTTTCGACTCGGCTGGACGCTTTTTCGCGAGACGGGTAAACGGCCATTATGGAAGTTTGTCTGGAACTTTGGTGTCAAGGGCTTTTTGGGTGTCCGGCGTTTTGAGAAGCGTCTCAAACGCGGGGAGTATTTCCCGGCGTTTTTATTTATCTCAGTCACGGATCAGTGTAATTTGCGGTGTCAAGGGTGCTGGGTGACTCCGTGCCGACCGGCCCGTGCGATTCCGCTGGACACCTTACGCGGGTTGGTGGCGACCTGTCGTGACCGGGGGGTTCACTTTTTTGGCATTCTCGGCGGGGAGCCCTTGCTTTACGCCGGGCTTGTCGAGCTGTTTAAAGAATTTCCAGACTGCTATTTTCAGCTTTTCACCAACGGCTTGCTATTGGACGAGACCGTCGCCGCGGCCTTGCGGGAAGCGGGTAACGTGACACCGTTAATCAGTATTGAGGGGGATGAGGAGGTCGGGGACCAGCGCCGGGGCGGTGATGATGTGACGCGTCGCGGACTGGAGGCGGTGCGGATTTGCAACAAGGCGGGGCTGGTGACGGGGGTGGCGACAAGCGTGTGTCAGTCAAATATCGACACGCTGGCCACGGAAGATTTTTTACAGCGGGCCCGGGAAACCGGCGCGCATTACCTGTGGTACTACATTTACCGGCCCGTCGGCCCCCGGCCATGCCCGGAATTGGCCTTGACACGGGACCAAATTCTAGCGTTGCGGCGGTTTATTGTGGACCAGCGGACCAAAGCGCCGCTGCTGATTGTGGATTCGTATTGGGATCACTTGGGCAGAGCCATGTGCCCGGCCGTACTGGGTCTGGCGCCCCATGTCGGTCCCGGCGGCGATGTCGAACCCTGTCCGCCCATTCAATTTTCTGATCGGAATGTGAATGACGGCGATTATGCCGACGTGTTGACGACGTCAGCTTTTCTTAACCGCTTTCGGGAGGGCATTCCGGATGTCACGCGGGGGTGTGTTTTGATGGATGATCCCGCGGCGTTGGAAAAACTGATCACCGATGACGTGACGGATTCGACCGGGCGGGGCACAGGCCGGGACGAGCTCAGCCGCTTGACGGTGTGCCCCAGTCATCATTGTCCCGGTGAGGAGATTCCGGAAAAAAGTTTTTGGTTTAGATTCGTCAAGAAGCATTGGTTTTTTGGATTTGGGGCTTATGGCTGAAACAGACGCGACCAGTTTGTATGACTTTGGCATTCCTCCGACCGATGAGATCCGGAAGCGGATTCGTTCCGCGGCGGAAAAACAGGTGGTCCTCGGCGGGCTGACACCCCCGCTGTCCATCGGCTCGTTGGAACAGAGCGCCCTTGAGGTGTTGTCCACCTGTCAATTTGACAAAAGCTGGCTGGCGTATGCGATGATCGCTGTCAACAACGCGCTTTGGCAACCTGTGATCAACCGTCTGTCTCCCCGTGATTGCCTGTTTCTTCTGCCTCATTGTGTGAGAAAAAAAGACCGCTGTGAGGGTGAGTATGATGATTACGGGTTTGTCTGCGCTGATTGCCGGGCGTGTGAGTTGGCGGAGGCGCAAACACAGGCCGAGAAGCTGGGCTACACGGTATTGATTTCTGAAGCGACGGCCATGGTGGAGGACGCGATTGAGCGGGGGGTGTTTGAAGCCGTGATCGGGGTCGGATGCCTGGAGTCGCTGGGTAAAACGTTCGAGCGGATGCTGGATAAAGCGCTGCCGGGGCTGGCTGTGCCATTGCTGAGGGGGGGGTGCGACACCACTGAATTGGACACGGTCTGGTTACGGGAAATCCTGACCGCGGATCCGTCGGGGAAACCAGTGGCGCCGGCGCCGCCTTTCGGCCTGGCCGCTATGCGGGAGTTGCGGCATGAGGTCACATCGTGGTTTGACTATGACCTGTTGAGCGGCTTTTTGAATCAGACCGGTGAACCCACGGAGCGGCTCGCCACCCAGTGGGTGAGCGCCCAGGGAAAACGCTGGCGACCATTTCTCATGGCCGCCTGTGAACGGGCCATGGCTGATCACGAAAGTCGCCCGGGCGCTGATAGTCAGCGCTTGGGGGTGGCGATCGAATGTTTTCACAAAGCCTCACTGATTCATGATGATATCGAGGATGAGGATGTGGAACGCGGCGGGCGCGCGTGCCTGCATGTGGAAGCGGGTGTCGCAACCGCGCTGAATGTGGGCGATTTTTTAATCGGCGAGGGCTATCGTCTGGCCGCGGAATGCGGTCTGCCCGCGGCTAAGCGAATCAAAATCCTCGGCGAGCTGGCTGACTGCCACCGCCGGTTGTGCCTGGGGCAGGGGAGAGAATTTGATGTGTTGGCCAGGTCCTCGGTTCCCGCGACGGCTGAGTTGGAAGACTTGTTCGCCTTGAAGACATCTCCCGCGTTTGAAGCGGCTTTAGTGATCGGCGCGGTCTTGGCGGATGCTGAGGAGGAGACACTGGCCTGTTTGCGGCGCTTCAGCCGGGTGGCCGGCATCGCCTATCAAATAAAAGATGACCTGGGCGATTCCCTGCTGACCGCCCGGGTGTCACGACGGAGTTTAACCACCTCACTGCTGGTGGCTCGCTGGCGGGAGATTCATGCCGACTCCGGAGAGGCTGCGGGGAAAAAGCTGAGGCAGGTCATTCGTGAAGACGCCATTCAAGAATGGGCCCGGGACCGTTTGGCCCATTTAAACCGCGAGGCTTTATCGATCTGTGAAGATATCGACCGCCTGCCTTTGCGCCAGTTACTTTTCCGGGTGACGGCCAAGCTGTTGGATGACACCCCCGTCTGACCGGGGAAAATCTTCTTCAGATTCCGTCACCCTGTGGGGTCACTGTGGACCGGCTTTACCCTAGACCCTCGGGTTTGGGGTCCCGGGTCATCAGATCCCGAACCGCTTGGCGGGGATCTTTTCCGCCATACAGCACCGCGTGAATTTCGTCAATAATCGGTGTGTTCACCCCCGCCCGTCTGGCCAGGCTGTAGGCGCTCAAGGTTGTTTTGACTCCTTCAGCGACAACCATGTTCATCTCTTTTTGGATATCCGCCAACGCCCGGCCCTTGCCCAGTTCCTCTCCCACGTGCCGGTTGCGGCTGTGCTGACTCATGCATGTGACAATCAAGTCGCCCACCCCGCTCAGCCCGGAAAACGTTTCCTGACATCCTCCCAACGCCTCACCCAACCGCCCCATTTCAACAATGCCCCGGGTCATCAACGCGGCTTTTGAATTGTCCCCAAGCCGCATGCCGTCACAAATACCCGCGGCGACCGCGAAAATATTTTTCAAGGCCCCTCCCAGTTCCACGCCGATAACATCCGGGGACGTGTACACGCGGAAAAAGGTGTCATTGGTGAAAGCCTGTTGCACCGCCCGGGCGACATCATCACACGCGGAGGCGGCGACGACGGCGGTGGGCACGCGCCGCGCCACTTCCTCGGCGTGACTGGGACCGCATAAACAGGCGTAACGCGGGGCTGGTAAAAACTCAAACACGATCTCATCCGGACGTTTGAGGGTGTCAACTTCAATGCCTTTGGCCACATTGCATAAAATCGTTTCCGGGTTGAATGAGACGGCGGCCAGTTTTTCCATTGTGCCGCGCAGATACTGAGCCGGTGTCGCCAGAATCACCAGATCGACATCTCTGACAGCGTCGGTGAGTTCCGCGGTGAACTGGAGCGCCGGGGGAAGGGGGACACCCGGGAGAAAGCGGCTGTTTTCCCGCGTCTCCCGCATGGTCCGGATATAATCGGGGAACAGTCCCCACATGATCACGTCGTGCCCGTTGTCAATCAGAGTAAGGGCCAGGGCGGTGCCCCAGGCACCGTCACTTATCACAGATGTTTTCACGATTGTCTCTTTCTCGAAAAGCGGTTTTCAGTCCCGTTTCTCAGCGCGGTGATATTGCTTCGATGGCGGTAAATGATCAGTATCGCGAGGCCTAAAAAGGCCCATTTTGTCCATGCGTCACCACGGCAGAACAACGCCGCGGCCGGGAGGGCGGCGGCGGCGGAAAGACTCGCCACGGAGACGTAGCGGCTGGTTTTGAACACAATGGCCCATACCGCCATGGCGATGAGGACGGGGACGGCCGACAAGGCCAGCAGGGCGCCTAATGTGGTGGACACGCCTTTGCCGCCCTTGAAGCGCAAATAAACAGGATACACATGTCCGGCCACCGCGGCGACCGCGCAAAGCACGCCGAGAGCCGGGTGCGCCTCGGTGAACGCCCGGGGAAAAAGCAGGGTCGGCAAAAAGCCCTTCAAAAAGTCCAGGATAAAACAGGCGGCCCCCCAGCTTTTGCCGACATTGCGGGTCAGATTTGTCGCCCCCACGTTGCCGCTGCCCTTGGTGCGAATGTCCACGCCATTCATTTTCCCCAGCATGAGCGCGAAAGGCGCCGCGCCAATCAAATAGGCTAAAACAACACCGGCGAGAGTTTGAATAACCATGCTCATCACGACTGTTCTCCGTTAGTTCGGCTCGGAAAATTTTTGTCTCAGGCGAAAGCATTCCCGGCACCGAAGAACGTCCAGACCGAAAATGACCGCTTTTGAATCCGCTTTTTTCAACACGACTTCGTCATCGGCGTGGAGCTGAATTTCCCGGGGATCGTTGTCAACGACTAATATGGCCGGCCCCCGGAGAATGCGCAGTTTTATGACACACGATTCTTTTAAGACCATGTGATCAATGGGGTCGGTCGTGTTGCTGAACGCCAGCCCCAGACCGGTTTGGAAGATACTGTTGGTGATGCTGCGGTAATAGCCGGTGCTGCCAAAGGTCGTGGCGGCGACCAGTCCGTCGCCGACCACTTGATTGGCGTAGATCTCGTCATTCAGATACAACCGGAAGCGGACCGCGCTGGCCAGGTTTTGCCGGTGAAGACAGATGTCGTTCAGGCCAATGACGGTTTTTCCATTCACGCTGGCTTGTATCTTGGTGACTTCATATCGTTTTAACTGTCCGGTGAGGGCTTGACACAACATCACTTCAGGATCATGATCCGGACAGGGATAATTATGGGCGAAGTCCCGTAGTGGAAATTTGGGCACGCCGGGGAATTCTCTCTCCGCTCCCAGCAACGCGCCGTCGCCGCCATGCGAAATAACCAAATCAGGATTTGTGTCAACCACCGTCACCGGGTAACCGGCCAACATGGTCCTTAGTTCGTCAAGATTGCGGCCACAAATGGCGATACGCTGTTTCATTGTCGGCAGCTATTCACACGGGAGGCTGTTCAATAGTAAACGACACAGTTTCCGCTAAAACCAAGCTTGGTTTTCTCAGAAAATATAACTTGAACCGTGTCACGACACCTAAAAAAAACCCGCTGGAGAAGCGGGATGGGGGTGACGGAGGGTCAATCGTCCAAAGGCAAAAAATCCGCGGGGGCTTCTTCTTCGAGCATCAACCGGAGTTTTTCCAGCGCTTGATTTTGAATCTGTCGGATGCGTTCGCGGGTCCTGCCAATGATACAACTGACTTCTTCGAGCGTGTGCGGGCGTTCGCGGTCGAGTCCGAAGCGCAGCTTAAGAATCCGTTGTTCCCGGTCTTCCAAACGGTCAATCAGTTCGAGCATATGGCGGAGGGTCTCATCATCCTGGACAATTTCATCCGGTGATGTGGTCGAATCATCCGGAATAATATCGCGGAATTCGCCTTCCTCGCCTTGTTGAATGGGGTCGTGCAGAGAAATGGTCGTGGTTTTTCCCAAGCGCAGCCCGGACACTGTGCGTTCAGTCAAGTTCACCGCCTCGGCGATTTCCGCGTTTGTGGGCTCACGTCCAAGCTCTTCACGCAAGCGGGTGCGGGCATTCTGAATTTTACTGATTTTGGTGGCGGACTGGACCGGGATGCGGATTGTGCGGGATTGATTCGCCAAGGCCCGCCGCATGCTTTGTTTGATCCACCAAGCCGCGTAACTGCTGAGTTTGGCCCCTTTTGACGGATCAAATTTCTCAACCGCCCGCATCAATCCGATGTTGCCCTCTGAAATCAGGTCAAGCAGCGGCAGTCCCAAGCCCTTAAAATCATGGGCGATTTTCACTACCAGCCGTAAGTTGCTGCGGATGAGTTTGATCCGCGCTTTCTCACTGCCCGCCTTAATCTGAGCGGCCAACTCAACTTCATCTTCCGGTGTCACCAACGGATACTGGGCGATGTGCTGCATGTACAGCTTCATTGTATCATTGTCTGATAACATCTAGGAGAAAATCCCTCTTGGTTAGCTGGCGGAGGATCTGTGAGTCATGGATTCAGACCGTTTTAACCAGCGAATGTTCCGGCACCAACATCGTATCCATCCAAGCCCCGTTTGGTTGCCATTCAAGCGGCGAAAACCACGGCTTTTTCCCAATCTGTTGGGAAAACGTGATGAATTCATGCGCTCTTGGAGGGCATGAATGAATCAGGCCAGCATTCTGGCAGGCTGACAATATATCCACCAAACCCGGCATAACAACCGGAATCGGACGCTTTCTTTTATGCGGACTTTTCAGAACATGGGTGGCGCGTTTCGCGGTTTCAGCTATATTCAACGCTTTCGCATCGGCCCGCCAGGGCGGAAAAAAGCACTGTGATCCCGGAAACCGTGAAAATAACCCGATGGCTGACGTTTTCGCGCCGTGTTTCCATAACGATTGTTTTATTTTATGAACTCGACACATCAGACCAGCGCCCGTGTGGCCTGTCCGGCCTGTCAGGCGGATGTGGATGTCACGCTCACCTATTCAATCACACCTGGAACGCCAGACTTCCAACGACTCTTCGAAGGCAAGGTGAATCAAGGCGTTTGCCCGTCGTGCGGGACTGTTTTCGCCGTATCCATTCCGCTTGTCTTCCGGGATGATGACAGTGGCCTGCTCATTTATCAGATGCCGTTGGATGATCACAGCGCCTGGCCGGAGGTTGAACAACAGGTGCGGACGATGGCGGACGAGATTTTCGCGGGCATGGACGCGGACACCCGGCCGGATTGCCGGGTGACATTTCACCGGCGTAATTTTATTGAAAAAATCGCCGCGTTCGCCGCTGGTTTTGATGACCGGTTACTGGAGTATATCAAGTATCAGTTATACAGCCGCGAGGATGATCCCGTTGATCACATCCGGTACGAACTCTTGCTTGATTTTTCCCGGGACGATGAGGAAAATTTAGTTTTTTTGCTGTTCAATCGTGAGACGGGTGACGCGTCCGCCGCCGCCTATATTCCCATGAGCACATACGACAGCTTGGAAGACGCGTTTCAAGGCGACAGCGGTTTGGCAGAGGAGTTGGATACATTATTTCCCGGTGTCTATGTGAGTGTCGAGCGGCTCTATGACTGACGCGGTTTCACGCGGATCCAAAATCCGACATTCGAAATCCGCGGACGCGGGTCAAGCAAAACGTTCTG
>JAVVEH010000037.1:0-27239 GCA_032251435.1 Lentisphaeria bacterium | reverse complement strand
GAGTAAGTTCTGGAGTAAGTTCTGGAGTAAGTTCTGGAGTAAGTTCTGGAGTAAGTTCTGGAGTAAGGATGGCGATCATCCTGACAAAAGTGGCGGTTGTAAAGCGCGCCCAAGGGGATGTATGGCGCGGGACACCTTCCCTCAAGAGCGCGGCATGTCTGTGATAAACTCTTTCACCGCGTTCAGGGTCTGAGCGGGAACCGCGGCTTTAAGATGGATATAGTCACCGCTCTCATCCATGATCTCTTCGAAAACCTGACTGCTACGGTGTAGAAGGGCCACAATATCGTAACGGGCCACAGGAACCGTGAGGCGGGTAAGATCAAGAAACCGGCCTAATTCATCCGCCAGCCGGTTCTGGAGCCGATCCAAGCCGTCGCCACCACGCGCCGAAATGAAAACGGCGTTTTCAAACCGCCGGGATAATTGGCCCAGGCGAAACTCATCCGTCAAGGCGTCGATCTTGTTAAACACCATGATTCGGGTTTTGCCGCCGCCGCCCAGTTCGTCAAGCACCTCACAGGTTGTCTGGTGGTGTTCATCGATGGCGGGACTGTTGATGTCGATCACTTCAATCAGAAAATCGGCCAAAGCCGCCTCTTCCAGTGTGGCCTTGAACGCCTCGATCAAGCCATGGGGGAGCTTGCGGATGAAGCCCACGGTGTCGGAGAGCAGCAACTCCTGTTGGTTTGGCAGAACAATGCGCCGGATCGTTGGATCCAGTGTGGCGAAGAGTTTATCCTCGGCGAGGACATCAGCGCCGGTCAGGGCATTGAGCAAGGATGACTTGCCGGCGTTTGTGTAGCCGACGATCGCGCAGTTCGGGACCGGGCGCTTCATGCGTTTACGGCGTTGGACTTCCCGTTTTTTCCGCACGTCGCTTAATTGAGTTTCCAGCCGGGCGATCCGGCGGCGCACGAGACGGGCGTCCACTTCCAACTGTTGCTCGCCTTCTCCCCGCATGCCATGTCCTCCGGCGGCGCCCCGTTGCCGATGCAAATGGGTCCACCGGCGTTTCAACCGGGGCAAGTCATAGCGCGCCCGGGCCAGCGCTATTTGCAACTCCGCTTCCCGTGTCTTGGCCCGTTGCCCGAAAATATCCAGGATGACTTCCTGACGGTCGATGATGGCGATATCTGTCGACAGACTTTCCCAGTTGCGCTGTTGAGCGGGGGATAAACTGTCGTCAAAAATAACCACATCCGCGTTCACATCACGGGCGTGGGCGATAATTTCTTCCGCTTTCCCGCTCCCGGTGAGGAATTTTGGCGTGGGCTTCGTGACCTTGGCGATGATCCGGCCGATGACACCGACTCCGAGCGTATCCGTCAACTCCGTTAATTCATCCAGCATGTCCCAGGTGTGTTCAGTGGATTCGTCGATGTGCTGAATGCCCACGAGCAGCGCTTTTTCGACCATACGGGGGGATTCACGGATGACTTGCAGGTTTGTCTTATGTTTCATTCAGTCTCTATAGGATTCGTTTGTCATGGCGGCGGGCGTAAACATTCTGCACCAAACCAAGGCAGGCCATGGTGGCGATTGTGAATGAGCCGCCATAGCTGACCAAGGGCAGAGGAATGCCAATGATGGGCGCCGCGCCCACGCTCATGCCAATATTAACATACGTGTGAATAAACAAAAACGCCGCGATCCCCGCGCAGAGAACCACCCCGAGGGAATCGGAAGCCACCGCGGCGGCGCGCAGGCAACAGCCAATCAGACCAAGCAAAGCGGCGATTAACATGCACCCGCCAATAAACCCTGTTTCCTCACCAATAACGGAAAAAATAAAATCGGTTTGGGAAACTGTGCGGGGCAAGTAGCCTAATTTGTATTGATTGCCACGCCTGTATCCTTTCCCGGCCGGGCCGCCGCTGCCGACCGCGAGCAGGGACTGATGGGCGTTGTAGCCCGCGCCCATAATATCGTCGCCGGGGTTGAAAAAGGTTTGAATCCGTTTCCGTTGCCGTTCTTTTAAGATAAGCGTGTAACCGGCCGGAAGCGCCAGGGCGGTGGCCAGAAGCGCGACAAGGAGATACCTCCACGGAATGCCACCGCTAAAGGCGATGGCGGCGGAGACCGGGGCGAAAACCAGGGCCGTCCCCCAGTCGGGCTGCATGGCGATCAACAGGGCGGGACAGGCGCCGGCGAGAATGAAAATTCCGGTTCCGGTGAGTGTTTTCAGTTGGTTCGGGCGACTGGCCAGCCAGGCGAGAAATAAGAAGATGAGGGGTTTCGCCAACTCTGAAGGCTGGAGCGTGACGGGGCCGATGTCCAGCCAGCTCTTCGCCTGATTGATGGTTTTGCCGATAAAAAACAACGCGATCAAGACACCATTGGCACCGGCGTACAAAAGAGGCGAAAACCGCGCTAGAAGCCGATAATCCACTGTCGCCGTGAGGATGAAAACAAGCCCCCCGGCGGCGACCCATACGGTCTGCCTTTTCCATAGCCGGGCGAACCCCCCGCCCAATTGGCTGCCGCTGCCGTGGATGAACATGATCCCGATAAAAATCAATACCACCATCAACAGCAGCAAAACCGGATCCAGGCGACGGGCGAAAATGAAAGCTTTTTTAAACAAAGGGGCTCAATCTAAGGAAAAGTGGACACCAAAACGTTAATGTAAGCGCCATCCAAAGATGAGCAAGTCCCCGGCCCGGGGAAAGTTTACGGATTCCGTCTTGTCACAGGGTCCACTCGCCTTCAATTTGGTGGGATCCGGTTGAGATATAGAAAGGTTTGCTGATGGTCTCCCCCCGGATTTCCCGAATCACATTGAAGCTCATGTGGGCGTTCACGGTGTTCAGGGGCATGTCATCCATGTAAATGACGAATTTGCCATAGCGGGGGCCGTGAGTGAAAACCCCGCTGAGATCCACGATTTTATCCGGCCCGGGCCAGGTGATGACCATGCTGCGCAAAACCGGAGTGTCCTGGTAGGGAGCCACCGTGCCAAGCGTGACTTCAAACTGAACATAACGTTTGGTGGCGACACCACTGAGGGCGGCGGGTGAAGCGGTCAGCGTCGTGGCCGAAACGGTCGTCCAGCCCGATGCGTCGTTCATGTCCGGATTATTGGCGGACCGGACTTTCACGCTGATACTTTTTCCCCCGGATGTGTCACTCATCAATCCATAGACCGTCCCGTAATCAGGCAGTTTGAGTTTGGTGTCAAAAACCCTGGATGTGT
The DNA here is from genome assembly GCA_032251435.1 of Lentisphaeria bacterium. Lineage (GTDB taxonomy): Bacteria > Verrucomicrobiota > Lentisphaeria > Oligosphaerales > MVZH01 > JAVVEH01. The sequence goes on along the minus strand of JAVVEH010000037.1, from coordinate 24,043 downwards.
ACGTTCCTGACTCCGGATAACTGACAAAGATGCCGGCGATTAAGGGGCACTGGGGGTAGTCCACCCCTTTCACCCGGATGCCGGTTTGCCCCCCGATCATGTACGGGGCGACATAATATTCCGCGCTTTCCGCCGCCAAGGTCAAGCTTAGTTTATAGGTTGTTTTCGGGTCATAGGCCAGCTCTATCCAATCCGATTCCACGGTCGCTCCGGCGCCCACCGTGACACCGGATTCCCCACCGTTGAAGGTCACCTGAACATCATCTAACAGAGCGGACTCAATAATCGTGTCCGCATCCAGCAACATAACCTCGCCGCTATCAGCATCAAGGACCGGGTTGCCATCACTGTCCAGTTGCGGGGTCTTGCCACCGACTCCGCGCAGACGGATTTTACACAGCTTTCCGGCCCCGCCATCGTTGATGTTCGCATCGCCAAGGAGAATGATTTGAACCTCTTTTCCGGAAAAATCAACGGGGACTTCCGTCGTGGTCGTCACTCCCGCCGTGTCGGTTGTCACGATACTGTCGCTGATCAGGGCGGGGGGCAGCGCCGCGTCCACTTGTTGCTCCACGATCCAGGCGTCTTCCATGCCGGCAAGCGTCAACGCTTCTTCGCCCGTGTCAGTGGCGACCGTCACTTTTGTGCCGAGGGTCACGGCGTTCGTCTGGGCGAATTCACTTTCCACCCACATGTCATTGTGGACATTAAATTCAACAAAAGCCTTGGGCGAACTGGTGGTGAACAGGAGTTGCGCGTTATTGGCCCACTTATACGAGGGAACGGGGCTGGTGACGCTGGCGGTGCCGCCGTTGGTCGTGAGCGTGTTGATCATGATTTCCCCGTCGATGGCGCCGCCCGCGGGGGTTAAATACAGGGTGTCGATACCGATGTTTTGCGGCGTGGCGTCGTCATCCGCGGTTTCAAATCGGAACGTGTGGCTTCCGGAAGAGACGCGGGCGTAACCGATACGCTTGAGGATCGGTTCTTCGTTCTCCGCCCGGGCGTTGATGGTTTTGTCACCCTTCCCGATAACGAGATCTGTGATATTCTCGACCAAAACGGAGGTGCTGGCGTTGGCGCCGTTCAAGGCGTTAGCGCCATGACCGTCGGTCAGCACACGGTTCGCCTGGGTTAACCGGCTCGCTTCCGTGACAGCATTGTCCCGGTTACTGAAGATGGTCCGGCAGATGTCCTGGGTGCCGTCAGCATTCGTCCGCAAGTGGTAAATAACAGTGTGAGTCCAGTCGATCTCTTCGCCGACGACAGGGGTGGTGGTGTGCGTGTCCCGCCACAAGATGGGAAACGAAATGGCCGCCGCTGAGGTTTCATCCGGCGCCAGGACGATCTTTCCCGACGCGGTGAAAGCGAGATCGCTTTTGAACCGCTCCACGGCTTGAGCGCCTTCCAGGCGCATGTCCGCGTCGGTTTGCAGCCGTTTCAGCGCCTGAAGGGAGTAAAGGCTGAAGGTGATCATGCCGCCAATGACAAACAGCGCGATGGCGCTGGCGAAAAGTAACTCGACTAATGTGAACCGCTTAGCGCGTGTGTGATAATGTGTCCGCTTGGCCATGACTCGCCTCCCCGAAAAAAAACCGGGTTATTCGTATCGTTGTGTGACCAATTCAAAGACCGCCGGTGTCCGGATTGAATCTCCGGGAGACTCAACCCGCACGGTGATCGTGACACCGCCGTCCGCTTCGGTTGTCAATGTGGTGGAGCGCAGATAAGCGCCATCAGCGGTCGGAATACCGTCCTCATTCACCCGCACGTTTGTCTCATCCGCGAGGGTGATGTCATCAAACTCCATCTCGCAAAGGACTTCGATTCTGGAGGTGGCCACCTGTGAGACGACGCGTTTTTGGTCAAGGAAATGTGAGAAGCGAAAGTGGAAAACCAGCAGCGAGATGATGGCCGCGGCCGCCAAAGCCAGCAGCACCGCGGCGACCAAGGCTTCAACGAGGGTGAATGTGTGCTTTACCGACTTGGCGCTCATGCGGTCACCGTTCCATGGCCAGAATATCCACGCTTTCCTCCCGGCTGATCACGCCATCGCCCAAATTATCGACGACATTGGGATCATACCTCAGACCCGCTCCACCGAGCAGGTGGATATCATCCCAGGCGCAAATGGCGCCGGTGAGGCCCTCTTTCCAAGCGCCGTTGAATTTTATCGCCCCGCTGCCGGCATACACCAAACCGACCAACTTCCGTTGCGCCGTCATGGAGATATCCCCGTTCACGCTGATCAGCGCGGGGGCGTCACTGCCGTCTTGCAGTTGCGGAGGGGTGAAAACCGATCCGGTGGACGTTGTTTTGATGTCGCCTGTGGCCACTAGACACGCGTTAAACGTGACTCCATTTCCAATTAAAACATCACCTTCCACCCAAATCACGCCCCCCGGCGGGCTCAAGGTGGTTTTGGTGAATTTTTGGTTGCCGGTGAACACCATGCCGTCGGCTCTGGCTATTTCGTAGTAGTAATCATAGTTTAAGCGCGGAAAGGCGTCGTAGGGGGCGTTTGACTGGATTAATCCGGTAACATTGCTGGCCGTGCCGTCCGCGGTGCCGACCGCTGTGAGGTTGCCATCCAGATACGAGCTGCCGTCGGCGAAAGCGTCTTGGTTGGAGTGAACGGTTCCGTTGTTCTCAGTCACCGTGCTGTTGCCGCTGAGAACGACATCGTTTTCCGAGAGGATGGCCTTGTCAAAGGTGTCGGAGCCGCCGATGGCCGGGGTCAGATGAGCGTATAACAGGACGGTGGCGGGGGTGCCTTGACACGCCGCGGCGACTTCCACTTTTGTGGTGCCATCCCGCAAGCCGGTGTACGTGACCTGATAGGGATTCCCGCCAATTGTGCCGGCCAGCATGTCATTGGTCGGCGACTCAAGGCGGCCAGGGACTTCATTCAGTTTCGCTGTGATCTTATTGGCCGCGCCCAGGGCCGTGTAACGGGCTTTGGTCATGGTGTCATACTGGTGTTGCGACTTGCCTTCGTATTGCACATAACTGACGACCCCGACCGCCGTCATCGCGGTGGCCGCGATGATAAAAAGCGTCACCAGTAGTAACGTGCCCCGGTCACTTGACAACGCATCATGATTTATCCGCGCTTTCATCATCACACCTCACTTGTTTAAGAAAGACTCACACCCGCCATCGCCAATAGACCACTGAACAGCATCAGCTGACCTGTCGGCAGCAGGAAGCATGCCTCTAATTAAGTCACCGACTTAATATAGGGAGAACGGGTGAAAAATACAAGAGGCGAAGATAAAAATAATGGAATAAAATCTGTATTGATCCTTACGGGTTTTGTGTGAGCGTCGCTCTTTCGCATTTCTGAGAAAATTCTCATAATCGGCATTGCTGTCGGGACCGGGTTCCCAGGGTCGATCCGCTGTTTGGATGGATGATTTTCGATCAGGGGCTGTCCCAGAATAGAGTAAAAAGATTAGTGGCCACAAAAAGGCACAAAAGCCGCTAAAATGTAAGTTCGACAAAAGCTGTTTTTTTACTTTTTTGTGACTCTTCGCGGTGTGAGTCAGCGCAGTCGATTTAGCACAAAAAAACGGCGGCCGGACATGTCCGACCGCCGTCAACACGCGTGTCACGCGTCAGGCTGAATGATTCACGCCGCGTGGCGTGATTCAGCTTAGTCTTCCATGTCCACGGCTTCTTCCATATCCACGGCTTCTTCCATATCCACGGCTTCCTCCAGATAACTTTCCGGTTCTTCCAGCGGCGCGGGCGCCGCTTCTTCCGTGTCCATGCCGAACAGGCGTTTAAAGGGGTTTTTCCGTTTTTCGGCTGCCGCTTCGGCCGCTTGTTTCGCTTCCAGCTCTTCCTGCGCCTTGATTTCATCATATTCAGCGCCATTGGTGTCCTGAATATGAATCGTGTTCAATTTGTCTTGAATCAACTTGGTGTTAATGGGCAGCCCGGAAGTGGTGCTGAGCTCCTTGCCGGAAATCACTTTCACGGTCAGGAAAATAATCGTTTCCGTCCGTTGTTTGTCCTTATTTTCATAGGAAAACAGCCGGGACCCGAGCCAGGGGATTTTGTTGAGCAGCGGCACGCCATTGGTCAACAGTTTATCCTCTTCCCGGACCAAGCCGCCGATGGCGATGGTCTGGCCGCTTTTGATGGTGAACTGGGAGCGCACATAGGTCCGGAACAGGGTGGGATAGATCTGGCCACCCGTGTCGGTGGTGTCAATGATATCAATCATTTCCGGGGCGACTTTGAGGTAAACTTCTTCCTCTGTTTTCACCGAGGGAAGCACCGTCAATTTGGTGCCCAAATCCAAATACCCTTTATTGGTGGTGTAGGTGCGCTGGGGAACGGTCTGATCAGTTCCGCCGAGGTTTATTTCGGTGATTTCCTGATCGCCGTAGTCTTCATCCAGTTCGGACGTGACCAAAGTGCCGCCCCCGTCAGTTGTTTCAACGGTTTGCCTAATCATGGGGCGCTGTTCACCGATATGAATGAAGGCCTGCTCATCGCTGTTCACCAGCAGTTTGGGGTTGGCCAGTTGGGTGACATCGTTATCCTCTTCAGCGGCGTGCAGGATGATGTTCACGTCCTGCCAGCCCACATAGGCGTAGCGGAAGCTGTCCAGCCGGACATCCGACAAATCCACCGCTAACTGGTTGGTGGAGACGGTCTCACTGTTGGTGGTGGCGACGTTCGCATCGTAAATATCATCCACGCTACCGAATTTGGTGGAGATTGTCTGCCCGTTGGCCTGTCCCATATCCTGCCAGTCGATGCCCAGTTTTTTAACAAAGGTGTCGGTGACTTTGAAGAACCGGGCTTCGATGAGGACTTGGGGCGTGGGGCGGTCCATGACCAGAAGCGTGTTCCGGATGGACTCAATGCCGTCCGCGGTGCCAAGCACGATCAGAATCTTGTTTTTGCCCCGTGTGACCTTTCCTCTGGGACCGCAAAGCCCTTGCAGGATGGTGACCAGCTCATCATCCAGGGCCAGATAGTTGATGGTGAATGTTTCCAGTTTGAGCGGCTCGAGCTCAGCCGTCTGGGCTCTGAAGGGGCTGACCAGCCAAGTGCCGTTGCGGTTGACACAACTGAGTTTGCCTTGTTCGGAAATGAGTTGAAGCGCGTCTTCCAGTTTAATATTCTTAAGATTCAACGTGACTGGCGGCAGGATGACCGGTGGCTGGGCCGGGGCGGCGGCACCGGCGGCGGGAGCTGGTTGATCAAAATCAGACGCGAAGGCGAAATTAAGCGACGCGGCCTGCGCTAAGGCCTTGACAACATCCACCGCCGGTTGCTCGTTGGCGACGACCAGGCTGACGTAGTGGGCGGGATTTTCAGACAGGAAAACCACTGCCTCTTCGGGTGTCAAGCTGGGATCACCCGCCAGTTTGAGGGCTTCCTGGTCGGAGAGCGCGGCGATGGTTTCAAGCGTGTGCAATTCAATCCGCAAATCGCTTCTGGGGCCCGCGACCGGGCGGCCCACCCGATAGATGTTGCCATCCTTTGTGACGCTCAGGTTGTGGATGTCGGTCACCAGTTTCAGCGCGGTGTCCCAGGAGACATCTTCGAGCTGGAGACTGACCAGTCCGGTCACGTCAGGATCAATCACGATATTCACGCCGTCCCGCATGGACGCCAGGCTGCGCAGCACATCCTGAATAGGCGCTTCGGTGAAACTAATGCTGACGCGTTCCTCGTCGGCGGGGGCGGGGGCTTCCGCGGCGGGAGCGTCCACGACAGGCGCCGGGGGTTCGCCAGCGGGCGCCGGGGTGTCCTGAGCGTGAACAAAAAGCGGTTGAGCCGCAAAGCCCAACAAAAAGACGGTTGTGAGAAGCGTTGACAAGTGACGTTTCATGTCGGAATTCCTTTAGTTTTTGGGGGTTATCTCGAGGACGGTGGTTTGATCCTTGTATCTGAGAAAGACTTCTCCGGGAAATTTCACGCGCTCCAGCACCAGGCTGTAAACGGTCCCGTCAAGCATGACGGGAATGGCATCATTGACATGGTAAATGCGTGTGCCGATCAACAAACCGGCTTTTTCCGGTTGCTCAGGTTTGCCCATCAGGCCGCTTATCTTGAGTGACGCGGCCAGTTTTTCAGGGCTCACTCCTTGTTTACCGCTGCCTGAATCGGGATCTTTTTTTAAAAAGAAGGGATCCCGGGCGCTGTCCGGGAGGGAATATCCGGGTTTCAAGGGGATGATTTTTTTGGTGGTGGCGGGGGTTGGTTTCGGTGGCGGGGGTGTCTGCGCCAGGCTGGCGACGGCGCTGGCGACGATGAGCAGGGCCGCCAGTCGGACGAAACCGCCCGCCGCCGCGTTTGGTTTGATCACTGACAGGACGGTCGTGACTATGGATAAGGGTATGCGATGATACGTCATTGGTCAATGTTCAATGGCGCGGTCTGATCAACCGCCTGGGGTCTTGTATCCTCGGGGAAACCGTCTTTGGAAAACCGCAGATACGTTGTTTTCAATGAAATAACCAAACCGTCTTCCGCTTCAATCCCCTTGGCGCGCAGGGAAAAATCAGCGACCCGCATGGCGGGGAATTCCGTTTCCAAATTCGCGAGAAACCGGCCGAACTCGTGGAACGTGCCCCAGAGGATTGTTTCGGTTCGAAACTCTTCATACACATTCGGGATCACGATGATGCCCCGGCTCGTTTTCTGGGTGGTGGACAGTTGATTGATCCCCCTGGCGTCAAAGCTTCTGACGGTCAACTTCTCCCGGGCCGCGTGACGCTCGGCGATGGCGTTAGCCCAGCGGACGGGCGTTTCCTCGGACACCAGTTTTCCGGACACATCCTTCAGGCTGGCCAACAAGGTGTCACGCTCTTTTTGCAGGCTTGGCAGTTGTTGAACGAGAGCTCGATTCATGGTTAACTGACTCTGAACGTTTGTCGTTTGCTCATCCGTTTCTCTTATTTTATCGGTAATTGGGCCTTTTACAAATTGATTGAGCAAGATGACGGCCAAGACACCGATGACCACACCCCCGATCATGCCCTGAAGCGGGGTCAGTTTTTTTTCTTTGATGATCAGATGGTCCATCGCGGTCACGGCCTATCTCAATGTGTAGCTCAAGTCTATTTTAAAGCGTTTGTCCTCGCCCTCGGCGATGGCGGTGCTCGCCAAATTGGCGACCATGATTCGGGAAAGAAACTCGTGGCCTTGGAGACTGTCGAAGAAATCGTTGATAGTCTGGTATGGTGTCGGGCCGGTGGCGACACCCTCCAGGGTCAGGAGCGCCGTCCAAGCGGGGAGTGGATAGGTGTTTGTCGAGTCCATGGTGTCACCGGCGCGGGTGGTGTACAGGTACAGATTTTTAATGACAATCGCGTCTGGAACCAGGCTTTGGATCGTTTCCAGTTGTGAACTCCACACGTAATTTTTCAGCGCCAGCTCATCATAGACATCCACCGCTTCCCGCCATTTGGCCACCTGTATTTTCAAGCTGGAAGCCTCTTCCGCCTGTTTGATCAGCGCTTTATTTTCCATACTGAGCATTTCCAGAGCTTCGACCTTTTTCTGCAACTGCCGCTGGCCCGCGTTGACCCAGCCCAGCCCGAGCACCGTCAAAACAGCGGCGATGGCGAACAGCGTGAAGAAGGGATTGAGGGTGCCTTCGCGCGACCAGTCTGGTTCTTCCCAGAAATTAAGGTTGTACCCGGTCATTTATCACCTCCGGACAGCCGCATGATTCTCGCCCCTTCCGACGCGGCGATTAAGTAGGGCGTGACCGGGTTCTGGCCTTCAGCCAGACGACCGGGCAGAGACGGGCAGGAAAGGTGGGGAAGCGGGGGAATAATATCCACGGGGCACCCCAGGGCGCTCGAGAAATTTTCCCGCAACACGTTCAGTCCCAGGCTGCTGCCGCTTAAAAAGAGTTTCTCAACCCGGCCGCCCATGCGCCGGGCGACAAAGTCCAGACTCATTTCAATCTGATGAAACCAGCTGGACATGGCCGCGACGGTCTGGTTGGAAATGTCAAATGACCCGCTATTGAACAATTTCACCGCCATCTCCTCATCCAAGCCGTATGACTCGGTAATGGATGTGAACACGGGTCGCAGCCCTTGTTTTAACTGCCGGATCAGCACATTTTGTTTATTCACGCGGACGGAGAGGGTTGACGACATGATGTCCGTATGGAGGATGGCCGTGTTGCCATCGCGGTCAAACGTCTCTCCCCCCAGTAACGACAGGTTCGCCAAGGCCGTGCCCGTGTGAATCAAGCTGACGGGTGTGAACCCGCGTTTGGTCAGCGCGTCATCTAAATCATCCACCATGGCCTTGGGCATGGCGGCTGTGAGGACCGTATGCTGGTCGCTGGTCTGATCCAGAACCTGGTGGACCACGTCGTAGTCGTCGCTGACTCCCAAAGTCTGCCGGACGCGGTGAGAGACATGCGCCGGCGTGCCCGGCGCCCCGGGAAGAACCATCAAGCGAATCATTGTGTCGCTCCCGCCCACCACAACCGAGATATAGGGAGTGGCCCCGATCAATTTTTCCACCGCTGATAAAAAGTCGGGATTTTCAAAGACTGTTGACGCGCCGTGGTGGGGGATGATGCTGGGCAAACTGAAAAAGGTTTCTCCCGCTTTGCGCTCGGCGACGATGACACGAACCTCAGCGTCGCCAATATCGGCCACGATTAACCGCCGCGGTCCGCGCCGGTCAGCCATTCGTCGCCAGCGGAAATTATTCAGAAAACTAAATCTCACGACCATTCAAAGTCCACTGTTTCGGACGCGGTGTTGACGCGGCCCGACCTTTGTTCACGTAACCCTCGGTGTTAAATTAATTCACTCTTGTGATTTGTCCACACGATAAGAAGAAAAAGGCCGTCATGTCATATCCAATGACAGGCGGAAAATGACCCGTCACAAAAACGGGCTTCTTTCATCGAATTCCCGGCGGTTTTCTGTTTAGCATAAACCATGCCGAAAACGGTGGCGAGCGCCAGCCGCCGACGGTTTTTCACGGAACTTGGAAAAAATGTTTCGCGTTCCGCGTGGTGACCGCCGCCACTTCTTCCAGGGAAAGGTGTTTGCATTCGGCCACTTTTTTCGCCACGTCGATCAAATAGGCGGGTTGATTGCGTTTGCCCCGGTGCGGCACCGGCGCCAAGTAGGGAGAATCCGTTTCCAGCAGGAGGCGCTCAAGCGGGATCGCTGACAGCGCCGCGCGGACATTATTGGCTTTTTGAAAACTGATAATACCGTTAACCGAAAAATACCCGCCCAACGCGGCGATTGTCTCGGCCCATTCGGGGGTGCCAGTGTAACTGTGAATTTCAAAGGCGTGATAGGGCCGGGTGGTGTGTTCGTTGAGCATGGCCAGGCAGTCGTCATAGGCGTCGCGGCAATGGATCACGGCCGGCAGGCGCAGCTCACTGGAGAGGCTGAGGAAAGCGGCGAACACCTCGCGTTGCGCGGCCGGGGCGGCGTGCCGGTAATAGTAATCCAGGCCGATCTCTCCCACCGCCACGGCGGGCGGCAGTCGCAGCAGGCGGCGAAAGGGGGTGAGGTCGCCGGCGAATTCCTCCGCTTCATGCGGGTGCACGCCGGCGGTGCAATACATGCCGTCACGCGCGGCGACAATGCCGGGCAACCGCTCCGAATCCTCCAGGTTGCCGGCCACGGCGATCAGCCGCGTGACACCCGCCGCCGCCGCCGCCGCGGTCAAGTCCCCGACCGAATCCTCGCGTGACAGGTGAAAATGCGTGTCAAACAGCTCCACAGTCATTGATTTATTTTTCTAAAGGCAGTGTGTCGTTGACGAAATTCTTCACGTAATATTTTTCCCGCAGATCCGCGATCAACTCCTTGTAAAGAATGTCGCGCCGCTGCCGGAACAAGATCGTTTCAATTTCTTTTTTCACCGGCTCGTCAAGTGGAAGGGTTCGGGCGGCATCGCGGTCAACGACCTTCAGAAGATGGGCGCCGGCAGGTTCTTTTATCACGGGCGCCAGCGTGTTGGCCGGCACGTCGGCCACCGCGTCACGGTAACGTTTCGACAAGTCGTTCAGGTGTTGCCAGCCGAGGTCGCCACCGTCCGCGGCCGTGCTGTCGGCGGACCGCGCCTTGGCGATGGTCTCAAAGGCGCTCCCCGCGGCTAGTTCCTGGTTAAGGGCGGCCACCCGCCGGTCAAGCTCCGCGTCACTCTCACCGATTTTCCGGGGCAGAAAGATCAGGGACAAACGGACGCGCTCCGGGACTTGAAATGTTTCCGGGTTGGCGGTGTAATAATCGGCGACATCCCGGGCGGTGATGACCACGCGTCGGTTCACAAGCTCATCAACCAGCATACGGGCGGCCAGTTGTTTGCCGACAACCGCGCGGTAGTCATCGAGAGTTTGTCCCGTGTCCAACAGGCTGGCGGTGAGTTTTTTCCAGTCGCCGCCGAATCGTTCATCCACTAGCGTCTGCAGCCGTCGGTCAAGGTAATCCTTGGGTAATGTGACACCCCGGTTCTCAACTTCCGCGAACAGTAATTCCTCTTCCACGAGGTTACGGGTGACATGACGCAGCAGCCCCAGCCGCCCTAATGTTTGTTCTTGTTTCAGAAAGGTTCCGGGACTTTGTTGTCTGAGGTGTTCAAGTTCCCGCCGCACTTCTGAAAACGTGATGACTTCCCCGTTGACCGTGGCGGCGACACCGTCCACATGCGACTGAGAGAAGGCGGTGAGAGAGGCGAGGGTGAAAAAAAAGACGAGAGCTGGATAATAGTTCATTTTTTTACGCGCTTTGCCGGTTAATGACACATGACATCAAACAGGGCGAAATGTACCCCGGAAATGAGAAAATGCGATACCGCTTGGTGAATTGCCAGCGATGCGGAGCCACCGCTGTGGTTGATACGTGACAGGTGATGTCACAGTCCGCGGAGATAGTCGATGAAATCCTCAGCCGCGATAAACGCGGCGCAGAACGGCGTGGCTCTGGAGCGCAGCCCGTTATCATTGGTGACCAGCCAGGCGGGGTGGGCGGCGGCGCGCGTGGACAGCCAGTCGACGATGGCGTCATCGGCCTGTTGGCCTTCTCCCCGCAAGCGGGCGAACACCACCTGCACGCCCCGTTTTTTTTCCACGCTGGTCAGTTGCCCGGGCCCGTCATACACAATTCTAACCTCCGCGAATGGGTCCAGAACATCGGCCAAGGCTTTTTCCAAATAGTTCCGGGCCTCGCTTTGCCGTTCGGTTTCCCCGGCGAGTGGAAAGGCGTCGTTTTTAATCACATTGTAGCCATCCACGATCAGCGACGGCCGGCGCGGGGCGGTTTTCAGAGCGGCGCGCAGGTTGAACAGTTGCCTGGGTGTGTCGTCAGCGGCGGGCGCGGGCGGTTCCGCCCGCGCCAAAAGAGATTCCCGCTCCAACATGTTGAGCCAATCACGGCGGGCGTTGACCGCGCGCCGCAAAGCGTCCCGTTGCTGAGGTGAGAAGAGCTGCTCGCCCAGCGGGTTGGTTAACACATCTTCCGCCGCCCGCAACACCGCGACTCCCGTCTTGCCACGTTCCGCGCGCCGGATACAATCCTCAAGATCTTCCACGGAAACAAACGCGGTGTCGGACGATCCGGAAGAAAGCAGGTGATTCAAAACATCAATTTTCTCCCGCAGTTCGCTGTGCAGCGTTGACAGCTCAGGCAGCGGATTGATCGCGTCGCTTAAGGCTTCACTGACACGGTTTTTCAACTGGATCAGCTTTTCCCGTTCGGCGTCCAGTTTCCGGCGGGTTCCGAAGGTCACATCATTTTCGGCTTGTCTTTTTAACAGATTCCGGGCTTTTTCGGCAAGTCGTTCTGTCGTCATATCCCGCGCGGTCCGCCACCGGTCCTCCATGGCCGTGACACCGGCGAACAGGCTGGCTCGGTAAGCGGCCACTCGATTCCGCGCCAGGTCTTCCGCCGCCTCGCCTTGCCTGGCGAGTTTTGTCGTCAATTTGTTTATTTCCCGCCGGTGTGTGTCCCGCTCGTTGTCCAGTTCCCGTGTGAGAAGCCGCACTTGTCCGCGCAGGTCCGCGATGTTTTTTTTCAACCGGTCAACGCTGGCTGTCGCCTGATCCAGTTGGCGGCGGATCCTTTTGTCATCACCGGATCCCGGGCGGTTCTCAAGGGGGGGTGGTGATGTGAAGAGAGCGTCCACGGCCATGTTGGTGTCCTTCGGCGCGGGTGTCAGGTGCCAGGGAAAGGGTTTGCGGATCATTCGATGTCCGCGCGCCGCGATCCGCGGGCGGTCATCCGCCGCCATCGCGGCGGCGGTCATAAGTCCCCGGGATGTCCGCAGGATATCCCGCCAGTGGCGGAGTAGCCAGGCTTCATCGAGAGCCGTCAGCCGCTGCCGGTCAATCGTCCAGGGGGCTTTCTCCCAGGTGAGAAAACCCATGAGCGTCGGTGTGTCTTTCAGCATCGCCTGGACGAGGCGGATCTGAACAGGGGTTTTCCGCAAAGCGCCGGGAGACGGCTTGTAGCCTTTCATAAAGAGCCACTCGGAATGTATTCCCAACAGCGGTAAATCATGAAAAAGATGTTTCGCGTCGCATGATTCAAGCAGCGCCCGCACTGTCAGTTGTGAGGAATGGGAGTCAGGCATGGCGGCGAAAGCGGTTTTCTTCACGTGGGCGCCACCGAAGAATGAGTTAAAATAATTGAGACCGCGTCAGCCAATGTCGGAACCGTGTGGTCCGCTTCCGGCTCAGGTGTGTCAGCGATCAATATGCCCGCGCAGCCCGCCCGTTTTCCCGCCTGGATGTCTGAGAGTTTATCGCCGATCATATAGGATCGGGTCAAGTCAATATCCAGCCTGTCCGCCTCGGACAGGATCATTTTGGGGGAGGGTTTGCGGCAATCGCACGCCGTTTCAGGGGCGTGCGGGCAGAAAGCCAGACCGGAAAACTCGACGCCATACGGGGCGGCCAACGCGACAAGGCGCTGATGCTGCCGCCGCACCATGTCCGCTGAAAAATAGCCTCGTTCCACCCCGGACTGGTTGGTGACGACGACCAGCAAAAAACCCGCATCGCGGAGTCGCCGCAAGGCCTTGGCGTTTGCGGCGGGAAGGTGGACACCGTCGACGTTGTTTAAATAACCGCGGTCGGGAATAATCGTGCCGTCCCGGTCAAGAAAAACGGCTTTAGTCATTCGGTTCCTCCAGTTCCCGGCGGAGTTCCGCCGCCGTGACCGGGATCGTGCCGGTTTTGGCGACGACGATGCCGGCCGCGTAGTTGGACAGAACCGCCGCGGCGGCGATGTCCGCGCCGGTGGCGCGGGCTAGCATAAACGACGCCATGACGGTGTCGCCGGCTCCGGACACATCAAACACCTCGCGCGCCCGGGTCGGAATGTGGATCAACGTGTCGGCCTGGTCAAACAAGGCCATACCGTCACCCCCCAGTGTGATCAGCAGATTTTCAACCTGCCAGTCGGCGCGCAACTGGGCCGCCGTCGCCATTAAAAAGGGATCCTTTTCCGGGGGAGTGACCGGCGGATGACAATAGCGGCCGGCCAGCGCGAAGGCTTCGCTGCGGTTCGGCGTGATCAGGGACAAGCCGGTCACCGGCGTCGTATGGGACGGGTGCGGATCGAGCGAGCAGATTAAACCGATGGCCGCCGCGGTGTCCGCGATGGTTTGCATAAACTCAGTGTCCAGCAGGCCTTTGGCGTAATCCTCCATGATGACGGCGTCAAACTGACCCGATTTCAACGCGGTCAGGACAGTGTCAATAACCGTCCGCCGGATTTTCTCCGGCAGGGGGGATGTGTCTTCCCGATCCACGCGGACGACTTGCTGGCCGCCGGCGATCACCCGTGTTTTCACTGTGGTGGGCCGGTCTGGTTCCGTGACAGTCACGCCTCTGGTGTCAATTCCCGCGGCCGCCAGCTCGCTCATCAGGTTGTCGGCGTGGGTGTCTTGCCCGAGGGTGCCGAAGACCGTGGCGTGTCCGCCCATACCGGTGATATTGGCGGCCACATTGGCCGCTCCTCCCAGGCGGCGGGTCTCCCGTTCCAAGCGCACGATTGGCACGGGCGCTTCAGGTGAGATGCGGGCCGCGGACCCCCACACATACCGATCGAGCATTAAATCACCCACGACCGCGATCCGTGTCCCGGGGAACGCGTCCATTAATTGACGCAGGCTGTCAGCGGAAACCAATTTATTGCTTGTCATGATGTTTTTTTAATATAGCTGTTATGGCGGCTTGATCATTAAAGGCGGGCAGGGGCGCGCCCACGTGTCCACTGTCGGCATGATTCAACAGTCTGTTCAAGGGAGCTAAATCGGCGTAAAGTCCCCGCCACTGTTCCGTGGTCAAGTTGTTTTGCTGGTCACGCACATAATGTGACAGCGAGTCGACTTCACGGGCGACCAGCGCTTTGGTCAACCCCGGCAAGGCGCTTGCCGCGGCCGTTTCCGGGGGGCGGCGGGATTTTCGCCGCAAGTCGTCGAGTTCCCGCATCACCCGCTGAGACATGACGCTTCGGGCCAGTAATTTTGAATCCCGCAGCTTTTGCGGCAACCAGAAAACCAGTCCCAGTTCCAAGCTGAAGATACATGCCAAAGCCACTTTCGCGGAGATGGAAAAATAGTCTTTTTTCCGTTTCAGCGGCACGCTGCTCCGTCCCCGTTGAAACCGGAAGGTGACATGTCCCACGCGCAGCGTGTCACCACTGATCAAGTTCCGGGGAGAGGTCAAGGGGGTTTTTTCCGTGTTGACAAACACCTGAGTGTCATCGTCAACGGGCGGGATCACTTGCCAGTGACGGGCATCGGCCATACGGTCGATACGGAACCAGATCCGCGGCGGGTTGTCCGAGCCTCCGGAAACAGGGCAGTCGCAGTCCGGATCAGTTCCGAAACGGACCGATTCCTGGTCAAACGCGCGCACATCCCCTGGGCTAAAGTCGTCCTGGGTTTGCTCTAAATTGTCCCGGATGATCATGTTGAAAAAAGCTGTGTTCACCGCGTGTCACGTCGCTTTCACGTCTGTTTTTTTGACTTTTTCCGCCGCGCGTGGAAGCAGACCGCGCCTTTTTTTAGTGACGTTGTCAACTCACCGCCCGCGGGAATGCCGCCTTTCAGCAGCTCTTCGGCCAGGGGATCCTCGATAAAAATTTCGGCGTTTCTCCGCACTTCACGGGCGCCGTACTCGGGTTTGAAACTTTTCATGACCAAAAAGTTCCGCACGCTTGGGGTGATGGTCAAATCAATGCCCCGGGCGCTTAGCCGCCCGCGGATTTTGGCCAGTTCCAAATCGACGACCCGCGCCAGGCTCTCTTTGTCAAGTTGCCGGAAAACGATCACATTGTCCAGGCGGTTGAGAAACTCCGGGCGGAAATGTTTTTTTAATCCTTCACGGAGTTGCCGGCACATGGCCTGATAGTCTTCCCCCAGCGCCTTCACACCGCCGAAGCCCATGCCCGCGCGCTGGTTAATATTCTGAGCGCCCAGATTGGATGTCATGATAATGATCGTATGCCGGAAGTTTATTTTCACCCCGACACTGTCGGACAGTTCTCCCTCTTCCAGGATTTGCAGCAGCATGTTCATCACATCGGGATGCGCTTTTTCCACTTCATCAAAAAGAACAACCGAATAGGGGCGGCGCCGGACGCGCTCCGTCAGTTGCCCGCCTTCCTCGTGTCCGACATAGCCCGGTGGAGATCCGACGAGACGGCTGACATTAAACTTTTCCATGTATTCGGACATGTCCAGGCGGATCAGGGCGTTGGGATCGCCGAACATGAATTCCGCCAGGACTTTCGCCAACAGCGTTTTGCCCACTCCCGAGGGACCCAGAAAAATAAACGAGCCAATGGGGCGGAGAGGATCTTTCAGTTCCGCCCGGGACCGCCGGAGCGCTTTGGCGCAGACGGTGATGGCTTCGCTCTGACCAATGACGCTTTGGCTTAAAACCGACTCCATTTTCAGCAGGCGTTCGGCTTCTTTTTCCTCCAACCGCTGCAAAGGGACCCCGCTCATCTTGGCGACCACATGCCGAACGTCCTCAACATCGATCGTGACCTTGGTCTCATCCCGTTTTTTGCGCCAGTTATCCAAGATGACGGACCGCTCGCCGATCAGTTTTTTCTCCTGGTCGCGCAAGCGCGCCGCCTCTTCAAATTGCTGATGTTCGACCGCTGTTTCTTTTTGTTGTCTGATTGCCGTGATCCGCCCCTCGACATCGGACAGATCCGGCGGCCGAACCATGCTGGCGATCCGCGCTCTGGCCCCCGCCTCATCCATAACATCAATCGCTTTGTCCGGCAGTTGGCGGCCGGAGATGTAGCGGTCCGCCAGCCGGGTGGCGGCTTCGAGCGCCTCCTCAGAGTACGTCACCTGGTGGTGTTCCTCGTATTTATAGCGGATGCCCAGTAGAATGTCCACGCATTCCTTTTGACTGGGCGGCCGCACCAGAACGGATTGAAACCGGCGCTCCAACGCGGCGTCTTTCTCAATATATTTGCGATATTCATCAATGGTCGTCGCCCCGACGCACTGAATTTCTCCCCGGGACAGGGCGGGTTTTAAGATGTTGGACGCGTCCATGGCGCCTTCCGCGCCGCCCGCGCCCACAATCGTATGCAATTCATCAATAAACAGGATGACATCTCCCGCTTGACGGATCTCATCCATCACCGCTTTAATCCGCTCTTCAAACTGGCCGCGGTATTTCGTCCCGGCAATCATCAGAGGCAGATCCAGACCAATCACCAGGCGGTCCCGCAAAATGTCCGGAACCTGGCCTTGGGTAATGGCCTGGGCCAAGCCTTCGACAATCGCGGTTTTTCCTGTTCCGGCTTCGCCAATTAATACAGGATTATTCTTATTCCGGCGGCAGAGAATTTGTATCACCCGCTCAATTTCCGCTTGCCGTCCAATCACGGGGTCCAGTTCATTTTTAGCGGCCAGCTCTGTCAAATCCCGTCCGAAAGCCCGTAAGGCGGTCAACTTTTTCTTGTCAGTTTTTTTATGTTCCTCGTCGTGCCGCTCGCCGATGTCCTGGCCGGGGGGAAGGTAGTTCGGATCCAGGGCTTTCATAACTTCCAGGCGGATTGTTTCCACGTTGATACCCAGACTTCGCAAGACTTTGGCGGCGACACCGTCACCTTCACGCAGCAAGCCCAGCAACAAGTGTTCAGTGCCGACATAGTTATAATTCAGGGAATGGGCTTCGCGGGCGGCCAGTTCCAGGACTTTACGAACCCGGGGGGTTAATGGCGGATCGCCGCTCAGCAGGGTGTCCTGGCCGGGGCCGGAGTGTTTCTCAACTTCCAGACGGGCGGAATTCAGATCAAGCCCCAGGGTTTTAAGCGCCTCAACCGCCACGCCCTGATCCAATTTTATCAATCCCAGAAGCAGATGCTCGGTGCCGATATAATTATGGGCGAACCGGTTCGCCTCTTTCTTGGCGAGAAGAAGCGCTTGCTGAGCCCGCGGCGTGAAGCGGTCCATGGGAAAGTTCTGATTTTGCTTGTCATTGTTCATCGAGTTAGGCAACCTTTTCAAGGACGGTTCTGACCAGTGAGGCCCGAAGCGCCCGTCGTGAATCCGCGGAGTCCGCGTGTGGATGGTCAAAGGACAAGTGGCCGCGTTGACTGGACATAATGAGATGATTAATGGACGCGATGTCCAAGCGGGTGAACAGACGCGTCACCACGCCCAAGCGCAGGGCGAATAACGCGCCGATCGCTTCCTGGGTGGACAGTAGACGGGCGTGGCTCAAGACACCGAAGGCGCGTCCCACAAGATCGGTGAGATCATCCGGTCTGGCGTTGGCGAAGCGGACACGCGCCGCGCGCTCTCCTTCGGTCAGATGGCGGCATATCGTGTCCAGTCGGCGGAAGACTTCCTCTTCGGTATCCCCCAGACGCGATTGAATGGACACGTCGAACACATGCCCCAATGCCTGCGTGCCTTCACCAAACACCCCTTGGACATGTATCTGAAGTTCTTTAGCCGCCTGGATCACCCCGCGCATCTGGTCGCTCAAGACCAAACCCGGCAGCCAGATGATCACCGAGGCGAGCAAACCCGCTCCGACATTATCAGGATCGGCGGTTAAAAAACCGAGCGTTTGGTCAAAAGCGATGGGCAGCTGTTCACAGAAGGCGTCGTCATAGGCGGTGGCGTTCTTCCACAAGCCCTCAAAATTGAGACCGGGCCGCGCGGCGCGCAAAACAATGTGGTCCTGTTGATTGATCGCCACCGCGACATGCTTGTCATTGTTCAAGCACAGACTCCCCCCGGGTTTCCCGGCGCACCCGCGCCAGTCAATCAGGCGCCTTTCAGTTAGAATCTGGCGATTGACCGGGTCTTCAGCGGCGAGATCAATCACCTGGAAATCATCCCCGTCCGGACCTTGGGTGATCACATTTTTAATGAGATCCATCACGGTCAGTCGGCGACTGGTCTCCTCTCGTCCCGGGAAAAGAAACCCTTGGATGTTTCTGGCCAGTTGAACATGGGACGAAAAAACGACCGCGTCCAAGCCGCCGGGATCCCCCAGCCACACCGGGCAGGCGCGCGTCAAGTCGTTGAAAAGGGGCGGTTTCATCGTTCATCCCCTTTTTCAACGCCGTGTTCCAAGGAAAAAAGCCGGTCACGAATTTTAGCCGCTTCCTCATAATGTTCCATTTGGACGGCGTGGTTCAATGTTTCACGGAGTTTCGCCCGTTCCAGGCTGCGGGCGAACAGGTTGCTGTCAACCGCTGTCAGTCCCCGGCCATGATGGCGCATGTGGCGGTGAAACCGTTGAAAATCCTGTTTCAACTTGTCCGCGAAGGTTTGGTAACAGGCGGGGCAGCCAAGCAAACCGTCACGGGCCAGATTTTCTCCCGTCGTCCCGCACATCTGGCACCGTCGGCCTTTCAGAGCCGGTTCCAGGGGCTGGTCAACCGCCACGTGTGGATTCGCCCCGGCTTTGCGGGCGAACAATTTCAACGCGGATAACACATTCGCCTGATGATGGGCTGTTTCCTCGAAACCCGCTTGTTGAGCGCAGGCCGGGCAAAGATTTACCGACACGACCTCATCCCCCGTGATTTGGGTGAGATGAATGGTCGCCGTTTCAGTTTTGCATCGATCACATTTCATAAATATCGTGTTCCCGTCATCCTTGGCGAAAGGGTTTCACTGTTTCGGACAACGCGGATCAATTTTTGTTCGGGGATGACGTGTCATCAGGCAAGCATTGAGCCAGCGCCTGTTTGACGCCATTCGCCGACATGGTTCGGAGCGCGGCGCTTTCCTGAGCGGCCAGTTTCGCGTTGCCCGCCCCCTGCCAGTAGCCATAATTAAGCCAGGCGCTCCAGTAATCCGTCAAAGAGGCGGCGGATGTTCCCGCGCCGCCGGACACCCGGGAAGACGCGGCGGTGGAGAAGTAGGCCGCCCATTGGTGTTCCGCCGTGGAAGCCGCTGAGCACAACTGAATCATCAGCAGGGTCTCCCGCGCGGCCGTGAGTTGCTTGCCCGCCATCAACACCCCCGCCTTCAACGCCAGCACGCGGGGATAATACTCCACAAGAAAGGGCGAATCATGGCCGAGAACCATGTCAATGGCCGCCAGAGCCCGTTCCGAGTCTCCCGCTTTTAAATATGTCGCGGTGGTCAGCAAAAGATTTTCGAACAGTCGCCGGGCATCCAGCATGGAACACACGTATTCCCGCCGGGTCATCTTGTCGGCGATGTCGATCCGCTCTTCTTCAGACAACACATTTCGAATAAAGAGTTGATATAACATCCAGCGGCCGCTCGGTGAATTGTTCAACGCCTCATAAGGGGGATTCCGCGGATTTCCCTCGGAGCCGGGAGGTATCCCGCTCAAGCGGGTGATCAACCACCTCAGCACCCGTATTTTCTCGTGAAAAGCGGGATTCAAGTCTTCTCCCGGCACGGAAAAAGCCAGTTGCTGGGAGCGGAGCGACGCCTGTAAAATCTGACTCGCCGCCGCGCTGTCGTGATTGGCCAAATGAAGCGCGGCCAAGGTTAAGACATAGTCATGCGCGACAGCGATGTCGGCCATGGATTCGTCCACTTCCGGCCAGCTTAACCGCGCCGCGGTGTCCGATGTCTCCGTGATGAAGGCGTATTGCAGGGTGAGAACCGCCTGGGTCAAGCTGCGCACCGATCCGGCGGTGAAAGCGTGTAACCCGGCCAGGCGTTGTTCCAAAAGCGGCCGCCGCGGTTTGTCGCGGGCGATAATCAAGGCGTCAGCATAGGCGAGAAAATACCGTTGCCAGTCAGATAATGTGGATGTTTCTCCCGGCGGGCTCAAAGGGAAAGCGGTGACGGCTTTTTCCCAATAGGCGCTGGTCAGCCAAGCGACGTTGACCAAAGACTTTTGGTGAAACGCCGCCGCCTGGGGGAGGGTGTCAAGCCGGCTGTGGAGCCGCATGACACCCAGGCTTTCGCCGAAGCGTCTTTGGGTCAAGGTGGCGGGGGTGAAGGGCTTGAACTGGCTGTCAAACTGTTGGACGCCCGCGCCGGCCGCGAGTTCGGTGGCGATCTGACTGGCGGCCTGGTCGGCCACTTGTTTAAAGCGTGTGGTGGCCGGACTGTTCAGGCGCCCGTATTTTCCCAAGCTCATGACCGCCAGCGCGAGGGCCTTGCGGGGATTGGTGACGACCATCGCCTCAGCTTGATCAGCCATGTTCCGCAGTTGGTGCTCAGGTGTGTGGGGGAGCACGGCCGCCATGATCGTATCAAGCCGGTCTTTATATCGCAGCGGAACCGACGTGTCGCTGGCGAGAACATCCTTGGCAAAACCATGAGCGGTCAAATACACCTTTTTTTCAACCGCGCGTTCAGCTTGAACCAGCGTGTCGAGAGCGGTTTTTTCAGCTTTGGCGGCCGCCAGGTCAGTGGTCAAAGCCACCCATGATTGATGTTCGGCTTCCGGAAGTTTCGCACTGAGCGTGTCAACCGCGGAGACCGCGCCTTCGATGGCCATGCAACTGAGCGCCGCGCGGCGCTCGTCATCTGTGATGTCCTGTTTTGCCAGTAACTTTTTCACAAACGCCTTGACAACGGCGGGTGAGGAAATCTCGGCCCAGTCGAGCCGGGTTTTGACCTGGCCGCCCCCCGCCAGCGCGATTGACGCGTCAATGCCGCCGCCGCTTAGAGCGGTTATCCGGTGTTCCCGGCCGGGAATTTTAAGATCCTTAAACAGGTCCTGATTGTCAATCAAATGCGAACGCAAGCGACTGTGCGCCGGCCACATCACCGTGGCGAGAAAGGCCACTTTGCCGGTTGGCGGGGCGTCGTCAGGGTAGTTGGCCCGCCAGGCGCTTATCAAGGCGTTGACGGTGTCGGGCGGCGGACTGAATGACAACTCGTGACTGGCCACGGCGAAAGCGATGTCCGTGTAATCGTCCAAGGCCTGATTGACCGAATAGCCGCTTTCCGTGTCGGGTGCCGCGGGGTCACCGGTTTCGGTAGGCGGTTTGGGAGCGGGAGGATTTTCCTTGACCGTTTGCCGGTGTTCTTTTTCTTCGGCGAGTTTCCGTTCCTCACGTTTTATCCGGCGGTGCAATTCGAGTTTGTCGGAGTCACGTTCAGCCGCGGGCAAATAGCGTTTGAGGACGGCCAACCGGTCGGCGTGTCCGCTTCGCGCGCTCAGTTCTTTATTCACCTGTTTCCAGGGGATAGATTTCGGGACACGCGGCGTGTCCGCGGTTGATGGTGTCACGGTTGGACCGGGCGGATCGGCGGGCGGCGGGGCCGGGCGGTTGACGGCGGCGAGCATGGCGACGACACCCGCGATGGTGGCCAGAGCGATAAGGCAGGCCAGGACGACCAGTCCCACGGAAAGGCCGTTTTTCCGCCGTGACGTCTGGTGAGCTAGCTGTCGTTTCGCCCGTTTGGCCGTCCGCGCCTTTCTGGCGGCCGCGGCGGGCGCTTTCGCGGCGGTCGCCGTGGCGGTGACCAAAGCCCCTTTGCGATTCATCAAGTCCAGCGACATCTCCAGCCCTTCCACCACCTGTGCCCAGGATTGCGCCCGTTGTCCGGGATCTTTCTCTAACAGAAAAGAGACAAAATCCGAGACATGCTGGGGAATGTCGGGGCATCGCTTGCGCAGCGGCGTGAGAGGTTGTTCGACTTGCAGCCGCATGACTTCCTTGCTGTCGTCTCCCGGAAACGGCGGCTCGCCGCTCAACATGTGATAAAGCGTCGCCCCGAAGGCGTAAATGTCCGGTCGGCAATCCTCTTTCGGCTGGTAGCCTTGAATCACTTCGGGAGACGCGTACAGCGGAGTCAGCATGATGGATCCTTCCACATCCTCGATCTCCGCGACCTTGGCGAGACCGAAGTCGGCGAGCTTGGTTTCCCCCCGCTGGTTGATCATCAAGTTCGCCGGTTTGATGTCGCCATGCGTCAACCGGTGCTCATGCCAACCGTAGTCCAGGGCTTCCGCTATGCCCAGCGCGATCTGCAGGCTGTCCAGCAACGGCAGGCGTCCCTCCCGCTCGATTCGGTCCAGAACCGTCTCCCCTTCAATAAACTCCATCGCGAAGTAGCAGACATTATTCTCATCAATATCCGCGTCATACGCCCGGACAATGTTGGGGTGGGAAAACGCCGCCGCGGCCCGGGCCTCATTGAAAAAACGATCCACGTAATCCCGGCTGCGCGAAAAGTTCCCGGGCAGAATTTTCAACGCGACAGGCCGGTCCAGATTGATTTGAGTGGCGCGGTACACCACCGCCATCGCCCCGGCGCCGACAAAGGCCTCGACGCGGAATCCGCCAACGATGGTGCCTGGTATGATACTGGCTTGTTCAGGTGTTGACATCTGGCGCGGCTATTTCTTTCGACGGGTCACGCGCCCATGCCGCATGGCTTGAATGAGCCTGCGAGGTGAGCGTGAATAATCCAGAGTGGTGGAAAAAACAATGAAAGAATTAATTTACCCCGTGAAGTGGTCTTTTTCCAACGTGAAAAGCGCCTTGGTGAAGAGAAACTTCCCGCCGGGAAATCACCCGGTCTTTTTCCGGACAAGCGCCAGGACAGGCCCCTGAAAACGCCGCGGAAAAGCCGGCCGCGTAAGTCCGCGGTCCGTTAGCGCTGGCCCGCGGAATCTCCAGCGCATGGGGGCCTGTCGGGTGACAGGCTATTGGAGTGCCCGCGCGTTCTGGGAACGTTCTTTGGTGTCAAAGGATACGGCGGTTCCTTTGGAGACAGCGAAGAAATCCGCGGAAAGACGCGCCCGCATGCCGCGGATATTCCCTTGCGGACCCCGCACGTAGAACACAACGTGTCGGTTGTTTTCTTCAGTCTTAATCTCATGTTCGAGCACCCCTTCGGGGGGCCCCGCCGTGG
The DNA here is from genome assembly GCA_032251435.1 of Lentisphaeria bacterium. Classification (GTDB taxonomy): domain Bacteria; phylum Verrucomicrobiota; class Lentisphaeria; order Oligosphaerales; family MVZH01; genus JAVVEH01. The sequence continues at coordinate 727 of JAVVEH010000037.1, read as the reverse complement.
TCCAACTTACGAGCGCGATGTTCTCCTTGGCGAAATCCACGAGATCCAAAAGTGGCTGGGCCTGCTCCTTTCCGAACGCCTTTTCCACGTCGCCGGTTTCTTTAAGAAGCGTGACCTTGTTTTTTCCTCCAAAACGCAGTCCGAACATACGGTCAGCGGGTTTGAACGCGAGTCGCCGCACAGTGATGTCAGGTTTCGTGCTGTCTTTCTTATTTTCCTGATCAGCCGCCAGCAGGTTTGACGCGAGCATGCCGGCGAAAGCGGCCAGGAGAATTCGTTGTGTGATCTTCATGCTGTGATTCCTTTTGTTTGCCGCACACAGAGGCGCCCGCGCCGTCCGTCAGCGTCTGGTTGTTGTCCCGAAATCCCGGGATGTTCCGTCATTAGTCAATCCCGGAAAGGGATGAATAATCACCCTCGACAAACTGGGAAACGGGTCGTTCGCCCTTGCCGATGTCCATAGTGAAGACGATCCAAGATGTCACTTTTTTAATCTGAACCCATATAATTTACCGCCGCCTCTTATTTTTCGCCTCCGCGCTCCGGGCAATTTTCTCAAGGACGAATATAGTCAGGGCGGAGGGCGGAGGGATGGTGTTGAATGTTGAATGTTGAGTGTTGAATGTTGAATGTTGGGTGTTGAGTGTTGAATGTTGAGTGTTGAATGTTGAGTGTTGAATGTTGAATGTTGAATGTTGAATGTTGAATGTTGAATGTTGAATGTTGA
>JAVVEH010000036.1:0-44343 GCA_032251435.1 Lentisphaeria bacterium | reverse complement strand
ATCATAACGCATACGGGCCGCCCGCATCATGTCACCTCCGCACGTCTTTTCACTTCTTTTTCCTTGAGACCGATAAAACAATCCACGATTCTGAGACTGTTCCCTTACCATACCCCATGATTTTTCACATGCAATCTATAAACAACCTGTCCCTTTATCACCTTTATCATGCAATCTATAAACAACCTGTCCCTTTATCTGTCCCTTTATCTGCTCTTTATCACCTTTATCATTTATCATCCTCCCGCGTCAGGTTGGCTTGTGGCCCGCCAAGACCGCGGAGTGAATCCGGTTTCACGGCGGAAAAAAGTGCTGAACTGCTGTTGAACAGGATAACCGCAGCGGCCGCCGATCTCGGCGATGGTCAAGGCGGGATCTTTCAACAATTCTTTCGCCCGCCGGACCCGCTGGCGCTGCAACCACCGGTAGGGACTCACGCCAGTCTCCCGTTGGAATTTCAGTTCCAGAGACCGGCGGGAGACCCCGAGTCGCTTGACCACTGTTTCCACGGTCATGCCCACGCTTAACCCCGCGGACAATATCGCCATGGCCCGGGCGGAAAGCGACTTGCCGGTCTCCCCACGGGCGGTGGAACCCGCCGACTTGACATAAAGGGGGGAAAGTGACACTGTTTCTGTCTGGCCTCCGGGATGTTTCAGGTGTTGATCCAATAACTCGGCGGCCCGTTGTCCCACCTGTTGGTGGGGCAGCATGATGCTGGAAAGCTGAACAGAGGACAACAGCGATTCGGTGGAGTCGCAGCCGACACCCAGAACCGCGATATCCCCAGGCACCGCCAAATCAAGCTCCCGACAGCACTCAACCACCCGCCTGGCGATCATGTCGGTCGCGCAAAACACACCCGCGGGACAGGCTAAATCCGCCAGCCAACGCGTTAACGACGGGAGTTTGTCAGGGCTGAAGTCAAAGGTGGAAACGGGTGACTGTCGCCCTTGCCGCCTGACGATCTCGTCAAAGCCCGCTCGACGATCCCGTGAATATACGGCGGCGGGCACGCCGACATAGGCGAAGCGGCTGAGACCGACACCCGCCAAATGCGCGCCCGCCAGTTCGCCGACGGCGTGGTCATTGACAGTCACGCTGTCCATCGTTGACATCCGTGACAGGGAGGAGGTGTTGACCATCGGAATATGGCGGGGCAGCGAGGCCGCCCAGCCGTCGCTGACGAAAGCCGCGATGATGCCGTCGAGCAGGTCATCCTCGGCCAGTTTCCGCAGCATGGTTTCCTGTCCGGCGGGCAGAGGGGTTAACTGCCAATTCCCCTGTTTCTCCGCGTAACGGGTGACCCCCCGGTAAATCGCCGTGGCGATGTCAAGCTGCATGTCGAATAAAACGGCGATGTGTAAGATGGCGGAGCGCACATGAAAACCGGGGCTTGTTTTGCGTAAATTAATAAATAAAATATACGTAAAAACGAAAATGCAAGAGCGGCCAGGGTCATTACATTGGTCATAAACACGCAAGGAAAATGCTTGGAATGGCGTCATCAGAGTTTATTTGGGATCATTGATCATATGAAAAAGGCATTGATTACCGGTATCACAGGACAGGATGGCTCTTATCTGGCCGAGTTTTTGCTCGCCAGAGGATACGAGGTGCACGGGATTATTCGGCGCGCGTCGTCCTTCAACACGGGGCGGATCAATCATATCTACACGGATCCCCATGCGGGGGACCGGGCGCTGACTCTTCATTACGGGGATTTGAGCGATTCCGTGCAATTGGTGAAGTTGCTCTATCAACTTAACCCGGATGAAGTTTATCACCTGGGCGCCCAAAGTCATGTGCGGGTGTCCTTTGATATTCCGGAATACACGGGCGACGTGACGGGGCTAAGTTCGGGAAGGATTTTGGAAGCGATCCGGGAGACTGGCTTAACCCGTAAAGCGCGGTTTTATCAGGCGTCCTCATCGGAGATGTTCGGCAAGGTTCAGGAGGTTCCGCAGCGGGAAACCACACCTTTCTGGCCTCGGTCGCCCTACGCCTGCGCCAAAGTTTACGCATATTGGCTGACAGTGAACTACCGGGAAGCCTACAACTTGCATGCCAGTAACGGGATTTTGTTCAATCATGAATCTCCCCGCCGGGGAGAGACATTTGTCACCCGCAAGATTACCCGGGCCGCGACCCGCATTAAGCTGGGGCTACAGGAACATGTGCATTTGGGCAATCTGACCGCCAAGCGTGACTGGGGATTCGCGGGGGATTATGTTGAGGCGATGTGGTTAATGGTGCAGCAGGACAACCCGGATGACTATGTGATCGCCACCGGTGAGACCCATTCAGTGGAGGAGTTCTGTGAGGAAACTTTTTCGCTTTTGGATTTAGACTGGCGGGACTATGTGAAGCATGACACTCGGTATGAACGGCCGGCGGAGGTGGATTTGCTGATGGGTGATTCCTCCAAAGCGAAAAAGGCCTTGGACTGGCAGCCAAAGGTCTCGTTCAAAGCCTTGGTCCGAATGATGGTGGAGGCTGATTTGGAAAAAGCCCGGAAAGAATATGCGTCGGTCCAGGCCGGTTTTTAAGAAAAGATAATGTAAAGGGGCGATATGAACAAGAGTCGGCATGAGCGGATTTTTCTCGCTGGACACCGGGGCATGGTGGGACAAGCGGTATTAGAGCGGCTGCGCGGGATGCCAGTGGATGTGTTGACGGTTCCCCGCACCGAACTTGATTTGACTGATCAGGCCGCGTCGCGGGCGTTTTTACAGCGGGAAAAACCATCCACGGTCATTATCGCCGCCGCCAGAGTCGGTGGCATTATGGCCAACAGCATGTATCCCGCTGAATTCGTGCGGGACAATCTGAGCATCGCTTTAAACTTGATCCATGAATCATTTGGCGCGGGGGTTTCCACGGTGCTGTTTTTAGGCAGTTCGTGCATTTACCCGAAACAGGCCCCGCAACCGATCCGGGAAGACGATTTGCTGACTGGTCCATTGGAAAGCACCAATGAGGCCTATGCCGTCGCTAAAATCGCGGGATTGAAGTTGTGTGAGTATTACCGGCGCCAATATGGCGTTGATTATTACGCGTTAATGCCCTGTAATTTGTATGGTCCGGGGGATAATTATGACGTGAATAACTCGCATGTTCTTCCGGCTCTCATTCGCCGCTTCCATGAAGCCAGGGAGAGCCGGGCGGCGGCGGTCACTCTGTGGGGGACGGGGCGGCCGCGGCGGGAATTTCTGCACACGGAAGATCTGGCCCGCGCGGTGACCCATTGCCTGGACCAGACCCCGGAAGCCGCGCTGCTGAATGTCGGCAGCGGCGAAGAGGTCACGATCGCGGAACTGGCTCGCCGTGTGGCTGAGGTGGTCGGCTATCAGGGCGAGATTCATTTTGATCTTTCAAAACCTGACGGCACGATGCGTAAGCTCATGGATTCGTCCCGCATTCGGAAGAGCGGTTGGAACCCCCGCATATCGCTTCAGGAAGGGTTGACGCGAACATACGCGGATTTTTTACGGGAGACACGCGCGGGAACCCGGCGGGAAAAATGAGCCATCCGCGCCCCCTGGTGTAAAACCGGGCTTTACTTTTTTCGGGCAGGCGATAAGTTGACAGAGTGAAAACTCACCGCCTCTGGCCCGGGCGGCGGTCGTGACGGGCCGGTGTGGACAGGTGTTGCGACAGTCAATGGTTAAAACCGATGGGGGTGTCATGAAAAAATATTATTCTGTTCCACTTTTAGTCTCGCTCGCGGTCCTCTGCGCGTCATGCTCGACGGTTCCTCTTACTGGCCGGTCGCAACTGACATTCATGCCTGAGTCTCAGATGGTCACGATGGCTGTCAGCCAATATGAGGAGGTGAAGAATACGACACCGATCAGCGCCAATAAGGGTCAAACCGCAATGGTGAAAAACGCGGGCGACCGCATATCTAGGGCGGTTGAAGAGTATATGAAGGCGAACGGGATGGGGGATCGGATTAAGCATTTCCAGTGGGAGTATAATTTATTTGAAAAAGACGAGGCCAACGCCTGGGCGATGCCGGGCGGAAAAATCGCGTTTTACACCGGCATCATGGACGTTTGTGAAAATGAGACGGGCGTGGCGGTGGTGATGTCCCATGAGGTGGCGCATGTGGTCGCCAAGCACGGGTCGGAACGCTACAGCCAGAATATTTTGGCCGCGGCTGGCGGCCTCGCCGTGGGGGCGGCGACGAAAGACAGCGAGAATCAGGCGGCCTGGCTGGCGGCTTATGGCGTGGGGGCCAATGTCGGTGTGTTATTGCCCTACAGTCGGCATCACGAGTCGGAAGCGGATCGGATGGGCCTGATTTTCATGGCCATGGCGGGCTATGATCCGCATGCGGCGGTGGATTTTTGGAAACGGATGTCTGACCTGTCCGCCGGTCAATCTCCGCCGGAACTTTTAAGCACGCATCCGGCCCACGAAACCCGGATCGAACGGATTCAGGAAGCGCTTCCTGAAGCGCTGAAATACTACCGGAAACCCTAGTCGGATTGTTGGCGCGCCCGTCGGTCGAATGTATATTTCCCGCGCTGTTCCACACGCTTTTCGGCACCTATGTTCAATCAGATGTTCAAGGAGTTTTTATGCCAAGTCCGGAATTAATTGAGATTTTGCAAATGGGAGTGGTGGGGGAAGCTTCCGACTGGCATATCATCGAGGGGCGGAATGTGAGCCTCCGGGTGGGCGGAACGCTGGCCGAGGTGGACTTTCTTGTCACCCGGGCGTTTATGGAAGAGTTGATGACTGACATCATGTCCAAGGAGAAAATTCTGGAGTTTCGGGACAATCGCGACGCGGACTTCAGTTTTGAAGAGCCCGATGTGGGCCGGTTCCGCGCGAACATGCATCAGGAGCGGGGGCGCCTGGCTTTGACACTCCGCCATGTGAAAGACCAAATCCCCCCGCGCGAAGAGCTGGGCTTACCGGCGATTATTCATGATTTGACCCATACCGCCCGCGGCATTATCTTCGTGACGGGGATCACCGGATCAGGGAAATCCACCACGCTGGCTTGTATGGTCGAGCATATGAACAACACCCAGCAACGTCATATCATCACGGTGGAGGATCCCATCGAATATTCGTTTGACGACAATAATTGTGTGATAGAACAGCGGGAAATCGGGATTGACACGGTGTCGTTTCCCTCGGCTTTGCGGCATGTGTTGCGACAGGATCCGGATGTGATTGTCATCGGGGAAATGCGGGACAGGGTCACCTTTGAAACGGCGCTGAGCGCGGCGGAGACCGGTCACTTGGTCTTGACCACGTTGCACACGATGGACGCCTCGCAGTCAATTATCCGCATTCTGGATATGTACGCCGAGAGTGAACGGGAAGTCGTGCGTAAAAGTCTGGCCGGGCATTTGAAGGCCATTATTTGCCAGCGGTTGCTGCCGTGCAAAGGGTCCGAAAAGCGCGTGCCGGCCTGCGAGGTGATGATCAACACGCCTATCATCAGCAAGTTGATCTCTGAAAACCGGACAGACAAACTGTCCGCCGCGATCAATGCCAGCGCTGACGATGGCATGCTGTCGTTTGACCGGTCGATTTACAACTTGATTCAAGCGAAACAAGTCTCCCGGGAGGATGGATTGGATTACGCGACGAACCCGGAAGCTCTGCAGATGAACTTGCAGGGTATTTTCCTGAACGCGGATAAAGGGAGCATTATCTAACGACGTTCAGGCCACGACTCACGCGTCACGCGTCACGAGTCACGAGTCACGAGTCACACGCTCCCGTCATGCCGGGGAACCAATCAGTGACAGTTGTGAAAGGTGGACGACCGCATGGTTTCTCCGACGCTGGAATCACGTGAATGGACGGTTTTCTTCCGCCGCTGTGTTCTTGTTCTGATGCCCGCGGGGTTGACTGTGTTTCTGAACGGCTGCGCCGGCACAGATGGAGGGGGACGGCCGGTCCGGATGGAGGTGACCGCTTATTGTTCCTGCGGGACATGCTGCGGCTGGCGGCGGACGTGGCTGGGGAAACCGGTTCATGTCTCCGGACCGCGTAAAGGAGAGCGGAAGGAGGTGGGCGTTTGCGCCGACGGCAGTCGGGCCAAAAAAGGTGTCGCCGCCGCGGACACCGCGTATTATCCCTTTGGCACGCGTCTGCATGTGCCTGGCTACGGGGATGTTGTTGTCCGGGACCGCGGGAGAGATATTAAGGGGCCGCGGCGGCTGGATGTTTTCTTTCCCCGCCACGGGGACGCCGTGAAATGGGGCCGGCAAACAGTGACGGTCATGGTCTATGAATAACCTGTCGCCTGATCGATGATCTGAGCGCCTGACCGCGCGGCCGAACCCGCTTGTTGTCCTTGTCAGTGATCCCGCATAGCGTGAGAACGGTTGTCGTTGTCCTAATCGAGATCGGCCCTCGGTAAATACGGATAGCGAGGAAGAAGGCAATCGATTACGAGAACGATTACGACAACGAGGCAGACCGAAGACGGAAGCCAACAATCACCTGTCGAGGGCGGCGTCGCAAAACAGTCTTCTTAGCAAGGGGATTATTTTGTGATCTGCAAGGTCACTTTTCCATGGATGATATCATCCAGAAGATCCCCGAGCTTGACAAAGTCGTCGCTACGCTGGCGCATGCCGTTAAGGATTTCGGCCAGCTGATCGTGTGACTGGCTCTGACGCGCCCAGGCTTCGGCATATTCCGGCGGGAACTGGGCGTTGACCTGGATGGGTGATGGCTTTTTACCTGCGGCCTGGAGGGCTTTGACCAGTGGGGACAGGTCAATGTCCGGGCGGGCGGCGATCGCGGCTGTGATGTTCTTGACACCGACACCCAAGGTGGAGAGCTGGGCCATGAGCTGGGCCAGTTGGTCGTCATTGTCGACCCCGCCCAATGTCTGCCGCCGTTGGAATTCATCGCGGATTCGCTGCCAGCGGTCAGTCTGTTCGGGCGTGAGTATCCCGAGAATTTCACTGAATTTGAGCAGGTTGGCCTCCGCTCCTGTGGTCAGGGTTTGCGCTTCGTTGGTGTAGTGATCGATGATCAGTTGGTTGACTTCCTCATCGGTCATGATAGGATAGACTTTCTCGGCCATCCGGTTCATGTTGCGATAGGAACCCTGGAGTTTAAACGGGGGTTCGGCGCGGTATTCATCCTGCTGGGCGGCGGAGTCGATGTACTGGCGGTTCATTTTCAGGACGGTGTCGCGCACCATGAAAAGTTTGCGGAGGACATTAAGGGTTTCGTTTACCTCTTCGGCGGAATAATTGTGTTCAAATTCAATGCCTTCGGTGGAATTCCGCCGGACGGCCTCGGCGAATTTATAGATGTCGGCATGCCCACGGGTGGCCACTTTGGAGAGAACGGGATTGCTGGTCATGCTGTTTTCGATAAAGGACAGCTCAAAGGCGTCTCTGGATGAGGAGCTGATGTCGCCGAGGTTGTAGGTGTCGGCGCGGTTGGCGAGCATGTCGGGGATGCGGAATTTCTCTCCGGATTCGGTGTAGGGGTTGCCGGCCATGACGACAGCGACTTTGCGCCCGCGCAGGTCGTAGGTTCGGGTTTTCCCGCGATAGACCCCTTCAATTTTCCGCTGGGCGTCGCAGAGCGAGATAAATTTCTGGAGGAATTCGGAATGGCAGTGCTGAATATCATCCAGATAGATCATCACATTATTGCCCATTTCCAGGGACAGGTTGAGCTTTTGGAGTTCCTCACGGGCGGTGGCGTTCGGGGCTTCGACCGGATCCAGGCTGGTGACGGAATGGCCGATAGCCGGCCCGTTGATTTTCATAAAGGCGAGGCCCAGGCGGTTGGCGACATATTCCATGAGCGTGGTTTTGCCATATCCCGGCGGGGAAATAAGTAGAAGCAGGCCCATCTGGTCGGTCCGACGGGCGTCGCCGATGACACCAAGTTGTTTCGCGAAGTTCGCGCCGACAAGATTCAGATACACCTCGCTGATCAGTTTGTTTCGGACAAAGCCGCCCATGACCCGGGGCAGGAATTCGGCCAGGCGGATTTCCTCGCGGCGGCGGTCGATCAGCTGTTTGCGCAGACGCGTGAAGGCTTCGAATTTGGGGACCTGAACGGAAACGAACTCTTTCATCTTCAGCAGGAACAGATCGAAGTGGAGATCCAGCCGGTTGTCCCGCACCAAGTGATGCTGCCCTAACAGGCCCTTTATCTCAACGTACGTGCCGACCGAGGTGACATCGTGGTTGATGACTTCGCCGGAGGAGATCAAGGCCACGACTTCCCAGATGAAGTGTTCTGAAGGGTCGTTCCCGCTTTGTTTCACGAAAGCCGAGACCCAGTCGTGGATCAAATTGATCCGACTGATGTAGTCGGAGCACAGTTCGTCAATGTCCTGCAGGAAAGCCTTTTCAGCTTTTTTTGTTTTCAGGTAGCTCATGAATTGCTTGTGCAGGTCATAGGCAAGGGCGTTGATGGTGAATTCGAGCTCGTCGGCATCCTGGAGTTCATAATAGAGAAATTCGGCGGCCTGGCTGAGAACTGCCGGGTCGATAACCCGTCCAAACGCCTCGAAGAAGACACACATGGCGGCGCGGATTTCGTCGATGTAATCCCGGCGGATGGCGGAACAGCCGAAGACGCGGGGCAAAGAGCCGAAACTGCGCATACGGTTGCGGAGAATGTGGCGATGCGCTTGATTGCCGTAGTAGCGCCAGAAAATAATGGCGTGAGCCCGGCTGGTGGAGTCATAACGCAGCAGTTCGGTGGAGTCGTAGAAGCGGATCAGTTCGTTGAGGATGAGAGTGGCGTCATGGTCATGAATGCCTTTGTCGTAGCCTTCGTTATAACGGGGAGCGGCAAAATCCCGAACCAGTGTGCCTAGATCTTTAACGTGTCCCGCGGCTTTCCGGAGGTCATCCATGGAAAAGTCGCCGGTATGGTTCAAGGCGGCTTCCAAGGCCTGATACGCGAGATATTCCGCCCGGTAGACATTCCGGTTTTCGCTGATCAGTTCCTGCCGCCAGATGGCGCGGGTGGCGAGAAACTCCGGGTCCGTGATTTTTTCGTAGAAGCTGGTTCCGGTAAGATGGAAAAACATGTCGCCATCCCGGTGGAGAGTGGTCAACTCAAGAGGTTGCGTGTTGACGGAGAACGAGTAGTCCCCGAATGTGATAATGTCCATGCCGTCGGTGAACAGTTCCAGCTTGTCGCGGAGTCCGCGGACGGCGGTTTCTTTCGCGGTTTTCAGTTTGCCATTGAGTTCATCGGCTTTGACTGACTCACCCATGTCGTAGAGCTGCCGGGTGACATCACGCAGTTTCGAGACCATCAAGTCGCTGGCGAAGTAGGCGTTAATGGAGTCAACATCCTTGAAGGTTCCCGACCGGGCGACAACGCCCTTGAGGATCCGCTCCGCGGAACTGGCTAGAGAGGTGACCCGTTTTTTCTGGCTGTCCTCCAGGACCTGTTTGCGGTCGGCGAAGGCGTTGTAAGCCTCTTCGCGTTTTTCCCCGATTTGCAGAGTGAATTCCTCATAATCAGCGAATCGCCCTTCCAGTTCCTCGATGCTGACCATGATCTTGGTCAGGAGCTCATCACATTTGGCGGCGCTATCGCACATGCCAATGTAGTTGGTGATGCTTTGGGAGAGGAGTTTGAATTGCGCGGCGAATTCAGCTTCCGCTTCCTCCCGGCCAATATCCAGTCGGCGGTTGCGGGTCATGGAACGGGTGCGGTTGACCCCCGCGTAGACATCGGTGATGGCTTCGACAATGCGGGTGGTTTTGGTGGCGTCGTCAATGTTCAGATTGCCGACGACATCGGTCAGCAGGTCCAGTTGGACGGCTAATTTTTCCAGTTCCCCAGCGAGTTTTTCAAGATCGGCGACTTTGTTGACGGCCGCGATTTTTTTATCTAAGTCGGCATTTTTTTCACTGTATGGTTTGAGGGAATCCGGCTTGAGCAGGAATTCGACACACGCCTCAGAAATGTCCTGGGTTCCTCGGGCCAGCTGAGTATCCATTTCGTCAATCAGGGCCATGTCCGCGTAACGCAAGTCACGCAGGCCGATGACAATCCCGCGGCGTGCGCGGTATTCGCTGATCGCGTTGACAAAGTCATTGATGTCGTGCATCTGATCCGGACGTAGATCCAACATGGCCCGATGCACGGCCTGCCGACTCTCTTCGATCCGCTTGGCGGTGTTTTCTTTCATCCGCACGACTTTTTCGAATTCGTCGATGGCGGCCACCGCCGTCTGATTAATCTCTTGGACAATGGTCTTAAGATCTCCGCACTCAGGTTCATTGATCCAGTGGTAGCCGTCCAGCAGATTGGTGGTGGATTTCAGCAAGTCCGCGTAAACATCCAGAGTGATGATGTCACTGTTGATCAGCCGGGAAATTCCATATCCTTCGGAAATGCCGCGGACTAAATCCCGGTTGCCGATTCGGGCCAAGGGGGAATCACTGGTGACAGGAGCTTCGTAATCATCGCTGTAAAAGGGTGTCTTCCACAGCTGCATGGGGTGGTTCCGCCGCGGTTCGTTATCGGGGGCGTTGAAGACGATCATGCGACCGTCTTTGAACAGAGAACACCCATGGCAGGTGATCGGCGTGGACAGTTCCTTGGAAATCATGTTGTACTGAAGCAGGATGTGCAGGCCCTGTTCCTCATGATAGAACACGTAGAGAAAGTCCTCACCGTTGGGACTTTTTTTGCACTGGAGATAGCGCATGTTGTCCACTTTTTCGTCAAAGACCCGGGAACGTCCATCGATGAGATAATAGCCACGGGGGAAGATGATGCCGTGATCTTCCGGCAGTTCAATACAGGCTTGGTCAATGGCGTCGATGCGGATGGCCGTCTGCAAACGGCTGTTGTAGACGATGTAGCGGTATTTTTCTTCCCGGTAAGGTTTAACTTTGAGCAGAATTAACGGGCCGACTTCGGCGTAATAGATTTCGGCGTCGTCCAGGGTCTGATCGGGGTTGTCGACGGGTTCATTGAAAATCCCCTCTCCGGTTTTGGTGTTGTTTTCTATTTTAATGGTCAGTGTCCCGCCGATGCATTCCACAAACAGCTGGTCGAGAATGGAAAAATGGGGGTGGGCGCCTTGCACCTGATTGTCGCGGGTGGCGGCTGTCCATTCAAAATCATGCTGGGGCGGCAGCTTGTACTCCATATCCCCGCGGTCATCAATGTATTTAAATCCTCCACCTTTCTCGACCTGCCAGCGGAAAATTTTCACATCGGTGACCGACCGGCCAATCTGGAAGATGACCAACAGGCGTGATTCCGTTTTCACGAACTGGAGAAACCGGGCGTCGCGATAGTATTTGTAAAGTTCCTGGAAGTCCCGGCGAAAGGCGGGAGTGTCGAGAAGCGGAAGCTCCGAAGCCCCGAATTGCTCCCCGTCGAATTTCATCAGACAAAGCACGTCCTCGACCACTGTCTCGGTTTTCAGCCCGATGAACACATTATAGCCGAACAGCATGTGTCCATCGACAGCGACAATGTCACGGGGAACGCAGTTGTTGTCGGTGGTGACCCGCTGGGTGCCAATCAGCTTGCTCTCGTGACTGCCGAAGATATCTTTACGGCGCCCGTTCAGGCTTGCCAGCGCCGCGCAGAGTTTGCCGTCAAGCGCTTCAATACGCTTGCGCAGCACCTCGTAAGCCCCCCCCTCCAGTTTCTCCTCCACCGCGGTTCCCGCGGTGTTCGTCAGTTCGTCCGGGTGAGTTGTGTTTTTTTCGTCGGGCATAGGATCAAAAAATCCGCGGTTTTGTCAGGTGTCCAATGCGCATGCGCCGAAGCGGCTCGCCCCGTATGAGGCTTTGCCGTCAGCAATACTTTTCGTCAGGCGCGCGGTTCAGGCTTTGGCCTGTTCGTGTTATTGTTCCGCCAGCCAGCCGATGATCTCTTCGAGCCGTTTGGCGGTGTCAGGATTTTCAGTTTTGCTGAGTTTGTTTAACATCTGAGACATGCTCAGATTTTTCACATCTTCGCTGCTGATCCCGCTATCGGCCAGAACGTTGGACAGCTTGGTCATGATGTTAGCGCTGTCGCCTGCCACCAGTTTGGTGGCTTCTTTGCTCTTGTCAACAAATCCATCAACACTCTTGGCTAGGCTGATGGAGCGGAAAAAGGTTTCCAGGAATTTTCCGTCGCCGCCGACGATGTCGATGTCCGCCTGTTTCATGGCTTCGGCGAGGACATCAGCCTGGTATTCGGCGACCTTGCGCTGGACATCGATGGCGGCCAGCTCAATTTCTTTGGCCTTATTGAGTTCCAGTTTGAACTCTTCATGTTCGCGGCCGACCCCGTCAAATTCCTTCATGGCGGCGGCTTTTTCGTTGATGCCTTCGGCTTCCGCATGGAACTTGGCGGCCATGGCTTTAGCTTCAGATTCGCCTTCGGCTTCCAGACCGAACGCGGTGGCTTTGTGTTTTTCCGTCTGAGCCAGAGCTTCCGCTTTCCCGGTCAGTTCAATGGCACGCGCCTCGCCCTCTTTAACCTTGACTTGAGCTAAGCCCAAAGCGGATTCCTCGGCGATGACCCCTTCAGCCAACACTTTTTTGGCTTCGCTGATGTTTTCGGATTTAACCCGTTCGGCTTCGGCCATTTTGACCATTTCGGCGAACAGGCTTTCAGCGGCCTCTTCTTTAGCCTTGGCGGCCACGACTTCTTTGACGCGTTCCTGTTCGGCTTCCCGTTCGGCTTCGATCACCTGCCGCTTGCGTTCCCGCTCGGCGGTCATGATTTCGCGGGTGTCTTTGATCTTCTCTTCTTCTTCGGCCACGGTGCGTTGGACCATCACGCGTTCACGGATGATATCTTCGACTTCTTTCTTTTCTGTTTCGACCTGTTTCGCCTTTTCCATGTCCTTGATGGCCACGGCCCGTTCGCGTTCGACCGCTTCCAATTGCCGGTCGCGTTCGACGCGTTCGGTTTCGACCGCGATCGTCCGCTCCTTGGCTTTGGCGGCAATTTCAATCTGGCGGAGTTTATTTTCCTCAGCGACCGCCAGTTCCTCGTCGGTGGCGATGCGGGCGCTTTCAGATTTCAGGCGTTCTTCAGCTTCCACTTTTTCCGCTTCGGCCTGTTCGCGGGCTTGCACGGTGGCGATTTCGCGGGCCTGCCTGGCTTCGGCGTCGGCCTGCTGGCGCTCCAGCTCCAGAATCTTTTCGCGGGCCTCCACATCCTGGGCCTTGATGATTTTCTCGCGGTTGCGGCGGAAATCATTGGTCTGAACGGCCTCGCGGGCGGTCAAGTCAACAATTTTACGAATCCCCTGGGCATCGAGGATATTGGAGTCATCGAGAGAGGACAACGGGGTCTGTTCCAAATAGTCAATGGCCGCGTCTTCCAGGCGATAGCCGTTCAAATCCTCACCAATGACTTTAATGATCTGTTCTTTAAATCTCTCCCGTTCGGTGAACAGCGTGGTAAACTCCATCTGCTTACCCACCGTTTTCAGAGCTTCGGAGAATTTGGCCTGGAAGAGTTCTTCCAGCGTTTCCTTGGTCGACGCGCGTTTGCAACCGACGGACTGGGCGACCTTGAGCACATCTTCCTGGGTTTTGTTCACCCGGACGTAGAAAGTCACCCGGATGTCCGCCCGCATGTTGTCTTCGCAAATCAAGCCGTTTTTACCGGAACGCTCCACTTCCATGGCCCGGACGGAGATGTCCATCACTTCCGCTTTGTGGATGATCGGCAGGACAATGCCACCCGTGAAACTGACTTGAACTTTGTCACGCAATTTATTCAGGATCAAGGCTTGCCCCTGTTCCACCTTGCGGTAAAATTGGACGGCCAGGATCATCAAGCCAAAGACGATGACGATGAGTGACCCGATGACAATCAGTACGGCCAGAAGGGGTTCTGGAATGGACAGGGCTCCCAAGGGAATGAATGGAGTGATCATGCGCAACGTTCTCCTGTTTTTAAGCGCTTCGTTCGCGGTCGATTCAATGATAACGGTCGGGGTCGGTTGTTAAAGTTTTCGCACGTCGTATAGGTGGGTTTCTTTTTGATAGTCAATAATCACAGCCTCTTCGCCTTTTTTCAGATTATTCTCCTCATCGCAACGGACCGAAATGATGATGAATGAATCCTTCACCATCAATTCAGCCTCACCAAACATTTCGGTCACTTCGCTGCTGCGAATTTTGCAGGTCCGTCCCACCAGGTGATAACCGGCATGGGTGCTGACAACCGTGAAAACTTTCCGCAGCGGGCGCGTCAGCAACCCCGTGGTGAAGTAACTGCCAAAGGCCGAGAGCAGAAAAAAGCACAGGGTGATTATCAGGGGGGGGGCCAGGTGCGTCACGACCGGCGACACAAAATAATACAGGCAGAAAGCCAGAAACCACATGGTGATAATCAGAATGCTGCCGACAATGGTTACCGGAACGGTCCCGATGCCGATGAATCCGAGCACCGCTTCCAGAGGGCCAGGCGCCGCCGCGCCAGCCAACGCGTCCCCCGCGGATTCCGCGGCCGCTTCTCCCGCCACTTCTCCCGCGCCCTCCAAAGCGTCACCAAAACCGAAAACAGCATCCAGTGACTCGATATCGATCAAGCCAATCAGAATGATCAGCCAGTAAAGCAACATCAAGCAGAGCGAGACGCTGTAGACCAGCATCGGGCCGGAAAATATCGTATGAAGAAATTCCATATTAAACCTGTTTCCGCGTCAGGACATGTGGCAGGGCTTTCGCCGGATTCACTTTTTCCCCTTCATGAGTTCTGCCAACTCGGCTTCGATAGCGTCATTCTCCGTGTTGTATTTTGTCTCCAGGACCTCGCCCTCACTGTCTTCGCCGAGAAGTTCTTCCCAGGCTTCGGCTTCGGCCTCGCTGTTCTTGACGGCCCGTTCCAGGTCATCCAGAGCGGCCAGAGGATTGCTGGTATCCCCAAAGTTAGCCCCGGCTTTCGCGGCGTCTTTGCGGATTTGGGTTCCTTCCAAGCGGGCCACTAAACGCGCGCGGTCGGCTTCGGCCTGGTCAATCCGGGCTTTGGTGTCGGCGATCTGAGCGCGGAGTTTTTCAGTCACTTCTTCGTTCTGAGCGACTTCGGCTTCAAGCGTTTCAACTCTTTTCACGGCGGCGGCCTTACGGGTGAGGGCGGTGCGGGCATCTCCCTCGTCCCGGGCTTCGGCGGCTTTGACGGCGATCCCGCGCCATTTTTCCACATCCGCTTCGGCGTCCACCAGAAGTTTTTTGAGCTTTTTGGTCTCCGCCATCAGGCGGGCCACTTTTTCGGTGAACGCCTCAACGAGCCGCTTACTATCCTCGATGGCGATTTTGGTGTCCCGTTCGGGATCCGTGAAAAGTCCAGCCATTTGATCGTGTTTGTCTTTGAACCAATTACTGATCGCTCTTGCTAGTTTTCCCATTTTTCAACCTCCGTGGATGACTGTTTGGCCCAATTCCTGGACCTGGACGCTCCGGTAGAGCATGCTTACTTTTGGGCTGGCGGTGACACGGACCTCCAGACCGGCGAAATGTAAACCCGGGAAATCCAGGGTTTCGGCTACGTTGACCGCTCGGAAAAGACTTTCAAAGAGGAGATAGGCAAACCGGTTTCCCCGGTTGGCAGCCAGGAATTCTTCTTCCTCTTCATCAGTGAGCTGTCGGGTGACTGAAAAACGGGACATGATGGTCGGCGACATACTGGCGTCAATAGCGCATGAATCAAGCCGGAATCCAGCCTGGGCCAAGGCGGGGAGAAGGTCCGTGAATTTCTCCTGGGTTTCCAAAACCTTTTTAGTGGCGCGTTGCTGAAGCGCCTTTTTTAAACGGAAAGGGCTCGCCACCACATTGTCAACCGCCTCCGCGGCCGCTTCCTGTATGTCTTTCGCGACCTGGCTCACGTCGGCGGGACCGTCTCCCCGTGCGGTTTTGGCCTCCTCCTTATCGTCAATACTATTCCTGAGCCGGGCTCGCGCCTGGTCGAACAGCTTGCTCATCGGGCTCTCCTTTTGCCAATATCCATGTCCAAAGTCGGCGCCTGGATCGGTCCGGAGATCTTGTTAAGAATGGGGTTCCAATCCTCGTCGTGCAGTCAAAGTATATCACCACAGGGAATTGTCAAGACTCAGAAACAGAAAAAATGGCTGTCAGCCTATTGGGAGCCGCTGAAGGAAATCCGCGGATCGACGACCACATAACAAATGTCGGTGATGAGTTGGGTGAGCAAGGCGATCAGTGTCATAATGAACAAGCTGCCCATGACGATGGGGTAGTCGCGGGTGATCAGCGCGTCATAGCTGAGTCGGCCCAGCCCGTCCAATTTAAAGATCCGTTCGATCAATAAACTGCCGGTGAAGAAAATCGCGACAAACCGGCTCGGGAAACTGGTGACCAGAGGCAGCATGGCGTTCCGCAGAATATGACGGAAGAGGACTTGGGTGTTGGATAAGCCCTTGGCTTTCGCCGTGATGGTGTATTGTTTGCGAATTTCTTCAAGAATGGAATTTTTGGTGAGAATGGTCAGAACAGCCAGACTGCCAATGCTTAAACAGAAAACCGGCGCGGCTAAATGCTGGAAATAATCCAGTGTTTTTTTGAAAAAACTCCAGTCCTCATAGCCGAAAGAACCGGATGACGTGAGTCCGTCCAGAGGAATAAAAGGGATAAACGCTTTTTCTCCCGGCCCGAAAAAAACAATGAGAAGGATGGCCATGACAAAACCGGGAATGCTGTTGCCCGCTAGAATGATGACACTGCTGACGGCATCGAATTTGGTGCCTTCCCGAACGCCTTTGGCGATGCCGAGAAGGATACACGTCGGATAGGTGAGAAGAAAACTCCAGAATCCCAATGAGATGGAGACGGGCAAGGCGTCACCAATCAATCCCAGCACATTTCGATTCCGGTAGAACGAGTCACCGAATTTGAAAAGCAGCATGCCATCCCAGTTATCCCCGTCTAACAGGGCTTTACGCAACGGCACGCTTTTGTCGGACCGGGAAAACCAGATGAAGGTGCGCAGGTACCGTTCGAGCAATGGACGGTCGAGATGATAAATCGCTTTTAACCGGTCCAGGTCCTCCTGGCTGATTCCCCGCCGTCGGACGCCGTCACTTCCCCCGGCCTGAGGCGCCGCGCCGCCGCCGACTTCAGCGCCCCCGGGCCCCCCGCCTTCCAGCGTTTGCCGAATCTGGTCAAGCGGGCCGCCAGGGACAAATTGAATGATCATAAACGTGATGGTGAGAATGCCAAACAGCGTCGGAATCATTAATAAAAGTCTGCGGAGGATGTAACTGAGCATAAGAGAGAGACACCGTTGTCCGGGGCCGGTTGAGTCAGGAACGTTTCTTGTAGTAGGGGTATTTGTCAATCAAGGCTTGATCGGCGCCTTCAGGAATATATCGCCACCGTTCATAGAGCCACGTGTATTGAAGCGGAAACTCAGCGATCATTTCCTCGTTTAATTTTAGCAGAGCTTGCGTCAACTCCAGATCGTCCCCGTATTCGTACGCGGGCTTAGGCAGTGTTTTCATATGAAATTGAAACGCGTCGCCTTGGCGGACGCAGGCGAAGCAGATGGCATCCGCTTTCATTTTGCGGGCTAAGGCCGCCGGTGCCCGGGTCGCGGGCACCGGCAAACCGAAGAAATCCACAAAGACCCCCCCCCGTCTGGGTTTGACATTCTGATCCATCAGAACGCCTACCGCTTCTCCTTTCTTCAACGCTGTCATCATGCCCCGGGCGGCGCCCTCCTGGGGGTAAATCGTCAAGCCTTCTCCCTGGCGGCCCGTGGAAATGAGATCTTCCAACCCTGGAATTTTCTGCTTCCGCGCGACGATGGACACTCGGATACCCTCCTCGCAGGCGAATCTGGCGGCGAGTTCCCAATTGCCTAAATGGGGCGTGATGAACAGGGTCGGGATATGGTCATTCAGTGTTTGTTGAAGTTTGTCACGGGATTTGTCATCCGCATGGGAAATCATCTTTTTGGCTTCCCCCGGATGGGCGGAAAACCAAATAAACTCTAAACTGGTTAGGAGACTGTTTTGGATCACGATCCGGCTGCCGGTCCGAATCTCACGGTCTTCCCAATCGGGAAAAGCGACCCGTAAATTGGCCCGGATAAGGCGGCGGACCGCGGGGGAGAGGTGGGCGATCCAGCCGAGACCCGCGGCGAGTTTCGCCAAGTGTGAATACCGCAGACGCACGACGACCCAGACAACGACGCGCAGGGCGGCGGCGGCGAATGGGGCGCGTAGTTTACGCCATTTTTTTCGTGTGCTCATTCGTTCGCGCGGATAGAAGTGAAAATTGCGAAGGAAACGCCCCGGGCTGTGAACGCGCCGACGATATCCGTGGATCCTTGAAAACGACTGTTGACCGCCGCCGCGAAATCCGCTTGGGTGGTGTCCGTCAGTTCAACCAGCGTGTAATCGCGCCGCGTCGGCCGGTCACAATGCCGCAAGACAAAATGAACGCTGTCGCCGACGTGGCAAACCGCTTGAATTTTTTTAGGAATCCCCCGCTCCCGGCAACTGTGATTCACCGCGTCAATCACCGTTTGGGGCGAGGTGATGATGTCCTCTGGACTGAAACTGGCAATGCTGAAACTCATGCGAAGTACGCTTCTTCCCCCCTCGCCGGAGGGGTCAATTCGTCCGCCCGCGCGGCCACGTCTTCCGGATCCAGAAAAGACGCGGGCGACAGCTCAACCAAACAATCCGGCGCGCCGTCCGCGGTGAGAGGCGCCTGGATACCGGCGGCGGCTAACCACCGGACATCCCGGCGGACAAGCAAGTCCCGGCAACTTTCCACGGAATCGACCCCGGTCGGATTTTTAACCGGCCCGAAAGATTCCGCCCGGTCCGCCTCTAAAATCAACACGTTCCGAGCCAGAGGAAGGGCGTCAAATATGAACATCTCGAGCTTGATGCCATTGGCTGTTTCCGGGGTGATGACGCTTTCTCCGTCCAGGGACAGGTGGGGAATCTTTTTTTCAGCCCGGTGGAAGGGCAGCGCGAGACTGCCGTCGGCGGTCAACCGTTCCACAAAGGACCGCTTGAGGACATGAATGGCCGGACTGCCCGCGCGGAAGGCCAGACCACCTCGCTCATTTCTCAGCGTGGCCAAATCATCGGGCATGTCACTGTATTCAATGACGACGGTGTGGGTGTCATGAACGCAGAAGTTGCCCAATTTTTCAAATGGCCCGGTTTTGGTTAATGACCGGCAGCTCATGTCCGAGTCCAGTTGGTCATGCAATCCGAGAAAAAGGGGATCAAAGGGTTGGACCAGGGGATTGTCAACCTGAAAATAGGTGATGTGTTCGATGCCTTCTTCGGCCATGCGGGAAAGCGCTCCCGAATCACGCAGGGTCAACAGGCTGCCGCCATGCCCGTTGGGGGATAACGCCAGGCTGTCCCTGGCGCTGAGAATGAGTTTGCCACCCATGTCAAACGCCGGCATGGTCCCCTGCGGGCAGAAAATAATGTCGGCCGGATCAAGTCCGAAAAAACGGTTGTGTTTAAAGAAGGCCCGGGTGTCCGCGTCGTTCATGGGGCTGGTCATGATGACCCATAAAATGGAATGGCCGTATTTTTCCCCGGCGCGGAAAATGCTTTCTGAAAAGAGTTGAAACAGGCTTTTGCCCTTGACCGGTGAAATCGGATAAGTGCCTTTCGGGGCGTCGTACCCCAGACGCGTCCCCTGACCCCCGGCCACCGTGAAGGCGGCCACTTTGCCCGCCGTCAGCAGCTCCACGCCCCGTTTCCGGGCCTGGTCATAAACCCGGCGGTCTTTGTCCGTTTCCGGAATCAGGGGGAAATAGGGGGCGGGTTGGAGCCCTTCAGGGATGCCTGGATCCGGACAGCCGGTGACGTACTCATCAATCCAGCGATCAATCCGGTCCCAATTGATGGCGCTGAGCTGACTGAGCAGGCGCTGTTTTCCAGCTTCATCAAGCTGGTCGAAAAAGGCCAAAACATGGGCCTGATTGTGCCGGGAAAGTAATTCCCGGGCGGCTTGGAGGGTAAGTGGAGGCATGACGACTATCCTTGATCACCGCATGGCCGCGGCTGTTTGTTTCAGAGTGGACCAACAACTGTTAGTATAATCCGCTTTTGTGAAAAATCGACGGGGAAAACCGCGCGGAACAAGCCAACAAGCCCGGCGGCCCCGCCCGCATGAAAAAATGGTTTTCTTAAAAAAACACGGAAAACGCGTTTGCGCAAAGGGGATAATTCAAGTATCTTAGGGGCGAATCGGTGTAAAAAGGTGTAAATAGGGATTTTGTCTGTGCTGGACTATTTTTCCAACAGTTATTTTGGTGAATCTGAATGCGTTGTGGACAAACAGCGCCGGATCGCCTTGCCGAGTAACTGGCGGAAAGCCGACCAGCGGGAAAATAAATTTGTCTTGTTCCCGGGCCGATATGATTCACTGGCTTTGGTTCCGGCCGCCCGGGTGGATGAGATGATCGCGTCGTTGCGGCAATTGTCTTTCGCCAATCCGGACGCTTTTTTGCCGATGGCTCATATCGGTGCCCGGGCTCATGTTTGCGCCTGCGACCGGCAGGGACGGTTCGCTTTGAGTCAAGTGCTCATGGAAGAAGCGGGCATTGAGAGCAAAGTGGCGCTGGTCGGGGCGGTCACATACATCCAAATCTGGAGGCCAGAGTCCTGGCGGGAACACCGGGCGGACACGGCGGCCGGGTTGGATGTTATTCAAACAGTTCAAGAAGGGACATCGGATATCGCCTCGTTGCTGAAAGGGAAAAAATGAGCTTCGCCCACATTCCGGTTTTGCCTGAGGAAACCATTCGCTGGCTGAATCCACAGCCCGGCGGCCGGTATATCGATGGCACCGTGGGCGGTGGCGGACACGCGCGGCTGATATTGGCGGCGGACAGCGAGATTGAACTCCTGGGAATCGACCGGGACACCGACGCGTTAGCAGCGGCGAAGAAATGTCTGGCGCCATTTGAAGGCCGGGTTCACCTCCGCCGCGGGCGTTTTAGTGATTTGGCCGCTTTCGCGGAGGAATTAGGGTGGGAAAAGGTGGATGGCCTGTTGCTGGATGTGGGTGTCTCGTCTCACCAAATCGATTCGGCGATTCGGGGATTTTCCTTTCGCCAGGACGGCCCCCTGGATATGCGGATGGACCGGCGCCAACGGCTCACCGCCGCGACGATTCTAAATAGTTGGAATGAAACAGATTTGAAAATGGTGTTCCGGACGTTGGGTGAGGAGCCCCGCGCCGGCGCGGTGGCCCGGGCGGTGATCCGACGGCGGGAACAAAAACCGTTTTCCCGGACGGTCGAGTTCGCGGAATTGCTGGAACAGGTGGCTGACAAGGCCCGGGGACGGCGATTGCCGCCACCCACTCGGTGTTTTCAGGCGCTTCGAATCGCCGTGAATGGTGAGCTGGACGAACTCGAGGACGCGCTGGCCGCGGGGGTGGATATTCTGAAACCCGGTGGCCGGCTGGTGGTGATCAGCTTTCACTCGCTTGAAGATCGAATTGTGAAAAACGCGTTTCGGGATGAGGCGAAAACATGTGTGTGTCCACCGGATTTTCCGGTGTGCCGATGCGGCAAAACCGCCCGGCTAAAGGTGTTGACCCGTAAACCGGTGACAGCGGGTGACGCGGAAATTGAGGCCAATTCGCGGTCGGGATGCGCCCGTTTGCGGGCCGCTGAACGATTGTGACTACGATGTGGAGGCAGTGATGATACCACGCTCGAAAAAAAATATACCAGCTTATAAGCAGGAGCGCTCCCGCCCGGATGAGGAACACTCCCGCGGGTCAATGATGATATGCCGCTGGATGTTTCTGGCGCTACTGGGCTTGGGCGGGTTGCTCTGCTATGTGCGCTTGCAGGCCCAGACCGAGACGATCCGCGAACGGACGGGTGTCTTGACTGAGCAATGCGATGTGTTGACAAAAACCCGCGATAATGTGAAGGTCATGCAGGAATCGCAAACCACAGGCCGGAAAATCCGCGCGTTGGTGCGGCAAATGAATTTAGGCCTGCAGAGTCCGCGGACGGGGCAGGTCCGCCGGGTGTCGATCGCGGATTACCCGCCGGATTATCACCCGAGTAAATCCAAACAGTTGGTGACGGTGGCGAATTAAGAATGTGGAAAGAAGGTTATATCGTCCGTCTCGCTTTAGTCGCTTTGACGATGGCGGCCGCGTTTGTTTTTTTGGCGAACCATCTGTTCACGCTCCAAGTCGGCCGGCATGAGGAATTGCTGACGAAAGCGAGGCAGAAGTACACCGAATCAAAAAGCAGTCTCGGCGCGCGCGGGCGGGTTTACGACATTCACGGGAATTTGCTGGCGGGAAATCTCGCGTGTCAGGATATTTTCGCCGAACCCAAGTGGGTGTATAAACTCGGCAAGGAGGAGGCTGACCGGGTTTTGCGGGTGTTCAGCCAGGAACTGGATGTGCCCCTGGATCTGCTGCGTCAACGCTTCAAACGGGGGAGAGTCGAAGTGGTTTTGAAGCGGGACGCGGAGCTTGATCGCGCGGTCAAGCTGAAGCGCTGGATTCAGGCTTATAATGAGGCCGCCGCGGAGAAAAACGCGCCGAAGCTGCGCCGCGTCCGGTTCGTCGAGACCCAAAAGCGCTATTATCCCAAGGGAAGTCTAGCCGCCAATACATTGGGATTTCTCAATGAACAAGGCCAAGGGGGCGCGGGTATCGAACAACTGATGAATCAACGACTGATCCCGGGAGAAGGCGAGGCTATGTTTGAGCGGGATCCCCGTGGACGCCGGTTGCGAAACGACAGTGAACAGGTCCGGCATCCCAGCAATGGGTGGAATGTTTATTTGACGATCGATGAGACGATTCAAAGTATTGTGGAGGAGGAGCTGGCCGGTTTGTATGAGGAGCAAGAGCCGAAGGCCGCCTTCGCGGTGATGGCTAATCCCAAAACCGGCGCGGTGATGGCGATGGCGCAACTGCCGACCTTTAATCCGAATCACCGGGGAGGAATAACCCGGCGCCAATGGGAAAACCAAATACTGACTTACAGCTTTGAACCCGGTTCCGTGATGAAAGGACTCAGCCTGGCGGGCGCTCTGCATTACAATGTCGTGAATTTGGGAAGCACCTATTATTGTGAAAAAGGCTTGTGGTATCATGCGGGCCGCCGACTTCGGGACAGTGGGCATCAGTATGAAAATCTCCAGGTGTGGGAAATTGTTCAGAAATCAAGTAATATCGGCACGGCCAAAATCGCGATGGATATGGGACCGGCCCGGCTCTACACGACATTGCATAATTTTGGCTTTGGCCAGACGACGGATTTGGGATTTCCGGGAGAGGCGGCTGGCATATTCCGGCCGCTCAGCCGATGGGATGGCCTGTCGCTCAGCCGGTTCGCCATCGGCCAGGGTATCGCCGTGACACCACTGCAAATTGTCCAGGGATATTGCGCCCTGGCCAATGACGGAGTGATGATGCAAATGCGGCTGATTGACCGGATGGAGGATCCTGCTAGCGGCTTGGTGGAATTTTATCCGCCAAAGGCGAAACACCGGGTAGTAAGCGCCGCGGCCGCGCGGCAGATGATCACGGCGATGAAAACAGTCACTAAAGAGGGTGGAACCGCCACCCGGGCCGCGGTTGATGGCTTCGAGGTGGCCGGCAAAACCGGCACCGCCCAAAAGTTTGTCAACCAAACCTATGATAATGGCTTGTATGTGGCCTCATTCATCGGTATCGCTCCGGCGGATGATCCCGCCTTCGTTCTCTATGTCGTAGCGGATGAGCCGGGCGGGCGCAGCCATTATGGAGGCACTGTCGCGGGGCCGACCTTCAGCCGCATCGCGGAACGCACGCTGCGCTATTTGCAAGTGGCTCCGAGCACGCCGGGAGACAGCATCGTGCTGGACAGAGTCATCGCTGACGCGGGGGGTGACGAATGACACTGGCTGAGCTTGTCACCGCTTTGGGAACGGGTGTGACCGCTGTGCGCGGTAATGTCCATGCTGATATCCGCGGAGCGACGGTTGATTCCAGGCAGGTCCGAAAAGGCGATCTGTTTATCGCCGTTTCCGGGACTGTCGCGAATGGCGCTCAGTTCATCCCCGACGCGCTCGCCCGCGGCGCCGCGGCGATTGTGGCGGACACCTCAGCGCCATTGCGTGATTGTCCGATGGTGATCGTGGATGACGCGTACACCGCGGCGGGCCGCGTCGCCGAAATCCTGGCGGGATACCCGGCGAGGGAGATGCGGTGCCTGGGTGTTACCGGAACCAATGGAAAAACGACATGCGCGTTTTTATTACAGCGGATTCTCATCGCCAGCGGTCGGCGTTGCGGCTTGATTGGCACGGTTTATTATGACACTGGCGATGGGAAAAGCGAACCGGCTGACCGCACGACACCCCCGCCTTTTGAATTACAGCGCTTGATGAGTGACATGCGCAAGAATGGCTGCCAGGACATGGTCGCCGAAGTGTCCAGCCACGCGGCCTCGCAACGCCGGTTTGGCGGCACCCGTTTCGCCGGTGCCGTTTTCACCAATCTAACCGGCGATCATTTGGATTATCATCGGACTGAAGAAGCCTATTTTCAAGCGAAAGTCCGGTTGTTTGTCGAGGGCTTGGAGCGGGGCGGAATCGCCGTGGTGAATGGCGATGATCCGTGGGGAAAAAAACTCACCCGGCTACTCGGCCGGGAACGCCCCGATCTCCGCGTCCGGACGTTTGGATTCAATAAGCCGGCCGATGACGTGATCGCGGATTACGCCGCGGATATCAACGGGTTGACGTTTAAATTGATAAGCGGACAGAGCACCTTGTCACTGAGTTCGCCAGTGCCTGGCCGGTTTAACGCGGAAAATATCGCGGCGGTCGCCAGTCTGGCTCTCACGCTGGGCTGCGCCCCTGAGGCGATCGTGGAAGCCACCCGGGTTTTCACCGGCGCCCCCGGACGGATGTGGACGGTCGATCTGAAAAATCACGCCCGGGCGGTGATCGACTACGCTCATACCGACGACGCCTTGAAAAATGTCTTGCAAACACTTCGGGAACTCAATCCGAAACGGCTGACAGTTGTCTTTGGCTGTGGCGGTGACCGGGATAGAAGTAAGCGACCCCGCATGGGCCGGGTCGCCGCCGAACGGGCCGATAAGCTGATTGTCACCAGCGATAACCCGCGGACAGAACCGCCGACACTGATTATTAATGATATCTGCTGCGGGATTCATGACGGTGCGGATTATGAACGAATTGTGGACAGACGGGCGGCTGTCCGGAAGGCCTTGGCGGAGGCGCTGCCGGGAGAAATTGTGCTCATCGCCGGTAAAGGGCATGAGGACTACCAGGAGATAAACGGAGTGCGAACCCATCTGGATGATTTGGAGGAGGTGGAAGCGTTTCTGAAAGACTGCGGAGACGAGGGCGCCATGACAACGGATTTACAGGAGTGATAATGAGTGACACAGAGGGTTTAAAGCTGTTAAAAAAAGCCGAAATGAACTATCCGCGGGTGCCGGACGCCAGCATCTTGGAAACCTTCAAAAACGCCAATCCGAGCCGCGACTATTGGATCCAGTTCGAGACGGATGAATTCACCTCTCTCTGTCCGATCACCGGACAGCCCGATTTCGCGCGGATCACGATTGACTACATCCCCGATGAGCGCTGCGTGGAAAGTAAATCCTTGAAACTTTTCCTTTTCTCGTTTCGTAACGAGGGGTCTTTCTACGAAGATGTGACGAACCGGATTTTCACAGATCTCTCAGATTTACTCCGTCCGCGACGCCTGATCGTCACCGGTGACTTCACCGCCCGGGGAGGTATTCGATCCAAGGTCCGTGTTGACTCCGCCGATCAGTAGAACCGTGACGGGTTAGTCCCCGCGGTAAACGCAGCCGGAAGTGGGTGTCTCTTTGATCACGAGCTGGCAGAGCAGGGGGAGCCGCGGTTTCAACTTGTTCCATAACCAGACACTCATGTTCTCGCTGGTCGGATTTTCCAAGCCGGCGATGTCATTGAGTATGGCGTGATCCAGTTGGCGTAACAGCGGGTCGCAGATTTCAGCGATGTCACCAAAATCCATGACAAATCCTGTCTGTGGATCGACTTCTCCGCGGATATGGATTTCAATTTCGAATCCGTGGCCGTGCATCGCTGAGCATTTATGCTCCGGGGGAACCCCTGTCAGCCGGTGGGCCGCGTCAAACTTCAGTGTCTTGTATATTTGCATTTCGGGCATGGTTTCTTTCCTCAGGCATAACGGCGCGGGTCGGTCGCGCCGGCTTCTTTAAATCCTTTAAGTCGCAGGCGGCACGAGTCGCAGGTGCCGCAGGCTTTTCCATCAGGGGCGGGGTCGTAACAACTTGATGTCATCCCGTAATCCACGCCGAGTTCCAAACCTTTTTGAATGATTTGGGCTTTCGTCCAGTCGATGAGCGGGGTGTGAATGGTTAATCGCTCGGTCCCGGTCACGCCGGCTTTGGTGGCCAGGTTGGCCATGGTTTCGTAGGCGGTGATGTACTCGGGACGGCAGTCGGGGTAGCCGCTGTAGTCAAGCGCGTTGACACCGATGAAAATATCCACGCAGCCAAGCACCTCGGCCCAGGCCAGCGCGTAGGACAGAAAAATCGTGTTACGCGCCGGAACGTAGGTGACCGGGATGTCATGGTCCGCCCCCGGCGAATGCGGAACGTCAATAGCGGGATCAGTCAGCGCCGAGCCGCCGAAAGCGCCCAAATCAATTGTCACCATGCGGTGTTCGGCCACCCTCATGGCTTCAGCGATCCGCCTGGCGCAGGTCAGTTCAATGGTGTGGCGTTGGCCGTATTGGAAGGACAGAGCGTGACATGTGAAGCCGTCCCGGCCGGCAATGGCCAGCGCTGTGGCGGAATCAAGCCCCCCGCTTAGTAACACGACAGCCTTTTTCATTACAGGAGCCCCATCAGTTTGTGACATTGCGGGATCACGCGTACCGGGGCGCCGATGGCCAGCGCCATCTCCGATTGCCAGGTGAGAATTTGCCGGGGACTGGGAACCCGGTCGGTGCGGAGCGCGGCCGTCATCGGCTGTAGAACGACATGGGCGTTGGGTTTGGACGCGGCGATTAGTCCGGCCGCCGTGGCCAGATCTTCGGCTGTGGTGTCAGCGCTGACGACCAATTTGATGGTGACAGCGGATTGGATGGCGGCCATGAAGCGCTTATGAAGATTCCAGGTCTCCCGCTCGCCGGTGACGCTGGGCAGTTTGATATCCATCAGGGTGTGGTCAATGTGATGAGCAATCCGGCGGTAGGCTTCGGGAAGGTCGCCGCTGGTTTCAAGGTGTATCGGCAGGCGGACCCTTTTGACCAGCGGCGGCAGCGCGAGGGCCAGAAAGTCGACATGCAGCAGGGGTTCTCCCCCTGTGATAAAGATGTCGTCATGAGCCAACGCCGCTTGATTGAACGACTGGAGAATGTCCACAAGCGATGAAGGGGACAGCGGATTGGGCACCTGCTCGAATACGCCGCTGCCCGGTTCCCGTTCGACCGCGGCCGTGTCTGTCCGCATGACGGGTGTGTCGCAATAAACGCAGTCACGATGACAGTCACAAAAGCGCGCGAACAACTGCCGTCGGCCGATATTGACACCCTCGCCCTGAACAGAGCTGAAAATTTCGCTCACGAAAGCTGTTGTTTCTTTAGGCTTGTTCATCAACTGTCCGGGTTTAACGATCAGGGCGGGGTGAAAAGCGGGAAAAGGGGCTGACTTTTCCAAACACCGGCGGGAAGATAACCCGGACACATGCTGATGTCAAGGCGAAAACCAGTGATCGGGCTGTCCCGGAAATACTTTTTCTCCCTCGTTTCGGGGGCGTTGATGTGGCCGCGGGTGTCCCGCACGCGGAGCCCTCCACATGGAGGGCGCCCCTGGAGTTGCAAAAAATCGCGACCCCGGCATTTCCGGGACAGCCCGATTGACGTGTGATTCGTGATAGGCTGACGCGTTGATCCGCATAATGAGAAGAACCATATTCTGTCTCGGTGAACATCTCTTGACTCCATGCCGCGTTGAATTACCTTAAGGCGAATGATTAGGGTAAATCCGCATAACCTTAATCTTTTTTCCTAATCATTCGCCTTAATTGATTCAATCATGTTGAAAACAAATTGGAATCCGGCCTGGTGATGTCAGCGTCCTTCGTCGGCGACTCCACATTTGAATCCCTGACGAAAGAGTTCGAACAGATTCCATAGGACGGTCCGCATATGAAACGACTCTCTTTGGCAGGCCAAATCCAAGCGATTGTCCGAAGTTCCGGGGGCGCGATCAGCCGCAAACACCTGGTGGCGGTGTCGGTGACATCCATGCGGGTGGACACCCGCCAGTTCAGATCAAAGGATTTAACCGGGAGACGGGAAGGATTCATCAGTCTGTCCATCGCCGGACAATCCAGTTTGTTTCCTTACTCCGGCACCGGGAGCGTGGATGTTTCCGGCGCCGATCAGATCGCTTTCCTCGGCCCCTGTCCCGGCCCGTTGCCCGTCGCCATACGGGTGGTGGAGTCGGATAAAAAAGCGCGTGACGCGATGCTTAAGGGGAGTCAGTTCGCGGATGCCGCGGCGAAAGTGCTCGGTACGGCGGGTGTGGATCCGGCTGAATATGGTTCCCGGGCGGTCGGAGCGTTTTTAGCCGTCCTGGCGAAATGCGCGGATGATGATGACGAAGCTGTTGGATTTACCGTGGTTGAAGCCCCCTTCGATCATGCGGCGACGATAGAGCTCACCTTGGGCGGCGCGGCCGATCAACCGCTGGCCCGGGTGGTCTTGACGGTGGAAGATTTTGGCGTGAGAGACACCCATAGCATGGTGGGGGTGAGGATAAACAAGCCTTGGTTTGAATGGACGGAAAAAAAGATTTCCATCCGGCGCGGGCGGGTGACCGGAAAGGGGTATCAACGACAGGCATACACGGTTCAGGACTGGTTGCGGATGAAAAAGAGGATAACGCGATGGGTCTTTAGCGCCGCCAGCGGCCGTCACCGGAATGGCGTGGCGCTGCCGGTTAAATCGTTGCCCGACACCGTGCATTGGGATACGTGCGAATTGTTCCGGATCGCTTCGGCTAAAACCATGGACCGGCGAGTGATTCCTCTGACATTGAGTTTCAGCCTGCAACCCGATCAGGCTCTTTTGGAACCCGTTGTGGATTTGATCCGGGCGGGTTCCCAATTCGTCGGCAGCCTGGATCCGGAGATGAAGCAAGCGGCCAGCGTCATCGAAAAGACTGGTCGGAGTTATGGCGACTTGATCACTCAATTCAGCCCTGAAACCCTGGTTTTATTTCAGTTTGACGGGGCGGTGTCCCTGTTGCCGGAAGGGGTGGCGGCCCGGGAACGAGGGGTGACGGGCGGGCAGATTCAATTGGCGGAGATCCGTCCCGGTGTCTGGCGCGGATCTTTGAGCCGCGATATCCGCGGATGGGGGAAAGACCTGGGCCGGTTTGGATTCGATCTTGACATCACCGCTGTTTGATGCCATTGCGGATATTCCGCCGATGGTTTATACTACCCTCAGATTGCTCGAAGGGTCTTGTCGTGACATCAATAAGGTCTGTGTGTAAGAGAAAGTGATTGACTCCATGATCGCGGTAATATTTATTGCTGGGTGCCTGGTGTTAGGCGTGGGTTATATCTTCTACGGGCGCTGTTTGAGTCGGTGGCTGGGCGTGGAACCCGGTCGCCCGACCCCCGCCCATGATGTGAACGACGGGGTGGATTTTGTGCCGGCGCACGCCCCGGTGCTGTTTGGCCATCACTTCAGCTCGATCGCCGGGGCCGGGCCCATTGTCGGACCCGTCCTCGCGGCTATCTGGTTCGGTTGGCAACCCACGGTGCTGTGGATTCTTTTCGGAGCGGTGCTGATTGGCGGTGTTCATGATTACGCGTCGCTGATCGCCAGTATCCGCCATGGCGGGGGCAGCATCGGTGAAATCTGTAAAAAACACCTCAATCCTTTGACCTACCGGGCCTTCCTGATCTTCATCTTCTTCACTCTGGTGTACGTGTTGATTGTCTTTTTAGATCTGACCGCCGCGACCTTCGCACCGGCTAATCTGACGGATGCGGTAGCCTGTGACAGAGGGGGCGCGGTGGCGACATCGTCGCTTATTTATGTGCTTCTCGCCGTGGGGTTCGGATTGGTGACGCGGTCAGGCAAGGTTAATTTTAAAACGGCCACGTGCGTGTTTGTCCCCCTGATTTTCGCCGCCATGTGGGTCGGGGTCAAAATGCCGATGTCCCCCCGCTTTGTTCCCGCGGTCTTTTATGATCACCCCAAATACACGTGGGCGGTGATCCTGCTGGCTTATTGTTTCGCCGCCTCCGTGACACCGGTGTGGGTGTTGCTGCAACCCCGGGACTATCTGTCCAGTTTTCTCTTGTACGGTTGCCTGCTCGGGGGAGTGGCCGGCATTGTCGTCTTGGCATTGACTGGCCAAGCGGACATTCAGCAGTCAGCGTGGCGGATGACAGCGGAGGTTGGCGGGAAAAGCGTATTTATCTTCCCGACCTTGTTTATCACAGTCGCTTGTGGAGCGGTCAGCGGCTTTCATTCGGTGGTGGCGTCGGGCACCAGCGCCCGGCAACTGAATCGGGAAGAGGACGCGAAGCCGATCGCTTACGGTGGTATGCTGGTGGAAGGTGTTCTGGCCTTGGTGGCGGTCAGCGCCGTCATGCTGTTGCCGGCGGGCGATCCCTTACTTAAAGCGCACCCGGTGAAGGTGTTCGCGGCGGGAATGGGGCGGTTTTTAAGTGTGTTCCATATTACGCCGCCCGCCGGCGAACTCTTCGGCCTGCTGGCGGTCAGCACATTTTTGTTGACGACCTTGGATACGGCCACCCGGCTGGCCCGGTTTATTCTGGCGGAGCTGCTGAATCTGAAGAAACCAGCCTGGCGGTATGTGACGACAGCGCTTACCATTGCCTTGCCAGCGGTGATTGTGTTTATCCGCATGCCAAACCGGGCAGTGCCCGGGACGTTTCTGCCGGCGTGGCAGGCGATTTGGCCAGCTTTCGGGACAACGAATCAATTGCTGGCCGCATTGGCCTTACTGGTGGTTTTTATCTGGTTGGGCAAAGAAAAACGGCCGCGGTGGTTCGCCGGGTTGCCGATGGTGTTTATGTTCGCAACCACGCTTGTCGGACTTGCGCAATTGGTGAAAACGAATATGTTGAATGAAGGCGGTCAGGCGCTGATTGGTTTGATTTGCCTGGCCTTGCTGATACTATCTCTTCTGGTGGTGGGTAACACCATCGTCAGGTGGCGGAAAACCTGTGGGTGAGACGCGGATGTGAACACTCGGCTGAGGGCGCGCGTCCCCGCTGTTATTCACGGTCCGGGTCTTAAATCCCGATCAGTTGTAAAGGAGATCAATCATGGCTATGGTGAAAATTAAACGGAAAGAGGAAGAAGCCGCCGCGAGGGGAGACGGAAGGTATCAGGCTTTCAACATCGGTGCCGGGCCGGAAAAAGGAAAAGCCCGGCGCAAAAACGCCGATGGTGAGGGAAGAAGCGGCTGCCGAACAGTCATTTTGTTGTTTTTGTTGGTGATTGTGGGTGTCGCCTGCGCCCTGTATCAGTTCCGGAATTATTATACCAGCGGCAAACCAGGATATGTCCGGAATTACCGAGCCTCCACCGCCCTGACCGAACAGGCGGTCAAACGTGTTGACGCTCTGCGGGCCGCGATTAAAGCCAACGGCGCGATGACCATCGTTTTCTCGGAAAGAGAATTGAACGCCTTGCTCCAGAAAAACATCCAAACGGTTAATTGGAAAGGCCAGGCCGATATCAGTCTGGACGAGCACTTAAGCATCGCCTACACATTGCCCTTGACGGGAATTCCGGGATTTAAGGGTCGGCACTTGACCGGTCAGATGGTTTTCGCCTTCGATGAGAATGACAACGGGGTGGATGTCACACTGACGGAAACGAAGCTGAACGGTCATGATATTCCGGCCTTTGTGCGGAATAAGTTGAAGGGTGACGCGTTTAAAGAGAAGGTGCTGGCGGCGCCGGCCTTGCAGGATCTGGCCAGTCATCTCGAAAGCGTGACCGTGGTGGACCAGCAACTGGTGGTGAAGGTTCGGAAAAAAACACCCGCTACGGTGGAATAAAGGGTTTAAAGGCATGCGCTACAGTATACTCGGGCGGACAGGATTAAGGGTTTCACGGTTGGGTTTCGGCGCTATGCGCCTGCCTATGGTGGATGGAGATGACGGGGAAAAACACATTAACCGCGACTTGGCGATTCCCATGATCCATAAGGCGTTTGAAAATGGGATGACCTATATCGACACCGCGGTGGGATATTGCCATCAAGACAGTCAACGTGTGGTGGGGGAGGCCTTGAAGGGCTGGCGGGATAAAATTGTCGTCTCCACAAAAAACCACTGCTATGATGACGAGAAACAATGGTGGACCCATCTGGAGAATAGTCTGGAACGGTTGGGAACGGATTATATCGATATCTACAACACCCACGGCGTGAATTGGAAAAACTATTGCGAGCGGGTTGAGCCGCATGTGTCAAAATGGCTGATGAAGGCGAAAGAGCAGGGAATGATTCGTCATATCTGCACCTCGTTTCATGACAACAATGACGCGTTGATCAAGTTGGTGGACACGGGATTTTATGAATCTGTGACGGTGCAGTACAATATGCTCGACCGCCAAATGGAAGAGGGAATCGCCCATGCGAAAGCCAAGGGGATGGGCGTGGTGGTCATGGGACCCGTCGGCGGCGGACGGTTAGGCGAGCCCAGCGAGGCGTTGCAAGACGCGTTGTCACACCGGACCCCGGTGCCGGAACTGGCTATGCGTTTCGTCTTGGCGAACCCAAATGTCGATGTCGCGTTGTCCGGCATGAGCACCATGGAACAGGTGATTGACAATCTCCGCACATGCGCGGACCCCGAGCCGCTCTCCGACGCGGACCAGGAGGCGATTGAGGCGCATTTGGAAAAACTCAAAAAAATGGCGGACTTGTATTGCACGGGCTGTCAGTATTGTATGCCATGTCCCCAGAATATCCCCATCGCCCGGATTTTCGATTTGTATAACAAAGCCCGGATTTACGGACTGTGGGAATCCAGTAAGAATGCCTATCAGCGGATTGGAAAAAATCCGAATAGTCCTGCAAAACAGGCGGATGCCTGTGTGGATTGCGGCGCTTGTGAGACAAAATGCCCCCAGAATTTTCCCGTTCGGGAACGCCTCCGGGAAGCCCATGAAGCATTGAAGGCGTAAAAGGCGTTAAAGACGTTAAAGACGTTAAAGACGTTGAAATCGTTGAAATCGTTGAAATCGTTGAAGTCGTTGAAATCGTTGAAATCGTTGAAATCGTTGAAATCGTTGAAATCGTTGAAGCGCCTTGCGCGCTCCGCGACGACTGCTGTCTGCGGGGTCGTTGGAGCCGCCCGACCCGGGCGTCATGTCTCCCCTGCCTGCGGCGGGATAAAGGCGGACAGACAGAAATCGGTCCAAGTTTTACGCCAAGGGCGTTATGTCATGTAGCCCGGGGTTGCCTCAACCCTGGATCATGACAGTTTTTAACTTGGCCTT
Organism: Lentisphaeria bacterium; assembly: GCA_032251435.1. Classification (GTDB taxonomy): domain Bacteria; phylum Verrucomicrobiota; class Lentisphaeria; order Oligosphaerales; family MVZH01; genus JAVVEH01. Next base: position 10,825 of record JAVVEH010000036.1, on the reverse strand, counting down.
TTCCTGTCGGCCTGGGTCATGCGCATTTTTAGCCCCACCGGGGCGACGGGATATAGGGGGCTGTCCCAGAAATGGATGCGGAGACAGCTTTGCGCCCCGGAGGGGCAAATTCAACGTAGCCCCAGGTGAAGCCTGGGGACTCGGAAAAATGATTTATGTGTCCTGGAGGGACACATTAGTCATTGATCTTTCAGCCCGGGCACGGAGCTCGGGGCTACGATGATGCCGCCCTTCCAGGGCTATGGAAAACACGTTTTCGTATATTCTGGGACAGCCCCCTATTTCATTCCACCCCCTTGGGGTTAAAAAGACACACATTTCTCATCCCCCCCCCCACTTTTCGGACATTGCCGAAAAATGGGTAATGTTCGAAATGTGGGGGGATTTCAGGGCTGAAGCCCCCTATTGAACTGGCACGAGAATTTCGCGGAGATGTGCCAGAGCGTCTCCGATCGGGATGACCTCGATCGGGCCAATGGCTTCCCGTCGGGCTGTATTTGCCAAAACGACGCAGCGGGCCATGGGGTATTCATCCTTGAATGATTTCAGCCCGGCCAAGTCGTTGCCCCCCAGCGTCCGTTTCCGTTTGACCTCAATAGCAATCAGCCCTCCTTCTCCGTAAAGGACAAAATCAACTTCCGCGCCGGACACCGTCCGCCAGAAGTAAAGTGAAAAGGGTAGCCGCAGGGCATCCACGGTCGCCCGGATTACTTGAAAAACCAGGGTTTCGAGGGCCGCCCCGTCTGTTTCCTCGGGGGTGTCCAACGGCCCTCTCGGGCGGATGGTTCTGTAGACCCCGCAATCGAAAAAATAGAATTTTGGATGCTGCACGACCCGCCGCCGAGCCCGGCGGGTGAACGCGGGCAGGCGGACACCGATGAGCAAATCTTCAAGAATGTCAAAATAGCTGGCGACGACTTTGCTTCCCACCGCGCATTCACGGGCGACTTCAGCCATATTAAGGACGTTACCCTGGGAAAAACTCGCCGCCTCTAGAAAACGCGAAAAGGCCGCCAGATTACGGGTCAGTCCTTCTTGTAGTACTTCTTCCCGCAGATACGCCTGAACATAAGAGGACAGATAATGCTCGGCGACAAGCCCCCCCCGCTTCGGGTCGTAAAGCGCCGGAAGTAGACCGACCCGCAGGGCCTTTGCCATATCGAAGGCCTCGCCAAGCTCCTCCGGCACCAATGGATGCATGGTGTTCAGCAAGGCCCGTCCAGCCAGAAGATCGGATGAGGGCCGACGGAGCTTACGGGCGCTCGAACCGGTCAGGATGAAGCGTGTCCCCTGCCGCTCGATAAGCCGGTGGACCTCATGCAGAAGATCAGGCACCCGCTGCACTTCGTCAATGACAACCAGGTTCACGTGGGGAGGAACGAGATTCCGGAGGCGGGAAGGATCCGCCAGCAACTGGGTGTATGTGTCGGACTCCAGCAGGTCGATGCACAGAGCGTCGGCATGGATATGATGCAGCCAATATGATTTCCCGGTGCCCCGGGGACCGAAAAGAAACGAACTGGCGCCTGTATCCAGGGCGAGCAATCGCTGAAACATGATGAGACCTCGTTAAAAACTGATATTTAAGACAGTCTAATTCCTAAAATACAGTATTTTAAGAATTTATCAATCTGAAAAAGCGTTTGAAGTCGTTGAAATCGTTGGAAGTCGTTGAAGTCGTGGAAGTCGTTGAAGCGCCTTGCGCGCCCCGCAGGCATCAGTCGTCGCGGGGTCGTTGGAGCCGCCCGACCCGGGCGTCATGTCTTCCCCAGCCTGCGGCGGGATAAAGGCGGACAGACAGAAATCGGTCCAAGTTTTACGCCAAGGGCGTTATGTCATGTAGCCCGGGGTTGCCTCAACCCTGGGATCATGCAACCAATGACCTGTCAACCCTGACGGGGTTGCGGCGGAGACGAAGAAATCGTCAGATTGTGATACCGATACCGATTTGGCCAAGGCACTAGTCCGCCGCAAATAGATTGGCAAGCTGCCGTTTGCGGGTAAGCCAACGGACGAGAAGCCGGAGCAAGGACACGGCGGCCGCCGCCGCGCAGAGTTTAGCGAAGACATCGCCATAGCGGGTGTAAAAGGTGAGAGGCGCTTCAGTGGCCACGGGAACCTTGTACGACTGAAATCCGCGCACAAAGCGATTCCCGGTCACTGGATCCACCAGCGCGCCATGTATTTTCCCGTCGGGGGTGATCAGGCATGTGTCACTGTTGTTGCCGGCCCGAAAAAGCGGTCGGGCGTTCTCAACCGCGCGGAAAACCGCGTGCAGCATGTGCTGGCGGCTGCCCGCGCTCTCCGCGTACCAGGCGTCGTTGGTGACGGTGATCAGTAAATTCGCCCCCCGTTTGGTGAATTCACGGCTGATGTCCGGAAAAGCGTCCTCAAAGCAGATGTTGACACCGGCATGGACTCCCCGGCCCAGGTCGAACACCGTGAATTCCTTTCCGGGAGTCAGGTCCCGCCCCATGCCGATCGCTGTCACCAACCAGGGAAGATAGTCGCCAAAGGGAACGTATTCACCAAAGGGAACACGGCGAATTTTGTGATAAACCTGCACGAGTTTATCGTCAGCGGAAAAGAGTAAAGCACTGTTGAACATGATAAAATCATTCTCATCGTCCGGGTTTGTGGCGGGGGCGTACTGCACACTTCCCGCCAGTAACGGGCAGTCCAAGGCTGAAAGCACCTCACTTAACACGCCGCCCGCCTTTGAGTCCCACAGCAGGGCCGCGGGAACCGCGCTTTCCGGCCAGACCACCAAGTCCAGACCAGGGGTTCCCGCCGCCGCCAGGGTCAGATCGCGGTAGACAGTCAGGGCGTCGTCCAGTTGCTCCTCAGTGAAATCCCGGCACTGGGGAATATGTCCCTGAACGCCGATGATCTTCAAATGGGTGTCCGGCACCGGCGGGGATTCCGCCAGCCAAGTGATTCCGAGGGCCACGCACATGACAGCGGCGGCTGTCACGGCTGGCCAGGAAATCCCGGTTTTTTCTCCTCTGATCCAGCGCCCGGACCGGTCACCGATCACCCGCGCTAAACCGATGTTGGCCGCCACAATGACAAACGACAACCCGTACACACCGGTAAACCGCGTCAGCGTCAATAACTGTGTGTGCCGCCATTGGGTGATCGCCAACTGGTTCCAGGGAAACCCGGTAAACAGCCAGCTTTGGACCCACTCCAGGGCGACCCATAAAGCCGCCAGCTCCAACGTCAGGATCATTAAGCGCAGAGGAGACGCCTCCAGGCGGGAAATCGCCTGAGCCGGCCGCAGGGTGTCAGCCGCGTGGTGGGGAGGTCGTAATGCCCAGGGGGGATTGGTGATAAGCGCGCTGAACAGGTACCAGGCCGCCGGGAAAACCGCGCAGTAAACAGCCAGTAACACGCCGGCGCCAAATCCCACTTCATTCAGCCAGAAAAGGTTTGTCACAGTATGCGTGAAGCCGAACAGCAAGCCGATAAGGATACGGATCCGCCAGCGGCGGCTGACCGGGGCCAGAAGGATGGGGCACAAGGCGAACCAAGCGGCCACATCCAGCTCCAAAGGAGCGTAGGCGACCGTTAGCAGCAGCCCGCTTCCCAAGGCGGCGGCGAGCATGCTGATCAGACGCCGGGGACCGGCTAAATACGCCACATTATCTCCGGGTGCCACCGGTTCAACAACTTTTTCTCGCGTTGGCATGGGGTTCCAAGGGTTAATTCCGCCCGCCGGGACTGGCGATGAATGGCGCTAAGCTAAGAGTTTAAAAATGCGAATATTCAACGTCCAACATCCAACGTCTAATGAAAACCAAAATGGCTCGTTTTCTCGCACAAAATCTCTTAAATTCGACGTTGGAAGTTGACCGTTGGACGGTCGATTTTCCGAAAGGCTTTTCGAGGCTTAACTTAGCGTCCTTCGGGACTAGCGATACTCGACAGGCAACTTTTCCGCCAGCGCTTTCTTTAAATACTCATGCGCCTTATTCACCTTTTTATCGGTCACCGTTTTCGCCGGATCCCGATAGGTCAATGAATAAGACAGACCGCGCCGACCTTCGCCCAGGACAGCCGCGTCTTCGTACACATCAAAAAGACGGACATCCTCAAGCAGCGGGTTTTTCACCGAGCGGATCGCGTCGATAATGTCCCCGCCACTTACCGCCGCGGGGGCCACCAGAGAAATGTCCCGGGTCGTTCCGGGGAACTGGGGCAACGGCGTGAACACCGGGCGCGGCGCGGCCGCCGCTAATAGCGCGTCCAGCTCCACCAAGGCGATATACAGCGGGGTGGTGAGGCGTGTGCCGACGGTTAATTCAGGGGCGGCTTCCCCGTAAACCGCGATGTCCGCCCCGTCCACAGTCAATGCCGCGCAGGCACCGGTCCGGAAGGCCGGATGATCAGCCGCCGCGGTGACAGGGGTCAGCCCGCGGGCGGAAATCCAGCTTTCCAAAATCCCTTTTAAATCATAAAAATCCAAAAGAGTTTCCCGTTCTGTTCCGAAGCGTTCAGGATGGCGGCGCCCGGTCATGGCGATGCCCACCTGTGACCGCTCTTCGGGAACCCCGGGACGGGTCATGATCACTCGGCCAATTTCAAAAAACGCCACGTCAGTGACCTGATGGGCGATGTTATGCGCCACATTCCGCAACAACCCCGACAGCAGGGAGGGGCGCATCACGCCGGTTTCAGCGCTGATCGGATTGCTGAGCTTGATTAGCTCGTTTTCATGGACGCCTGTGCGCAGGGTCGCGTCCTCGACACTGGTCAGGCTGTAATTCATCGCCTCAGATAATCCCAGAGCCAGTAATTGAGCCCGGGCTTCTTTTACCGGGTCATAGGTGTCAAGCGCCCGGGATCCACCCGCCACAGCCCGCACGGGAACCGCGGGCAGGTTATTCAACCCATGTAACCGGGCGACTTCCTCAATCAAGTCCACTTCCCGGGTCAAATCCAACCGGAACGCGGGCACCGCGACGGTCACGGTCTCGCCGCTGTTTTCCACGACTTCCAGGCCCAGGCGACGGAAAAAACCGGCGATCACGTCGGCGGTCAGCGCGGTGCCAAGCAGTTGGTTGACGCGGCTGACGCGGCAGGTCACGCGCGGAGACCGGCGGGGAGCCGGGTAAACATCAATCACGCCCTTCACCATTTTCCCTCCCGCGTGTTCGCACATCAACGCGCAGGCGCGGCGGCTCGCCCAGTCGGTCATGTCAATGTCGACACCCCGCTCAAACCGGTAGGAGGAATCGGTGTGGAAACCATGCGTCCGGGCGGTTTGCCGCACATTTGAGGCGTTGAAGACCGCAGCTTCCAGTAAAACGGTTGTGGTTGCCGTGGAAATTTCACTGTTCGCGCCTCCCATGACACCGGCCAGCGCCACAGCCCGGTCAGCGTCGGCGATTACCAGGTTGTCCTCCGTCAGCTCGCAGACGCTGCCGTCCAGCGTGGTTAATGTCTCATCTTTTTCCGCCCGCCGGACAATGATTTTGTGGCCGCCCAACGCGTCGTAATCAAAGGCGTGAAGCGGCTGGCCGCATTCCAGCATCACATAATTTGTGATATCCACAATCGTGTTGATCGGGCGTAAACCGACCGACCGCAGGGCCTCCGCCAGCCATTCCGGGCTCGGCCCAATGATCACGTCGCGCACGATCCGGGCGGTGTAACGCGGGCATAAATCGGGGTCGAGAACCTCCACGGCCGCCAGATCAGACACATCCTCGTCACCGACAACTGACAGTGAAACGGGGGGTAAGCGCAAGTCCGCCGCGGAATCCGCGACGGCGGCGATTTCCCGGGCGATGCCATAATGAGAGGCCCAGTCAGGACGATTAGGAGTGATTTCCCAGTCAATGACCGCATCCGGCTCGAACAGGGTTGCCACGGACTTGCCGACCGGCGTGTCGGCGGGCAGTTCCAACAGCCCTTCATGCCCTTCGCCAAGACCCAGTTCCCGGGCGCTGCACATCATGCCATTGGAGGCCACACCCCGCAGGTTGGTTTTCTTGATTGTGAACCCGCCTTCAAATTCGGTCCCGATCGTGGCGACAGGAACAATCTTTCCCGCGTCGCAGTTGGGCGCACCGCAGACAATCTGGAGGGAGTCGCCTCCGCCCACAGTCACGCCGCAAACACTGAGTTTATCCGCGTTTGGATGGGGATCACGGGAAAGAATTTTCCCTGCGACCACGCCCTCCGGGACACCTCCGACAGTTTCAATGCCCTCGACCTCTAAACCGGCGAGGGTTAAATTGTCCGCCAATCCCCGGTCATCCCAGGGCAGATCAATGTAGTTGCTGAGCCATTTAAGCGATGTTTTCATAATGTCTAAAAAAGATTTTTAAAGGTGATGCTTTAGCGCCGACGCGGATAAATTGGCTTCTTCAGCGGCGGGAATGGGGCACGGAAATGCCGCTATTCCGTCTTCAAACCCCCGCCTCCGCGGATCAAAACTGGCTCAAAAAACGCATGTCGTTTTCGTAAAGAAGACGAATGTCGCTGATCGCGTAACGGATCATGGCGATCCGTTCGACTCCGAGTCCCCAGGCGAATCCCGTCCATTTTTCCGGGTCGTAGCCGACAGCGGAGAAAACCGCGGGATCCACCATGCCGGCGCCGGAGATCTCCAGCCAACCGGACTGTTTGCAGATTCTACAGCCTTTCCCTTTGCACATGATGCAGGAAAAATCGTATTCGATACTCGGTTCGGTGAACGGGAAAAAATGGGGACGGAAGCGGACCTTCACATCCGGACCGAGAAGCTCGTGGGCGAAATGGGTCAAGGTGCTTTTAAGATCCGCCAAGGACACGTTTTTGTCCACGTAAAGACCTTCGATCTGGTGGAAGTTCATACTGTGCGTGGCATCCGGCGTGTCCCGGCGGAAACAGCGTCCGGGACAGACAATGCGAATGGGCGGTTGCTGACTTTCCATCACACGGATTTGGACGGGCGAGGTCTGGGTCCGCAATAACCGGCCGTCCGGCAGATAGAAGGTGTCTTGAATATCCCGTGACGGATGATCGTCGGGAGTGTTCAGGGCGTCGAAGTTGTGATAAGTCGTTTCTAAATCCGGCCCGTCCGCCGCGATAAACCCCAGACGCTGAAAAATCGCCAGGGCATCGTCCATCACTTGGGTGATGGGATGTTTGTGGCCAAGTTCCCGGCGGCGCCCGGGAAGCGTCACGTCAAGCGTGTCAGCGGCGCCGCCCGCGGCCGCCAGCCGGGCGGTGGCCTCCTCGAGGGCCTGATTGATGCCGAGTTTCACGGCATTGGCTGTCTTTCCCGCCAAGGGGCGCTCGTCCGGCGATAGACCGCCCATTTCCTTCATCAAGGCGGGCAGGGTCCCTTTCCGACCGATATAATCAATGCGGACTGTTTCCACAGCGTCCAGTGTGTCGGCCGCGTGAAGTCGGTCCCGGGCCTCTTTCAAGGCGTTTTCCAATCGTTCCGCGAGGTCGCTCATGTGATGCCGCCATCCTTTAAATTAAAACAGCCGGGGCTCCGGTTCGCGCTCCCGGTTCCGGCGGGATTTAGGTAAAATGAAACTAGTAACGTAATCTTTGAACGCTAAATTCCCAGCGCTCGCCGACAAAGAACTGCCAAACCCCTGGCCGCGTCTTCGATCTTTCTGGCTCGTATTCCCGGTGGCGATGGATATATTCACGAACGGGATGGGGGAGCAAGGCGACGGGCGGAAAACCGCGTGAAAAGCTAAAAGGACAACGGGCGCCGCGCATGACCCACCTGACGGATGAAAAGGTGATTGAATGGGTTGACCAGATGGCCGCCAGCCACACGGCTGTCGGCGGATTAGTCGGATTGCTGCAGGAGATTCAGGCGCGGTTCGGTTATCTGCCGGTCATGGCGTTGACCCGGTTGGCGGAGGTGTCTGATCACACACCCGCTCAAATAAGCGGCGCGGCGACATTTTATTCGCAATTCCGTCTCCAACCGGCCGGCGAGCACATGATCAGTGTTTGTGTCGGCACGGCCTGCCATGTCAAAGGAGCCCCTCAGCTTATCGAGGCGTTTAAACGCCATCTGAACATCGCTCCGGACCAGGACACGGACGCGGAGCGACGCTTCACCATCGAGGGTGTGGCTTGCCTCGGGTGCTGCATGCTGGCCCCGGCAGTGCGTATTGGAGATCTCATTTACGGACCTGTGACGGCCGCCAATGTGGATGGGGTCATTGACGATTTCCTGCTGGAGTCCGCGAAGACGGATGAAGCGGAAGCCCCCCTTGATTCGGATGATGATCTTATCGAGGGTGAGGCCCGTCTCTGCCTCTGTTCCAGTTGCCGGGCGGCCGGCGCGGATCGGACGGCGGCGCGGATCCAAACCGTGATCCGGGAGTTTGATTTGCCTGTGCGATTGCGGGAGACAGCCTGCACGGGAATTTCGTTTGAGACACCCTTGGTGGAGATCGCCGCGCGGGGGGATGAACGCCGGTTTCGGTATGGCTGCGTGGACGAGACGATGGCGGAGGGCGTGCTTTTCGCCCATTTCTCACCCGCGCGCTGGTCGCGTAAATTAAAAGCGTTCACCCGGCGGGGAGTGTCCAGGCTGTATGACGGTGCGGAGCGCGCCCGCGCCCGGTCGCTCACAGCCTCCGTGGATGAGGGGACGGAAGCGTTCGCCAAAGGGCAAGTGCGAATCGCCACCGCGCGGGCCGGAGAGCCCGGAAACCTGGATTTGGCGGGCTATCAGGCCGCCGGTGGATTCCAGGCCCTGGCGAAGTGCGGGAACGAACTCACCAGTGATGATGTCATTGACATGCTGGCCGCCGCCGGCCTGCGGGGACGGGGGGGCGCTGGCTTCCCGACGGCTGAAAAATGGCGGGCGGTACGCGCCGCGGACTCCGCGGAAAAGGTCTTAATTTGTAACGCTGATGAAGGGGATCCGGGCGCGTTTATGGACCGCATGATGGTGGAAAGTTTTCCTTTCCGGTTGATTGAGGGCATGGCCATCGCCGCTCGGGTGCTGGGGATTCAAGAGGGCTTCGTGTATGTCAGGGCGGAATATCCACTGGCGGTGCGTCGGCTTAGCGCCGCCATTGCCATGTGTGAAAAAGCCGGGATTTTACTGGCGGAGACCACGGAGACTTTCTCGAATAGTGACTCATCCGCGCGTTTGCGCCTTAACGTTATCCAGGGGGCGGGGGCGTTTGTGTGTGGCGAGGAAACAGCGCTGATCGCCGCGGTGGAAGGCGGGCGTGGAGAGCCTCGGTTACGCCCTCCCTACCCATCCCAGCGCGGGTTGCGCGGACAGCCCACTTTGGTTAACAATGTGGAGACGTTCTCGGTTATTCCATGGATTATTCAGCATGGAGCGGCCGCGTTCGCCGCTTGGGGCACTGCTGACAGTCGAGGCACGAAAACCTTCGCTTTGGCGGGAAAGGTCCGCCGGGGCGGCCTGATCGAGGTGCCGATGGGCATGACCATCCGCCAAATTGTCAATGATATTGGCGGCGGCGTGGAACCGGGGCGGACTCTCAAGGCGGTTCAAGTCGGCGGGCCGTCCGGGGGATGCGTGCCCGCGGCGCTGCTGGACACACCGGTGGATTACACCGCGTTGAATCATGTCGGGGCGATGATGGGATCCGGGGGAATGGTGGTGCTGGATAATACCGACTGCATGGTGGATGTGGCGCGCTATTTCATGACATTTATTCAAGATGAGTCGTGTGGAAAATGCACCTGCTGCCGCATTGGGACCTGGGAGATGCTGGCTATTTTGGAGCGCCTGTGCGCGGGAAAAGGCCGACCCGGAGATGTGGAAGAGTTAAAACGGTTGGGTGAGATTGTGAGAACCGGCAGTCTCTGCGGTCTTGGAAAAACAGCGCCTAATCCTGTGTTGTCAACGCTCGCCTTTTTCGAGGACGAGTATCTCGCCCATATTCAGGGACATTGCCCGGCGGGGAAATGCCGGGACTTGATTCATTTCACGATAAGTGACCGGTGTATTGGCTGCACACGGTGCGCTCAGGTCTGCCCCGCTGGCGCCATTCAGCCGACCCCTTATCGTAAACATGACATTGATGATTCCCTTTGTATCCGGTGCGGCGCCTGCCGGAACGCCTGTCCATCATCAGCGATTCAAGCGCGGTGAGGATGTGATCACAGCTTTCCTTTGATGGCCGCTTTATTGTCTTCCGCTTCTTCATCCATGCTGATATTAAACAGATTCACATCCCCAAGGATGTTGAAACCCAATGTCTTCCGCCTATTTTTCACTTGACTGCTTTCCTCGTTTTCAATTCTCGGGCCGCCGACGGGACGAGATTGAACCTGGGGCACGTAGACAACTGCCGGTTGGGAGTGGCAGGGGGGGGTTGACCGCGCGCATGAACGGGGGGCTTGCCGGGCCAGAGAGACTGGCGCGGAACGGATCGGCGGCGCGGCGCGCTCATACTCGTATTTGGTGGACAACTGATCCTCGGCGACTCCCCAGAATCGGCTGACATTGGCCTTGGTCACCGGATCCACCTCGGCACCCTGAGAAGCGGGAACCAGTAGCGGAACGGTAAGGGATAAAAAGACGATGAGACTGATTGTTTTTTTCATGTGAAAACTCCTTAGTTTTTTCCGGTTACGGATGCCACCGCGGCATCGGCAACACATTAGCCAAAGAGATGCCAAATGAATGGTAAATCATATAACCAAATTATTAAAAATAGGTTATGGCTTTTTTTAAGGCCCTAAACATAGTGCTAAAAAAGCGTCTTCAGACATTTTACGCACAGTCATGCGCATAAAACGCGCACATCATGGGTCAATAGTCATCCTGTCGCCATCCACCCGCCATGTCCGTCAGTATTTTCAAGGGAAAAGG
>JAVVEH010000035.1:0-46360 GCA_032251435.1 Lentisphaeria bacterium | reverse complement strand
AAGAAGCGTTTTGATGATTCGGGAGCCGGGCTGGTGTCATTCCGACAGTTGAGAGCTCAATGATTAGCCTGTCCCAAATTTCACAAATTTCATCTAAGCATTTTGCCGGTCAGCCAATGGTCGTTATATTTATTTGCCGTCGCCACCGTACTTATTAATCCGGCAGGGATATCACGCTGCATTCGCGCACGGCAGTCCCTGCCTCTGAGACCGCGGGGACCGCGGAATCCAGAACCCGTTTTGTGACCTGATTCTTTGCCTGATGGGCAAGGCGGCTGAAACCGGGCGAAAAAGGACGTGGAATTTACTGATGATGATCACTCCCGTCACAAGCAAAGATGAGATCGCCGCTGTCGCCGCTTTAGCCCATGAAATCTGGAACCAGCATTTCACGCCGATTATTGGTGAGGCGCAAGTGAGTTACATGCTGGATAAATTTCAAAGCGCGGTGGCGATCACGCGTCAGATCGCGGACGGCGCGGAATATTACCAGATCACTTGTGGGAAGCATGCGGCGGGCTATTTTTGTCTGGTTCCGGAAGCGGACGCGGGGACATTGCTGATCAGCAAACTGTATGTGCGCCGGGCAGACCGGGGGCGCGGGCTTGGCCGCCAGGCTCTTACGTTCGTTCAACGTCGAGCCAGAGAACTGGGTCTGAGTAAACTCCGCCTGACCGTTAATCGCCACAACGCCCGAAGCATCGACTGGTATCGTCACGTGGGATTTAAAATCACCGGCACCCAGAAAAAAGATATTGGTGACGGCTTCGTCATGGACGATTTTCTGATGGAGAAAGCCGTGTCATGAGGGGTGTCATTCACCTCATATGGTAAACCCATGCGTATGTGGTGTCCCTCGTCGGTTTAGGATCCAGGTAGCCATTTCCGTCATCCGGTTGACCATGTTCCGTCTCGCCGCAGCGGCAGGTGAGTCTTAGTCCGTCCTGGAAGAAAACAGGATCGTCGTCGTGAAACCGGTACGCTGAGAAGCGTTTTTTATCTTTCTTTTTGCCGATTTTACCCAGGCTCCGCGTCGCCCGGGGCGCCCGCTGATCGTTAAAACCAATTCCATGTCCAAGATACAATGCCATATCAATCGATGGCGTGGTTTCACCATCCGTGGTTATCCGTGTCAATCAGTGGGTAAGAATCATTCTTTCTCCGCGTTATCCGCCGGCATTTTCTCATTCACAAACTCAACGTTTTTATCGCTCTTTGGGATGACGATCACGTGATACGGGGACGTCAGCGCCATGGTCACCAGATCCCCCTCCGCGGGAGAGCTTTCTCTGATTGTCACAATCACCTTATCCGTCTCCTCCACGTTGACAATTTTGACGGCGTGTCCTCCGGTGTTCCTCCGGCCCATAAACACGGCGATGACCATATGCTTAGCGAAGTCAACAGGCGGCACAGCCGGCTTAGGGGAGATATTTCCCATCATCTCGCCCCAGGCGCTTGTCCAGCCGACCTGATCCCGGATGACCAGCCGTTGAGCTTTTTCCTGTTTGGCATTAAACCCTTTCCACTCCTGTTCCACGGGCATGCCCGAAGGCGCTTCCCGGGCGCCATGAACCATGACACCACTCATCATAACCATCACCGTCAGTATTGTTTTTCTGGTCACGTGTTTCATTTTTGATTACCCTTTTTTTATCTGAAAACAAACAGTCACTACCAACAGGATTTAAACACAGCCGAGAAAAATCCTTCTTTAACTGGTCAACATACCTTGAGACGTTCCGAAAGCCAAGTTTTTTTACCGAGACAGCAGCCTGATTCACTCATTCAGTCCTATTTTGCGGTCTCCGCAAAAACCCACGACTCACGATTTAGAATTGACGCGTCACAAACAACGTGTTTCGCCCCTCCTGTTCTTCCCCCCCATTCTGAAATCCGCGCCCACCATTCGTCATTCCCGCTCCCAAACCTTCAGCTCAACCACCCCATCCCGAATCATTAGATAATGCGGGTCAGGTTCCGTCCAACAACCGGTGTTAACGTATCGGATCCCCTTCACCATGGTGTCCTCGGCAAAATGGACATGTCCGCAAGCGATGGCCTTGGCCCCTTCCTGAAGCGCGTAATCCGCCGCGTTCTCCCGGACAATCCGCCGCAACGCCCGATAAAACAGGGACCAGTGTTTCGCGTATTCCGCGACATGAACCGGCGGCGCCCCCAAGCGGATCCGCATCCGGTGCAACCCGTTAAATAAAAAGACAAACAACCGGTGGTGTCCCCGGACAATTTGAAAATCATCCCCGTGGCAAACAAGCATTCCCACGGCTGGGATTCTCACTTCAGACACCATCGGAAACATGTTCCGTTCAAACCACGAACAGGTCTCATCGTGGTTTCCTCGAATGAACACCGGCGTGATCAACGGGTGACTGGCCAGCCGATCGAGAACGCTCTGGTCTGAGGGCTTGAGCCACGACGATTCCGGGCGGTCAACCGTATCACCCGCGAAAACCAGTGTCACCGGCTCGTGAAAGCTGTCCAAAAACCGGAGAAATTCCCCCTGTCGGCAATGCGGCGACCCCAAATGCACATCACTGACCACGGCGGCCGGGGTTTTGACAATCGCGGGTTGAGATGGTTGGTCACGCATGCCTTACTATACCACCCGTGTCCATATCCGCTCAATTTACCGCCGCCAATGATCCCGCAGATTATCCGCGTTGCGTATGAGCACATCCAGAAAAGCCAGCTCCAATTCCAGCGCGTCCGCCTCGCCCCGCCAGATCCATTCCCGCAACCAACCGAAGCGGATTGCCATGACCAATTCCGGCAAGGACTCCCAAGTCAGCGCGGTGAAAACCCCCGCTCCGCGGAGTGTTTTGACACAGGCGATGGCCATTTCTCCGAGCAAATGATCCGGGTCCTCATAGCCGAGGCATCCCAGTAACAAGGCCGCGTCATATCCCTCCACCTTGGGTCCGCAAAACTCCCAGTCAATCACTGATTCAATCCGCTTGTCACCCCAAATCACATTGACAGGATGAAAATCTCCGTGGCAAAACGTTCGGGGCAAGCGCGGATAAACATCCCGCCAAAAAGGCGTCAAATGCGCCCGCAGCCCAGCCAACGCGTCAATAATGCCCGGTGACCGACGCTCCATTTTAGGTAGAATCTCAAAGGCGTATTCCTTCAAATTGAAAACCGGTTGATTTGGAAGTTTAGTTTTCGCGGACTCCGCGCAAGTTCGCAGATCCATCAGGAAATCGGCCATACAGACTCCCCGCCATTCATCAAATGAATAGGCCGGACGAGGAAGGAGGTGTCCGGCGACAAACGGGCGAAGTTGCCAGTAATTGCCGCCCAAGCGGAGCAGATGTTCGGTGGAGCCGACCGGAGCGGACACTCCTGGTGGCAGGTAGGGATGAACGTTTCCCAAGCCATGGTCCACCAAGGCTTGAAGCGTGCTGGCAATCCGTTGTTTTCTCTCAACCCATTCTTCCGGCACTTGTTCTAGAATCACCAGCCCCCGGTCTGTTTCCACCACCACCCGCGACAGACTCCGCTCCGGACTTCCCGTCAGCTCAATATCCGTCCGAATGTCACCTGGGGTCAATCCCCAGTGCCACAAGATGCCATGTAATCGTTCTTCCATGTTAAGTTCATCCGTTCGCCCATCCTCGACACATCCGTTTTATTTACAGCCTTGAATGTCCCGCGAAACGATGGCCACCGTTGGCACACTTTCAGTCGCAGCCTGCCGCGACTGAAAGCGCGTCAATAATTGATGAGGTGGGTCTGGGAGGAGTCCAGACGCCTCCCAGCGGGGGTTTGGGGGCTGGCCCCCATAAGCGCTAACTTGATGCACGAATCGTGCTCAAGTTGGCTTGAACATTCAATATTCAACACTCAACATTCAACACCCAACATCCAAGTAAATGCGCACAACCGTTTCAATGAAAAATGCTTACATACTTTAATATTGGATATTCCGTGTTGGATATTGGACATTAAGTTAGCGCTTATGGGGAGCTGATCTCCATGGACTTATCCGTCGAAGCTGAACCGACGGGCATCCGGGTATTGCGCCGTTTTAGACCAGCCGGTCTCTTCGCTAGCCTGGTAACCCGCCGCCGCCAACCGCCGTTTGCTACAGCCCACACAGCCCACCGGATTATGGGTCAGGCAGCGCTTGTTGGGGTAAAGCGTGTATTGCTCTTTATTTCCTTCCGGGGTCATCACCGGCATCACCACATTGGCCCCGGCGTTGATCCCCTGTTCCCGCCCATCCTCCAACAGCGAATCCAGCGCCGTCGTGGCGGGCAGGTTGCAGCCGGGAAGCGCGTGCCGTAAAATCGCCAGCACATTCAACACCACCTCCGGATCGCCATCCGGTTCGCCTTTAAGCGGCGTGTCGGGGTTGGACACATACGGTCCAATGCCCGCCATATCCACGCGTCGGTCAACCAGCAATTCCATGTCTTTCAGTATGGACTCCACGGTTTGTCCGGGGAGCCCCACCATAAAACCACTGCCGACTTCAAACCCGGCGTCACGGATGTCATCCAGGCACCTCAAGCGCCCCGCCAGATCATACCCGGGATGCAGTTTCTCATACAGCGCGGGATCCGCGGTCTCATGCCGGAGCAGATAACGATCGGCCCCCGCGTCGGCCAGACGGAAATAATCGTCGCGGGAAAATTCGCCAAATGATAACGTGATAGCGATACCGGTGGACTGCTTCACGGCGCGGACAATGTCACACAAGTCATCCGTTTTATAGACATTCTCCCCGGCCTGCATCACGATGGTTTTCAGCCCGCACCCGGCCACTAACTCCGCCCGTTGAATGATCTCGTCCTTTGTCATGCGGTACCGTTTGACAGCGGGGTTGCCTTTGCGGATGCCGCAATACAGGCAATCCCGGGCGCACACATTGGACACCTCCACCAGTCCACGCATATAGATTCCGTTGCCGAACACGTCCCGGGCAACCGCCCGCGCGGATTTACGCAACGCCGCGTATAGCGCGGCGTCATCCGCGTTCAGCGCCTGAATCAACGTCTCTTTGTCCGCCACTTTATAAAGGGAAGATGAGTCCAAAAGGAATATCCAGTGTCATCAACGACGCTATTGATTGATACAATATTCGGATCAATTTACCGTTCCCGCCCGAAAAATCAATGGGTGATCCTCAAAGTTCCCGTGAAAAGCCCGTTCGGAAATACTTGTTCACTAACCGCCAGAAGACCGGCTAATGGTTGTAATAAAAATAACGACCCGCTTCGGGGATCTGTATTGAGGGTGGCGGCACCCCCCTTTTTCCGGATAAATCCGGTACACCAACCCGCGTGACAAACCGAATACAAGTATCGCCATCCCAGGTCGGTGTACCGACTTTCGTCGGCTCTTTCCGTGACTCTTTAAATATTTGACACCCATTCGTCGGCATAGACCCCGCTTTGCGGGGCTTAATCCAACCAACCATCAAGCCATTAGCGACATCTGCGTCGTCTAGGAAACATCCAGCATTTTCTGAATCGATCCCAACGCCTTGGAACGCATGGGTTCCGGGACAGAGATCACCGGTTTCATATCTTCCAGCGCCCACATGATTTTAGCGAGATTTATTTTTTTCATATTCGGGCAAATCGCCCGTTGCGTGACACTGTAAAACGTTTTTTCCGGGAACTCTTTCCGCAATCGGTGAAGCATGCCGTTTTCCGTGGCCACGATGATTTCTTTGGCGTCGGTTTCCCCGGCGACCCGCAGCATACCGCCGGTTGACAGCACGTGATCGGCGACATCCCGAACCGGGCGCGGGCATTCCGGATGGGTCATGGACACGGCGGCCGGATGCGCTTTTTTCGCATTCAAAATATCCTGGGGCATGATCCGGGCGTGGGTGGGACAGTAGCCGGGCCAGAGGACGACATCCCTCTCCGCCAGCTCCGCGGCATAATCCCCCAGATACTTGTCCGGCACAAAGATGATCTTCTGATCCTTGGGATATTGTTTGAGCACCTCGACGGCATTCGCCGACGTGCAGCAGCAATCACTTTCCGCCTTGACTTCCGCCGTGCTGTTCACATAACACACCACCGGGCAGCCGGGATACTCGGCCTTCATTTTCCGCAACGCTTCCCCGGTGGCCATATCCGCCATCGGGCAGCCCGCGTCTTTGTCGGGCAGAAGCACGATCTTGTCCGGACTCAGAATCGCCGCGGTCTCGGCCATGAAATGCACCCCGCAGAAAACAATCACCTCCGCGTCGCCCACCGCCGCGGCCTTACGGGCCAATTCCAGCGAATCCCCGACAAAGTCGGCGATGTCCTGCACCTCGCCAAGCTGGTAGTTGTGAGCCAGGATGACCGCCTTTTTCTCAACCTTCAACGCTTTGATTCGATCAATTATTTCCTGGCTCATCAGTCACTCCGTGAAGGGATAAAACACTACATGTCGTTAGGCGAATGATGATGACAATGTAATCTTGTTGACCGCTTTTTCCACGGGTAAAGGTGTATTAGGAGGGGCATGTCAATAAGCCCCTGCGTAAGCTTCTGTTTTCATTTCTTCTCTCGCCAAGAGCGCTAAGATTCGCAAAGGAAATCAGCCGGGCAGGCACCTTCCACGCCTTTTATGCCTTCCACGCCTTCCACATTCTTCACGCACCCGCGATTCATTCGGAACACCTGACAACCGGCGACTGACAAACTGCAAAGACCCTTCATGCTGCCCTTGCATACCCATTATTTCCTGATTATGTTCCTTGTGTTATTATTTCAGATTTTTTCCCGCCCAAAAAATAGATAAACAGGAAACGCATGATGAGCACTGAATTTAAACTGGGTACTTCCACGAACCGCTACAGCGGACAATTCCCCAAAATCGGGATCCGCCCCACCATTGACGGCCGCTGCAAGGGTGTGCGGGAATCCTTGGAAGATCAGGTTATGAACATGGCGAAAGCCTGCGCGGCCCTGATCGAAAGCAAACTGACCCATATTAACGGTGAGCCGGTTCAATGTGTCATCGCCGACGGCACGATCGGCGGTGTCAGAGAAGCGGCCGCCTGCGCCGACAAATTCGCCAAAGCCGGTGTCGGCGCCACGATCACCGTCACCCCGTGCTGGTGTTACGGTTCCGAGACGATGGATATGGATCCGTTGACTCCGAAGGCCGTCTGGGGCTTTAACGGGACCGAACGGCCGGGAGCGGTCTACCTCGCCGCGGTGCTCGCGGCCCACGCCCAGAAAGGCTTGCCCGCGTTTGGCATCTATGGCAAAGACGTGCAGGATTCTGACGACACGTCCATTCCCGCTGATGTGGAGGAAAAGCTCATCCGTTTCGCCAAAGCCGCGGTCGCCGTCGCCACCATGAGAGGCAAAAGTTACTTATCCTGGGGCGGGGTATCCATGGGCATCGCCGGGTCGATTGTGGACCAAAATTTCTTTGAGGATTTTCTCGGCATGCGGGTCGAGTGTGTGGATATGAGTGAATTCATCCGCCGGATTAATCATGACATTTACGACCAGGCCACCTATGAGAAAGCCTTGGCTTGGACGAAAGAAAACTGCGTCTTCGGTGAAGACCCCAACCCCCCCGGGGATCGGGACAGCGACGCCCGGAAACAGGATGTCTTGGAGACCTGCGTCAAAATGGCCCTTATCGGCAAAGACATGATGATCGGTAACCCCAAGCTCGCGGAGATCGACTGGAAAGAGGAATCCCTTGGCCGCAACGCCATTCTCGCCGGGTTTCAAGGACAACGGCAATGGACCGATTTCATGCCTAACGGGGATTTCCTCGAAGCGATCCTTAACTCGAGCTTTGACTGGGAAGGCATCCGCCAACCCTACCTGGTGGCCACTGAGAACGACTGCCTGAACGGGGTCTGCATGCTCTTCACCCATTTGCTGACCAATACCGCCAGTGTGTTCGCCGATGTGCGCACGTACTGGAGCCCTGAAGCGATAGAACGGGTGACCGGTAAAAAGCCCGTCGGCAAGGCCGCCAATGGCATCATTCACCTGATTAATTCCGGATCCGCCGCCATCGACGGAACTGGCCGCCAGAACGGTCCGGACGGCGCGCCGGCCATGAAACCCTGGTGGACCGTCACCTCTGAAGAAGCGGCCGACTGTCTGGCCAACACCCAGTTCCGCTATGCCGACGGCGGTTACTTCCGCGGGGGTGGCTATTCCGTCGATTTCACCAGCCGGGCCGGCATGCCCGTCACCATGGTTCGCCTCAACCTGGTCAAGGGGCTTGGTCCGGTGCTGCAACTGGCTGAAGGCTGGACCGTTGAACTGGAAGACGACATGCACGACAAGCTTGACTTGCGCACGAACCCCACCTGGCCCACTACGTGGTTCGCGCCCAACCTCACCGGCGAAGGCCCGTTTAAAGATGTCTACAGCGTCATGAACAACTGGGGGGCCAACCACGGCGCGTTCTGCTATGGCCATATCGGGGCGGATATCATCACGCTGTGCGGCATGTTGCGAATCCCGGTCTGCATGCATAACGTGGCCGAAGAAAAAATCTTCCGTCCCAGCGCTTGGAACGCTTTCGGCATGGACAAAGAAGGCGCTGACTACCGCGCCTGCGACAATTTTGGCCCACTGTACGGGTAGCTCGGAAACCGGCGGCCTCAGCCGCACTATGACGATCCTTTTTCCGTCCCGCGAAGTGGCTCAGAAAAGCTCATGCGGGGACATAAAAACGGCTTGGACCCCATGGTCCAAGCCGTTAAAAAAGGGCAAAAAAATGGCGGGAGTGACGGGACTCGAACCCGCAACCTCTGCCGTGACAGGGCAGCGCTCTAACCAATTGAGCTACACCCCCGCTTGAAAGTGTGTCTTTCCCGCGAAGAGGACATTAATTTAGCAAGTTTTTCATGCGATGCAATACATTAAAATGGCTTTTTTTAAAAAATTTTCCGTTCTTTCCCTTCTTGTCTCAAGCCTTCTTTTCGGGCAACCCCCTCCCCCGGACATTGACGGCGCGGCGGCTCTTGAAAAGGTCACTCAATTACTCCGCTTTTCACCACGGGACAGCGGTACTGAAAACGCCCGCAAGGCGGCCGAATGGATCGCCGCCCAATGTCGGGACACCGGAGCGATCACGACCATGGACACGTGGAAAGAAACAACGGACACGGGAGAGGTGACCTTCCGCAATGTGATCGCGGTCGTTCCCGGCGCCAGCCGTCAGCGGATTATTGTGGGCAGCCATTACGACACCAAGAAGCTTCCGAATGTCCCGGACTTTCAAGGGGCGAATGACTCTGGCTCCAGCACGGGTTTACTGCTTGAAATGATTCGGACGATTCAAACCGCCGGGACTCGACCGCCGTTTACCTTGGAATGCGTTTTCTTCGACGGGGAGGAATGTGTGAACACCTACACGGAGCGTGACGGTCTGCATGGCAGCCGCCGCCACGCCGCGGGGATCAAGCAAGCGAATCGGGTCAAAGACTACCGGGCGATGATCCTTCTTGATATGATTGGCGACAAAGATCTTACGGTCACGCTGCCTTCAGACACCCCGCCAGCGCTGTTAAACCGTCTCCTGACCGCCGCCGCCCGCCATCACGTGGAAAGCAAATTCACCATGTCCCGCCACCCGATCATCGATGACCATGTCCCGTTCGCCGCCATCGGCATCCCCGCCATGGATATCATCGACTTCCAGTACGGACCAGGTAACGCCTACTGGCATACGGCGGCGGACACCTTGGACAAACTGTCGGCGAAAAGTCTTGACATCATCGGCAAGGTTGTCCTTACGATGATTTGGGACATGACCGAATAGCCATCCGCCATCGGCAAGATCCTTCCCCTCCCACCCGGGGGACACCTCCCAGGGGACACCTCCCAGGGGACACCTCCCAGGGGACACCTCCCAGGGGACACCTCCCAGGGGACAGGCGGTGTTCCGGGCGCGGTGTCGTCAAGCGGCGGTTGAAATCCTTGGGGCGGTCTCGTATTCTCCGTCACATTCGACCTCGCTACCCGGTTTTGTGACACGTGGCTGTTTTCCGTGAGTCCCCCGGCGGTTCAAACACAAAAAGCCCCGCGTCAGCGATGCTGAGGCGGGGCTTTTTAAAAGCGAATAGAACGCTTAACCGACTTTTTGAACCTTGTTGGCGCGGATACAAGCGGTGCAGACAGTCAGGCGCTTGTTGCCCTTTTCGGTCTTGGCGCGGACAGTCTGAAGGTTCGGGCTGAAGGTCCGTTTCACGTTTTTCACAACGTGCATCCCGATACCACCCTTTTTCTTAGCCAGACCACGGCGGGTAATAGAACCCCCGACAGCCTTGCTTTTTCCACAAACATCGCAAGATCTACTCATGTTGATGCCTCTTTTATGATAATATGTTTAACTATGCGTGTTTATTAGCGACCGTCCGTTACTGATCGCGATGATTCCCGTGCGCGAACTTAAGCGGGAACCCGAAGAAATGGTGGGTTGACCGGGACTCGAACCCGGGACCCACGGCTTAAAAGGCCGTTGCTCTACCGACTGAGCTATCAACCCATTGCTTCTCGAAAAGCGGTGCATAAGATAAATCCAAAAAGGCGAGACGCAACCGGTTATTTGAACTTTTCGATTATTTTACCTGTTTTCTCCCGGCAGGCATCGAGTGTGTCCCGCGCTTCCGGGCACCTCATCACCAGGCAGGCCGCCAAGTAGGTTCCCCCTCCGAAAAAAGCGGCCAGCGAGACAGCGGTTAAGCGGCCGGCGAATCCGCCCGCGCGCCAGTCGGATAAGATGATCATGGTGAGCGCGCAGGCAGTCATGCCACACAACGCGGCGACAGCCAGCTTCCCGAGATTTGGAAGCATCCGCCTCAGGCCAAGGTCCACGCTCCCTGACCGGGTTAAAACGATCAATAACAGGACGACATTCAACCAGCCGCACACGGACGTGGCCAGCGCCAATCCTCCCTGAGCGAGAAAACGCATTAAAATCACATTTAAAACAACATTGACGACCAGGCAGAACACCGCGATAATAACCGGTGTCCGCGTGTTCTTGCGGGCGTGAAAGGGGGTGACGGCGAATTTGGTGAGCACAAACGCGGGAATCCCTGGCAAGTAAAAAAGCAGCGCCCAGGCGGTGGCGGCGGCGTCCCGCGGCGTGAAATTCCCCCGGAGAAAAAACAGCTTGACAATATCCATCCGCACCATAAATAATAAAAAGAAGCAGGGGAGTGACAAAAACAACGCGCGGCGAATCCCCTCCCGCAGAATCGCCGCCATCTCATCCCCGTCTCCCCGCGACCAAGCCCGGGACATCATGGGCAGACTGACCGTGACCCCCGCCACAGCGAACAATCCGACCGGCAAATAGACCAACCGCTGACTGAAGTAGAGAGAGGTCACCGCCTGGCTGCCCAGCAGCAGAGCGAGAAACTGATCCACCAGCACATTGATTTGATGCACCCCCGCCCCCAGCACGGCTGGCCCCATGAGCCGGAAAACCCCCCGGGTGTCCGCTGACCGCCAGGCGGGATCAAAAGCCAGCCGCCCGCCCTGTTTCCGACAGGCGAGGTACAGCATCAGCGTCTGCGCGGCCCCCGCGGCCAAAACAGCCCCGCATAAGAACCAGATTGAGGGGATCCCGTCCGCCCCCGCCAACCGCCAGGCTGTCAACGCCCCGCCAATCCACGCCACGTTAAGAAAAATCTGTGAGAACGCGGGCACCGCGAATTTTTGAAAGGTGTTCAGCAATCCCGCAAATCCCGCGGTCAGACAGATAAACACCGCATAGGGCATGAGCACCGGAACAAAGCGCAGGGTGGTTTGCCGCAATTCATTCTCGACAAACAGCGCGCCGAGAACGGCGGCGGCGGCGATGAGAGCCGCCGCGACGGAGACACCGAGAAACAACAGCGACAAGACCCGGCCCGCCAGACGCCAGGCGGCGGTGTCTCCTTCCTGCTCCAAGGCGCTGGAAAAAGACGGCACAAAGGCGGCTGAAAACGCCCCCTCCCCGAACAATGAGCGCAATAGATTCGGCAGTTTCCACGCCGTTAAAAAAGCGGCCAGGGCCACATCACTGCCCCACACCGCCGCCAAGGTCATGTCACGGACCAGGCCCAGCACGCGGCTGGATAATATGCCGGCGCTGACCACGAGCGTCCCCCCCGCTCCCCGACTGGAAGCGGAACCAGAGTCTTGACTTATTTTCGCGGCTTCCTCAGCCATAAATGTCCGTCCGCGCGGTTGTCGTCATCGTCAGTGAAACCACACGCCATCCCGATGACGGCTGTGTGAAAACCCCCGTGCCATCACGCCTTTTCGGCCTGATCTCATCACGGGCGGGAAAGAAACCAACGCCCGTGAATATAGTCCACATGCGTCTCCCGGCGACTCCGGCCGCGTAAAACGCCGCGCCGCGGATGATCCCGCGCCAGCGCTGCGGAATTAAATTCCGCCGCAGTTCCCGGTTGCTTGTTCCTGGTTGATTCCTCTCTTTCCGAATCATCTGTCTTGCCAATCAGAGCGTCTTTTAATGGGCGCCACTCTTTTTACACTTGTTTTACATTTTTTTGACACCGTCATTCCGACGGCGTTTAGGGTATCTACATACGGTGTCCACGCGCCCGTGGCGAAAGAAAATTTGGCCAACAACATCATGCAAGGGGTATTATTATGAGCGCTCAATCTGTAAAGTCTCTGTTTCTATCCATCTGTCTACTGGCGGTATCTTCTCAAGCTGAGGATCACCCGTTCCTGAACGCCAAGGTAAAGACGCTGGTGGCGTTTAAAGACGGCACGGTATTTGTGATGAAGGAAGGGCGGGTCACGGTTGGGAAATCCGGTAAAGTGGTCACGTCTCCGATCACGGACGCCGCGTTTGGGACCGTCGGGGTCAATTCGCTGACCAAGGGTGTCAGCGTCAGGATGCTGACGGCTTCAGCAGCACCGACGACGGAAAGCACGGCCCGTTCCTTCGCCGATGCCCGGAATCAGGCGTGCGGGCGGCCGGTATCTGTCCGCCGCCGCGGTTCAGACACCCTTCTATCAGGTGAACTTCTCGGGCTGCGAGCCCCCGGGAGCGTCGCCGAGGCCGTTGGCATGACGGCTGTGGAAAAGGCGGATGACTTTATTTTAAGCATCAAGCAGGACGACGGGTTAATCACGCTCCTGCCGATGTCGGACGTTGAAGAATGGCATTTCCTGGACAGAGAGGAGCTGGACAGGGATCCGGAACGGACCGGACAGCACCTGACCATTTCACTGACCGGCGCCAAGACCGGCGATGAGGTGACAATCGCTTATTATTATCTTTGGCAAGGGGTGCGCTGGACCCCCTCCTATCTTCTTGAGCGCGGCAAAGACGGCCGGGTGGCGCTTGAACTGCGGGGAGAAATCAAAAATGATCTCATTGATCTCAAAGGGACCCGTGTCTTTTTTGTCGTCGGCGTTCCTAATTTCGCCTTTGTTAAATCGCCATCGCCAATGGTGGCGCAAAAAACATTGCGGCAGGTGACGGCGGCTTTGCAGCAAACGGCGGCTTACGCGCGAAATGACTTCAGTAATGGACAGTTCAACCAAATGGTCTCGAATTCACAGATGCGGGCGACGATCGCGCCGCTGGAAGTCCGCCAGCCGACAGTCGTCGAAACCACCTACGCCCCGGCGGCGGAATTGCCCGACGCGCAGAGCACGGACGCCGGCAGTCTGCATCTCTACGAGATGGGAAATATTGACTTGGGCAAAGGCGAGCGCGCCATTGTAAACCTTGACTCGATGACGCTGAATTGCCGGGATCTTGTGGTCTGGGATGTTGTTGACGCGCGGGTGGACACCGCCACCCACATGGTCACACCGGCGGACCGGGCGGCGAATCCGCTTGTTCACTACTGGATGCTGGAGGCCGGAGACACGCCGCTGACGACAGGCCCGGCGTTGGTGATGAAAGGCGATGTGGCTCTCTCTCAGGATCGGATCTTTTACACTCCCCGCCATACGGCCGGGCGGTTTAAAGCCGGCACGGCGGTCGGAGTCGCTGGCGTGGCCACAGAAACGGTTCTTTCCCGTGAGCCGGGCGTTAAGGAGGTCAATGATCGACAGACCCACCACGCCGGCAAGGCTTTTTGGCTTAAAAAAGAAATTCGCTGGGTGGATGAACTCCGGGAATTGACATTGCAGGTGAACAACGGACTGGCATTTGAAACCGATATGGCTGTGACACGGACATTTAAAGGCCGGCCGGAAGCCAACGGTGAAGTCAGCCTGCGCGCGCTCGGCGGCATGAGTGACACGGAAGATGAGATTCATCAGCTCACATGGAAGGTGACGTTGAAAGCCGGCGAGACAAAAGAAATCACCCTTCGCTATACGGCCCGGGTTTTTACCCAAACGTGAAAATCGCACGTGTCAAACGCGCATTGACGGGGGGGGGAGGACACGCTGAGTCCAAACGGCTTCCGCTCAAAAAGATGGATTAGAAATACAGCTTCTTTTTTTACATTGGGCGCGCGTCAGTAGCTAATATCATGACTAGGCATCGTTCCGGTTGGCATTGTCACGAGGCCGGGCTATTGTTTCACCCTCAATTCATGTCGTTGAGGCGGCTTCTTTTTTGATCTCCCCGACGTGTTATCCATCCTGCTGCCGGTCGAAAAAAAATCATTGAAGACTATGAATATTTTGTCATCCATGGCTCTCCATCCATTGCGGATTGGGGCGCTCGCGCTGATATGCGCCTGCCTTTCTCTTGCCGCCCGGCAAAATCCCGGGGCGGGGCCCACCGCGGACGATCTCGGGCGGCTGTTGCTTGAAAGCCGCGGTCAGGCGAATAAGGGGGATGTGTCCCGCCAGTTCATGCTCGCCTGCATGCGTGAGAACGCCTGGGACAAAGGAATTTCCGCGCTTGACGAGTTTTTAGAAACGGAGGGGGATGAAATACGATCAACCACACTGAATCCCAGACGGCTGAATGCGCTCCTGAGCGCGGCGGACGCGCTGAATATTCTAATAATCTGCCGGACAAGAGGCGGCTTGGCGGACATTCAGCCACAGACATTGGATTGGCTCTTCTCCACCAATGGCCGACTCGGAACGATTGTTGAACATGTCTCGCCACGCGACGACTGGGCGGGGTTTCTGAACATTGTCAATCAACTGGCCGCCCATGATCCCGATGACAGAGACACCTTCCTGCCGTTGATACTGTCATTGGCTTTTGTCTGGGATCAGCCTCGACCGCCGCTTCACCACCAGATAGGCGCCTATCAACTTTCCCACGAACCGGAGATTGTGAACCGCTATGATTATTTCAAGGATCTTTACGCCAGCGGCAAGGCCGGCATCCGCCTGGATCGTTTATCGATCCGGGCTCTCATGTTTGTGGTGGACACACCTGTGCCGATCGACGAGCTCGTGTGGGCTCGTGACACGATCCGCGGTTCCACAGCGAACTGGGGGCGGAAGTTTAAGTCAATCGACTATGATTACGCCCGCCTTGAGCGGGGCGCCTATTCCTGGCAGGCGGGTCCCTACACGCTCGCGTCAATCGAAGAACTCGGGGGCATCTGTGTTGATCAGGCCTATTACACTGTGATCGGGGCGCGGGCGCATGGCATCCCCGCGATGATTTTCACTGGCATGGGGCGGCGGGGACCTCACGCCTGGGTTGGATACATGAAAAGCGAGACAGACTGGGAGATGGACATTGGCCGCTATGACTACGACAGGTATGCCACCGGCCAGTCGGTTGATCCGCAGACCAATACGCCTATGACCGATCACGACGTGGACTATAGTTGCAGCCGGACACTAAAATCAACATCGGCTTCCCTGGCTTCGCGATATACGCGGATCGCCGACGCCTTTCTGCGGTTGTCTAAGTTTGACGCCGCCCAGGCCTTCGCCGCCAAGGCCGTCAGCCTGACACCGCTTTATGAGGCGCCCTGGCGCATCGTGGAACGGGTGCTTGAACAACAGGGGAAGGATCAGGAACTGGCCCGCTTACTGTCGAGAAAAGCGACCGTTTTTCAACGTTTCCCTGACTACTTGGTGGGCATCCGCGCCGCCCAGGCTGAGGTCCTTCGACGGCTGGGTAAAGATGCCGAAGCTGAACGCCTTCTCAACACGCTTGAGAACAAGTTGAGTGATGACCGGGGAGACCTCGCCGGGGATATTTCGCTGGACCGCATCCATGATCTGATTAAACATGGCGACACAACCGGAGCCAGGAAAAAATTGGAAAAACTCATGCGGGATCAAAAAAATGAGGGAACCAAGGTTTTCGAACTGATTCAGACATATCTGCGGATGACCGAGGAAACAGGGCAGACGAAAGAGGCGCTCCGGTTTCTTAAGATTTATCTTGACCGCGTCAAGGTGTCCGAGTCCGATGAGCGCGCCCTGTTGGAGTTTGAAATTCAGGCCTATGAGAATGCCGGGGACCAAAGAGGAGCGGAGCGCCTCCGACGGCGGCTGTAGGGCGTAAGAATGGTAAAGGCGGGGCCGCCGATTCGTTTTTACATATCGGAATTTGTGATCGGATTTGAGGGTGGGTGCCGCCCCTTTTTCCGGCTGAAGCCGGTACACCAACATGCGTGACAAACCGTATACAAGTATCGCCATTCCAGGTCGGTGTACCGACTTTAGTCGGCTCTTGTTATGAGTCATTATTTAATTATTAATCCGGCAACCTACCACCAGGCAAAATCATGTAATTATGAGCATGAAATGCGCAAGGTGATTCATTGCCGGAGTAATAGTCAAGTTTGTTATCACTTGTTGAAATCTTGACTTCCCCTTCTTTAGTAGTACATTATAGCGTACTTAACAAAAGGGATTTATTATGACTGCTTTAACTGTTACCCAAGCCCGCCGTAATCTTTTTAACTTGGTTGATGAAGTTTCATCTTCACATGAACCGGTACAGATATCGGGCAAACGCGCATCCGCTATACTCATTGCGGAAGAGGATTGGCGGGCGATTAAAGAAACGCTTCATTTGTGCAGCGTTCCCGGGATGCGGGAGTCAATTAGGGAAGGGTTATCCGTACCGGTGGAGGAGTGTAAAACGGAGCTTGAATGGTGACCTGGAGGCTTGTTTATACAACCAAGGCCAAAAAGGATGCCAAGAAGCTTTCCCAATCTGGCTTGCGGGCACAAGCTCAACGCGTCCTTGATGTTCTTGCGGAAGATCCTTTTCAAAATCCCCCTCCCTTCGAGAAACTGGTGGGAGATTTGTCCGGCGCATATTCTCGACGAGTCAATATTCAACACCGTATTGTATATCAGGTGCTTGGCAAAATAAGTACCGTAAAGATCATCCGCATGTGGACACACTATGAATGAAACGCATGGACAGCCATCCCGTGGGATGACTGAACCAACTTTGCCCCGGACCGCGAACCAAAGTCAAAATGGATCCAAGTTCGGGACAAGGTTGAATCTTGTCAGGACAATGGAAAAAGATCCCTTGACATTTGATGTGATTGTGATCGGCGCCGGACACGCCGGTTGCGAAGCGGCGCTGGCCGCGGCCCGCGCCGGAGCCCGGACGCTGGTGTTGACCATCAATCTGGATCACTTGGCTCAGATGTCCTGCAACCCGGCTATCGGGGGCATCGCGAAAGGGCAAGTCACCCGCGAAGTGGACGCCCTGGGCGGCGAGATGGGGCTCAACACCGATGCCACAGCCATTCAATTCCGCATGCTCAACCGCTCCAAAGGGCCGGCGGTCCGGTCGCCGCGCGCCCAATGCGACAAACTGCTGTACCAACACCGCATGAAACAAGTGATGGAACGGCAGGAGAATTTATATATTCAGCAGGGTAAAGCCGTCCGCTTCCTCACCGCGGGCGACCAGGTGACCGGCGTGCTGACCGAAACAGGCGAAACCCTGTCCGCCAAGAGTGTCGTGGTCGCGACCGGAACCTTTCTGTCTGGAAAACTCCACTACGGCTTGAAAAATGTATCCGGCGGCCGGGCCGGGGACAGCGCCGCGGACGCGTTGGCCGCCAGCTTACGGGACGATTTACACTTGGTGACCGGCCGGTTAAAAACCGGCACCCCGCCACGCCTGCTGGGCAGGACAATCGACTTTTCCACCATGGAGAGGCAAGACCCGGATCCCGGCGGCGGCCGGTTTTCTTTCCGGGAACCGGCCGACTCGTTTCGGTCTCTGAGCGGCTCAACGCCTCCGCGGCTGCCGTGTTATATCACCAGCAGCAACGCGGAGACCGCGGCGGTCATAAGAGCTAATTTGGACAAATCGCCGCTTTACGCTGGAGAAATCGAAGGTATCGGAGCCCGGTATTGCCCCTCCTTCGAAGATAAAGTCGTGCGTTTCGCGGAGAGAGACAGTCATCATCTTTATCTGGAACCAGAGGGCGCTTTCACAGACGAATATTACATCAACGGGATCTCCACGAGCCTGCCCGCAGACGTGCAGTGGCAGATGTTGCGCACCGTGCCGGGACTGGAAAATGTGTGGATTTCCCGCTATGCGTACGCCATCGAATATGACTTTGTCTTTCCGCACCAACTGGACTCCACACTTCGGGCGCGGCAATGGCCGAACCTGTTCCTGGCGGGTCAAATCAACGGCACCAGCGGCTATGAGGAAGCGGCCGGGCAAGGCTTGGTCGCGGGCGTGAACGCGGCTCGACACGCCAATGGCGACACCGAGCCATTCACGATCGGGCGTCACCAAGGATACATCGGCGTGATGATTGACGACTTGATCACCAAAGAAATCATTGAACCGTACCGTCTGTTCACCAGCCGGGCGGAATACCGCTTGACGCTGCGGCAAGATAACGCGGACCGCCGGTTAACGCCTCTGGGATACGCCGCCGGGCTCGCGTCCCGAAATGACTATGACCGCGTGATGAAGCTGGAGGCGGATATCACGCGCGTCCGCGGACACCTTCAGACAACACGGGACCAGGGACAATTGCTTTGGGATCTGCTGCGCCGCCCGGAAGTCACCTACACGGATTTGGCCGGTGCGCCGGACGCGGCCCCCGCAGTGGCCGAACAGGTGAGCATTGAAGCCAAATATGAAGGATACATGGCCCGTGAAGCCACCCGGGCCGCGTCATTAGGAAAGCTGGAGAAATGGAAGATTCCGTCCGCGTTTGATTATGACGCCATTCCCGGACTGAGAACGGAAGCGAAATTGAAATTAATTAAAATCCGCCCGGAAACCTTGAGTCAGGCCGCCCGTATCGATGGCGTGACACCGGCGGAGATTTCGTTATTGCAAGTCCACATTTCCCGTGGCAAAAACCGGTGAGACAACTATGCTGACAGCCATAAACACCTGGATTAATGAGACCCTGGGGTTGAGCCCCGCCATTCAGACAAAAATCGCGGCGTCGCTGCTGATTATCTTAGTTCTGATGTTGATCAGGGGCTTTGTTTTACGGCTTATTTCCCGAAAATTTGACGAGGTCCGGCTGCAATACCGCTGGCGGAAGACGGCCAATTACATCATTTACTGGCTGGGATTTCTGCTGGTGGCGGCGATCTGGTTTCAGGCCTTTCAATCAGTCGGCACCTTTCTGGGATTGGTCAGCGCCGGTTTAACCATCGCGTTGAGAGACTTGGTCACGGGTGTGGCCGGCTGGGCCTTCATTCTCTGGCGGCGGCCGTTTGAAGTGGGCGATCGAATCGAAATCGGCAATCTGCGCGGGGACGTGATTGATTTGCGGGTCTTTCAGTTCACGCTTCTGGAAATCGGCAACTGGGTGGACGCGGATCAAAGCACGGGGCGGATTATCCATATTCCCAACGGCCGGGTTCTCAGTGAAGCGGTGGCCAATTACAGCAAGGGATTCCAGTTTATCTGGCATGAGATCCCGATCCTGGTGACCTTTGAAAGCGACTGGCGCAAGGCCAAGGGCATTCTCCAAGACATCGCCGACAAACATTGCGAGCAGCTCAGCCACGAAGCGGAAAAACAGGTGCGCCAGGCCGCCCAAAAATATATGATCTTCTACAAGACCTTAACGCCCACGGTGTACACCTCCGCCAAAGACAGCGGCGTGCTGTTAACCGTCCGCTACCTGTGCCGTCCGCAGAAACGCCGCGGCACGGAACAGTTGATGTGGGAAGACATTCTCGACGCTTTCAATGCGGAACCCACGATTGATTTGGCCTACCCCACCACACGGTTTTACCAGTCGTGACACGGGCAGGGCGGCGACACCTGTCCGGGGCGGGCACGCGGTGCCCGCGGAGCCGACGGAACACCGCGGACGACACAATGGCATATATACGAGGATAAATACCCATGCTGAAAAAACTCATCGCCAAGGTGGAACATGCTGTTGAAAACGCGCTGAAAGGCCGGGCGGGCATCGACCCGGCCCAATTTAACGACCCCGTGGCGGATCAAACCAGTTGGTCCCCGTTAAAAAGCGGCGGCACTAATTTTTGCACGCACAAGATGAAACGGACCGCCAAAACGCGCATTGAGTTTAAAACCACCCTGGGCGCCAAATTGTTTTCCGGACTCTTCGCCGCCATTGGCTTGTCCATCTTGATCGGTGGAGGATTCACGCTGACCGCCACCGACAAGGCCGTCGAGCCGGGGGCGGTTATTTTTCTAGGCCTGTTTGGCGCTGTGTTCGCGCTTGTGGGTTGCGGATTGTATTGGTCGATGAGCACCCCAACCGTGCTGGACGCCAGTCTGGGACTGTATTGGAAAGGGCGAAAAGACCCCACGCTGCCAAGTAACCGGGACGCGATGAAGATATGTGTTGAATTAGCCGAGATTCATGCGATCCAGTTGCTTGCAGAATATTGCCGGGGCAGCGGGAAAAACAGTAGTTCATACTGGAGTTATGAACTCAACTTCGTGTTGCACAGCGGAGACCGGGTCAATGTCGTCGATCATGGCAATCTGACTCGCATACGGAATGAAGCCGCGCAGCTCGCGGACCTGCTGAAACTTCCCGTCTGGGACGCGGCCTGAGACGACGATGACCCGCCATCATTCCGGGATCTCATACTTTTTGTTTCCGCGGGGGTGATTTTAAAGAAACCGGCGCTAAATTTTTTTGATTGTGGCGCAGGCGGCGGCCAAACGTGAGCCGCCCTCGTGTCATTAGACGTGTCGAGCGCGTATGTCCGCGCGGAGGATGTGATAACATGACAATTGCTATGAGCGCGACAACCCAGCGGAACAAAAGCGTGACCGAGACGCTCGGTGACGGCGGGCAGTCACCCGCCTCCCCTCTTATCCCCCCTTCTCAGTCATACCCGGATGTTCTAAAGGTCAAGGATCTGCGTGTCTACTTCTATACGGAAGAAGGTGAGATCAGAGCGGTGGACGGTGTCTCCTTCTGTATGCGGCGGGGGCGTGTCACCGCCCTGGTGGGCGAATCCGGTTGCGGCAAATCGGTCACCAGCTATTCCATTTTGCGGCTGATTCAAAAGCCTGGTAAAATCATGGGGGGGAGCATCACCTTCTATCCGGCGGAGAAAAGAGGACCGCGGACGGAAAACCCGGAGCGCGCGGACATCACTGTGACGGGGGTTTCCCCCACTCCCCCCTCTCCCATTGACATCACTTCGCTTTCTGAGAACTCCGATGACCTGTTTCATCTCCGCGGGGGCCGGATCAGCATGATCTTTCAGGAGCCGATGACAGCCCTGAGTCCTGTCCACACGGTGGGCAATCAAATTTGCGAAGCGATCCGCCTGCATCAGAAGGTGAGCAAACAGGAGGCTCGGAAGAAGGCGATCGCCATGCTCGGCAAGGTCGGCATCCCGGGTCCTGAACAACGCATTGATCAGTATCCCTTTGAGATGTCGGGGGGCATGCGGCAGCGCGTGGTGATCGCCATGGCGCTGGTGTGCGACCCGGAAATTTTAATCGCCGACGAACCCACCACGGCTTTGGATGTGACCATCCAGGCCCAGATTATGGGTTTAATCAAGGATCTGCAGCGGGATCTGGGCACCTCGACGCTGCTGATTACCCATGACCTGGGGGTGGTGGCCCAGTTGGCGGATGATGTCGCGGTGATGTACCTCGGCCGGATTGTCGAACGGGGGCCAGTACGCCAGATCATGAAGGCGCCCTATCACCCTTACACACAGGCGCTGCTTCGCTCATTGCCCAGTCTGTCGATGAACAAATCACGGTTGCCGTCCATCGAAGGCAGTGTCCCGTCACTTTCGCGGATTCCTCCCGGGTGCCCTTTTCACCCCCGCTGTCCACATGCGGAAACCGGCCTGTGCGACACGGGCGGCCCTCCACTGCTGGAAGACATCGCCGCCGAACGCTCGGTCGCCTGCCTGCGATGGCGGGATATCGGCAAAGAACACGTGACCGGCGGCGACAGCCAAATGAAGGAAAACACATGATGAATAAGCTTCACTTTCAGGAATCCGCCACCGTCCGGACGGTGTCCATCCAAAAACTCCGAGGCGACCGCTGATGGCTTCTCATTCCCACTCCCTCCAATCACCGTCCTCCACCGCGGAGCCGATTCTGCGGGTTGAGGGACTGTGCAAATATTTCCCGGTCAAAAGCAAAGGATTCTTCAAAAAACAAATCGGCTCAGTCCGGGCGGCCGACGGGATTTCCTTTGAGTTGACACGGGGAGAGACATTGGGGTTAGTCGGCGAGTCAGGTTGCGGCAAAACCACGACCGGCAGAACCATCCTGCGGGCCTTGAAACCCACGGCGGGAAAGGTCATGTTCCGGGCGCGGCCGGCGGCGGACCAGGAGGGGCTGGCGGAAAGTGTTCTTTCCACCCCCCTCTCCCCTTCCCAATGGGTGGACTTGGCCCGGCTTGAAGACCGCCAGCTCAAACCGCTGCGGACCAGGATGCAAATGATTTTTCAGGATCCGTTCGCCAGCCTCAATCCGCGGATGACGGTGGGCGCCATCGTCCGGGAACCTCTGGACATCCATCACATTGGCGGCAAAGCCGAGCGGGAGGAACGCGTGGCCAGCATGCTTGAACGGGTCGGCCTGAAGCCTGAACATAAATCCCGGTATCCACACGCGTTTTCCGGTGGACAGCGGCAGCGGATCGGCATCGCCCGGGCGCTGATTATGAATCCCAGTCTAGTCGTTTGTGACGAAGCGGTGTCCGCCCTCGATGTCTCCGTGCAGGCCCAGGTCATCAACCTGTTGCAAGACTTGCAGAAAGAGCTTGGCTTGACCTATATCTTCATCGCCCACGACCTGAGTGTGGTGAAGCACATTTGCGATCGAATCGCGGTCATGTACGCCGGTCGGATTGTGGAACTGGCGACCACCGAGCAGCTTTTCAGCGCTCCTGAGCATCCCTACACGAAAGCCTTGCTGTCCGCGGTGCCGAATCCGGATCCGGATCAGCCCATGAACATGGAACTGGCCGGCGAGGTCGCTGATCCGGGCAACCTTCCCCCCGGCTGCGCGTTCCACCCCCGATGCCCGGTCCGTTTCACCCCGTGTGACAGCCAAGTCCCCGCGTTGATCACACGGCCTGACGGGCGGGCGGTGTCGTGCCATAAATGCTCCCAACGTTGAAGGCGGCGCGCTGAATGATTCACCGATTAAAACCATTTTTTCTGGAGCTCCTCAAACTGGCCGGCATCGCCGTCTTTATTTTGGCTGTTCTCATCTTTTTCGGGTGGTTGACCCGACCGAAAAAAACATCTCAAGCGGTTCAGTATAGCGACCAGGAGATCGCGGCGGTTAACACCCTGCGGGACATCTCATTCGACCCGGAGAATCCGCTTCGCTACCAGACCCAGGTGGACTATGGAAAAGGGCGGCAAGCGGCTTGGTTTCCAAAAGGTGAGCCACCGATCCTCACCGACATGGTGGCAAGAGGGGATCTCCCCCCCGTCGCGGAACGCGTCGGCCCGGAGCCCTGCGTCATGACCGGACCGGACGGTGTCGGCGCATACGGCGGCAGCTGGCTCAGGCTGAATCACCTCGGATTGGGAAACAGGTGCACGTACACCACACTCCTGCGATTCTCCCCACAAGGATTCCCTATCGTGCCGCATGTGGCGAAAGCCTGGGAGCATTCACCTGATTACCGGCAGTGGACGTTTTATCTGCGCCGGGGGATGAAATGGTCCGACGGGCACCCGTTCACCTCCGAG
Organism: Lentisphaeria bacterium; assembly: GCA_032251435.1. Lineage (GTDB taxonomy): Bacteria > Verrucomicrobiota > Lentisphaeria > Oligosphaerales > MVZH01 > JAVVEH01. The sequence continues at coordinate 22,307 of JAVVEH010000035.1, read as the reverse complement.
GACATCCGTTATTGGTACGAGGAGGAAATGCGCAACGACTCCCTCGCCGGCCAAATTCCGGAGATTATGAAGGTGAACAACAAGCCCGGAACGATCATCGTCTATCCCGACGACCCGTATAAAATCACGTTCTCATTTCCCGATCCAAACGGTGTCTTTCCCGCCATGGTCGCGACCGCCGCCGGCGCGCCCATGATTGATTCACCGGCTCACTACAAGCGCCAATTCCATCCGGACTACGCTGATCCCGATGTCCTCGAAGCGCTGATGAAGGCGACACAGCTGCCCAGTCCGCGCGCGCTTTACGGGCATATGGGGAACTGGCAAAACCCGAACTGCCCGAGATTGTGGCCGTGGATATTCCGCGCCTACAAGGCCAACCCGCCTGAGACAGCCGTCCGCAACCCCTATTACTTCTGCGTTGACGAGGCTGGCAACCAACTGCCGTACATGGATCAGATCATGTCTGACAAAGTTTCCCAGGACATCGTCGCCATCAAAGCCGCCGGCGGCGCCGTGACCCTGCAGTCCCGTTTTCTCAGTTATGATCAATACACGTATCTCATGGACCAGCGGCGGGAAGGCAATTATCAGGTCTATCATTGGTACGCCGGCGACCGGTCCTGGTTCGTCCTCCAGCCCAATCTCAACCGCAAGACCTCCCCTGATCACCCGGAGTGGGAAAAAAAACGAGAGCTGATGCGGGAAAAAACCTTCCGACAAGCGCTTTCACTGGCGATTAATCGGGAATCCATCATCAAGGCGGAATACAATTACCAGGCGGAACCCGCCCAGGTCGCGCCGGGAAGAGAATCTCCCTTCTTCCACGAGCGGGCTTATTCGGCGTTTACCGAGTATGACCCCGAACAGGCCAGCCGCATGTTGGACAAGCTGGGTCTTGACACGCGCGACAGCGAGGGATTCCGGACCTTTCCCGATGGCGCGCGCATGGTCTGGTATATCGACTACACCAAGGGGCTCACCAGTGACCGCCCGGTGCAGTTTGTGGTCAACGACTGGGCCGCGATAGGTATCCGGGCCATTCCCCGCCAGCGTGACCGGACGCTGTTCGACACGGAACGGCAGGGCCTGCTTCACGATTTCAACGTCTGGCTCGCCAATGGGGAGCATTATCCACTCATCCAGCCACGCTTCTTCGTGCCCGTCCACAGCAACTATTTCGCCATGGGGTACTACCAGTGGCTCCGCACGGGAGGGCTGGAGGGTGATCCCGAAGCCCGGGGGGAACCGCTTCCCGAGGATCACCCTCTTTTCAAAGCCTTGACACATTACCGGAACGCCTGCGCCACGGGTGACTTGACCGAACAGATTGAACGGTTCAGACCGGCGCTGGATATCGCCGCGGAGAACGTCTGGTCCATCAATGTCTGTTCGACACCACCCGTGCTCGCAGTCGTCAACAACAGCTTGCGGAACGTTCCGCGGACAGCCGTTTACTCCTGGGATTTCCAGTCACCTGGAAACGCCTGTCCGGAACTCTGGTACTTGACCGAAGACAACAATTCTCCAGGCGCCGTCACCGCTATTCAAGAGCAAATAACGACACCGACACCGCGCCCCAACGATCCGCCCGCGGAGCTTATCCTCAGCGCGTCCGCTGGGTCAGCCGGCGTGACAGCCCAAGCACCCGCGGCCGCGGAGTCATCCGCTGGCGGGATTATCGCCATCGTCATCCAATGCCTTGTTTCAGGGATTGTTTTAGTCGGGCTCGGGCTGATCGCCTGGCGCCATCCATTCATCGCCCGGCGGCTGGTGATCATGGTTCCAACGCTGGCGGTTATCTCGATCATTGTTTTCACCGTCATCCAGTTGCCGCCCGGTGACTACGTCAGCTCCCTGATCATCCGCCTGGAACAGACCGGAGACACCGCGGCGCGACAGGAAATCAATGAAATCAAAGAGATGTTCCACCTGGAGGAATCCCTGGTGAAACGCTACACGCGGTGGCTGGGGGTCCCGTGGTTCCTCAGTTACGACACGAAAGACAAGGGATTGCTGCAGGGACATCTGGGGCTTTCCATGGAGACACGGAGCCCGGTGAATCAAATGGTCGGCGACCGCCTGTTGCTGACGATGCTGATTTCTTTGGGCACCATTCTATTCACGTGGCTGATCGCTTTGCCCACGGGTATTTACTCCGCGGTGAAACAATATTCCGTCATTGATTACATCTTGACCTTCATCGGCTTCATCGGCATGTGTGTGCCGGCGTTTCTCCTGGCGTTGCTCCTTATGTACGGGGCCAACGAGTGGTTCGGGGTGAGCATCGGCGGTCTCTTATCATCGGATTACGCGACCCAGCCGGAATGGGATTGGCCCAAGGTGGTTGATCTGCTCAAGCACATCTGGTTGCCGGTGGTTGTTCTCGGTGTCGGCGGCACCGCCGGAATGATCCGGGTCATGCGCGCCAACCTGTTGGACGAGCTTAAAAAACCCTACGTCGTCACCGCCCGGGCCAAGGGGGTTCGCCCGTTCAAGCTGTTGATGAAATATCCCGTCCGCATCGCGTTGAACCCGTTTATTTCAGGGATTGGCCATATTTTTCCACAACTGGTTTCCGGGGGCGCCATTGTCGCCATTGTTCTCAGTTTGCCAACGGTCGGCCCGCTGATGCTGGAAGCGCTGATGACCCAGGACATGTATCTCGCCGGTTCCCTGCTGATGGTGCTCAGTCTGCTCGGTGTTTTCGGCACGCTGGTCAGTGATTTGTTACTACTGGCGCTCGATCCGCGCATTCGCTACAGCGGAGGTGGCAAATGACCGTTCACAAAGAGGATGTCGGGTCACTAAGCCAATGGCAGCTCATTCGTCTGCGGTTCAGCAAACATCGGCTGGCGGTCATCTCGCTGCGTGTCTTAGGGCTCCTTTATTTCACCACCATTTTTGTGGAGTTTTTCGCGCCCTACTCCAAGTCCTATCATGACTTGGATCACATGTACAGTCCGCCGCAGCTTCCGAAAATCACCATCCGTGACGGCATTCACGTCAACCCAGTCATCTTGAAAACGGATCCCATCAGTTTTCGACGGTCCTATGTGACAGACCACGGGACATCCATTCAACTCGGCTTTTTTGTCAAGGGGGAGCCTTACACGTTGTTCGGGCTCATCCCGTGGGACCGCCATTTTTTCGGCATCAAGCATCCCGAACCAGGAACCAACGCCACCTTTTTTCTCCTCGGGGGAGACAAATATGGGCACGACCTGTTCAGCCGGATTTTATATGGCGCCCGGATTAGTTTGTCAGTGGGATTGATCGGCATCGTCATCAGCTTTGTCCTCGGCTTGACAATCGGGGGTGTTTCAGGCTATGCCGGTGGCGCTGTTGACACATTGATTCAACGCGGGATTGAGATCTTGAACGCGTTCCCGAAATTGCCGCTGTGGCTGGCTCTAGGGGCAGTGATGCCATCTGACTGGTCACCGTTACGGGTTTATTTCGGTATCACCATCGTGCTGAGTCTGATGGGCTGGACCGGTCTGGCGCGCGTTGTGCGCGGTAAAATTCTATCGTTGCGGGAAGAAGACTACGCCATCGCCGCCCGGCTGCTTGGCGCCAGTCATAGCCGGATCATTTTCCGTCACTTATTGCCGGGATTCACCAGTCACATCATTGTCTCTTTGACCCTGACGGTTCCACGGATGATTCTCGGCGAGACATCCTTGAGTTTTCTGGGTCTGGGACTGCGCCCGCCTGTGGTCAGTTGGGGGGTGTTGCTTCAGGATTGCATGAACATGCAGGTTGTCAGCAACTATCCCTGGTTGTTACTCCCGGTCATCTTTATCATCGCCACAGTCCTCTGCTTTAATTTTCTGGGCGATGGTCTGCGGGACGCCGCGGATCCGTATCATTAAGCGGGTCGCCGCGAACAAGCGGGCCGCGGAAACATTAAAACCCATATCCGCACAACGAGTGTGAATAGCTTATGACCGTTAACCAGACACCAATCCTCAGCGCCTTCGCGGATGAAAGCAGTCCGAGTTTTGACGGACAACTCGACGCGGTTCGACGAAACAACATCACCCACATTGAACTGCGCGACGTGGACGGCACTCCCGTGCAAAAGCAAAGCCTGGCAACCATCCGGGCGTTCAAAAAACAGGCCGATGACGCCGGCGTGACATTTTCCGCCGTGGGCTCCGGTCTGGGAAAATGCGGTCTGGATGACGATGTGGACGAACAGGTTGAGATGTGCCGGCATCTCATTGACATCGCCCACATCTTGGAAACCCCCTATATCCGCATGTTTTCCTTCCATATCCCCGAGGACCGCGAACCAGCCGACTGCCGTCAGCAGGTTATTGACCAACTGGGCCGACTGGTTGACACCGTCAGTGGAACGGGGGTGACGCTCGCCCATGAAAATGAGAAGAAGATTTTCGGGGACATCGCGGAACGCTGTCTCGACCTCTGCGAGACCTTCTCCGGCACCGGCGCTTTCAAAAGTATTTTTGATTTCGCCAATTATGTGCAAGTGGGACAGAGGCCACTCACGGATTGCTGGCCGCTGCTCAAAGACCATACGGAATACTTCCACATCAAGGACGCGAGACTCGAGGACGGCCGGGTGGTGCCGCCTGGACAGGGCGACGGCGGCCTGAAAGAAATCCTCGGCGAAGCCATCGCGGGGGGATTCAACAAATTTCTCACGCTGGAGCCTCATCTGTGGCCGAGATATTTCGGGGGCACCTCCGAGACACGCTTCGACATGGCGGCGCAAGCGTTGAGCGACCTGTTGAAAGCGATGATATGACGGCGAGACTCACAGTCCGTCAACACCCATCGCCGCGGCCGTGAGAGATTCAACCGTTTCCTGAAGGCGGTTAAGAAAGCGCCCGCCGAGCGCGCCGTCGATCACCCGGTGGTCGAAGGACAAGCTCAGATACAGGAGATCCCGGATCACCGGCTGGTTATCCACCGGCACAAAGGTTTTGGTAATCGCTCCCATGCCCAGAATCGCGACTTGCGGCTGATTAATGATCGGCGTTCCAAACAAACTGCCAAAAGACCCGAAGTTGGAAATCGTGAAGGTTCCGCCATCGACATCCGCGCGCGCCAGATTCTGGCCGCGGGCCAGTTTGATCAGGCGATCCAGTTCGCAGGTGATCTCCGCGAACGTTTTTGTGTCGGCGTTTTTAACCACGGGGACCACCAGACTTTGGTCATCCAGAGCCACGGCGCATCCCAGGCTGATATCATCCCGGAGCACGATGTTGTTACCTATCACAGACGCGTTGATATGGGGAAATTCTTTAAGGACCTGGGCGGTGGCGTAGAGCATCACCCCGGTATAGGTCATTTTCACACCGTGTTTTTTCAGAAACGCGTCTTTGATTTTATTCCGCAGGGCCACAATATGGGTTGTGTCCACAGCATGCACCATGGTCACATGAGCGCTGGTGTGAATGGACTGGACCATATGGTCGGCGATCGTGCGCCGGATCGATGTCATGGGCACCACCCGGCCGAGGCTCGCCAACTGTTTTTCATCGGCGGTCGCGGACGGGGAGAGGGATGCGGCTCCCCCCGGGATATCCCGCCGCGCGAGATAGGCCATCAAGTCCTGGCGGCTGATCCGATGGCTGGCGCCGGATCCCCGAATGGTTCCCAGTTCCGCCACCGTCACATTATTCAAAACCGCCATGCGGGCGACACTGGGCGACAGCCAGTCACGGGTCATCCGCGGCAGGTCATCGGTGTTAATGGGGGCGCGGTTGGAGCGCGCCGGTTGATGCCGGCGTTTTTTCGCGGTCGTCCGCTCCTCAGCGTCTTTCGCTTCCGGACAGCCGTCGTCTTCGCTTTCAATATGTCCGATGACGCTTCCCACTTCGGCCCGCTCGCCCTCAGAAACCAGGCAGTCGATGATCTTTCCGGCGACCGGGCTGCCGACTTCGAAAGAGACTTTATCACTTTCGACATCAACAATCAGCTCGTCCGCCGTGACCTCATCCCCGACCTGGCAATGCCACTTGATCACCGTTCCCTCGGCGATACTCTGTCCCATCTGGGGCATCAATATAGGCGTTGTTTTCATGGTTCATCCTCAAAGCTAACACCACCACACAGGGTGTTTTCGCCTGATGCGACTTCCGTAAATAGTATACACTGTCTAGACACTTAAAATTCAATCAGCTCAATCAGCGCCTGGGCGATCGTGTCCGCATGGGGCCGGTAGACATCCTCGAGTTCCCGGGCGAAGGGGACAGGAACATCGGGGGCGGTCACCCGACGGACAGGCGCGTCCAGAAGATGAAACGCCTTCTCAGCGATCAGAGCCGCCAATTCCGCTCCGAACCCGCATGTGCGCCAGCCCTCGTGGACGATCAGCACCCGGCTGGTGGCCGCCACCGCGGCGATAATGGTTTCCTCATCGTAGGGTTTCAGACTGCGCAGATCCACTACCATCACTTCATAATTTTCTTCCGCTGACAGATGAGACGCCGCGTGAAGGGTTTCAGGAACCATGGCGCCATAGGTCAACACGCAGGCGTCATAGCCGTTCCGGACCACGCTGGCCTGGCCGATGGGCACCGGGTCGCCGTGTTTCGGAAGCAACTGTTTTTCCCGCCGGTAGAGATATTTATTTTCCAGAAAAATGACGGGATCCGGATCCTGAACAGCCGCCAGAAGCAGTCCCCGGGCATCCGCCGAGGTGGCTGGATAGACGACTTTAATGCCCGGCATGTGGCAGAAAATCGCCTCCAGCTCCTCAGAATGGAACGGACCGCCCCCCATGCCTCCCCCGCAGGGTGCCCGGACTGTCATGGAAGCGGAAACACCGGTGCGGTAATGCATGGTGCCGGCGTTGTTCAGCAGCTGGTGAATGGCGGTCGTCGCGAAGTCCGCGAATTGCATCTCGACAATCGGCCGCATGCCTTGGCTGGCCAGTCCCAAAGCCAAGCCAAGCATGGCGGATTCACAGATGGGCGTATCAAAGACACGGTCTTCACCAAACTGTTTCTGAAGCCCCTCGGTGGCCTTGAACGCACCGCCAAAGCCGCCGACATCCTGTCCGAAAACCACGACCGACGGATCTTCGCGAAGCACCTGTTCCATGCCGGCCTGGATCGCCCCGATATAGGTCATCTCACGCATCGGTATACACTCCATCACAAAGGGTGGCGGGATCTGGTCCGGGCTCCGCCAGGGCCTGGCGGCTGGCCTCCCGGACCTCCGCTTCAACGCGTTTCTCCAGCGCCTCGTAGACCTCATCCGTAATCAATCCGGCCGATTTCATCCCTCGGACGGCCATTCGTATGGGATCCCGCCGTGTGTATTTCTGGATGAGGCGGGGGACGGCATAGGCGAACGAGTCATGCTCGCCATGGCCGCGCATGCGCATGGTGTCACACTCCAGCAGGAAAGGCCGCGGACGAGAGCGTATATCCTCCACAATGTCTTTCATCGTGATATACACTTCCCCCGGATTGTTGCCGTCAATAAGCAAGCCGTCAACACCATACCCAAGGGCTCGGTCGACCAAGTTTTCACACCGGTATTGCCGATGAGTGGGCGTGGAATAGGCATAGTGGTTGTTTTCGATAATCACCAGCACGGGAATATCGCGCACGGCAATCAGGTTCATCGCCTCGTGGAAGTCCCCGGTGCTGGTGGCGCCGTCGCCGAGAAACGCGAAGCCGATAGTCTTTTCCCGTCGGCGCCGACGGGCCATCACCCCCCCGGCCAGAACGGACAGCATGGCGCCAAGATGCGAAATCATGGCGTAGACCCCCCCGCCGGGGTTCCCATAATGGATGTTCCCATCACGCCCGCGGGTCGGCCCGGCGGTTTTTCCGAGGGCTTGGCGGAAAATATCCACAGGTGAGTACCCCCGGCCGAGATGGACAGGCAGATCGCGGATACAGGGAGCGAACAGGTCATCCGCGGCGCTGTTGAGAACCGCGGCCGCCCCGATGGCCTCCTGACCGATGCTGGCGAAAACGCTTCCCCGGATGGCGCCCTGATGGTAGAGCTTGATCAGCCGTTCATCCGTCTTGCGCGACAAAACCATAAGTTCAAGCATGCGCGACCAGACCGCCGCGTCAACAGCGGCGACTTTCGCGGCGATATCATCCGTCCACATAACGGGAATTTCCGAAAAAAAGGCGCGACAGCCTCATCACCTCCCCCAAAACCGTGGGGAAGGGCGAGTGTGCCGACGCGTGTTCATCACCAGTTATCAGCCCCGGGAATCGTGATTCGCCACCTCCCGGATAGCAACCATTCAACGAAAGCGTCCCACGAGACACCTGTGAAAAAAGTCTGTTTCGCCCTGGTTCCAGCCACAGCGGCCTTCGGCGGGTGTCTTCCTTGACTGTAACGCCGTTGCCAAAACTTTCCAGCCCGGAATTCGCTAAAACAGCGCCGCGGAATTAAATCCGCCCGCGGCCACCGCATGGGATGAGAACCTGGAACCTTGCTGCCCCCCCCGTATCCCTCAGAATGTTCTGCTGTCGTAAGCCCAATGTAAAAGCGCTTGCCGCTGGACTGGCCGACAGGTCACATCCCCCGGCTCACAGTTTTTTTTCAACTGGGCGATATGGCGCCGCATCCCCTTCCACCGTTTAATTTGACGGTCATCGTCTTCGGTGCGCCGGCCCATGTAATACCGGCAATACCACTGAAACCATCCGCGGGGATCCTGAGGATGAATCCAGCCTTTTTCAACCCAATAGGACAACGGCTTGGAGGCGCTGACCTTAAAATAGTTGAGCCGCGGATCCGCGGCCCCGGACGACAGCTTCGCGTTCGTGAACCAGCTTTCCGGAAATTCCGCCCGGCAATCGGTCATATATTTACCGCCGAACACACCCAGTTCCAGCATTTGTTTGGGGGTAAGATCCGGCGTGAAATCCGGATCGAAAGACTGCCCCGGAGCTTCCTTCAGGCGGTACCGATAGCCTTGCTGCATGCGGTCATTGACAATAACGTCCACTTCGCTCATATCGTAACCTCGGTTGGCTTGACGCGGCCCCCGCCGCGGCCGCTTTCCGGAATGGCAACAGGCATCCGTCAGGGCCCGCGGGAAGGCCTCGCCTTCAGACGACAATGATCCACAGCGGCCTGAAAAACCCGACAATTAACATAGTCAATCGGACGAAAACATCAATCGGCATCTGTCCGTATCCCTCTTGATTTTTATCATTACCAAGGTAGATTACGGCGATTATGAACGACACGAAACGTCTTCCCGGAACGTGATTTTATCCTCGCCGGCGCCGGCGCGGCGTGAACGACGCGCCGGAGACGTTGGATCGGGCGGCCGCTCGGCGACACCCGCGTTCTTTCCCTCCATGGAGCGGACAGCGTCATCACGGATCCAATCCCCTCACCGGAACGCGTTGAGGCGTTTAAGCGAAGAAAAGCTGGCATCATCACTCCTTGAAAGCTGAAAAAAGAAGCGCCATGGATTTATCAAAACTCAATTATCCCGATGTCTCCGAGCGTCTGGCCGCCGCCGCCGCGTTGGCGACGGAAATCAAGGCCGGTGTCAGCCCGACAAGCGAGGTGAACAACCACGTTCACACGATCTATTCGTTCAGTCCCTACTCCCCCACTCTGGCGGCCGCGATGGCCGCCCGGGCCGGATTGCGGGCGGTCGGCATTATGGATCATGACTCCGTCGCCGGCTGCGGAGAAATGATTGAGGCGGGAAAAGCCTTGGATATCGCCACCACCTGCGGGTGCGAAATCCGCGTGGACATGACGGGGACCGCGGTGGAAGGGCGGAAAATTAACAATCCTGACAGCGCCAATAATATTTATATGGCTTTTCACGGTATTCCCGCCACGACGTTTAAAGCGGTCGCCGAGTTTTTAAAACCCATTAATCAGTCCCGCGTTGAGCGGGACAAAAAAGAAGTGGAAAAACTCAACCTGATTCTGGCGCGGGCCAGCCTCCCTCCCCTTGACTTTGAGCGGGACATCCGGGCGATTTCTCAGGCTGACAACGGCGGCTCGATCACCGAACGGCACATTCTTTACGCCTTGTCCTTGAAACTGATCGACACATTTGGCAAGGGCCAGGCGTTAATCGCGTTTGTTAACGATAAAATGGGGATTGACATTCCCGCCAAGGTCCAAGCGTTCCTGCTTGATCCAGAGAACCCCCACTACGCCTACGATCTTCTCGGCGTGTTCAAAAGCGCGATTGTCCCGGACATGTTTATTCAACCGGACGCTGTTGAATGTGTTTCCGTTTACGGCGCGGTCGATTTCGCCAACCACATCGGCGCCATCCCTGTCTACGCCTATCTCGGAGATGTCGGCGAATCCCCGACCGGCGATAAAAAAGCGGAAAAATTTGAAGATGATTATCTGGATGAGCTAATCCCGGAGTTGAAAAAAATCGGGTTCAAAGCCATCACCTACATGCCGCCACGGAACACCCTGGCTCAACTCCAGCGGCTCCAGAGGCTCTGCCGGGACAATGATCTCATGGAAATCAGCGGGGTGGACATCAACAGCTCACGCCAGGCATTCACCTGCCCCATCATCATGGAGCCGGCGTTCCAGCATCTGACCGAAGCCACTTGGGCCCTGATCGCGCATGAGAAATTGGCCGCGGCCCATGCGAATTACGCCTTATTCAGTCCGGAAAATCCCCTGGCTGACCGGCCCTTGACTGAACGCTTAAGTAAATACGCCGATATCGGGCGGCGGATCAATCATCGGCACCCTGAAAACGTCTTGGACTTAGTCTCTTTTTAAGCGATAGCTAAACCATAACCTGCGACACGGAGCATATCATGAAAACCAAAGCGGTGAGATTATACGGCGAAAAAGATCTACGGCTGGAGGAATTTGACCTGCCGGCGATCAAGGACGATGAGATCCTGGCTAAAATCATGTCCGATTCCATCTGCATGTCATCCTACAAGGCGTCTTCGCAGGGCGCTAAACACAAGCGTATTCCCGATGATGTGGCGGCCAACCCCATCATCATCGGCCATGAGTTTTGCGGCGAAATCGTGGAGGTTGGGGGGCGATGGAAAAGCCAGTTCGCCGCGGGAGACAAGTTTTCCATCCAGCCGGCGATCAATTACGCGGACGGACCGGTTGGGATTCTCTCCGCCCCCGGTTATTCCTACCCGTATATTGGCGGCGATTCTCAATACGTCGTCATTCCCGCCGAGGTCATGGCTAAAGGGTGTTTGCTGCCCTTTGACGGAGACGCGTTTTATCTCGGATCGCTTGCCGAACCGATGTCCTGCATTGTCGGCGGATTCCATGCCAACTATCACACAAAACCCGGTAGTTACACCCATGAGATGGGCATTGTCGAAGGCGGCGCCATGGCGCTGCTGGCGGGAGTCGGACCCATGGGACTGGGAGCGATTGACTATGCGATTCACTGTGACCGCAAGCCAGGCTTGCTGGTGGTGACCGATATCGACACGTCCCGCCTGGAACGCGCCGCTTCCATCTTCACCGTTGAGGAAGCCAAAGCCAATGGCGTTGAACTGATCTACGTCAACACCGCCGAAAAAGGCAAGGGCGCCGACTATCTTAAATCCTTGACACCCGGAGGCCAGGGCTTCAATGATGTCTTTGTCTATGCCCCGGTGCGACCGGTCGTTGAACAAGCCGACAGCATTCTCGCTTTTGACGGGTGTTTGAATTTCTTCGCCGGCCCGACGAACCCGGCCTTCTCCGCTGAGTTCAACTTCTACAATGTCCACTATGCCGCCACACACGTGGTGGGCACCAGCGGCGGCAATACCGATGACATGCTGGAGTCGCTCAAAATGATGGAAGAGGGCAACCTGAATCCATCCACCATGATCACCCATGTGGGCGGTTTGGACGCGGTTATCGACACCACCCTGAATCTGCCTGATATTCCCGGCGGGAAAAAACTGGTGTATAACACGATCAGCATGCCGTTGATCGCGTTGGCGGATCTGAAGAATCAGGACGGCGACCTCTTTCACGAGCTGGCCAGGATTGTTGAAGACGCCAATGGCCTGTGGAGCCCGGCGGCGGAAGCCTACCTCCTCGCCAACGCCCCGGCGATCTAACCTGCTATTCACGTCACACGGGCGGCATTAAAATCCGGACGGGACGGGCCCAATGGCTTTCGGTGTCTACCGGAGGCGGCCGCGCGTGTGAATCGGCGATGCGGAAAGCCCGTTGTTTTCCATGATACAGGTTTATAGTCAGATGTCGGGATGTGGTCATTTGGACGAACCGCCGCGCCGGATTCTTGCCCTGGCTCGGAAAGTCAATTGGAAAAAATAACGTCTGTAATTAGAACGCCACGCTTCCGTGACGCGTCAAAAAGGAAAAAAAATGGGTCGCAAAACATATCTGATCATCGCGGCGCTGCTGATGACGGGGGCTGTCAAGGCTGAGGAATTGAAAGAGGGGTACTATAAGGGGCCGATTCTCTTCCACTACTATCCGGCAGGTGACAGTCCACGGGAAATCATTGGCCGTTTCGGGCCGGTTGGCTTGAGCCTGGAATTACTGCAACCCGCCTTCACCATGCGCATCACGGGAGTCGAGGAAGGCTCGCCGGCGGCGGCCACTGGCAAGCTCAAACAGGGGCAGTACATTGAAAGCATAAACGGACAGGTGCTCAAGGAAATCGACCCGCGGGTCATCCTGGGCAACCTGATCACCGAGGCTGAGGCGAAAGACGGGAAGATGGTCATGATGATCAAGGAAACCCGCGAGTCAGAGGCCTATCCGGTGACCGTTCAGCTCCCCGTTCTGGGCGCCTACAGCGAGACGTGGCCAGTCAACTGCGAAAAATCGGACGCCATCGTGCGCAACATGGCCGACTATCTCGACCGCAGCGACACCATGGGCTGGGGCGCGGCCCTGTTTCTGCTTTCGACCGGCGAGGAGAAGGATCTGGATGTCGTCCGCCGCTGGTTCAAGACAAAGCTGTCCGCCGACAGTCCCGGGTTCCCATGGTCGATCGGCTATACGGGACCGGCCATTTGCGAATATTATCTGCGGACCGGTGACAAAAGCGTGCTGCTGGCCATTCAGAGCCGGGCGGATTACCTCAAGCGCACCATCTACAATGGCTCCTGGATGGGCCGCGGCGGCGCCAGTTTCGGCTACATGGCCGGCGGCCACATGAACGCGGCCGGCGCGCACTGCGTCACCTTCCTGATGATGGCCAAAGAATGCGGCGTGGACGTGGATGAACACACCCTGCAGTCGTCGCTCCGGCAGTTTTTCAAGTACGCGGGGCGTGGTAATGTGCCCTATGGCGACGCCTTTCCCGAAGGAGGGTTCACGGACAATGGGCGGGTCGGCAAACTGGCCTTCGCCATGCAGGCGGCGGCGAACCTCAGTCCCGACGGCGAGACGTCGATCTACGCCAAGGCGCGCGATATCAGCGCCACCAAGGCGTTCTATTCCACCTCCTGGCTCTTTCATGGGCACACCGGCGGCGGCATTGGCGAACTCTGGCGCGGCGCTTCGATGGGATTGATGAAGGACAAGCGCCCCAAGCAATACCGTTCATTTATGGATGAACGCCGCTGGATGTATGAACTGGCCCGCACACATGAGGGCGCCTTTGGCTGGGGGGACGGGACGAATGTCAACTACACGCAGGTCAATAGCGGCAAGCCCGGCGGCAACTACATCCCGCTGATCTACACCCTCCCGCGCAAGCAGCTCCGTCTCTTTGGCGCCCCGCCCACGAAATATTCGAAGACCTACAACCTGCCCGAACGGCCGTGGGGCACACCGGCGGACGACGCGTTTTATTCGCTGACACCGGGAAAAACCGCCTCCGGAACGCAGTTGGACATTGACACGGAGACCATCCGGACCGGCGCCTCGAGGGCCCTGTTCGACAAGATGAGCGCCCCCGACGCGACGGAGGATTCGCTGCGTCAGTACGCCTTGCATATTGACCACACCATCCGCGCTTCAGCCGTCGGGCAGATTGGCAAGCGCGGCTGGGATCATCTTTTCCTGGCGCTCCTGAAATCCGACGATCCCCGCGGCCGCCACGCCGGTGTCAGCGGTGTCGCCGGCAAGCCTTTGACCGATGAGGTCGTGACACTGCTGGCGCGGATGGTCGGGGACCCTGACGAATCCTGGTGGGTGGTCCAGCAGGCGTTGAAAACACTTGGAAAGGCCACCGTGGAACAGTTAGCCCCCCACGTCGACGTGTTTGAGAAATGGCTGGCGCATGATGATTGGTGGATGCGGGCGGCGGCCATGGAGGCTCTGACACCGCTGGCCTTGGACAAAGGCTACTGCGAACGGATTTTGCCAAAGATCGGCAAGGTGATGGCCACGAACCAGCGGCCGGGATTGAACGGCCCCTTTGGCGGGCTGGTCAGACGCCTCGAGGGCGCCGAGGCCGATGTGCGTCTCGCCGCTGTGGAGGCGTTCGCGCGGACCTATGCCGACTATCCGGACATGATCGCCGCTCCCGGCGGGCAGGACATGGCCAACGGAACAGACTACATGCTGCGGCATATCGCCCGTGGCCTCGCCGACATCCCCGGCGGGTTCGACGCGCTTTACCGGGTTTCACAGAAGCGATTTCCCGAGCAAACCCTGCCGCACCTGGAACTCTACATGAACGCCGACACGTCGACCTTCTCCCCGGAATTGAAAAAGACGTTTGAGCCGTTGCTGCGCGATCAGATTATCTGGCAGTTCGTCGCCAACAACCGGGCGAATCTCGATAAGGAACAGCGGGCCAATCAACCCGGCAAGGCGATGAGCGAACTGGTCAATCTCTACCAGAAGGCCGGGGTCACGGATTATGACTGGAAGCTCTGGGGGCCCCGGCGCGACAAGATTGAATGGCAGTACACCACCTATGACCCGCCGGAAGAGAAAATTTGGGAACGGGGCGGCGAGCGGGGCGGCCGCTATCGTCAGGTCAGTTGGCCACAGGGAGCGGAGAACTGGACACAACCCGGCTTTGACGCGCGGAAGGCGGGATGGGAAACGGGCTTCGCGCCGTTCGCTCATAACGACGGCAAGCTGGCGCCCGTCGGTGGCTGCACAGGCGACCACCATTATTGCGGTTGCGGCAACCCGCCCAACACCTTTTGGGAAAAGGAAGTGCTGTTGATGCGCGCGCGGCTGGATCTGCCGGCCATGCGTCCGGGCTACGCCTACCGTCTGCTGGTGGGCGGCCGCTCGCACGTGGGCAGTGGCGAAGGATCGGATGTCTGGATCAACGGCACGCGCAAGGAGGACCGGCGAAAAACCGATCCCAGCCTGAGCGGTGTCGGCAAACGACAGGGCGGCAAACCGTGGGGGTTCGGGATCGACAACGCGTTGCGGAAACAATTCACCGGCGAGCCCGTGACGCTGGCCGCGACCGGTTTCCTGCCCATTCACAAGAGCGGGGTCAAACGCAATTATCAAGCCTTCTGGTTCGAGGAGATGCTGATGCCGACGCTGGGCGAAACGGAAATTCTCCAGTCCATGCGGGTGACTCCCTTGCTGACGGCGGCCTGGCAGAGCTCCCTGGAAGATGCCGACAAGTTCCGGTTCGACGGGACATTCAAGGCGAATCCGGGGGTGGCGGGGCGCTGGGAGCAGCTTGGTCAGGTGGCGGCGGTCGAGGACTTCGATCCCGCCGCGCGGCCACGGCTCAACCGGAACGCGCGGTTCCAAACACTGACCTTCAAACCCGATGGCCGCACCGATGACCGGCTGACGATGTATTCCGGCGAACTGTTGCTGGACCTGCGCGGCAACGAGGCGCTGGCGATGACGGTAAAGGACATCGACGGCGCCCCATACCTCTTTATCGAGACGGGAGGGTTCAAGGAAGATCACCCGGGCGACTGGAGCACATCCTACACCGTCATGAAACGGGGCGAATAAGAGCGTTTGAACTCGCCGTGTCGCCGAAGCTGAATGGTTCGAGCGGCACTCGGCCGTTGTCGTTGTCAGCGAAGCGGTTGTCGTAATCGTAGTCGACCCCGGGGGGAAAGCACGAAGAGGAAGAAGGTCGATTACGACAACGACAACGAAAAAAGACGGAAAGATGGCAAGCCAACCAGTCACTTCGGCGAGTCTGACCCGACACCCTGTCGCCGCGTTTTCACCCACTTTGTGAAGACCCACCCGACAGCGGGAATCGCGATAGACACCCAGACCGCCGCCATAAGGCCGGGACCCCCCTCGGCGCCAAACCAACTGTAGACAAAACAGACAGGCAACGTCCCCAATACGGCCGCGGAGATAAACGTCGCCGGATTGACTTTGGACAACCCGGCCAGACAGGAGAGGATTTCCGTCAGCATCGGGACCGGCCGGCTGAGAATGATGGCGATCACCCCGTATTCTTCAAACCATTGCTTGACCTTAACCCCGTCCCGGTGCCCGACCAGCTTGGTGAACACCGTTTGCCCACCCCAGCGGCAACCGAAGAAACCGAGCAGTGCGGCGAGCAGGGCACCGGCGAACGACACGCTTCCACCAAGCGAAAACCCGAGCAGACGACCTGAAAGTATCATGACAACCGATGAGGGGACAGGCAGTAGAATGTCCACCACCAAAAGACCAATGACCGCGCCGGCGACCAGCGACCGCCCCCCCGGGGAGGCGTGAACATGCTCGATAAAACGGCCGATGGATTCCCGGGATGTCATGCCAAGCTCTTCTCCAACAATGAAAAGAACGGAGAAAAAGACGACCATACCGACAATTATAAGAATGACTTTTTTCACTGTGGCCCAACCGTTTGCCGTTTTTCCCTGGCTGCAAGCCGGCGGACGACTGGGGATTGGGGAATTGGTTTAGCCCCGTATCCGGTTTCCTTCATCAGCCGGTCAAGTTCGAGACTGAGTCGCTCACGCTTCCCGGCGTAATTCGGGTCGAGGGCGAGATTTGTCATTTCATAGGGGTCATTTTTCAGATCGTACATCTCGTCGATGTCGTCGATATCGGGATACCGGATCAGCTTCCAACCCTCTGTCCGCACCCCCAGCATGCGGGGCACTCGATCGGTAAGATCCATCCAGTATTCATAGAGGAAGGACGCGCGCCAACCGTCTGTTTCACCTTCAAGTAAAGGGACCATCGAGCGGCCCTGCATCGACACCGGCGCCGGAACCCCGGCCAAGTCCAGCAACGTGGGAGCGACATCGATATTGAGCGCCATCTGATCCACCGTTGAATTGGGTTTAACCGCGGGAGGATAACGCATAATCAGAGGGATACGGATAGACTCCTCGTACATCAGCCGTTTATCACCGCGCGCGTGTTCCCCGTGAAAATACCCATTATCCCCGGCGAACATGATAATCGTCCGATCCAGTTCACCTCTTTCTTCAAGCGTTTTAAAGATACGGCCAATGCCGTCATCCACGGCGGCGATCGTCCGGAGGTATCCTCTTCGTCTGACTTCTGTCGGATCCCATTGTTGCGGAGGTGTCGAGTCCGGCACAGTCGCGCCGTCGTTTTGTCCCTTTGAATACGCCGGGCCTCCCCGTAGCCAGGCCGGTTTCCCGGCGAACGTGTCGTGTGTGTTAGGCGGTTGGGGAAGTGGCGCGTCCGTAAAGTCGCCCGCGTGCCGCGGGGCCGGGGTGAAGGGGGAATGCACCGCTTTGTGAGACAAGTACAGGCAGAATGGCTTTTGTCTTTCTTTGGTGATGTATTGGACCGCGTAATCCGTCAACAAGTCGGTGATGTACCCTTTGGCGTGGAACTCACGGCCATTTTCATTTAACGTCGGGTCGGTGTAGACACCCTGCCCGCGGAAACTCAGCCAGTAATCAAACCCCGGTCGAGGCCGCGCGTTTTTCCCCATGTGCCACTTGCCGACAAAAGCGGTCTCGTACCCCGCGTCTTTCAACACGCGCGGAAAAGAAGGGGTTTCCTCATGATCGAACTCGCATCCCCAGTTGCCAATAACGCCGTGGCTATGGGCATACGCCCCGGTCAAGAAACTCGCCCGGGCTGGAGAGCACAGGGATGTGGTCACAAACGCGTTCTTAAACAACGCCCCTTCTCGACGTATTCGATCCATATTCGGCGTTTTCAGGAAGGGATGTCCCAGACAGCTCATCGCGTCCCAGCGTTGATCATCGGTCAGGATAAAAATGATATTGGGCCGCTGGATTGTTTCAGCGCCAGGCGCTGATAACGGCGACGTTCCCGAAATCGCCCCGACACCAGCCAATCCCACCGCTTTCACATATGCTCGTTTGTTCATAGTACCGCCGCCAGATATTCCGCATGATGATCGTGAAGAAAATCGTTTTCCATACAGCGCGCGGACATCCAGCGCCGCGTTACCGACTTTCTTTCAGACAAAGACAACATGACGGAATAACCCGAAACCGCCTCTTTCCAACACCTCAGAGGATCCTCACCCCTCGCGCCCGCCCCTGTTCCATACATTGCCGGTAAAAGGCCTTTGTTCGCTCATCTGTGTTCTCCGCGGGCAGCGCGTTCGAAACCGGCCGGCCTAGAAACGCGTGTTTGCCTCGTCCCATAGTATGCCAGCAGAGCAGATCCACACCGTCCAGCGCGGGATAAGAGCGGCTGATGTCGGCGATCCGTCTCAGGTGCCCGGCGTCATCATTGACACCTGGTATGAGCGGGCAGCGCAAACGGATACGGGCGTTGTGTTCAATCAGCAGGTCAAAGGTTTTCAACACCGCGGACAGCGGTGCCCCGGTCAGGCGTTGATGCGCGTCCGGGTCGGAGGACTTGTAGTCAAAAAGGTACAAATCAGTCCATGGCAGCGTATCTCGAAAAGCGTCCTCGGCGCCGATGCCCGCGGTGTCCAGGCAAGTATGAAGACCCGCCTGTTTGCATGCCTTCAGAAGCGCAATGGTAAATTGCCCTTGAAACATGGGTTCGCCGCCGGAAACCGTGATCCCGCCGCCAGTTTCCTGGTAATACAGGCGATCCTTGAGCGCTTCCCGCAGGATCTCGTCAACCGTGACCGCCCGCCCATAGCTGAACAGGGCCCCCGTCGGGCATACCGCCGCGCAAGCCAGGCACGTGGCGCAGCGGCCACGGTCCAGAGTAATCCGCCCCTCCTCCAGACGCAAGGCGTCATGCGGACACACCGCCACACAGTCGCCGCAGCCGACGCATTTCTCCCGGTTGAGAGCCAGGTCGATGTCCGGCGCCTGCGTCTCGGGGTTGTGGCACCAGACGCAGGACAGCGGACAGCCTTTGAGAAAAACCGTGGTGCGGAGACCCGGGCCATCGACCACCGAGGCGCGGTGAATATCTGTGATCATGCCTTTCAAACCGTCAGTGTCCATGTTCCGTGCGTGACAAGATTTCTTCCTGCGTGTCATGATCCAAATCGATAAACCGGGCCGAAAATCCGCCTACCCGAACAATCAAATTCGCATATTTTTCCGGGGTGATCCGAGCCGCCAGCAGGTCTTCCCGATTCGTGACGGTAATCATAATCTGGGCGCCGCCCCGCTTGAAATAGCTGTTAAAAACCGCGCGGTAAATGTCTGGATGTTGGACCGGAAACGAGGATGTCACTTTCACGTTCTGCACCGCCCCCGCGTGAATCGTCGGATCAGGTTTGGCCTGGGAGTTCAGGACGGCGGTCAATCCGGACCGGTCGCAGCCGCCACCGGGGGCGTTGCCGGGCGCCAGCGCCTCACCGGTGGTTCTTCCATCGGCGGAGGCCGATGTCATCTTGCCCCAGACGGTGTTGATTTTGTTGTTGATGACCACCACCAGAAAATGGTCCAGCGCGGTTCCTTCCGCCGCCTCCCTGACACGTCCGCAGACATGATCATGGACCCGGAGCAGCATGCCGTCGGCTTCATCGTCGTCATTGCCGTATTTCGGGGCCTCCTTGCAATCACGACGCAACAGCGGGAATCCCCGCCAATTGTCGCGGAGAGCCTGTAGAAGCTCCGCGCGCGACCATTTCCCCGTGTCGTAAATCCACCGCCGGATCGCGGTCAGGCTGTCGGCGCAATTGGTGTTGCCGTAGGTTTCACAGGTTCCCCCGAGGATCCGGATCCCGCCGGCAAACAGCGGTCTGCCCTTTTCCAGGCAATCGTCATACAACATGCTGACGAACGAAAAAGGCGCCGTCCTGCCCATGATGTCATAGGTCGCGCTTTGCGCGTGGGCGAGCGCCCTGCCGCAGAACGCGACCGTCTTGTCATAGGCGTTCCAGAGTTCCTCGAAGCTGCTGTAATCGCAAAGATTCCCGAAATCCGGCGCCATGAGCTTGCCGGTGGTCAGCGACCGTCCATTGTTCAGCGCCGCCTCGAGCGCCTTTGCCAGGTTGATGATGCCGTTGGGAGTGTGGCAGCTCTGGTGGTGGATCATGTACTCGCCGCATCCATAGGGGATGTATTGCTCGGCTGTCGCTTCATCCACGCCGAACGCCTTCATCACGGCGGGAATATTGACATCGTCATTGTACAGCATGGGGTAGGTTTTGCCATGCGCGACCACGTCATAAGCTTTGTCGAGCAACGCGGGGTCCTGCCCGTCATAAAAGCGCAGGCTCAATTGCGGCATGGGCAGATTTAGACTGTCCGTGACCGCCATGGCCAGCATGGCGAACCGGTCCGCCGGCCGCTCGTTCTCCCGCCCTTTTCCGCCGACAATGATCCGGCCGTCCCAGTGCATGATCTCCTCTTCGATCAGTGTATAGAAATTGGCCATCAGCTCCATGGCATGGGACTCAGTGATCCGGCCGCTGTCGAGATCCGCGCACAGATAGTCGCCGAGAACGATGTCCAGTCGGCCGAAGTTGATCGTGCCGGTAACGGTCGAACTGAGGAAAACAAGCTGCAAGGCCTCGTGAAATGTCTCCGGACGGGCGGTTTCGATCCGGTCCAGCGCCGCGATCATGGCATCGCGCCGGGCTGACGGCGGGAGTTCGCCCGCTTCCTCGCTGTAGTGGCGGATCACCTCGCGAAACTGCCCGACCGACTCCAGGCAGGCGGAAAAAAACGCCTTCGCCTCGTCGTCGGAGGCCCGCCGTCGGCGGGTTTCCAGATCTTTCTCCAGTCCCGGAACCCCCAGCGACACCAATTTCCGCAGATCGAGCTGGAGCCCGGCCATGCGGTACAGCGGATAGATTGCCAGATCGTAGTTCCCGACCCCGGTGAAAACGCCCTCCAGCGCCGTCGCATAGGCGGGCGCGTAGCCGGCGACGCACTGCCGCGTGGCGTCCTCGCGCTCCCAGTAAGAGCGCAGCGCCTGCCAGCGGGACAGCTCGCTGGCGGAATACCCCATGGGATTGTCGTGAGTCGGCCAGCGCGGGAAATCGGCGTAGAACCCCATGCCGCCATACTGGACCGAGTACCCCACTTCCGGATAAGTCCGTTTACCGGCCAGAAAGTCAGATTCACGCGGAGACACCAAGGCGGCGGGAAATTGCACCCGCTGGCAAAGGGTTTCACGCTCATAAGGAGTCTTTCCAGCCTGATGCGCGGCGGTAAACGCCTCCACGTAATCCAACCCGAGGGGTTTAAAGCGAATGATGGGGGCCATGGCGGTCAATAATGCCTTATGATAGTGAAACCGTGTACTTTAACCTTTTTCAGTCAAAAGGCAACATCCGCGTTTTTACAATCACCCTTGTGAAGCCGCAGTGGTTTTGTGTCTTTGCGCAAATCGCCGGGTGTCCTGCCAAAATAGGCCTTGATCGCCCGGCTCAATGCGGAAGCGTCGGAAAACCCCAGATTTCCGGCGATCCTCTCGAGCACATCGTCCGTTTCCCGCAGAAGTTGCTCCGCTTTTTCCATGCGCAGACGGTTCAAGACCTGATGCGGGCTCTCGCCGCGCGCCTTGTGGAAAAGACGCCGCAGGTGGGTGGGACAGGCGCCGACCGCCGCGGCGATCTCCTCGAAAGACGGATCCCCCTCCATGTTCTCCCGGTAATAGGCCAACGCCCGTTCGGTTTTGTTGTCGGCGATTTGTTTCTGGGGCAGGGGCGGGTGGGCGACATCCCGGAGGGTCATCAGGCTTAATTCCCCCACCAGAATTTGCGTTTGCAGAAAGAGCAGACGCGTGGGGCGCCGGCCCATGGCCTCGGCCTGTTCGCCGAGCGCGCGCAACCGCGCGCAATCCGCGTCGGTCAGGTCGACGTGATAGTAGCCCTGGTCGGGGAGATGGCTGGTCAACTCTCCGGGCACGGCGGTGAAATGAAAAACCAGCCGGTCGACCTTACCTTTCACCCTCCAGCCGTATTCGAAACCCGGCGGAAACACCCAGAGCCGGCGCTGTTCAAAAGAAGTCTCGTTGGGCGTTGGATGTTGACTATTGAATATTGGATGTTGACTAGTACAATGTAAAATTTAAAGATGCGGATAAAGATGTTTAAGTTTCGTCCT
>JAVVEH010000034.1:0-47345 GCA_032251435.1 Lentisphaeria bacterium | reverse complement strand
TCAACGACTTCAACGACTTCAACGACTTCAACGACTTCAACGACTTCAACGACTTTCAACGACTTCAACGACTTCAACGACTTTCAACGACTTTCAACGACTTCAACGACTTCAACTCTTCCAACCCTCTTAACGCTTGAACTCAGCGGCGGTACTCCGTCCACTGAATTGACTTGGTCGAATTTATTTTTCTCTCGCAAAGCCGCTAAGATCGCCAAGGATTTTTTTTTCTGGCAGGCCGTTGACCGTGCGAGTGATGCCACGCTTCATCATGTCCTCACCGAAGTTCAGTAGGTAACCGAGCTTCATGCCGGTGAGCTTCAAATAGGTCAGAAGCTGCTTCTTGTGGGCATTGGTGATCCGCTCAACGGACTTCAGCTCGATGATCACCTTGGTCTCGACAATAATATCGGCACGGAAGCCTTCGTCGAAACGCACGCCCCGGCACACAATGGCAATCGGCACTTGGCGTTCCGCGCTGAACCCTCGCTTCCGGATCTCATCCAGAAGGACGACTTCGTAGACCGTCTCCAGCAGTCCTGGACCAAGTTCACGATGAACCGCAATAGCAGCGTCCACGATTTCTTTGCCTATGCTGTTCTCATCCATCTTTGCGATCTTTGCGCCTTTGCGAGAGCCATTCTTTCTGTCTTCATAAACCTGCGGGGAATGTAGTCGCCAGTTCGAAAATGCACAAGCTCAAGAGTCTTTTGATAGTCAAGGCGCCAGTATAGCGGTTAGACAGAGGGTTCTCGTTGAGGTGCGGCGGGGACTGCGAATAGAAGAAAAAAAAGAGACAAGGCTTTGACAATGTGGGCGGCTGCGCCTGTCCGGGCGTAGTTACGAAGAACGGAGACTAATCCCGCAGCCGCAGGCCGCCCGGCAGGCCGATCTGAAACTCTTGCGGCGGTTGCGCGCCGCACCGACTGCGGGACGCAGTCGGCCACATCGAATGAGCGCCTTTGTCTCAAACGAGCGCCCCCTCCAAGACACTGGCCCGCTCTACAAACCGAATGCAATTTCATTCAGGGGAAAAAAGATCAATAGCCACAAAAAGGCGCAAAAAAATCGCTAAAACGCATGTTCGATTAAGAAAGCGTTTAGCTTGGAGCATGGAGCGGAACGCCAGCTTGTCCCGCAGGGGGCGGGGAGGACCAGCAGAAAGACTTTCACAGCCCGGTTTTGGGGCCGTGACACTCCAGGCTCCGAGCTCCGAGCCCTAAGCTAAACGCTTTTTCGATTAAGCGTTCTTTTGTCCTTTTTCGTGGCTTTTTGTGGCCATCTCCCAACGTGAGTCTCAGGGGAGCGCCGGGCCACAATAGGTGCAAAAACTACCCAAGCAATGCTTCAACCCACTGCGATGGCAATTCGACTGCCGGAGCAAACGCCGGTGAGGCCATGTAGGCCTGGATGGAGGCCAGCAATTGCCGCGCTTCCGGATGCTCCCGCAGACCGGGCAGATCGATGGCGCAGATCAGCAATTTTCCCGGGCCGACCTGAGTTTCCACGATCAGCCCCAGCTTATGATTGCGGTCAATGCCGTCGATCACCTGAAGGACCGGCCGATAATCAGCCGGGGTGTCATCGAGAATCATGGGATCGCAATGCTTCACCAACTGCCACCACTGCCAGTTGCCGTGGAATTCCGTGGGGAAGTCGGCGAAAAGCGGATGCGCCGGATCGAGCAGAATACCCTGGGTACCGGGCGTTTCTCCGCCCGTGGCCGGGCAGACGCGGCCTTTCATCCGGAACATGGGCGACCAGAATCCGGTCTGGAAGGCCATCGCCACGGTCTCCTTGAGCGCCCCCGGTTCGGGGATCAGCAGCACGCGGCCGCCGTCGGCCAGCGTTTGCCCGACAGCCGGTGTCCACGCGCGGGTCACGGTCACACCCGTCGGCGGCGTCGTGTCGACGCGGGCCGGATAGACCCAGAGATCGTAGCTGTTGCGATACGGGGTGCCCGGCAGCGTGATCTCGACGACCAGCTTCCGCGGCGCGGGCGCAGATGCCAGCGGGGCACAGACAATGTCGACCTCGGTGACATCACCGGTGGGGATGTCGGCGGTGAAGATCCCTTCGGCCAGCGTTTCCTCGCCGCGTAGCGTCCACGCCACCGCCTGGTCTTTCAGATCAGCCGGTCCGTAATGGGCGATCTGTATCCGTCCATGGAAGGTCTCATCAGTCGTCCAGGTATATTTTTTCATGATCAGCAGAGGAACCGTCTCGCAACAGAATTCCCGCCATTTTTCGGGCGTGATCAATCCTTTTGATTCCATAAACACATCCAGGATGCCGATGAGCGCTGTGCCCTGACCACTGAAATCCTGGATATCCAGCAACTGAAATCCCGCCATGCCGGGCGTGCGCAGTTCCGCCTCGATATCCTCCTTACGGCAGACAATCGACAGGGCGCCCGAGGCGCGCTGGAAATCCCTGGCCTGATCGCCCATGCCCGCTTTTTCCAGGCGTTCTTTGAAAATTTCCAGGTTCTTCGCCTTCAGCACACCGGTATATTTCTCAATCTCGGTATAATCGGGATAGACTTCAAACTGGGCCATCTCGTGAGCCACCACCGGCACGGGGACTCCGCGCAGCGAATCACTATAGTTTTTAGTCGTCGAGGGTGGGTCAAAATCGATACCGCAGGGTTTGTCCCAAGAGGCGCCGCGGATATGCGTGTCTTCCCGCGTGCCCTTGATGACCCAGAACTCATTTCCCTCCCGGTGCCGGATGTCCCAGTGCCAGGCGTTCGTCCCCATGGCGTACAGATGGCGGCGGTCAATGGCCCGGAAATGATCGGTCATCGCTTTCATGACATGTTCGTCACCACCGATTTCATTGCCCAGGGTCAACATGGCGAAGGACGGGTGGTTGCCGTACCGCCGGAGGATCTTTTCGCCCTCGCGGGTCAGGTAGGCGGTGCGCACGGCGGGATCACCGGCGTCACCCTTGAGTTCATCCAGCGTCTCATAGGCTTCCGCCGGCGGCGTGTAATCCGCGTTCTCCGGCTCGGTGATGCCGCGCTTGTTGGGCAGTTCCACCTGGAAGTAGATGCCCAGCTCATCGGCGGCCGCGAACGCGGCCTCCGGGGGACACCAGCTATGAAAACGGTAGTGGTTGACACCATAGTCCCGGCCGACACCCATAAATTTCAGCCAGAACGCCTTGTCCATCGGCGCGTAGCCGGTGATGGGAAACAAGGCGCAATCGTTCTTGCCGCGCAGGAAAGCCGGGCGGCCATTGACAACGAACTGGCCGCGGGATGTCTTAAAACTGCGGAGTCCGCAGATAATGCTCAGGCGATCCCGCACCCATTCGGCGCGGGGCATGGCCTCGCACGTCATCGTGACCCGCAGCAGTGTCGGATTAAACTCGTCCCACCGGGGGATGCCCGCGGGCAGAATCAACCTGGCTTTCACCTGCTGGCGCCCCTGATTGACGAGCATGCCCGATTCGACAGCAGGGATGTCAAACGCCTCTTCCCGGCCGACCACTTCAGCCTTAAATGTGAACCCGCCCTTACCGCTCCACCGGGCCTCGTTGACCAGCTCGGCCACCAGTTCGACAGTGCATTGCCCTGCGGTCAGTCCCAAATCAATCGGTTCATCGTCATTCGGGTTGGGGCAGTTGGCGGGCGTCAAGTCGGGATAGGCCTGTAGGGAGCGGATATAGATCGTTTCGCACGCGCGCAGTTCAATCAGGCCGAGAATCCCGTTCCAGTTGGTCTGTGTCCGTTCGTCAACCTGATGGCAGGGACCGACGGGAGGGAGCTTGGAATTGTCGACTAAAATGGTGAGTGTGTGGCCGCCCGGTGTCAACAGCTTGGTCAGGTCGAATTCGTGCGCGGCGGACAGCGAATCATCGCTGCCGGCCCACCTCCCGTCAACCCAGATTTGGCTGTCTTTTGTCCGTTCCAGAAACAGAAAAATCTTCTTGTCGGCCCAAGATTCCGGGATCTCAACTGTTTTCTGATACCAAGCCGGGCCGATCCAGCGGATGGTTCGGGAGAGGCGGTCCTCGCAAGCCTCCCCCGTCACCTCGCCAAATCCAGCTTCATCCGTGGTGCCCGGAAGCTGAATGCTGTCCGCCAGTTTACGCTTAAACCACTGATCGCGGATCCCGCGGTTTTGTTCATCCAGGGCGAACGCCCATTCGCCGGCCAATGACATGCTTTTACGGTCTGACATTCTGTGTCCTGTCTGCTTGGTGGATCCGCCGCCGGCCGCGGCGCGGTTTCAGGCGCGCCTTGTGCGAGCGGACATTTTGGGTGCGAGGGGCCTAATTTACCCTGTTATTCAGGGCGCACAACAGGAAAAAGATAAACAAACTGAAAGAGTGGACCGGGGTTCCCATCCCGCGAGCCGCCCGCGGTATCCATAGTAGGAAACATTCAATAACGCGCCGGACCCGGCGCTCTTTACTGCCGCGGGGACCCGTCTACGCCCTTTGTGGCTCTTCTGAGACAAGAATGATGAGCCAGCGGTTTTTGACTGGTCGATATGGCTGATTTCGGGACGAAATCGGTCCATGGAGCGCATCCGTCTCGGATGCATCCGTGTTGAGCAGTCGAACATGGTTGCAAAATAAGTGACCTTGTCTCTTCCTGTTCGGAGCGGGGACCCGCGCCCTCGACGGATCGCTACGCCGAGACAGGCCGCGGAATCCAAGAGACGACTTCAACGCCTTCAACGACTTTCAACGACTTTCAACGATTTCCAACGATTTTCAACGATTTTCAACGATTTTCAACGACTTTCAACGACTTTCAACGACTTTCAACGACTTCAACGATTTCCAACGATTTTCACGATTTTAACGATTTTAACGTCTTCACGATTTACCACCCACCATCCACACTCTTTCTTCCGCCCTCCGCTTTCCGCCCTCCGCCTTCAGCCTTCAGCCCTTTACATAAAAAACGCCGGACCCTCCGAAGAGGATCCGGCGCTGCATGTTGGTGGCCGCTTCAGGCTTGCCGCGCCTCCGCGGGGAACTCGCCTTAGCGCCGCCGCCGGCGCAGGCTCAGCCCGGCCAGGCCCAGTCCGGCCAAAATCATCGTGGACGGCTCGGGGATGTATTCAATCCCCGTCAGCGTGATCGCGATGCCGGTGTCGGCGAATATCGCGCCTTGGGTCAGCCACTTGGATGCGATTCCACCATAGGTGACAGTCAGGTCATTGGCTAGACCATCTGTAGTAAGCGTGCCATCATAGGTGAACAGCGTGAAGACTTGACTGGCGGAGAAGTAGGCGCCGTCCAAAGGCGTAATATCGACAATGACATCGCCGGAAATATCCAGACTACCCGTCCCGAGAGTACCGTCGACAACCACCAGGTCACTCCCTGCATTATCAACTTCCCATTCGTAGGTGCCGGACAATGTCAGGTCACCGACAGTAATCGTGTCGATGCTATTTCCCGGGGCGAGGGTGCCACCGGCGTTGACCGTCACGCTGCTCAGGGCGCCCGCTCCCATCAATGTGCCGCCGCTGAGGATGGCTGTTGTCCCGCCCAGGCTGCCGTTGACAACCAGGGTGCCGGAAACGTTCGTGGCGCCGCTGAAGGCGCTGTTATCCGAGGAGACCGTCGCCGTGCCGCTGGACAGCGTCAGAGTTCCGCTGCCGGAAAGAGTCGGGATCGTGGCGCTGCCCGTGTATTCGAGTTCACCGGCCGCGCCGATGGCCACACCAGCCGTGCCCAGATGACCGTCACCGCCAACCTGCACTTTCCCGGCGGAAATGGTGGTGCCGCCGGCATAATTATTGCTGCCGCTCAGGGTGACCGTTCCGGCGCCGTCTTTCGTCAGACTGCCCGTGCCGGAGATGTTATTGCCGACGGTCTGAGAACCGGCGACATTGAAAGACAACACGCCACTGTTACTGACGGCTCCGCTGCCGAGTGTTCCATCTGTCGTGCCGTCACCGACTTGAAGAGTGCCGGCAAGAATCCGTGTTTCGCCGGAGAATGATGAGTTGTCACCTGTCAGGACCAGCGTGCCGGCGCCCATTTTGCCCATAATGTCGGTTCCGGCGATACCCACGCCCATTGTCGCGGTGCCGGAACTGACAGTAAAAGCCGCGTCCCGGTTGAGTGTCAGGAGATCGCCGGTTCCGTCAGCTTCCGACAGGACCAAACCATCATTCAGGCTCAAACTGCCAATACTGATATTACCGTTCACGCCGACATCGGTGGTACCGGCGCCGAAAACGGCCGTGCGCCCCACGGTCCAGGCACTGTCCGTGCCCAGTAGGTCATTCTGGTCATTCCATTCCACATCCGTATCCCAGACACCGCCGGTGGTGCCGCCGTTCCAGTAGGCGTTGGGATATAGCGCGGTCGCTTCCACAACCACACTGTCGATAATGGCGCTACTTGTGGCGCCTCTGAACCGGACGGTCAAGTCACGGCCCAGATTCGTATCACTGAACAAACCGGATGTATAGGTCATGCTGTCGTAGAAGGTGGAACCATCGCTCCAGCCGTTTGATTTACTCACGGAATCCAGCACGGCCGCACCCGTGGGATTGCTTCGGGCATCATTGCGGGCGACACCGGAATCCAGTGCGTACAAAAGCGCGTTGTAACCGTCTGGATTAGTGCCAGACACATCTTGAACACCGCCGAACACGACCCGGTAAACTGTTTCGGCCTGGATGCCGCTGGCAGTGATCTGTCCTTCGCCTGAGGTCAGACCGCTGTTGGTGTAGCGGAACGCATAGCTCTGATCGCCACCGGCAAGCAGAACCGTCGTGCCGTCATCCGGATCAATCGCGGGAGGCGGCGTGAACAGCGCGCCCGAATTCGAGTCAATGATTCCGTGATAAGTAGCATGATATCCTTGATCTGCTCTGACCCAGCCAGTGGGAGTCGTGCCTTGCGCATAGGTACCGGCTGTAATGTCCGGGGTTTCAAAATCTTCCGTGAAAATTATGGCCCCCTGGAGGCTCGCGGTGGCGAACATAATCCCAGCGACGAGAGCGGCGATGAGAGTGGCGAAATGACGTGTCTTCATGGTGGTCTCCTTGGGTTGGCTTGCGGCGGCGCCGCGGGTTGGACTGCTGGTTCGGATCACAAAAGATGTGTTCATATAAAACCGCTTTAATCACGTCGGCAGGCATGCAACATGTCGGTTATTCCGAATGTTTACCGAATGAAAATTTTATACTATGCGAAAAGATACACCTTATCCGATTGGATTGCAAATTATTTTTCCCTTTTTTGTTAGGGTTTCACAAAATGGGTTTTTTGAATGTTGGCATCCCCCAAGCCTAGTCGGCGAGGATGTTTGGCATGAATGTACGAACGAAGCGTATCTTGTCGGGATAGCCGAGGTTATGGGCCGCCAGGGCGATCAGGAGCACGGCTACGCCTTAAGACGGACGACGATTACGGAAAACGATTGGAAGCGCCGCAACCCCGGCGGGGTTGATGTCGATTCTGTCCATAAACCCAGGGTTGAGACAACCCCTGGCTATAAGAGAAAACACCTTCGGCGTGGAAAGCCACTAAACGCATTCTTAAAGACGGGGAATGACGGAAATTTCCCATGCCGCGCGTTGACACCCGCGGAAGCCAAAGGGCCGCGGAGACCCGTCTACGCCCTTTGTGGCTCTTCTGAGACAAGAATGATGAGCCAGCGGTTTTTGACTGGTCGATATGGCTGATTTCGGGAACTACCAGAGGCAGTCAGGCAGAAATCGGTCCATGGAGCGCATCCGTCTCGGATGCATCCGTGTTGAGCAGTCGAACATGGTTGCAAAATAAGTGACCTTGTCTCATTCCGTTCGGATCGGGGATTCCGAACCCCGAGGGGTCGCTACGCCGAGGCAGGCCGCGGAATCCAAGACCGCGGAAGGCAAAGGCTTGAGCTTGTCGAAAGCTGTGACCAAAGGGAACGGCAACGTTCGGGACAAGTATTCTCCCCCGGAAAAAAAACGCCCGTTTCAGGTCCGGCGCTTGTCCCAATGAATGTCAAAGATGTCGTAGCGCGCGTCATGGAGCGCCCGCTCAATGACGGCGATATGATTTTTATCGCGGGTCTCGAGGGTGAACGACACATTGATCTGACCGACCGGAACATCCTTGGAATAGCGGTGTTGATGCACTTCCAGAATGTTCGCCCCGGCCTGGCGGAAGATGGAGATAATGCCTTCCAGAGCGCCGGGTTTATCTTTGAGCCGGGTCGATATCTGGGCGATCCGGCCGCCGAAATCCAGTCCGCGGTCAATAATCCGGGACAGAATATTGATGTCAATATTCCCCCCGGAAACAATGGAGACGACCTTTTTACCTTCCAGACCGGGAATTTTATGGTTGAGCAAGGCGGCGACGGCGACCACCCCGCCGCCCTCGACGACCACTTTTTCGTATTCCAGCATCATCAGAATAGCATTGGCGATTTCGCCGTCGTTGACCGTGACGATCTCATCCACACAGTCGCGGCAGATATCAAAGGTGGTCTGGCTGACCCGTTTGACCGCGATGCCGTCAGCGATGGTGGTGATCGGTTCCAAGGTGAGCACCTTCCCGGCGGCCAGCGAATCGCGCATGCTGGCCACGCCCTCGACTTCCACGCCAATCACCCGTGTCTCCGGGCGGGTCTGTTTGACATAAGAGCCGATACCGGCAATCAACCCGCCGCCGCCCAGCGGAACGACAACGGCATCCATATCACGGCCCAACTCGTTCTCCAGCACCTCCAGCGCGATGGTTCCCTGCCCGGCGATCACCAGCGGATCGGCGAAGGGATGGATGTAGACCAAACCGCGCTCCTCTTCCAGTTGCCGGGAATAGGTGTAGGCGTCGTCGTAACTGGCTCCGTGAAGAATCACATTGGCCCGCCAGAACTGCACCCCGGCGATCTTGACCAGCGGCGTGCCTTCCGGCATCACAATCGTCGCGTCTATCCCCATGCGGTGAGCGTGATAGGCGACTCCCTGGGCGTGATTGCCGGCGCTGGCGGCGATAATGCCCCGCCGCTTCTGTTCTTCAGAAAGCGCCAGCAGGCGGTTCAGCGCGCCGCGTTCTTTGAAGGCGCCAGTCATCTGCAGGCTTTCCATCTTGAGCAGCATGTCACAGCCGCACAGGTCGGACAGCGTGTGCGACCGGCGCAACGGCGTGTTCACAATGTATGACGTGATATTCCGGTAAGCGGTCAGAATATCATCTTTAGGAATCATATTCGGCACTGTTTAAAAGCCCTTTCGCCAATTCAAAACTCACGTACGCGCATGCATTAATCAGGCTCATCGTCACCCTGAAATCCGCCTTCACTCCTCACCATATTTTCGGTACAAGGTCGCCCGGCTGATCCCCAGTAAGTTGGCGGCCTCGCTGCGGTTGCCGCCCACCTCGTTGATGACACGGTTAACATAGTCCTTCTCCACATCTTTTAAATAATCCTGTAACGATGTCCCGGATCGGCTATGATGATGGATGGTCTTTTCAGCTAGAATGTTCTCGCTGCGGGCAAGCAAGGCCGGCGGCAACGCGTCGGGCGTGATCAGCCCTCCGTCAGACAGCACGGCGGCGCAAGCGATGGCGTTGGCCAGTTCGCGGACATTTCCCGGCCAGTCATAGACAGCCAAAACGTCCCGGGCGGCGGGCGTGAGTCTCACGGTTTTGCGCAACCGCTTCGCCTCAACCCGGCAAAAATGCTCCGCCAGCGCCGCCCAATCCTCACCGCGCTCCCGCAGCGGCGGCAAATGGATATCAATCACGTTCAATCGGAATAACACGTCTTCACGAAATTTTCCCCGGGCGGTGAGTTCACGCAAGTCACTACTGGTTGCCGAAATAAGGCGGACATCAACCGGAATATGTTTGACATCCCCGACCCTCCGGATTTCCCCGTTCTGTAGAACCCGCAGGAGTTTCGCCTGCAGATCACCTGAAAGAGTCGCCACTTCATCTAAAAACAAGGTGCCCCCGTCGGCGGCTGAGAACATACCGTCGTGCTCTTCGGTCGCTCCGGTGAAAGCGCCTTCGACATGCCCGAACATTTCCGATTCCAGTAACAAAGGGGACACCGCGGCGCAATTCAGCGCCGTCCAGGGTTTTCGTGACCGTCGGCTTGACCGGTGAATGGCGCCCGCGACCAGCTCTTTCCCCGTGCCGCTTTCGCCTTGAATCAACACCGGCAACTCGCTGTTCGCCGCTTTTTCTATCAAGCGGTACACCTCCCGCATCGCCTCGGACTCGCCAATCAAGGCGCCAAAATGGCGCGCCGCGTCGGTGGTTTCGCCATCACGCGTCCGAGACATGAGAGCTTGTTCAATCTTCGCCGTTAAATCAGCGAGAAAAAAGGGTTTGCAGACAAAATCATCGGCGCCGGCCCGGATGGCCTTCACGGCGACATCAACGGTTCCGTAGGCGGTGATCACAATGGTGGGGAGCGAGGGAGCTATTTTGCGGCATTCGGCCATTACATCGAATCCGTTGCGTGACGCGTTCAGCCGCAAATCGGTCAACAAAAGATCCGCTCCCTCCGCCGAGAAAATCTTCAGAGCGTCATCAGGGTTCGCCGCCGAGACCACATCGAATCCCTTGCTTTTAAGCATGCGTTCCAAAACCAATAAAATCGCCACCTCATCATCAACGATTAAGATTTTGGCCATTGAACATCACCCGGTTACGGCGTTTTTCCCACCGTGTCCGTCCACCGCCGCGCCTCCCGCAAAGCCTCTTCAACCTGGGTGGATCCTTCCGCCACCCCCTCAAGAAAATCCTTCACCTTGTCATCCAACTCCAGGCTTTGTTCAAAAATGAGATGCGACATGGTTTTTATCATTTCCCAATCATCACTTGACAACTGGCCTGACCCGGCGAACATCTGATCAACCGCGTTGCTGAGAAGCTCCCCCGCCCCCCGGATCGCGGTCAGCGGATTGCGCACAACATGGGCGATCTCATTCACGACCGCGACTGTTTCGCGGTGCTCTCCCGCGCTACCGGTGTTGGTCGAATCACTCATATCAAACAGAGTCAGCAAATACATATCCCTCAGGTCCGCGCCGTCCTGGTCATAGGCGGAGGGCGCGGGGGGGAATTTTCCTTTGGAGACCGCGCAAAAAGCCGGGAAGGCGGCTTCACCTTTCCGCCTGACCATCCACACTTTCTTATCATGCCGCGGGCGGGCGATATCCGGCGTGTCCCCTTCGAAAAGCGCGGTCAAGGGCCCTCCGCGGAGATCCTCTTCCCGTTGTCCCAGCAGGGACGCCGCCGCCTGATTGACGCTCACCACCTTGCCTTGGGCGTCAACCGCCAGCAAAGCGGTTCCCACATTTTCCAGTATTGAGGAAGCCACCACGCCAATCCGCTCTATGGCCGCCTCCTGCCGGGTCAGCACATTCGTAAAATACGTCGTGGCGCCCCCCACCATGATAAACACCATATTTCTAAACAGCAAATTTTGAAACCCATCCAAGCCCGGCGGCATGGCGGCCGACTCCGCGCCGGGCACCACTAAAATGCCAAAATAGAGCGCGGCGGTCAACAAGCTGTAAAGAAGCACCGAGAGGACGGTGACATGCAAGGCGTGACGCCCGGACACCGCTATGCCGGCCGCCAGAATGAGCAGGGGATACAGCAAATACAGTTGGCTGTTGACCCCCCCGGTGAAATACACCATGCCAGTCACAACCAGGGGATCCACGGCGAATTGATTGATGACACTGGCGGCGGCGGTTTTCTTGGAGCGGACACCCAGAGCGTAAATCACGGTCACGGTCAACGCGACCACCATGAACAGATAAAAGGGCAGGTAATCCGCGCCATCGCCACGCTGAGCCACGGCGATCAAGGAAGCCAAAACCACACCCAAAACCACGACTCGGGCACCCATGATTTTCAGCAACGGTGTCCATTCCGCCCAGTCGCGTGAGGATGTCGGCGTTTTGCCCATGGTGGCCCGTCAACTGATCAATTTGTGGAGTGAGAAAATCGGCATGAACATGGCGATGACAATACCGCCGATCACAATGCCCAGAACCGCCATCAATAACGGCTCGATCATGGACGACAGGCCATCGAGCATGTTGGAGACCTCGTCTTCGTAGAAATCGGCGATCTTCTCCAGCATCCCGTCAATGTTACCTGTTTTCTCACCCACGGACATCATGTGCAGAATCATGGGAGGGAAGACCTTCGTTTCCTTCATCGCCACGGCGACCGCCTTGCCCCCCTCAATTTCGGGAGCGCAGGACTTTAACGCCCGGCCAATGTACTTGTTGCCAGTCGCGGTGGACACAATTTCCACGCTGCGCAAGATGGGCACCCCACTACGAAGCAGAGAAGCGAACGTGCGGGAAAAACGAGCGAGAGCGATTTTCTCGATTAACATCCCGAACACCGGCAACTTCAAAAACCAGCGGTCAATCGTCAGTCCCCCTTTTTCGGTTTTTTTAATTTGCACGAAGGCGATGATACCGACAATCAACCCCAGGATAACGTAAGGCGCCCGATAGCGGATGATGTCACTGATGAGGATCAACACGTTTGTCGGCCCGGGTAGCTCCGCGTTGAAGTCGTCGTAAATATCCTTAAAGGTCGGCACGATAAACAGCAGCATTCCCACCGTCAAGGATCCCGCTAAAATCAAAATGACCAGGGGATACATGGCGGCGGAGAATATTTTCCGCCGCAAGGCGGCCGACGCTTCCAAGTAACTGGCCAGCCTGGAGGTGACT
The DNA here is from genome assembly GCA_032251435.1 of Lentisphaeria bacterium. GTDB lineage: Bacteria > Verrucomicrobiota > Lentisphaeria > Oligosphaerales > MVZH01 > JAVVEH01. Next base: position 34,659 of record JAVVEH010000034.1, on the reverse strand, counting down.
TCTGACAGGCTCCCCCCGAGTTCACCGGCCCGGATCATGTTCACATACAGGTCGCCAAACAGCAACCGGTATTCAGCCAGCGCCTCAGCGAAGGAGTTGCCGCCTTCCACTCGTTGCCGCAAATTAATAAGGACATGGCGGAATTCTTTGACTTGAGTCTGCTCAGCCAAGCCTTCAAGGCATTGAATGAGCGGCAGCCCCGCGTCGAGCATGGCGGACAACCGCCGGGTGAAGGATGGCAGTTCCTTGCGCCGGATACGCCCGCTGTTTGAGACTTTACGCCCCTTTTTGCGACGCCCTGAAGTCCCGGTCACGGGTGTCGCCGTCTGTGTTTCTCTTCTGGCCATAAAGCCACCTCATTGCTTACTCTTGAGCGGTCACTCGAAGGACTTCCTCGATTGTGGTGATACCATCTTTAACGCGGGCGAAACCAGCCGCCCGGAGATCCATGAACCCTTCCGTCAGGGCCAGCTTTTTTATCTCATCAGCATTGGCTGAAGTCAACACCTGCTGCCGCAACGTCGGTGTGATTTTCATTAATTCCATGATACTGGCCCGGCCCTTGTACCCGGTTTGATTGCAGCGGCCGCAGCCCCTGCCTTCATAGATCACCGCGCCGTCGAAAATCTCCGGGTTCACGTGGTTTATTTTCAGCACTTCCGCGGGTAATTCAACCTCGTGCTTGCAGTTTGAGCAAATCCGCCGGACCAGTCGTTGGGCTTGGGCCAGCAACAGAGATGACGCCAGCAGAAAAGGCTCAATGCCCATGTAGACCAGACGGGCGACCGCGCCGGCGGCGTCGTTGGTATGCAGGGTTGTCATGACCAAATGGCCGGTCAGGGCGGCTTTGACAGCGATATCAGCGGTGGTCGAATCGCGCGTTTCCCCGACGAGCACAACATCGGGATCCTGGCGGAGGATGGAGCGCAAAGCCGCCGCGAAGGTCAGTCCCACCCCGTCGTTAATTTCCACCTGATTAATCCCGTTTAATTGATATTCCACCGGATTTTCGACCGTCGTGATATTAATTTCCGGGTTGTTGATCTCCTGCAGCGCGCTGTACAGGGTTGTGGTTTTCCCGCTTCCCGTCGGGCCGGTCACCAAAATCAATCCGTGCGGTTGGTGAATCGCGAAGCGGAGCAGTTCCAACGCGTTCTTCTGCAATCCCAGTTCATCCAGGCTGCTGGACAAATTGCTTTTATCCAGCAACCGCAGACACACCTTTTCGCCATGGCTCATCGGCAGAATGGACACCCGCAAGTCAATTTCCCGTCCCTGGGCCTTAATTCGGAAGCGGCCATCCTGGGGGACACGCCGCTCGGCGATGTCCAATTCCGACATCACCTTGACACGGGAAATAATGGCGGACTGGAGATTTTTCGGCGGGGCCGGTCCTTCTCTCAGCACACCATCGACGCGGTAGCGCAAGCGCATTCGCCGCTCAAAGCATTCCAAGTGAATATCACTGGCCCGCTTGTGTATGGCTTCCAGCAAAATCATATTGACAATGCGGATCACCGGCGCGCCTTCGGCGCTTTCTTTCATCTGGCTGATATCGCCATCATCGACGCTGCCTTCCCCGGTCACCTCGATGCCGATATCGCCAGCCTGCTGCAACATCTCATCAAGCTCATCGCCGCCCTCCTGTTCCAGGCTGCTGATCAAGTCACGCAGTTCGCGTTCCAGGGCGGCGACCGGCAACACGGTCAAGCCCGTGAAATTCGCCAGCTCCTCAACAGCGAAAATATCCAATGGATCAGCCAGCGCCAAGGTCAGTGTTTTCGTCGTGCTGGCGATCGGCACAGCCCGGTGCCTTTTGAGCATTTCAGCCGGAAAGTCGCGTAGAAAATCCCCCCGGGTCGTCATTCCCTGCAGGCTAATCACAGGCACTTTAGCCAATGTCGCCAGGGCGATGGTGATGTCCTGCTGCGTCACCCCGCAGTTCCCCTGCAAGTAATCCTCAATATCTTGCTGCTGAGTGAACGCCTCGGCGGTTATCTGTTCACACTGCTCCTCACTCAGCGCTCCCTTCTCGCGCAAAATGGTGATCAGGCTGTTCGGATTATTATTGGAACCGGTTTTTTTGCCCATGATTCGCGCGCGTCCAAGAAATGTCCCCTCGCTCTCACCGCGGCCAGGGACTGTTGTCTTTTAGACCCGCTTGCGGGAGAACGGTTTCACGTTCATAGTGAGAGGAGAACTCGGGCAAGCGTTTGTTTAAAACTTGATTTTTCTTAATGTGAAGCCAGTTTATCCCCGTGTCAAGTCACTTGAGGCACTGCTTCATCACCATTTTATCAGATTTGTTTATCCGTCAACTATGAAAACATTCACGCGTTGTCCGCATTGTCAAACTGTGAACAGTGTCCGTTTCGGTCTGCTGGGCAAGCCGATGACGTGTGAAACATGTCACCGCATTTTTATCTCGGCTGAATTGCCCCTGGAAGAACGCGCGGTCGCTGAGCGGGCTCTGGAAAAAAAGATCCCGTTCAAGGCGGAGAGCGACACGTACCGCGTTGAAAATGTGGATTTGGCGATGGTGCGTGTGCCTCCCGGCATGTTTGTCATGGGTTCCGATGATGGCTTTATGAATGAGCGGCCCGTCCATCACGTCACCCTCACCCAGCCCTTCTACATCGCCACCTGCTTGGTCACTCAGAGCCAGTATCAACAAATCATGGAGGACAGTCCCAGTTATTTCGAGGGTGACACTCATCCCGTGGAAACCATTTCATGGGATCAGGCCATGGAGTTTTGCCGCCGCCTGACCGAGCGTGAAACCGTCGCCAAACGGTTGCCGGAAGGGGCTTTCTTCAGGTTGCCCACTGAAGCTGAGTGGGAATACGCCTGCGGACAGCAGGGACCCATTCCCGTCCCGTTGACGGATGTCGCCTGGTTCCAGGCGAACAGCGATGGGCGCACGCATCCGGTAAAAACAAAAACCCCGAACCCCTTAGGCTTATACGACATGCTGGGCAATGTCGGCGAGTGGTGTTTGGATGATTACGGGGTCTATGCCGGCGACACGTCAAAAGACCCGATTAGCACGACATCTTCGGGGCGGAAAGTCCGCCGCGGGGGGAGTTGGGCCAGCGCCGCGGCCCGGTGCGGGCGTGCCGGTCGAGTGGGCGTGTCGCCAAGTTGCAGGTGCGCCCTGATTGGCTTCCGCGTGGTTCTCAGTCAAGGCGGAACCTGTCCCTACAATCGGGATTTCCTGGTTGTGTAGCTGATTTAGAGAATGGCGGCCATATCCAATAATTGATTCCCGTTTTTGAGCTGTCGTCCGCCATAACTCCTGACACCGTTCCGGATCAGTTCATGGTCACTTCTTGGCCCAACGGGTGTAGGCGTCTTCAGGGCTCAATTGTCCCACTTCCCCCCGGCCGTTGAGGGTCACGGTCTCACCCGCCTCATTCACGATCACCAGCGTGGGGATTCCCCTCACCCCGAATTTCCCGGACAGGAGTCCTTTATGCTTGTCTCCGAACGGGAGGGACAGCCAGGGCATTTTTGTCTCTTTCATGTAATCAAACATCGCGTCTTCGCTTCGATCCGAACTGACAAAGACAATCTCGAACGGCTTCCCGGCGGCCGTCATCTTCTCATGAAATTCAACCAGTTTCGGGGTGAACGCCCGGCAGGGCGGGCACCAGTGCGCGGAGAAATAGATGCCGACCACTTTCCCGCTTAATTCATCAACCGACCGTTTTTTACCCTTGCTGTCCACCAGGTTGTCCCCGAACAACTCCTTTAGCGCGTCAGGAGCTTGTTGACTCGCCGCCTCCGCCGCCGCGGCGGCGGCCGCGTTTCGGGCTTCCTCAGCCTCAGCGGCCCGTTTTTGCGCCAGTTCCTCAGTCCGTCGATCAAGCGCTTCCCGCCGTTTTTTATAGGCTTCCAAAGCCTCGGTGAAATTTGTCTTATCGGCGGCAATCGTGAACTCGAGATTATCTTTTTTGACCCGCAGGTTTCCGTCGTCGGCCTTCAGCACCGTCAGTTTGGTTCCCCGCCGGACCATCACCGATCCGCGGACATCTCCGTCCGCGCCGGTGATGGGCGCTTTAAAATCAGTCAACAAGTCCACGATCAGCGGTTGGGCCGAGAAAACCTGAAAGCAGATGGAAAGAATGGCCAGAAGTGTCAGTTTGCGCGTCATGATGCCGGTATCCTTGTTTTTAATGCGGGTTTCGAGATGGAGAAACATAATTGGCTTTGGCTGAACCGCAAACACAACCCGCGCTAACCCATTTGAAAAAGACGGCCCACGGGCAAGCCCTCGACGCTCTTTTCCGCGTAATGCGCGTAGAGCTTCTCCTGGGCGGTCCGCAAGGCGCGGGAGGTGATGCCGTGGCGAATGGACAACGTCGCTTCCATGAAAGCCGCCAAATGATCGCAGACCCGGATCATTTCGCCATCAACTGGCGACAGCGCGTCCACATTAAAATCCGCCTGAAATTCGGAGAAAGGAATATCAACACGGAGGCGGCCGCCGACTCTGGCCCGGTTCGAAAATTCATTCTCCGTATAGTAACGAATTTCCTCCCGCCAGCTTTGGGGCAACATCGGCAGCAGTTTGTCCTCCATCTCCCGTCGTTCATACTCCTTAATCAGCTCATCCAAGCCTTCCACGGAGTTTTTGACCGGCGAGCTGATATCCCGGGTCAACACTTCAGGAAGATCATGGAACAGGCCGCAGAAAAACGCGTTCCGGGCCCGGGCCGGGCAGGGATTGAATTCCAGGATCAAGAGGTAACTGGTGACCGAGACGACCAGCATGTGTCCCAACACCGTCGTGGTCGGCACCCGCGGCGTTTCCGACCAGCGCCTCTGGAAGCGTAATTGCCCGCATAAATCGACAAACGAGCGCAAACCGTCCTCGCCACACAGCTCCGTCACACCGGCCAGGGCGCTATGCTCCGCCAGTTGATCCTCAATGTCTTTTTTCACCGGCTCTATGCCATAGAGAAACGGGCACGTTTTATAAATGACTCTAAATTCCCACTGGGTGGCGAGATAATGGGCCGCCTTCAGCAATCGTTTTTCGAAAGGAGCGGTTGTGGAATCCAGAAAATAATCGGAGAAGCGGCGCTCAAATCCCCGGGGCGCCCCGGCCAGTTCCCGGCTCAAGCGGCTGACGACCCAGCGGTTCAGCTCCGGCCCCTTTTCCTTCATCATTTGGTGAAACACATGCGGTTTAATATCCGTCAGCACCACCCGGTGCAAGCATTCAAAGACGCCGCCCTCAATCAGAGCTGTCCAGTTCACCTTTTTGCCGGTGTCTTCCGCCGAACGGGCCAGAACGTAGGCGAAAATCATCTTATGCGCCTGCTTGTCCAGCTCCGTGAACTCCACGGGTTTGGCGAAGTCGTTCCAGCGTTGAATACTGGCGCTCTCGTGCAGGCGTTCGATAAGTATGGAATGAATCATGGCCCGCTATCCTTTATAAAACGACGGCAAGAACAACACCAGCACAGTATACACTTCCAACCGGCCCAGAAGCATCGCCACCGACAACAGTATTTTCGCCTCCGGGGTCATCCAGGCGTAACTACGCGTGGCGCCCACCCCGCCCAGCCCCGGACCGATGTTGCCCAGCGCCGCGATTGACGCGGTGGCCGCGGTCACGATGTCGTCCACCCCCAGCGCGCACAACGCCAAGCTGAAAAAAACGTGCAACCCGACAAACAAGCACACGAACGCCAGCACTTTGTGCAAGGCGCTTTCCGGTATCCGGGCCCCATTCAGGCGGACATTGGAAATCGCCCGGCGGAAAAAACACCGTTTAATCTGGGTGACACCATATTTCAGAGTCAGGATGACCCGCGCGTTTTTCATCCCGCCCCCGGTTGATCCGGCGCATCCCCCCACAAACATGAGCAACACCAACAGCAACGCGGCGTAAGCGGGCCAGAGATTAAAATCGGCGGTGGCGAATCCCGTCGTGGTGACGATTGACACCACCTGAAAGACCGCGTACCGCAAGGCGTCCGCGACACCGGCGTTCTCAATCACCCGGCCATCTGTCGTCACAATGCCACCGCCCAGCAGGGAACAGCTAATCGTCAACGTCGCCACCACGACAACCCCAAAATAGAATTTAAACTCCTCGTCGTTAAAATAGTTCAGAGGCTTCCCGCGTAACGCCCGGAAGTGCAGGAGAAAGTTGCTGCCCGCCAGGAACATGAACACCGTGATGACCATATCAATATACAGGCTGCCGAATCCACCGACACTGGCCTGACGGGTGGAGAATCCCCCTGTCGCCATGGTGCCGCACGTGTGGCACCACGCGTCGAACAAGGACATTCCTCCGGCCATGAGCAGCGCGGTTTCCGCCAGGGACAGCAGAACATAAACCCCCCAGAGAATTTTCGCGGAGTCCGCGATCCGGGGTGTCATCTGATCCTCCGTGGGGCCAGGCACCTCAGCCAGATACAACTGGTGGGCGCCCAGGCCCAACGATGGAAACACGGCCAAGGACAACACGACAATGCCCATTCCTCCCAGCCAGTGTGTGAGGCTGCGCCAATACAGCACCCCAAAAGGCAAATCCACGATCCCGCGGGGTAAGACACCGCCGTCGCGTAAAGCCAGCGTGTTATCCAGCACACTGGCGCCCGTGGTGGTGAATCCGGACATGGTCTCAAAAAACACGTCGTACCCGCACATGCCACCCGCCCAGAAAAAGGGCAACGCTCCGAAAATCGACGCGAAAATCCACCCGAGGGCGACAATCGCGAATCCTTCCCGGAACCGGAAATCGCCTTTCGCCCGGACCCACACCAAGGTCAGCGACGAGGCGAGCAAGGTGATCAGCGAACACAAGCCCAGTCGCAGCACCGCCAATTTACTGTCGCCCATGCCCCAAGCCACACCGGCGGCGGTGACCATGGCCACTCCGATCACCACCACGATAGCGGCCACCGCTCGGGTTACCAATCTCACATTCATATCGGCAATATCCTCTTCCGGCGCAGCAGGCCCTCAATGCGGGCCGCCTCCGCGGGCCTGGCGATCACCACCGCGGTGTCTCCCGCCTCCAACACCATGTCGCCCGTCGCCGGCCGGGTTTCTCCCCCCCGGAACAGCAGAGAGATAATCGTTGAGGGCGGGAAGGCGTTCACGATTTTTTTCCCGCAGACCGGGGACCGGGCTTCCACCTCGAACTCATACACATAGGCTTGAACCCGTTGCAGCAACGCGTGAACCCGCACCGTCTCAGAGCTTAATAAATTCAAGACCGAGTTCACCGCCACCAGGCGCGGGCTGAACCCGCAATCAATCGCGTTCATGGCCGGAACAATATCCACATATTCCGCTTTATTCGTGACTGCGATGACTTTCCCGGCACCCATATTTTTGGCCAGCAAGCAACCAAGAATATTACTTTCGTCATCCGCCAGAGCGCCGATAAACGTCTGGCATTTGTCGACACCGGCGTCTTCCAGCACATCCGCCTCATTGGCGTCACCCTGAATGAACATCACGCCGTCTCCCACCTCATCCATCATCTCACGGGCCAGATCCCCGTCCGACTCAATAACCCGCACATCCTGCCCGTCCGTTTTCAACCGCCGGACCAACTCCCGGGCCGCCGGACTGGCGCCCGCCACAATCATGGTGCCATTATGTTTAATCTTGACATCAACATAATCTAACAGCGTTTCAATGTCCTGGGCGGTTCCCGCGGCGTACACTTCATCCCCGGCCTTGAACACAAACTCGCCGCCAGGCATGACCAAGCGCCGATTCCGCATCACCAATGAGAACCGCACCCTGCCCAGCAACGTCTTCTCCGGAAAATCCGCCAGCCGGACATTGACGATGGCCGAACGGGGACGCACATGAAAGGCGCAAATTTCACACTTGGCGCTGGGCAACGTGAAACGCTCAATCGCGCACTGGTGCCGAATCACCCGGATGATCTGATCCACGCAATCGTTCAATGGGTGGATCAAATGATCAATCGCCATTTCCGCGGGGGAAAATCCGTCACCTTCCGAGAAAAAATGGTCTTTTGAGACCCGGCAGACCGTCCGTTTCACGCCAAAATGACGCCCGACCCGGCACGCCAGCACGTTGCTGGCATCGCTGCCAGTCACGGCCAGCAGCAGCTCGGCTTTGTCCACACCGGCGTTTTTAAGCGCTTGCACACTGGCGGCTTCACCGCTGACCGTCATCACATCCAGTCGTTCCCGCAACCGTTCCAGCCGGGCGGCGGAGTGATCCACCACCGTCACTTTGTTTTCGCGGTTGTCACACAGGGTCCAGGCCAGCTGTTTCCCCAGTTCACCCGCGCCTAAGATGAGAATATTCACAAGGCTGTCACTCACTCTGTCATTTAGTTGTCACACTGTTCGGCCAATTTAGCCCTGTTAAATAAAACGTCCAGCCTTCCTGTATGGGTTGCTTTCCGGCCGGCAAGAAGTATCGTTAGAGTCCGTGTTCAATAGTCCCAAGTTATTGGAATTGCGGAATAAACCCGACCCAAACTAAAAGCAACTCGAACGTTCAACGTTTAATTATTTTCCGTGACGCTATGTCTGATCCGCCGTTTTTATCATTCAAAACCTTCATGATCCAGCGCTACGGGACCGCGTTGCACCGGGTTCCGGTTGACGTGGGGTACGGGTGTCCGAACCGGGGACCGGACGGGCGGGGCGGCTGCGCGTTTTGCGCGGAAACCGGCGGCCGCGCGGTCCAGATTACCGGCATCACAGACCTTCAGGACCAACTATCCCAGGGAATCACCTTCGCCCGGCAACGCTATCACGCCCAAGCCTTCATGCTGTACATCCAAGCCTACACCGGCACCTTCGCCGACAGCGCGGTTTTGGGCGAAACCATCGCCGCCATGCTGGCCGACCACCCGTTCCGCGCGCTCAGCGTCGGCACCCGCCCGGACTGTTTGAATGATGATGTCATGGCGGTTCTGCGGGCGTTGAATGAACGGTTGGATGTTTGGGTGGAACTGGGCGTGCAGACCACGCATGACGACACCCTCACCCGCGTCCGTCGGGGGCATGACTGGGCCGCCTCCCGGGACGCGGTCATCCGGCTGCACAAAGCCGGGCTGCGGCCAGCCGCCCACGTTATTCTGGGATTGCCCGGCGAGACGCCGGACCACTGGTGTCAGACCGCCGAACGGCTCGCCCGGCTGCCCTTGGCGGCGGTCAAACTCCACAATCTGCACGTCATCCGCGGCACCGGCCTCGCCGCGGACTACGCGGACTCGCCCTTCCCCACTCTGGATGAACACCAATACACCGAGGCGGTCATTGATTTTCTGCGCCGATTGCCCGCCGATATGCCGATCATGCGGTTAACCACGGACACACCCGATGATCAACTCATCGCTCCCCGCTGGCATCTGAGCAAAGGCCAGTTTTTAAATCATGTAATCAAGCAGATGCGCTTTCGGAACGCCCGGCAGGGAGACTGGTTCAGTGGCCGGAAACGACCCGCCGCGGGCCCCGCGGAGCCGACCGCGGACTTCACCCCCCTGGCCACGGGTGACGGCAGTGTCACCTTCTGGAATCCCGTGTTCAAAGAGCACTATCACGCCAAAGTGGGGGCTCAGACCGAAGCCCGGGAAAAGTTCATTATTCCCAGCGGTCTCGGCGACCGTCTCCGGCGGGGTACGGGCGATGAGATTCACCTGTTGGATATCTGTTTTGGCCTGGGATATAACACCCTCGCCGCCGTCGCGGAAGCCATGGCAGTCCAAAAAACATCCAAGCGGCTGCGGGTGACCGCTTTGGAGATCGACGCCGGTGTTGTGGCCGCCGCCGCCAAGCATGTCACTCCCCCCGCGGACAGCGCGGTGGACCGGGTGTCTTTTTTCACCGCCCTGTCCACGGACGGGCACTGGGAACATGAGCGGTGCTCGGTGGATTTATTCATCGGCGACGCCCGGGCCCGGTTGCCTGAGCCCCCCGCCCGCTTCGACATTATTTTTCTGGACGCTTTTTCAACGCAACGGAACGCGGAGCTGTGGACCCTTGATTTTTTTATCCGGCTCAAAAGCGTCCTGGCTCCGGCGGGAGTCTTGCTGACCTACTCCGCCGCGTTGCCCGTCCGCGGCGCCTTACTGCGGGCCGGGTTCGCCATCGGCGAGACACCTCCCATCGGCCGCCGCCGGGGAGGAACCATCGCCGCCGCGTCCGCGGAATGGATCGCCCGGCCCCTTCAGCCGGATGAGCTGACGGCTATCCGGACGACCACCCGTGGCCTGCCTTACCGTGACCCGTCACAGACCCGGACCAACCGGCAAATACTCCGCGACCGGGAAAACCGGGTGCGTGAAGCCCGGAAAAGGTGAAAAGACAATCTGCTTGAAAACAACACGAAACGAATCATGTTACTGTTTCCTTAGTCCTACCCTATAAAAGGCATGTCATGACCACTAAAAGAACGATTATTCCCGCCCTTCTCGCGGCAGTTATGGTCATGGGCCCCTTTGTCCAGACTGGTGCCGCGCAATCGCCCTCGGGGGATGCGCAAATACTGTTTTTTCCCACACCCCAGCCCGATTCAAAAAAGCCGTGGCTCGTCCGAAATTTCGGGCCGGTCGGCATTGGGATTAATCTGGTCAAGCCCGGATTGACCATGCAGATCCACAATGTTGAGCCCGGTTCCCCCGCGGATCAGACCGGTCAACTGAAGAAAGGCCAGATCATCGATCGAATCAATGGTCAGGACCTCGCGGGCGGGCGGGATGCCCGTGAAGTCCTCGGTGATATGATTACCCAGGCTGAGGCGACGGATGGCCTGATAAACTTAACCATCCGGGACATGGGTAACGTCCAGGTAAAGATCCCGGTGATGGGCGGCTATGAAAAAAACTGGCCGTTAAACTGCTCAAAATCTGACACGATTGTCCGTAATCTGGCGGCCGTTCTGGCCAAGCAGGATAAACCCCGCTGGGGTTCGGTTCTGTTCTTGCTGTCCACCGGGGAAGATAGTGACTTGGACATCGTCAAAAAATGGATGCGTTCTTTTGAGACACTTGGCACATATCAATGGCATATTGGCTACCACGGCATCGGTGTCTGCGAATATTATCTGCGCACCGGAGATGAACGGATGCTGCCAATCATTGAAGAGGCAGCCGGTGAACTTAAAAAATCGATATATAATGGCGGCTGGAGCGGCCGTGGCCAGCCCGCCAGTTTCACCTACTCCACAGGAACGGGCCAAATGCATGCGGCTGGTGTTCACTGCCTGACCTTTCTGCTGCTGGCTCGGATGTGTGGGGTAGAGGTGGATGACGAGATGCTGCAAAGCGCCCTCAAGCAGTTCTATCGCTTTGCCGGTCACGGGAATGTCGCCTACGGAGATGGCCTTCCTGAAGGCGGATTCCGCGACAATGGGAAGACCGGCGGTCTGGCTGTCGCGATGGCGGCGGCCGCTCGTCTGACCCCGGAAGGCGAGTCCTCTGTCTACGCCAAAACGCGCGACAACAGCGCCATGAAGAGCTTCTATGCCACCAACTGGTTTCACGCCGCCCACACCGGCGGCGGCATCGGCGAGATCTGGCACCATGCGGCCATGGGCCTGATGCACGACAAGCGCCAGCTACAGTATAGATCGTACCTGGATACCCGGCGCTGGGTCATGGATTTGTCACGCCGCTGGGACGGCAGTATCGGCATCGCCGGCATGGATGACCGCTATGACCGTTCCGCCACAGAACAGGAGCGTTCCTGGGGAACACTCTTCGCACTGACTTACACACTGCCGCGCAAGCATCTTCAACTTTTTGGCGCTCCCCCCACGAAGTGGTGTAAAACCTACCAACTGCCCACGCGTCCCTGGGGAACCCCCGCCGACGACATGTTTCAATTACCAACGCCGGTGGAAGCCCCTGGCGCCATAAGCATGCGGCAAATCCTGCAAGAACTGGTCCCAACGGACTCTTCGCAACCCCTGATGGACAGGATCAACGCCAAAGCCAAAGATCAGAACGGCGGAATTCCGCTTGAATATCTTGCTCATCCTGATTATGGCATCCGCAGCGCGACCATGCGCGCGCTGGTTAACAGCCAGAGGTACGACATGGTTCTTCCCCTGTTGCGCTCAAGCGATCCCCGATACAGGGATAATGGTCTGCTGGCCATTGCCGGGATGTTCAAAGGCAGAGGAATGCCCGCCAGTGAGATCACACGGGAAATGTTTGATGCGGTCGGTATGATCCTCGAAAACCCGAATGAGTCCTGGTGGGTATTGCAGAACGCGGCCAATGCTCTGGCCAGGGCGGATAAATCCGTGATTGCCAAGCATCATCAACGCCTCCTGGAATTACTTGACTACGACAGCACATGGGTCAAAACAGCTGCCGTCAAGGCCTTGGGGCCGCTTATCGCCGACCCCCAACACTATCAGAACGTGTTGCCCAAGGTTGTCAACGTCTCCGCCAGTTTCTGGAATGATGCGGCATCTGGAACATGCACCCACATACTGGCCCAGGAAATGAATGCCGCCAGCCCTGAGGTCAAAGCCTTTGCCTTCCCAATATTGAAAGAAGCATATAAAAACGTGCCGTCAAGTTTTATCGGTATGGGAGGCGCGAGACAACCCAATGCCACCCAGGTCATCCGCACCCGCATAGGAAACATCATGGAAGGGCTCCCCGGGGGTATGGACTTTATCAAGCAATTACCCAAACGGACAACAGCCTATGCCCGTAGCGGGGATGATCAGGATCTCTACCAGTACAGTGGTGAATTTACTCCGAATCCGCAACTCGTGGGAACTTGGGCCTGGGCCATCTGGCCCCGGCCGAAAAGCCCGGAAGAACTGCCCGCTGCAGCTGAAAAATGGGTTAAATCCGCACAAAAACAGATTGAAGAGTATAACAATCTGCCTGACAGTCAAAAGCGGGGGCGCAATCGCAAAACACTCTGGAAAGACACTTTGGAGATCAAGGATGGCGGCCTGGTCAAAAGCACCAATTACTTTAAAGGCTACTTTTGGAGCGGCGATATGCTGATTGGCATTAATTCTGATGTCGCCCGGAAAATGGGGATCCGCAATTTTGGCGGCAAGGACTTCCTGATCATTGAAAGTGGCGGTTTCGATCATGATGACATGGCCACTGATTGGAACAGTCGGTATACAATTTACATGCGAATAGACTGATTAATTCATGACCCACTCATTCACACTAATGACCACTGATTTTTGGGTTTAAAAACAGTCCCGGCAGACCGTAAATAGCCGGACCCCTGCAGTTGGCTTCGGTTTTCTGGCAGGGGGCTCAAGGATCGTCTCGGTCACCTGCAAGCCGTTCCTTTCCAGACAGCCAGAGAAGATCTCGGCCGTTTTTCTAAACGGGTCGGCAATCAGAGCCCGACCCGTTCTCCCCAGTAATCGGCTCAGGGTGGCAGCCACTGCCCCGCAATTTCTTTCTTCGAACAAAATATCCGCTCCGATAATTAGATCCGGGCCGGGGCTTGAGCACATTCCAGGATTGAAAAAGTCCAAGGCCATCACCCGGTTTTTATCCTGGGAGTGAAGCCCATTTTCCCGAAGATGAATCCGCAAAATCTCACGCGCGTCTTCCGCCGTGTCGGTCAACACTACCGGCACGCCCAATTTGGCCAACGTCAAGCCGGCCAACCCCAACCCCGCGCCAAGTTCCAATGCCTGGGAAGTCTTTACGATCGTCTGCCGGTTGTCAATTAAATACTGTGCCAGGGCTAACGAAGACGGCCACAAATCCGCCCAGTAAGGCATCAGTTCATTACACTGGTCAAATTGCTCGATATAACGCGGATCATCCAGTAAATCGGCTGGCTCTTCCGCCCGCCAGAGATGCAGCTGTCCAATGACCGGCAGATCCACGCCGGCATATTTTCCTGGTACCGGAAAATCAGCCGGAACCGCTTGATGTATGGAACAAGTCATTATGCTTCCCCGGCATGCCAAAAGATTTTGTCAACGAACCCGGCCGATCATCACCTTGCGGCTTTAACGCCTTACACGATGTCCACGGCTTTAACGCCTTACACGATGTCCACGTCTTTAACGCCTCAATCAAACACCGCCTGGGCGAACATGTCCGCGTCGAAGGGTTGCAGATCATCCATTCCCTCTCCGAGGCCGACAAACAGCACGGGATACCCCAGTTCCCGGCGGATCGGGACCACGACCCCGCCTTTGCCGCTGCCGTCTAGTTTTGTCAGGATCAAGCCGGTCACGTCGCAGACCCGGCCAAATTCCCGAGCCTGCGTCAACGCGTTTGTACCGGTGGAGCCATCGACTGTCAGCCACACATGATGGGGGGCTGTCGGCAACGCTTTGGCCACCGAGCGCCGAAGCTTGTCCAACTCATCCATCAATCCCTTTTTCGTATGCTGGCGGCCCGCCGTGTCAATCAGCAGCACATCCACCTTATTTTTCACCGCGCTTTTCACCGCGTCAAAGGCCACAGCGGAAGCGTCACTGCCGTGCTTCGCCGCCACGACCGGGATCTTCAGGCGGTCACCCCAGATCGTCAATTGTTCGATGGCGGCCGCCCGGAAGGTATCACAGGCCGCGAACATGACGCTTTTGCCGTCCTGCCGCCACATTCTGGCCAGCTTAGCCGCCGTGGTTGTTTTGCCACTGCCATTGACTCCCACCAGCAAAATCACCGTCGGGCCGGATGCGGCTAACTCCGCGCTCCCCGGCGCGCCTTCAGCTAAGGCCGCGACCATGTCTTCCCGGGCGATCGCCAGCACATCGTCACTGGTTTTAATCAATCCCCGTTCATAACGGTCACGGATATCGTCCACCAGCCGCAGGCTGACCTCCACGCCAAGATCGGCGCCCAGCAACGCCGCCTCCAAATCGTCAAAGGCGTCATCGTCCCAAGCCGCGTTCTCATTAAAAATAGACCGGACCCGGCGGACCAAGGTTGTTTTGGTCCGCTGCAATCCGCGTTTAAATACATTAAAAATAGATTTCATAGGTTAAAATTGATCCAGCATGCCGTTGACAAAGGCCGGTGACTCCTTGTCCCCGTAAGCCCGGGCCAGTTCAATCGCCTCATTGATGGCCACCTTCCGCGGCGTTTTTTCGCTAAACAGAATCTCCGTCATCCCCAGTCGCAGAATATTGCGGTCGATCACGGTCATCCGTTCCAGCGGCCACGCCTCGTTGGCGGCGGCCAACTTCTCATCCACGGTCGGCCGGTGTTCCAGCACTAAGCGCAACAACTTCCGCAGGTCTTTCTTCACGTCCCTGGGTTTTCCCCCGAAAGCCGGCGTTTTCCCACTCGCTTCCAACTGTTCCCAGAACAGGGAAAACGTCTGGTCCGTCAGCTCCCAGTCCTGATTGAGATCCATTTGGTAAAGCAATTGCACGACCGCGGCCCGGCAGAACCGTTTTTTCTGCTGAAACGCCTCACCGCGATGGACTGATTTGGGGATGTCTGAGGTCATTTGGATTCCATCAACGCCCGGGCCAGGTTCGCCATTTCGATCGCGGACTCCGCGGCGCTGGCGCCCCGGTTGCCGGCTTTGGTTCCACTGCGCTCAATGGCTTGTTCGATTGTTTCAGTGGTCACCACGCCATAAACCACTGGCATATCCGTTTCCAAACCGACTTGCGCGAGTCCTTTGGACACCTCCGCGTTGATATGGTGGGCATGCGCGGTCGCTCCCTGAATCACCACCCCTAACGCGATCACCGCGTCGTAGCGGCCGCTTTTCGCCAGCCGCTGAGCGGCGAACGGAATCTCATAGGAGCCGGGCACCCAAACCACGTCCACGTCTTCCGCGTCTCCGCCATGCCGGACGATACAGTCTATCGCTCCGCCTAAAAGTTTGGACACAAAAAACTCGTTAAACCGGGCGCAGACAATGCCAAACCGCAACCCATCGGCTTTGAGCGTCCCTTCGTAAACCATTCCGGGTGTTTTATTTTGACTCATTGTATGGTCTCCTATGTCAGCTTATCAGCTTATTCACACCGATTTTTCTTTTTTACCCAAAATCACAACGGCGACCCCAGGACTCAGGACTCAGGACTCAGGACCCAGGACTCAGGACCCAGGACTCAGGACCCAGGACTCAGGACCCAGGACTCAGGACCCGCGACCCACGCATCACGCATCACGTATCACGTATCACGCATCACTATAACATATGTCCCAACCGTTCGCGTTTGGTCGCCAAATAATGTTTATTATGCTCACGGGGGGGGATCACTAACGATTCACGGTTGACGATTTCAAGTCCATAGCCTTCCAACCCCACCAGTTTTTTCGGGTTATTCGTCAGCAGTCGAATGCTTTTCAGACCAAGAGAAAGCAGGATTTGGGCGCCGATCCCGTACTCACGCAAATCCGCGGCGAACCCCAATTCCAAATTCGCGTCCACGGTATCCATGCCTTGGTCTTGGAGCCGGTATGCGTGCAGTTTATTCACCAGGCCAATGCCCCGGCCTTCCTGGCGCATATAGACCAGCACGCCGGCCCCCTCCTCCACAATTTTATTCATGGCTGTTTCCAATTGTTCGCCGCAATCACAGCGTGTGGAATGCAGCACGTCACCGGTCAGGCACTCACTGTGAACCCGGACCAGCACGTTTTCCTTTCCTTTAACGTCCCCGTACACCGCCGCCAGATGTTCCCGGCCGTCAATCCGGGACACAAAACAGTGTAGGTTGAACATCCCATGGCGGGTCGGCAATTTAACCACAGACACTTCATCAACCAGCGATTTCTCATGACTGCGATGTTCAATTAAATCAGCGATACAGCCAAACTTCAGGCCATGCGCCTTGGCGAAAACCACTAAATCCGGCACTCGGGCCATGGATCCGTCATCATTCATGATTTCACAAATGACTCCCACGGGGGCTCGTCCGCTGAGCCGGGCCAGGTCCACCGCCGCCTCCGTGTGCCCCGCTCTGACCAGCACGCCTCCGTCTTTCGCCGTCAGTGGGAAAATATGGCCGGGGACAGTGAAATCGTCTGGTGAACTGGTGTCGTCGGCCAGTTTGCGAATAGTCCGGCAGCGGTCGTGAGCGGAGATACCGGTCGTCACCCCGTCTTTAGCGTCCACACTCACGGTGAAAGCGGTATGGAAAGGATCATCGGGCGCGGCCATTTCCCGCAGGGCGAGCCGGTCACAGCGGTCAGCGGTCATTGGCACGCAGATCAATCCGCGGCCATACTTGGCCATAAAGTTGATGATTTCCGGTGTCGCGGCATCCGCCGCGATCACCAAATCCCCTTCATTCTCCCGTTCAGCGTCATCCGTGAGCACCACCAATTCCCCCCGCCCGACAGCGGCGATGACTTCGTCAATTGGATCAAACGGATTCCGCATAGATTTTCCCGTCCTTTAAACAGCGCGTTCACACCGATCTTTTCAGGGACACTGTCAAGGAAGGGAAGGAAAACCGCGGGGGCGCGGAAATCGCGCCTCACGCCAGTCGTCTTCTCCCATCCAGACTGTAACTGTCGGCCACGGAATCTCACCGTGTCAACCAAGACGCCGGGGGCATCGGTTCGCGGGCTGTCACCGCCGGTCCGGGAATTGCGCCCGGCCCTGAAGACATATCAAGGTTCATAATATAAAGCCAAAAAGGGCCTTGCCAAGTTTTTTCAGTGACCATGCGCATAAAAGACCCATAGTACTATCAAAAGTCTTATGGAGACGCATAAGAGACATCCCCAAATCACAATGAAAGCAACGCGCCTTCCACCTTGGCGACATCCTCCGGGGTGTCCACGCCGATACTCCGCACCGCCGCTTGAATCACCATGATCCGGGCGCCGTTTTCCAGCGCCCGAAGTTGTTCCAGCATTTCACACTGTTCCAGACGGCCGGGCGGCCAGGAGACGAAATCATATAAAAAGTCACGCCGGTAAGCGTAGAGCCCCCAGTGCAGCAGGGGTTCAACCGGCCGCCCCCCCGCACGGGGAAAGGGAATCAGCGACCGGCTGAAATACAATGCGAAGCCATTACTGTCCGTGACGACTTTCACCGCGTTCGGATTTTCCGGGGCGTTGGCGGAATATTCAAAGGGGACGGCGACCGTCCCCATCTCGGCGCCCGACGACCGCATCGCCGCCACCAGGCGGTCCACCACATCCGAGGGAACCAGGGGTTCATCGCCCTGAATATTGACAATGAGATCCGCATCCAGCTCCTTGACCGCTTCAGCGATACGATCCGTACCGGTCAGGTGGTCCGGCGAGGTCATCACCGCCCGGCCGCCAAAAGCGGCGACCGCGTCAATGATTCTCTGATCATCTGTCGCCACGATGACCTCGTCCACGGAGGCGGCCCCGCGCGCTTTTTCATAGACCCATTGAACCATGGGTTTGCCAGCGATAACCGCCAAGGGTTTACCAGGGAACCGCGTGCTCGCATGGCGCGCGGGAATAACAGCGACTGTCCGGTGATCGTGCGACATGAGAAATTCCTGCATACAGATTTTTGACCTTTCATCGTCCGTCACTATAGCATGAGCTGAAAAATGAACAAACGACTGAATCGTCATTTTGGCGTGACCAGCCGGCTGATTTATACAGAGGCCGGATCGTGGTTCTTAGTCAACGCCTCGGTCTCACGCGTTGCAGGGCGACACCGGTGAGAATCAACCCCAGCCCGACCAGCGTTGACACGCGGATCGGTTCACGCAGCACGGTGGCGATGAGCGCCAGGGACAGGACGGGGGAAATGAAAATAAGGGTGGCGGTGCGCGCGGCGCTGGCGGTCAGTTTCATGGCTTTCGACCACAGCACAAAACTGACACCCATTTCAAACAGGCCCACATAGGCCGCGCCGGGCAGGCCGCGCCTGGGAATATCGGTCAATTCCCCCGTGAGCCAACAGTAGAGCGTCAGAATCGGCAACGCCATGGTGAAATTCAAAAACAGAGCGGTGACGGGATCACGGGTGTCCCGCGTGTTCAAAATCCAGTATAATGACCACAACACGGTGCTGAGCACTGCTAGAGTCACCCCGAGTGGACTGGCGAATTCCAACCGTGTCACCTGGCCGCGGGTGGCGATAACCACGACACCGGCATAGGATATAAGCGCGGTCAAAAGCTCCCGCCGACGCAGCGCGTGGCCGAGCAGAGGCACCGCCAGCAGCGACAGGGTCAAGGCCCAGCTGTAATTGATCGCTTGCGCCTCCTGCGCGGGGAGCATCGCATAGGCCCCGAACAGCACCAAGTAGTACAGGCATGGATTGATCGCTCCCATCAGCAGGGACAGGCGGCTATACCCCCTCAGCGTGAAGAGCGCCATCCCAAGCGTTCCACGCCAGGCCAATATACTCCCGAGAAAAAGCCAGCAGACGATGGATGAAACCAACAGCAACTGGGGAGGGGTCAGGTGGGCGAGACTAAGCTTAAAGGCCGTGGCCACGGTCGACCAGCAAAACACGGCGGCCAATCCGTACAGGTCAGAGCGCCGCTGGCGGCTGGAATTGACCGTTGCCTCAGGCATGTTTTGAGCTACCCGCCCACTGTGGCTGAAAGCCCATAGGCGGCGAATTGAGCGACAACACGGTCAATTGTGGCGGGCTCAGGCTCGGAAAGGCCGGTCAAATCCCGGGGTTCTCTAAGCTTGACACCTTTGGCGGTGGCCAGATTATGAAACGGCAGCAGAGAAACGGGCCGCGGGCTGCCGGGCAGTGACGCGACAAACGCCGCGGCCGCCTCAACCGCCGCGGTGTCACAATTCACGCCCCCAATCAACGGCATGCGAATTTCGACGCGCGCGTCGGTCTCGGCCAGAGATTGAAGATTTTTTAAAATGAGTGTGTTATCACAACCGGTCCACTGTTTATGGCGGTCAGGATCAATCATCTTCAGGTCAAACAGGAAATAGTCCGTGTGCTTCGCCACATCAAGCAACGTGCGGGTTGGGCTTTGCCCAGCGGTGTCAACCGCGCGGTGCAGGCCACGCTCCCCGCACGCCTGGAGCAATTCTTTGAGGAAGACCGGCTGACTCAACGGCTCCCCCCCGGAGAACGTGACCCCGCCGCCGGACTGGTCGATCAGTGTCCGATCCTTTTCCACCTCAGCCAGCACCTCCGCCACAGTCATGTCCTGGCCGACCATCTCCAGCGCCCGGGCGGGACAGGCATCCACACACGCCCCGCAGAGCGCGCAGGCGGAAACATCGACAGTCAAGCCGCCGACACCCAGACGACAGGCGTTCTCGGGGCAGGCCTCGACGCAGAGTCCGCAACCAATGCACTTTCCCGCCGTGTACATCACCTGGCGGCCCGGGAAGATACTTTCCGGATTGTGGCACCAGGCGCAGCGCAACGGGCACCCCTTGAAGAAAACGGTCACCCGAATGCCCGGCCCGTCGTGAATCGCGAAACGTTTAATGTCAAAAACCATCCCCATGGGGCGCCCTCAAAAACACTCATTCTGGGTACGCTCGATGATCTCCTGCTGAAGATCTTCGTTCATATCGTTAAAGTAGTCGCTGTACCCGGCCATGCGCACCAGCAAATCCTTGTAGTCTTCCGGACATTCCTGAGCGGCTTTGAGGGTGGCGGTGTCGACGATGTTGAACTGGATATGATGCCCGCCCATGGTGAAATACGAGCGGATCAAATGGCCCAGTTTTTTAATATCGTTATCGGTTCTCAGCAGACTTGGCAGAAACCGCTGATTGAGCAGGGTTCCGCCTGACTGAATTTGATCGAGCTTGCCAAGTGACTTGATCACCGCCGCGGGGCCATGGGTGTCAGCGCCATGGGACGGCGATGTCCCGTCCGAAATCGATTTGCCCGCCAGGCGGCCATTCGGGGTCGCGCCCAAGACTTTGCCAAAGTAGATATGGCAGGTGGTCGACAGCATATTCAAATGAAACACGCCGCCACGGGTGTTCGGTTTTCCCTCAATCGCCGCGATCAGATCATTGTAAACCCGCACCGCCATGCTGTCGGCTTCCTCGTCGTCATTGCCGAAAAAGGGTGTCCGATTCAGCAGCGTCTGACGCATGACTTCGTTATCCGCGAAATTGGTTGACAACGCCTTAAGCAGGTCATCCATGCCGTACCGCCCTTGATCGAAGACATGTGTCTTCACCGCCAGCAAACTGTCGGCGACGGTGCCCAGCCCGCAGCATTGGATATAGTTGGTGTTGTACCGGGGCCCGCTGTTGTAATAATCACGTCCCTTGGCGATACAATCCTCAATCACAACCGACAGAAAGGGAGCCGGATAGTAACGGGCGAACATGCGGTCGATATAGTTGCTGACCCGGATTTTTTGATCGACAATGTAGGTCAACTGCTGATGGAAGGCGGTATACAACGCCTCAAAGTTTTCAAACGTGCGGGGATCGCCAGTGCTGATGCCGACGGTTTTTCCCGTCACCGGATCAACGCCGTTGTTCAGCGTCACCTCGAAAATCTTCGGCACATTGAGATAGCCTGTGAGAAGATAGGCCTCCTTGCCAAACGCTCCCACTTCAATGCAACCGCTGCAACCGCCCTCACGGGCGTCCGTGAGGCTCTTCCCCTGCCGGATGAGTTCCATGACATACACGTCGGGATTGAAAACGGACGGATACCCGTGCCCCTGGCGGATCAACCGGCAGGCGGCATGCAGGAATGTGTCGGGTGTTTTGGCCGAGATATGAACCGAATTACCCGGTTGCAGCAAGTGAAGATCCTCGATCACCTCAAGCAGGATGTAGGAAACGTCGCTGGTGCCGTCCGAGCCATCCCCTCTGACACCACCGATATTGATGTTGGTGAAATCGTTATAGGTGCCGCTTTCTTTGGCGGTGATACCCACCTTCGGGGGGGCGGTGTGGTTATTGACCTTGATACAAAAACAGGCCAGAAGTTCTTTCGCCTCATCGCGGGTCAGCGCGCCGGCGGCCACATCCCGCTCGTAGAAAGGCGCCAGGTGCTGATCAAAATGCCCGGGGTTCATGGCGTCCCAGCCGTTCAGTTCGGTAATGGTGCCCAAATGGGTGAACCAATACATCTGAATGGCCTCATGGAAGGTCCGCGGCGCACGCGCGGGAACCCGCCGGCAGACCTTGGCGATGGTGAGCAGTTCCGCCCGCCGACGCTCGTCCTTCGTCTCCGCGGCCATGTTCTCCGCTAAATCCGCATGGCGTTCAGCGAAGACGATCACCGCGTCGCACGAAATCGCCATGGCTTGAAGTTCCTCGGCCTTGTCTGTGGCCTCGGGATCATTCAAATAGTCAAGCGCCGCGAGCCGCTCGGTGATCTCCTGTTTAAAATCAAGCATTCCCCGCTGGTAAATCTTGCCGTCAAGAGAGGTGTGTCCCGGCGCCCGTTGCTCCATAAACTCGGTGAACAAGCCCGCTTCATACGGGGCGCGCCAGCTTTCAGGAACGTGGCTGAAAATCCGCTCACGCATCGTCCGGCCCCGCCAGTACGGAATGACTTCCCGTTCGTAGGTGTCGATGTCCTCCTGGCTGATGTGATAGGGTTGCATCTCCCGGCTGTTGAGAACATGAAAATCCTCGACACTATGGCAGGTCAATTCCGGAAAGGTCGGCACCGCCTTTGGGCGCGGCCCCCGTTCCCCGACAATCAGTTCATCATCGCCGATATAAATCGTCTTGCGCCGGCACAGCTCCATAAAATTCAACGCCCGGAGAACCGGCATCGAATATTTGCCGTAGTTTTCCTTATAAAACGCCGTTTCAATCAACGCCCGTTCAATGGACAGCGACGGTGTCGCCTCGTAACTGGCTTTGCGCAGACGTTGGATACGCGGGTTCATTCCCGGGCCAATGGCATCCGGTTCGGGGGCCGGATAATAGTTCCCTTCGGATCCGGGAGCCCGCTGGGGACCATCCGTCGTGTGTTTTCTTGGAGCGATCATGATACTCAGTCCTGGAAAGAGAATGTCGTGCCGATATTCATCGTTCGGCAGTTTTCAATGATTCGGGCGGCGGCCGCCAGATCCTGCATCGCCAGTCCCACGGATTTGAACAAGGTGATTTCCTCATCATTTTCCCGCCCGGGCAGCCGCCCGATCAGGACATCCCCGAGATCACCATGGATGTCCTTCTCTGTCATCAGACCCCGCTGAATCGGAATGATCAAATCGCCAGACTCGGCCAAAGCCATCTCTTTGAGGTCGACAACCGTCTTGCTGCGCACCACCGTCCCCTCGCAGATCTCCTGGACTTCAGGCCGGAAAGAACCGATGGCGTTGATGTGGGTGCCAGGTCCCACGTCCACGTCACGAAACACGGGAACCGGCGAGGTTGTCGCGGCGCAGACAATGTCGGCGCCGTCCAGCGCTTCCCGGCCGGAATCAACCCCCCGGGCCGAAAGGCCGGTTTCAGCTTCCAGTTTACGGGCGAACCGGTCGGCGGCACCGGGGACGTGATCGTGAATCCTGACTTCACGAATGTCGCGCACCGAGCGCACCGCGTCCAACTGCGTGCGCGCCTGAACCCCAGCCCCGAAAACGGCCACGACCCGCGACTCTTTACGGGCCAATAGATCCGTGGCCAGCCCGCTCGCGGCGCCCGTGCGCAACGCCGTCAAAGCGGCACCGTCCATAATGGCCAAAATGGCCCCATTGCTGTCATCGCTGACAATGACCAAGCCCTGGATAAAGGGCAATCCCCGGGCCGGGTTGGCCTTGAAAATTTTGACAAGTTTCACCCCCACCATCCCGGTCTGCGGGATATGAGAGGGCATCACCAAAATATCACCATCGTCAGGCAGAGTCTTTAAATGAATCCGCAGGGGCATGTTCACATTGCCAAGAGCCAACTCCCTGAACGCCTCGCGTGAGGTCTCAATGGCGTCTTTGATCGGCAGGGCCTGGCGAACATCATTAGCTGAAAGGAGTAAAGCCATAATAAAATCCTATGAAAAACGCGGCATTCCGCATACTGACAATTTTCAGAAAAACAAGCGGTAATGTATACGTGTTCCGCCTTAAATACAACCGCTGACATCGCCATGGGGCGCAAGTCATTTCCGTAGATTGTCAGACGTTTTCCAAATCGCTATCGGAGTCGAAATCACAGAGGCGGTCACAGCGATTACGAGCGACGACACCCATCGCGCCCCCGCGGAACGAAAGTTCTGACACGGATTCTAGCTCCAAGTTCTCACCTGACCGCGGAGAGCGCGTTCCGGTGTCACAGGGAGAGACTTTCGCACCCAGTCGGTGTTTTCCGGTGAGATTCCCTGATTTTTTATCATCCGCGGCCGTTCCAACGCCTCAAACACGGTTATATTTGAGTGTTATTCGCCTTTCGCCGACGGACGCGGGAGCGCGGACGACTGGACCACTGCCCACGCGCGCGTCGGCACCCAGACTAAATTTAAGGAACGCACATGAACTCTATTTCGACACGGGACCGCGGGATATTAAGGGAGCGGGCACAACGCCAGCTCGACTATGCGAACGCCCCGGAAAATGATGTCATCTTGAAAAAATGGCGGGCGCAGGCGGAAGGCCGCCGTGAATCTCCGCCGGTTCGGTTATTGTTCTCCAACTTCCGCCACGAGGTCATCACTCCGCGCCTCCAGTGCGAAGGAGAACAGGCGCGGCGAATCGAAGCCACCCTCCTGAGCACTCTGGCCGGACGCGAACTGTTTGACGACGACACGCCGATCTCACCGACCTTTGACATGTCCTGGCACGCCTATGTGAAACCCTTTGGCATCTCCCCGGGAATCACACGGCCTCAAGGTGACAACCCCCAGGGCTTTCATATTGACCCGGTCATCACCGACCTGGCGGCGGAGATCGACAAACTACGCGGGGGATCATTCGGTGTCGACCGGGAAGGCACGGAACGCCGGCGCGCGTTTATTGAAGACATCCTGGGGGACATTCTGCCCGTGCGCATGGTCATGGGCAGCTTGTCGGGAGCGATCACCAACCCGCTCGTCCATCTCATGGGTATGGAAGCCTATTACATCGCCATGTTCGACTGTCCGGAGGCGATTCACGCGGCGATGGAGATGGCGACCCGGATTTATGAACAGTACTACGACTTCCTGGAAGAGGAACACCTGCTGCTCCCGACCAATGGCTTCAGTCCCCTGGCCCAGGAATCCTTCGCCTTCACCAATGAATTGCCCGCCAAGGACGTGACCCGGACGACACAGTGCTGGGGCTTCCTCGAATCTCAGGAAACCACGGCGGTCTCAGCAGAGACCTTCGGCGAATTTGTCTTTCCCTACCAGCAACGGCTGGCCGACCGGTTTGGACTGCTCTCCTATGGATGTTGCGAACGCGTTGACGCGATTTGGCCAGACTACCTGTCAACATGGGGACATTTGCGCAAGTTGTCGGTTTCTCCCTTCAACAATGAACCTCAAATCGGAGAATTTCTTCGCGGCACCCGTGTCGTTTACTATAGCAAACCGAGGGCCGAGTTTGTGACCTGTGACGGACCGATGAACGACGCGGCCCTGACAGCTTATTTTAAGAGCGTCTGCGAAGCCGCCAGCGGCTGCCTGTTCGAGATCGCCCAACGCGAAGTCGGGACCATCTTTGGCGATTTTGAGAGGGGACGGCACTATGTCCACCTGGCCAAACAAGCTGTCGACGCCTATTGGCGCCCCTGACGCGCATGGCCGGAACGCGGGTGGACTGGTTGACCGCGTCCAATCGGACATCAGCGCCGGCGGTGAGGCGTATCAATCGAATCGTTTCACCGGGCGGTGGCAATAAGGCTCGTCATTTTTGCGGTCATAATAATCCTGATGATAGTCCTCAGCGGGCCAGAATTCACCTGCTTTGACCACATCCGTCACAACCTTGAACCCTTTTTCTTTTAATTGCCCGATCAGTTTTTCCGCAATGTCTTTCTGGGTGTCATCGAGATAAAAGACGGCGGACCGGTATTGGTCACCGACATCAGGTCCCTGCCGGTTCATCTGGGTGGGATCATGGATCTCAAAGAAAACTTTCGCCAGCGTCTCATAGGACACCTTTTCGGGATCAAAGGTCACTTGAACCGCTTCCGCATGGCCGGTCTTTTTGTGACAGACCTCTTGATACGTGGGGTTATTTGTTTTTCCGCCGATATAGCCGGATTCCGCTTTCAGAACCCCAGGCATTTTATCGAAATAATATTCCACGCCCCAAAAACAGCCCCCGGCGAAGATCGCCCGTTGCGGATCCGGTTTCCGGCCTCGTTTCTCAGCCGGCGTAAAATCGAGGGATATGGAGTTCACACAGTGCCGGGTGTTCTTTTCGGTGAATCCCTCGCCGATGAACACATGACCCAAATGCCCGTCACAGCGGGCGCAGATAATCTCTGTCCGGCGACCGTCTTTGTCAGGCACGCGGCGAACCGCGCCGTCAATCTCATCGTCAAAGCTGGGCCAGCCGCAACCAGATGAGAATTTGTCATCTGATTCATATAGCTCCGCCCCGCATTGCCGACAGGTGTACACCCCTTTTTCATGATGATCGTTGTATTTACCGGTAAAGGGCCGTTCGGTTCCCTTGTCGATAATCACCCGCTTTTCAGTCGGCGTGAGTTCATTCAAGGTCACAGCCTCGGTCGGAGGCGTGAACACGGGTTGTTTATTGGTGGCGGCGAACATAATCATTCCTCCAAAGAACAGGATAACCGCAAAAGAAACACCGGATTTCCAGCAAAGAAAGGGTTGTGACTCACATGCTTTCATAGCGAACCCCGTTTTATCAGTAATAGAAACAAATGAGACCGGAGCGATCCGAACAAGTTGCGCGCGGCAACGATTTTCCGCCGTCCTGGACACCCTCTTTCGACACGCCAAAACGGCGGGACGCGATCTGACGCGGGACACCGCTGATCACGGCGCTGACACCGGTATGCGGACATCTCCTCATTGACATCGGGTTCGCGACGATTTTTTCCACAAGCGGCCATGCATCCATTTTTTTCGTATATACGTATCTTTCAGACGTTGCGCGGTTTCAAGTCCAAGTTACGTTACTCGTCCCTTCTTCAACAAAAACAGTCTCATCACATTCAGGATCTGAGCATGGCTAAAATCGTATTCATCGGCGCCGGCAGTTTTGGGTTCACCCGCACAATTGTCAAAGACATGCTGACCTTTGATCGTCTCAGAGACGCGACGTTCTCTCTGGTCGACATCCATGAAGGCCGCTTGGAAATGGCCCGGCAGGCCTGTCAGAAAATTATTGACGCGGGACAATACCCGGCCACGATTGAAACCACGACTGACCGCCGGAAAGCCCTGGCCGGCGCCGACGCGGTGATGGTCACCATTCTCTGTGGCAACTGTGACATCTGGCAGCACGATGTCCTCATTCCTAAAAAATACGGCGTTGACATCAATGTCGGCGACACCCGCGGCCCGGCCGGCGTTTTCCGCGCCTTGCGCACATTGCCGGAAATGCTCGCCATCTGCAAGGATATGGAAGAGCTCTGCCCCGCCGCCATCATGCTCAACTACACCAATCCCATGGCCATGCTTTGCCACGGCATGCAACGGACGAGTTTCATTCGTGTGACCGGCCTCTGCCACAGTGTCCAGGGGACCGCGGGGATGCTGGCCAGATGGGCGGGGGTGCCGAAGGAGGAGGTGGACTACACCTGTGGCGGCATCAACCACTTAGCCTGGTACACAAAATTTGAGCATCAGGGCAAAGATCTCTATCCTGTTCTCAGAGATAAAGTCTGGAACGACGAGGCCATGTTTAATGAGGAACAAGTCCGTAACGAAATGTTTAAAGCGTTCGGATATTACGTCACCGAGTCCAGCGGGCATAACTCCGAATACAACTGGTGGTTCCGTAAACGGCCGGATCTGATTGAGCGCTACTGCGTCAATGGCACAGGCTGGAACCCCGGGGTTCACGCTTATATTTTGAATGAATACCGGAATCGGGAAAATGACTGGGCGGAAAAATTCCAGGAGTGGATCGAGGATCCGAGCTGGGATGATCCGGAAAAGCGGGCGAAAAAACTGGCCCGAAGTCACGAATACGCCTCCAACATTATCAACGCGTATTTGGGCGGCGGCTTGTTTAAATTCAACGGCAATGTGCCTAATACCGGTTTGATTGACAACCTGCCGGACGGCGCTTGCGTGGAAGTGCCCGTACTCGCCAGCCGCGGGAAACTCGAACCCATCCACATTGGGCCGCTACCCCTGCCTGTCGTCCCCCTCACCTCCCTCAGCGCCACCAATGAAATGATGGCCGTTGAAGGATCTTTGACCGGCAATCCGCACCTTATTTTCGCCGCGGTCGCCAACGACCCGCTGACCGCCGCCGTGCTTTCCCTTCACGAAATTCGGGACATGGTCAAGGAGATGTTCGAAGCCAACCGGGACTACCTGCCCCAATTTGATTCCGTTGACTTTTAGCCACTCCCCGCGCCGTCGGCATGACTGACAGATCGGGAAAATCTACTGCATGAGCAGTAGACTTACGGCCATCACCAGCATGCCGGCGCCTAAACCCAACACGCTGTCATGCCCTTTCCCGTAGGCCCGGCTGGTGGGCAACAGCTCATCCAGGCTGATATACACCATAATGCCAGCCACGCCGGCGAATAAAACACCCATGATCTGCGGGGGGATCCCCCCGCCGGATGAGCCTAGAAACAGCCGGATGAGCACATAGGCGATGATCGCTCCGACCGGTTCCGCCAAACCGCTCAAGAAGGAATAAAAGAAGGCTTTTTTCCGG
Organism: Lentisphaeria bacterium; assembly: GCA_032251435.1. GTDB lineage: Bacteria > Verrucomicrobiota > Lentisphaeria > Oligosphaerales > MVZH01 > JAVVEH01. The sequence goes on along the minus strand of JAVVEH010000034.1, from coordinate 6,021 downwards.
TTGCCGGTCGCGTAATAAATGGGAACTGACACACTCATTCCTTCGGGGATATTGTGCAGGGCGATGGCGACCGCGATCACCGCTCCAACCCCGGGATCTTCCAAGGCCGCCAAAAACGTGGCCAGGCCTTCCGGGAAGTTATGAATGCCAATGGCCAGGGCGGTGAACATGCCCATGCGTAAGAGTTTATGGGAATCCACCCGGTGATCGTGCCCGCCGGGCGGAGCCATGTCGGGATGATCGGCGATGGCTTGAAAATCCGGCTCTTCCGCCAGCGGATTGTGCAGGGGCTCCATCTCCTCCCGGCTGTGAACCTCATGCGGATTTTCGGCCGACGGGATAAAGTGGTCAATCAAGGCGATCAGGAGAATGCCCCCGAAAAAACTGGCCACATTGACCCAGTTTCCCAACACTTCACCATAGGCTTTGTGAAGCGATTCCGCCCCTTTGAAAAAGATTTCCACAAAGGACACATAGAGCATGACACCGGCCGAAAAACCCGTGCTGATGGCGAGAAACCGGCCATTCCGCCGTTTCGCGAAAAACGCCAGAAAGCTGCCGATACCCGTGGCGAGTCCGGCGAAAGCGGTCAATCCCAAAGCGATTAGTATGTCCATTTGAACACTCTCGTCAGTTAAAATGTATAGCGGATCGACGCATGGACATTGGAATTGGATTCAAACTGCCCCAGGAATGTGTCGTTTTTTCGGCCGAAAAACAGACTGGCGCCGACACCCGCTTCCCACGCGTCATTGATCTTATAACTGAGACTCGGACGGATGTACCCATCCTGCTCGGTCAATCCATACCGCAAAAACAGCGACACCCGCAAATTCTGATCAAGCAGCAATTGAGTGATCCGCAAGGTGACGGAATGACGGTCTTCCCGCGCCTGGCTGGCGGCCGCGGGCTGGTTTCTGGCATAGGCGCTGTAGTCTTGCATCCATTCCACATAATACTGCGCCGCCACAGACACATTTCGGGCCACCTCCCGTTCATAGCCGATTAACGCCCGCCACTCACTGTTGGGGATGAAGGGATCGTCACCATTCCCGTCGTCCCGGGAGTCGTAATAACCGACTTCGGCGTTCGCCACGCCGCCGCCCAAAGCGCCCCGAAGACTCGCTCCCCACACATTCAGACGGGGAAACGTCGCCACGCCTTGGACGGGGTCAAACCCGGCCGGGCTTTTCCAAAAACCGTGATACCCGTAAGCGGCCCATTCAAATCCCCGCACATTCCGGCTTAACCGGACAGCCACCTCATGGTCCCGGAACCAGGAATCCGGGGTATCCGCCTCAATCATGCCATTCAGTCCCACCACATCCCCCGCCAGCGGATTAAAATACGACAGACGTTCCCCCCGCACATAGCGATCGGCGTCAAACAGGGGAATGTAAGCGATGTCAATATTCACCGGGCCGGGAAAGAGGCTGATGAACACCGCGTCGGAAGGGGCTTTTAAATATTCCTCGTCCCGGCCGAGAAAAAAGGACTGCCAGTCTTTGGGAAAGAGGTCGTTGATAAATAGCAGGTCACCGGTTCCCCACGTCAAGGTCTGGCGGCCTAATTTCACATCCATCAATGCGATCGGACTGAATAACACATACGCCTGACGCGAATCAACCGGGCCGCGGCCGGTGTCCAAATCAAAGCTGTGATCCACCGCTTCCCAATCATAGTAGACATCCGTTTTCACCTGCCACTGAAACCATTTTGGCATGCCGCCCAAATCCAGCTGGAGGCGTGTTTCGCCCAATGTGGCCGTGGGCATATTGGGATCACTCGTCACCCGGCTGCCGGCCCGCAGATCGACAAAGCCATTGACATCAACCCCTAAATCATCCAAGGTCAACGCCGTGACGGCGCACCATTGGCATACCGCCAAGACCAACATTCGCGCGATCTTCATCTTTTTTCCTACTCCTTTTGGCCGTTCCATTGTTTCATCGCCGCGACGGCGATCCTCTATTTCAAGATCCACCGTTTAATTTGGACGTTGAGCGTTGGATGTTCGACTGTTTCTGTCTACCGCACCTCCCGGGGAGCCCGACGCAAAAACCGTTCGGTGAACAGGTTTTCTTTCAGGCCGATATTGTATTCCACCTTGGTGAAGACGTTGGTGGTCGACGAGCCGTTTTTCAGATCCGTGACCGTCGATTCCATGACCGTCGGAAAGCCGTCCACAGTTTCCACTTTGACCGCCTCGACCCGCCGGTAAACATGTCCATCCCGGTCAAGATATTCCGCTTTCCGGGGCAGGAAGGTGTCTTTGTCAATCCATACGGTATAGGCGCTGAACTCCACCGAATCCGGATCTTTCGGCGTGTTTTTCAGCACATACTGCGTGTCGGTGGTTTCCACCAGGTCCCGTTTATCGGCGGCCAGCGCGCGGCCCGAAACATCCTCATAGACAAAATCCGACCCCACAAAACTCGTCCGTTTATCGCCGGGGGCGATTCGCTTCACCAAGTTCAAGGCGGGCAGCCACAGCCACCGGTCATCCGCGTCTTTTTCCGCGTATTTCCACACTAGATAGGCCATGCGCCGGACATCGGCGGGTTCCTCAAAATAGACATAAAACTTCTGGTCTTTTCCCACATTCATGCGCAGAATAGTGAATTCCCGGGTCCGCTGGCCGCCGCGGCCATCCTCGATAGTCATCGTCACCCGGGCCCGGCCATCATCGCCGGCGAAGTAGGCCGCGGCGTTGGCTTTTTCGGCGATACGCTCAGCGGTCAAGGTCTCTTCCCCGGCGCGCCCGAGTCCGGCGGCCAGCACGAAACCAGCTATGAGATAAAACATCTTTTTCATGGAATCATTCCTCCTGTTTAAGGGTGAATTTAGCGAACAACGTAATCAACGCTGGCAGAATCATCAGCGTGGCGAACCAGGACACGGCCATGATGGCCGCCAGGAAAAAGCCCACCGTCCGGTAAGGCACCAGAGGCGCCAGCAGCAGAGGCAGAAACCCCAGCGCCACGGTCACCGCGTTCCGGGTAATGGCCGCCGCCGGTTCATTAAACATATCGGTCACGGTGCGCCGCCAGTCCCCGGTGGTCTTGTACAATTCCCGGGTTCGTTCCAAAAAGTGGATGGCGAAGTCCACGCTCAACCCCAGGGTCAACGACGACAACACCGCGACGGGCATGTCATAGTCTTTGCCAAACCACCCGATCAGACCATAAATAAAGGCGATGGTCACCGTCAGCGGGACCATGGACAGCAAGCCGTAAACGGGTGACCGGAACAAAAGCAGCATCATTACAAAGACAATCACCGCGCTGCTGGCTAAGGCCAAGCCCATCCCGCCGACCATCTTCTTCTGCCATTCAACATTGATATACGTCAGTCCTCCCCAGCTGACATGCGTCTTCACGGGCGGCGGATTGGCGGTGATAAAGCGATCCACCCGGGTCAACACATCTTCCATGTCCCGGTTGTCTCCACTTTTCAATTGCACCCAGATATTGACTTGCCGGTAATCACGGGTGACCAAGTGAAACAGGCTGTCCTTTTTCTTGGTTCCCTCTAACTGGGTGTAGACCTGGCCGACCGCCGCGGCGGACGCGGGGATCGAGAAATTCGCCTCGTTCCGGGCGGCGATTTTGTCCCGTTCTGATTCCGGGTAGGCGGCCGGATCAATATACCGCAACTCGAAAGCGGCTTTCTTCAGCGCGTCAACCGCGGAGCTGGTCTTGCCGACAACGGGGATGGCCGCCAAAGCCGCTTGCAGATCCTCCACATAGGCCAGAACTTCCGGCTGCTTAAACAGCGGAGCGGATATGTCTGTTTCAAGCGACTGCATAAACCGGCCAAAACTATCGGAGGAATAATCATCACACACCGCGATCGCTTGATTCATCAGAGCTTCTCCGGTCAACGGGTCACGAAGTTTGGCGTCCGCCAGCAAGGTTTCCACTAAGGCCTCCGGCTGGCCGTCCCGCAGCAAGCGTTCGCGCAGGGATGTCATCGTCAGCCCTTCCGGATCCAGGTAATTAATCGTGTCCCCCAGCCGTTGCCAGCGCCGGGGGCCCGCCGCGTCCAATTCGCTGGCCAGCTTGTTCAATTCCAGAAAACAAAGATTGGGATCACAGGTTTCCATATTGCAGAGCCGTTGACTGAGAGCGTCAAAGCGTTCTTTAAACACCGCGGTTTCCGCAGGCATTTTGGCTCCGAAATGTTTGACGACGCGTTGCCGTATCAGCGCCGCTTTCTCATGGCAGGTGACATCTTCCGCCGTCACCGGGGCCAGGGTCAAATAAGCGGTGTACGTGCCGCCGAAATGATCGTTCATCACCCGGTCGGCCACCCGTATCTCATGATCGGGAGTAAACCACTTCACGGGGTTGTCGTTCACATTTATTTTTGTGATCCCCACAATGGAAAACGCCGCCACGGCTACTACGGCCGCCAGGACTAGCCGCCAATGCAGATAACTGACATTCCCCAACTTATTAAGCAAGGTGTTCATCATTGGCGACGGATGTCCTCCCGCTCCGTCAGACGGCGCCTCCAGCATTTTATTCGAGGTGAACAGCATGATGTAAGCGGGAACAAAGGTCATCGTCAGCAGCCAGGCGGCGGCGACACCAAAGGCGACAAATCCACCGAAAATCCGCACGGGAGGAATCGGTGTGGTCAGCAAAGACGCGAACCCGGCGAAGGTGGTTGTGCTGGTGTAAAGCATGGGCATGAATAAATGGCCGACCACATGCCGGATCGCGTCCTGTTTGGAATCAAAGCGGTGGGCCACGTCGTGATACTCACTCAGAATATGAACCGAGTCCGCCACGGCGATGGGCATCAGAAAGATGGCGATCATCGAACTCATGATATGCACCGGGAACCCGGCCCCGATCAGCAACCCCATCGTGCAGACAATGGTCACCCCCGCTAAAAGCATGGGCGCGATAATCAGCGAGACGCGCCGGAAAAAGATCAGCAACAGGATAAAAATCATGATGCCCGCCAGAGGCGCGGAGGTGGCCATCTGCACCAGCATCTGAACGCCGAACGTGTCTTCCGCCACGGGCAGACCCGTGATATGAACCGCGTCCTCGGCCGGCCAGTCTTTCGTCAGTTCCCGGGCCAGATTGGCGACAGTGTAACTGAATGTTTTCTCTTTAATGGGAATATACAAGGCGACGGCGGCGCCGTCGCTTGACACCAGTGTGTCCCGGTAAAGGGGATTGCTCATGGCGTCTTCACGGATACGGTCACATTCCGCTTGGGACACGGGAGGGGTCTCCATCAGATATTCAATCTTCAATGAGCCAAACTCCGCCTGGCGGAGATTATCCACCACACTGGGAGCGATGATTTCCCGGGCGATGATGGCGCTGTCTCCCTCCGCCGTGAATAACCGGTTCGGATCATGCCGGAAGGCGACATTCATCAGCGTGGGGATCATGCCGGCCGGAGACAGGTCGATCACCCGTTTCCCCCCGGCTTCCCCCGCCTCCCGCACCTGGGGCAACCCTTCAGGCGAACGGCTTAAAGACGCCAATTGACGCGTGAGGGTATGAATCCGGCTTAAGGTTCCCGGATTAAAAACACCATGCTCATTGTCCTCATTCACCACCCCGACAATGACAAAATCGTAGAGCGAGAAGAGCTCTTTAATCCGGTGATGCTCCAACCGGACCTTCTCATCCGCGTCAAGCATGTTTTCCGGATCAGTGTCAAACCGGACACGGGGAAACTGAGTGCCGAGAACAAGAACAGCCAACAATGTCAACCCCACAACGAAACGGGGGTGTTTCATGCTGAAATTTGTCAGGACAAGCTTCATGTCAACTCCTTTTCAACGCGTCCAGGCACAGGCTCGAAAACCCATCCGTGAAAACCGGATAGTTCTCCTTAAGATACATGTGTATGAGAATGAGGGCAAATGAAAAAGACGAAATGCCAGCCATAAAGACGTTCGAAGAGAAGATTTGAATATCCAACATCCAACACGGAACATCCAATATCCAACACGGAACATCCAATATCCAACACGGAACATCCAATATCCAA